>NZ_BAAABW010000005.1:0-41550 GCF_039521185.1 Streptomyces blastmyceticus | reverse complement strand
CCCTTATGTCCGATTTAGTGGACTGGTTGCGTATCCCGACTGTGGCGTACGCCACAAATTAGGGCTTCTGTTTGCCGTTCGAAAGTGGCGGCGTCTAGCGTCAGGGCGGCTGCCCGTCAGATGTGAGTCGCATCCGCGGCCCCGGACAGTCATCGCCGAGTCCCCGTACGGCGCGAGCCAGGGGAGCCGGGGACCCACATGTCCCTGGGGTGAATCGGGCCCCTCTCCGGAGGGATCCGTAGGAGACCTTCCTGCTCCGAACCCGTCAGCTAACCCGGTAGGCGAGAAGGAAGGAAAGGATCAGCCGTACCCATGGCGTTCACTCGTCCCACCGGTAAGCACCGCCGTCCGAGCCGCGCCGTCCGCGCCGGGGCGAACGCAGCGGGCATAGCCACCCTCGCGGCCACCGGTGTCATGGCGGGATTCGCCGCTCCGGCACTCGCCGCCACCGACGACGCCCCGCGCGTCGAGGACACCGGCCTCACCCAGGCCATCGTCATCGGTGACGACACGGCCGACCGCGTCGGCGAGCAGGCCGAGATCCAGCGCAGCTCCGCGGACGAGACCGCCGCCCGCCTGCAGGCCGAGGCCGCCGCCAAGAAGCAGGCCGCCGAGGTCAAGCAGAAGGCCGACGAGGCCCAGCGCAAGCTGGACGCCGAGCGCAAGGAGCAGGAGCGCGCCGCCCGCGAGCAGGAGCGCAAGCGCCTCAACGCCTACGTCGCGCCGATCGACGGCTCCTACGTCTCCACCGCCTACAAGGCCTCCAGCGGCCTGTGGTCCTCCGGCAGCCACACCGGCATCGACTTCCACGCCGAGTCGGGCACCTCGGTGCACGCCGTGGGCGCGGGCACCATCGTCGAGGCGGGCTGGGGCGGCGCCTACGGCAACAACGTCGTCATCCAGCACAGCGACGGCACCTACACGCAGTACGGCCACCTGTCGTCCATCGACGTCAGCGTCGGTCAGACGGTCACCCCGGGCCAGCAGATCGGCCTCTCCGGCGCCACCGGCAACGTCACCGGCCCGCACCTGCACTTCGAGGCCCGCACCGGCCCGGCGTACGGCTCCGACATCGACCCGGTCGAGTACCTGCGGTCGCACGGCGTCAACGTCTGACGCACCGTACGGCCCGTCTTTCACGGCCGTATCGCGGAGTTCCTCCGCAACCGGGCCCCGGTCACCGACCGGGGCCTTCGTGTTGGCCAAAAAATACCGATGACTTCACCGGCGCCATCGGAAATTCCCGGCGCCTGCAATAGAGTCGCCCGACAGGCGTCAATCGGCCGCGTTTCGCGGGGGTCAATGCGGAGGTTCACCCATGCGGGGCCGTACGTGAACGGCTATGACAACCCGGTGCCGGACAGCCGCGGAATTCCCACGCAGGCCGTGTGCACCGCGATCCGTGACGACATCGTCTCCGGCGCGTTCCCGCCCGGCAGCAGGCTCATCGAGGAGCTGCTCGCCCGTCGCTACGGCGTCTCCCGCGTGCCCGTGCGCGAAGCCCTGCGCACCCTCGCCTCCGAGGGGTTCGTGACCACGCGCCGCCACGCGGGCGCCTGCGTGGCGGAACCCACCGAACACGAGGCCGCCGACCTGCTCGACGTCCGCGCCCTGCTGGAGCCGCTGGGCGCCGCGCGCGCCGCGCAGCGCCGCACCGAGGCGCACCTCAAGGTGCTCCGTGGCCTGGTCAGACTCGGCCTGGAGCGCGCACGGGCCGGCCGGACCGGCGAACTGCGGCCCCTGGACGACTGGTTCGACGAGACGCTCGCCCAGGCCACCGGCAGCCCCAGCCTCGCCGCGCTGCTCACCCAGCTGCGGCTCAAGATCGCCTGGGTGTACGTGGCGGAGCCGCCCCTGCGGCCGGTGCGCACCTGGGAGGCGCACGGCGCCCTCGTCGACGCGATCGCCCGGGGCGACGCCGACCGCGCGCGGGCGCTCGCCGCGACGCGCGCCGACCGCGCGCCGGGCGAATACCGGCTGCGCAGGCCCGCCCGCCAGGCCCGGGTGCGGAATCCGAAACAAACGGTGCGCACCGCGGCGGCCAGTTCCTGACAACAGGCCGATATTCGGGGTGTGTTGCCGTCTTGTTGCCGATGGAATTCACGCGGGGCGCGCACGGCGCGAAACCCGGCCCAAGGAGGCGCGATACCGGCCGCGCGGAAGTGCGGAAAGCGAAGGGGCCCGGGAAAACGAACAGCGGGGCCGCGGTGGCCCCAATCGGCCGCCGCGGCCCCGCCGTGCGGGATCGCTGACGAATCAGACGGTCTCCGGGAGCTCCTCGAGACCCTCGGCGACCAGCTTCGCCAGACGGTCGAGAGCCGCCTCGGCACCCTCGGCGTCCGAGGCCAGCACGATCTCCTCGCCACCCTGGGCGCCCAGGCCCAGCACGGCCAGCATGGACGCGGCGTTGACGGGGTTGCCGTCGGCCTTGGCGATCGTCATCGGGACGCCCGCGGCCGTCGCCGCACGGACGAAGATCGACGCGGGACGAGCGTGCAGGCCCTCGGCCCAGCCGACATTGACGCGGCGCTCAGCCATGGTGTTGCCCTTCAAGTCGTTATTGGTTGTCTAGACCAGTGTCTCACGGGGTCCGCGGTGCTCCGGCTGCCCCCACCTTCCCCGGTCCCGCCCACCCGCGCGAGCCGGGCCGGTTGTCGGTGCCCGGCCTTACGCTGGCCCCATGCAGACGCCGTCCGAGCACGCGTACCCGACCCACTGGGAAGCCGATGTCGTGCTGCGCGACGGCGGCACCGCACAGATCCGTCCCATCACCCCCGACGACGCGCAGCGCCTGGTCAGCTTCTACGAGCAGGTCTCGGACGAGTCGAAGTACTACCGCTTCTTCGCCCCCTACCCCCGCCTCTCCGACCGTGACGTGCACCGCTTCACCCATCACGACTACGTCGACCGGGTGGGCCTCGCCGCCACCGTCGGCGGCGAGTTCATCGCCACCGTCCGCTACGACCGCATCGGCCCCCGCGGCCTGCCGTCCTCCGGCCCGGACGACGAGGCGGAGGTCGCCTTCCTCGTCCAGGACGCCCACCAGGGCCGCGGCGTGGCCTCCGCCCTGCTCGAGCACCTGGCCGCCGTCGCCCGCGAGCGCTCCATCCGCCGCTTCGCCGCCGAGGTGCTGCCCGCCAACACCAAGATGATCAAGGTGTTCACGGACGCGGGCTACACACAGAAGCGCAGCTTCGAGGACGGCGTCGTCCGCCTGGAGCTCGACCTGGAGCCCACCGACCGCTCCCTCGCCGTCCAGCGCGCCCGTGAGCAGCGCGCCGAGGCCCGCTCCGTGCACCGCCTCATCGCCCCCGGCTCCGTCGCCGTCATCGGCACCGGCCGCGAGCCCGGCGGCATGGGCCGCGCCGTGCTGAGCAATCTGCTGGCGGGCGGCTTCACGGGCCGGGTGTACGCGATCAACCGGGCCTTCCCCGAGGGCCCTTCACGGCTCCAGCCCGAAGGGGTGCCCGCCCACCGCTCCGTTCTCGACATCGACGAGCCCGTCGACCTCGCGGTCGTCGCCGTCCCCGCCGAGCAGGTGCCCTCCGTCGTCGCCGAGTGCGGCGAGCACGGCGTGCAGGGCCTGGTCGTCCTCGCCGCGGGCTACGCGGAGAGCGGCGCCGACGGCCGCGACCGGCAGCGCGAGCTGGTGCGGCAGGCCCGCTCGTACGGCATGCGCATCATCGGGCCCAACGCGTTCGGCCTGATAAACACCGCCGCCGGGGTCCGGCTCAACGCCTCCCTCTCGCCCGAGCTGCCCAGCGGGGGGCGGCTGGGCCTCTTCAGCCAGTCCGGGGCCATCGGCATCGCCCTGCTGTCCGGGCTGCACCGGAGGGCCGCCGGGCTCGTCGGCATCTCCACCTTCGTCTCCGCGGGCAACCGCGCCGACGTCTCCGGCAACGACTTCCTCCAGTACTGGCACGACGACCCCGACACCGACGTCGTCCTCATGTACCTGGAGTCCATCGGCAACCCCCGGAAGTTCACCCGGCTCGCCCGGCGCACCGCGGTCCGCAAGCCGGTCGTCGTCGTCAAGGGCGCCCGCCACGGCGGCGCCGCCCCCACCGGGCACGCCGTGCCCACGACCCGGATCCCCGACGCCACCGTCTCCGACCTGCTGCGACAGGCGGGCGTCATCCGCGTCGACACCGTCACCGAGCTGGCCGACACCGGCCTCCTCCTCGCCTCCCAGCCACTGCCCGCCGGGCCGCGCGTCGCCATCCTCGGCAACTCCGAGTCCCTCGCCCTCCTCACCTACGACGCCTGCCTCACGGACGGCCTGCGCCCCCAGCCGCCGTACGACCTCACCACCGCCGCAGAACCCGCCGACTTCCGCGTCGCCCTCGACGACGCCCTGGCCGACGACGAGTGCGACGCCGTCGTCGTCACCGCCATCCCCTGGGTCGGCGACGCCTCCGCGGCGGACCTCGCCGGCGCGCTGCGGGAGGCGGTGGCCGCGTCCCCGGCCGTGAAGCCGGTCACCGTCGTCCACCTGGAGATCCCGGGCCTGGCGGAGTCCCTGGCGGCGCCCGAAGAGGGCGCTCCCGCTTCCGGTACGGCTCCCGCCACGGGTGACGCCCCCGCCGACCGGACTCCCGCCGTGCGGATCCCCGCCTACCCCGCCGCCGAGCGGGCCGTGCGGGCGCTCGCCGAGGCGGCGCGGTACGCCCGGTGGCGGCGGCAGGCCGCCGAGCCCGGCCGGGTGCCGGAGTACGACGACATCGACGAGGCGGGCGCCGCCGCCGACATCGACGTGCTGCTGGCCGCCCACGGCGCGACCCCCGCGCCGCTCACCGGCCCGCGGGCCGTCACTCTCTCCGCCCCCGACACCCAGCGGCTGCTCGCCCGCTACGGGATCGCCGTGCTGCCCGCGCTGCCCGCCCCCGACCCCGACAGCGCCGTCCGCGCAGCCCACCGGCTCGGCTTCCCCGTCGCCCTCAAGCCCACCGCCCCGCACCTGCGCCACCGCGCCGACCTCGGCGGCGTCCGGCTCGACCTGGGCGGCGAAGCGGAACTGCTGCGCGCCTACGCCGAGTTGACCGAGCTGCTCGGCAAGCCCGAGGAGACCCGGTTCGTGGTCCAGTCGATGGCCCCCCGCGGCGTCCACACCGTCGTCCGGGCCGCCATCGACCCCGCGGCGGGCGCCGTGCTCTCCTTCGGCCTGGCCGGCGCGCCCTCCCTGCTGCTCGGCGACACCGCGCACCGCCTGGTCCCCGTCACCGACCGCGACGCCGCGGAGCAGATCCGCTCCATCCGGACCGCCCCGCTGCTCTTCGGCTGGCGGGGCACGACCCCGGTGGACACCAGGGCCCTGGAGGAGCTGCTGCTGCGCGTCTCCCGGCTGGTGGACGACCATCCCGAGGTCGTGGGCGCCGACCTGGAGCCGGTGATCGTCGCCCCCCACGGCGTCCACGTCCTGGGCGCGTCGATAC
The DNA here is from genome assembly GCF_039521185.1 of Streptomyces blastmyceticus. NCBI lineage: Bacteria > Bacillati > Actinomycetota > Actinomycetes > Kitasatosporales > Streptomycetaceae > Streptomyces > Streptomyces blastmyceticus. The sequence continues at coordinate 36,118 of NZ_BAAABW010000005.1, read as the reverse complement.
GCCTGGCCCCGCCGCCGGTGCGTACGGATCTGGGGCCGCGCAGCCTGCCGGTGGTCTGACCGGGCAGACCACCGGGCTCTTCGGCATGGGCCGGCCTCGGGCCCCTCCCACCCCTGGCCCTGCGGGCCGCCGCTTTCGGGTGCGGGTCCGCTTGCGCCTGCGGCGGGCGGTCTCAAACTCCGGCCGGGCTGGATTTGCCGCACGTGATCCTCGACCCATGGCACGCGCGGGCGGGCCTGTCGCGCCCCGTAGGATGGGCGTATGGCGAAGACCGGTACGACGACCCAAGGGCTCCGCGCGGCTATCGAGCGCAGCGGCTATTACCCGGCCCTTGTGGCCGAGGCGGTGGAGGCCGCCGTGGGCGGGGAGCCGGTCGCGTCGTACCTGGTGCACCAGGAGACGACGTTCGACTCCAACGAGGTCCGCCGGCACGTCACGGTCCTCGTCCTGACGGAGAACCGCTTCATCGTCAGCCACACCGACGAGCAGGCCGCCGACGGCACCTCCCCCTCGCCGTACGCCACGACGTCCACGGAGTCCGTGAAGATCGACCGGATCTCCTCCGTCGTCCTCAGCCGCGTCGTCGCCAACCCCGAGGCCTACACCCCGGGCACCCTGCCCCGCGAGGTCGTCCTCACCATCGGCTGGGGCGCGGTGTCCCGGATCGACCTGGAGCCCGCGGCCTGCGGCGACCCCAACTGCGACGCCGACCACGGCTATACGGGCTCGTCCACCGCCGACGACCTGAGCCTGCGCGTCAGCGAGGCGGGCGACGGACCGGACACCGTCCGGCAGACCCTCGCCTTCGCCCAGGCGCTCTCCGAGGCGACCGCGGCGACCGCCCGCTGATGCCCCAGGTGACCACCGCGGGCCAGGCCTGGCACGACCCCGCCCCGCTCGACCCCCGCTCCGCGCCCCTCCCGCGCTACGGCACCGGCTCGCTCGCCGACCTGCTGCCGTCCGTCGCGGCCGGCCTGGGCGTCCCCGGCATGAGCACCGGCCTGGAGCTCGCCCCCGCCGACCGGGTCTGCGTCTTCCTCATCGACGGCCTCGGCTGGGAGCTGCTGAAGGCCCACCCCGCGGAGGCGCCCTTCCTGCACTCCCTGCTGGGCACGTCGATGAACGGCACCGGGCAGCCGATGACCGCCGGGTTCCCCTCGACCACCGCGACCTCCCTCGCCTCGGTCGGTACGGGCCTGCCGCCGGGCGCCCACGGCCTGCCCGGCTATACGGTCGCCGACCCCGCCACCGGCCGGCTGATGAACCAGCTCCGCTGGCGCCCCTGGACCGACCCGCACGTCTGGCAGCCCTACCCGACGGTTTTCCAGCTCGCCGACGCGGCCGGGGTCCACACCTGCCAGGTGTCCGCCCCCGACTTCCAGCACACCCCGCTGACGAAGATCGCGCTGAGCGGCGGCACCTTCCACGGCCGGCTCTCCGGCGAGGACCGGATGGACCTCGCCGCCGACCGGCTCGCCGCCGATGACCGCGCGCTGGTCTACACCTACTACAGCGACGTGGACGGCAAGGGACACCGCTTCGGCGTCGATTCCGACGAGTGGCGCGGTCAGTTGATGTACGTCGACCGGCTCGCCCAGCGGCTCGCCGAGCAACTGCCGCCCCGCTCGGCGCTGTATGTCACCGCCGACCACGGCATGATCGACATCCCCTTCGACCCGGAGTCGCGCATCGACTTCGACGAGGACTGGGAGCTGCGCGCGGGCGTCGCGCTCCTCGGCGGCGAGGCCCGTGCCCGCCACGTCTACGCCGTGCCCGGCGCCGCCGCCGATGTGCTGGCGGTCTGGCGCGAGGTGCTCGGCGAGCAGATGTGGGTCGCGGGGCGTGACGAGGCCATCGAGGCGGGCTGGTTCGGCCGGCCCGGCGACGGCGTGGACGGCCGGGTGTACGGGCGGATCGGCGACGTGGTCGCCGCGGCCCGTGACGACATCGCGATCGTCGCCACCGAGACCGAGCCGAACGAGTCCGCGATGGTCGGCCTGCACGGCTCCATGACGCCGGTGGAGCAGCTGGTCCCGCTCCTCGAAGTGCGCTCCTGACCCGCCCGCCCCTGTTTCCCCCCTCCTACGTACGAAAGGCATTGGCTTCCCCATGCCCGAGCTGGTGTTCTTCTCCGGAACCATGGACTGCGGAAAGAGCACCCTCGCTCTTCAGATCGAGCACAACCGCTCGGCCCGCGGCCTCCGCGGTGTGATCTTCACGCGTGACGACCGGGCCGGGGAGGGGCGGCTGTCCTCGCGGCTGGGGCTGGTCACGGACGCGGTCGAGGCCACCGAGGGCATGGACATGTACGGCTACCTCGTCGACCTGCTGTCGAAGGGCGGCAAGGCGGACTACGTGATCGTGGACGAGGCGCAGTTCCTGGCGCCGGAGCAGATCGACCAGCTCGCCCGCGTCGTGGACGACCTTGGCCTGGACGTGTTCGCCTTCGGCATCACGACGGACTTCCGCACGAAGCTGTTCCCGGGCTCGCAGCGGCTGATCGAGCTGGCCGACCGCATAGAGGCCCTGCAGGTCGAGGCCCTGTGCTGGTGCGGCGCCCGGGCCACGCACAACGCGCGCACGGTCGGTGGCGAGATGGTCGTCGAGGGCGCCCAGGTGGTCGTCGGCGACGTCAACCGCCCCGCGGAGGAGACCGGTTACGAGGTCCTGTGCCGTCGCCACCACCGCCGCCGCATGACGAGTGCCGCCGCCCATGCCGGTGCCCTCTCCCCGGACGTCCTGCCCGCGCTCGACGTCAGCTGAGCTGCCGGCGGACCAGCTCGTGGAAGAGCCCGCCCGTGGCGGCGAGCAGTTCGGCGGGCGGGCCCTGCTGGACGATCCGGCCGTCCGCCATGGCGATCACCCGGTCGGCGTCCATGATCGTGGACAGCCGGTGGGCGATCACGACGCGGGTGGCGCGCAGGGCGCGGGTGGACTCGATGACCACGCGCTGCGTTTCGTTGTCCAGCGCGCTGGTGGCCTCGTCCAGGAAGAGGACGCGCGGTTTGCGGACGAGGGCCTGGGCGATCATCAGCCGCTGGCGCTGGCCGCCCGAGACGGTGCCGCCGCCGTCGGACAGCATGGTGTGCATGCCCATGGGCATGGCCTTGATGTCCTCGGCCAGGCCCGCCATCGCGGCGGCTTCCCACGCCTCGTCGAGTGAGAACAGCTCGGCGCCGCGGATGCAGTCGAGGACGGAGCCCGAGAAGGGCTGGGCGTTCTGCAGTACGACGCCGCACTGGCGGCGTACGGCCGCCTGATCGAGCGCCGCCAGGTCCTGACCGTCGTACAGCACGCTGCCCGAAGCCGGCTTGTCGAAGCCGATGAGCAGGCGCAGCAGTGTCGACTTGCCGCAGCCGCTGGCCCCGACGACCGCGACGAACTCGCCCGGGCGGATCCGGAACGACACGTCGCTGAGGACCGGCGGGCCGTCGTCGGTGTAGCGGTACGACAGGTTCCGGGCCTCGATGTCACCACCCAGCCCCCCGGGTTGGACGCTGGAGCCACCCACCTCGGGGTTCTCCTGGAACACCGGCTTGATCTGCTCGAACATCGGCTGCACGGCGGCGGCCGAAACGAGCGCGCCGGTCAGCTGGGTGACCGAGGACAGCAGCATCGTCACGGCGGTGCTGAACGTGAGGAACCCACTGGCCGACATGCTGCCCCGGGCCGGGCCGGCCAGCAGCATGAACATCACCAGCGTGCACAGCGGCAGACAGACCGCGTTGAGCACCGCGACGACGTTCTTGATCCTGCCGATGCGCTGCTGCAGCTCGCGGGTACGGGCGAACTCCCGCGCCCAGGCGGCGTAGGCGAAGCTCTCGGCCGCGGCCACGCGCAGCTTGGGCAGCCCGCGCAGGGTCTGGAACGCCTGGTTGTCGAGCCTGTTGCCCAGCTCGATCAACTGCCGCTGGTAGCGCAGCTGCCACAGCCCGAGCCCCAGGAACACCGCGCCGACGACGAGCAGCATGGCGACCGCCGCCATCGCCAGAGGCACGCTGTGGACGAGCAGCAGTGCGAGGTTCACCGCGCCGACGGTGCCGGCCTGGAGGACGACCGAGCCGATGCCGGACAGCACCCGTCGGATCGAGCTGATGCCCATGGCCGCGCCGGCCAGTTCGCCCGTGGAGCGGCCTGCGAAGAATGTCGTGGGCAGCCGCAGCAGCCGGTCCCACACGGCCGGTTGCAGGGTGGCCTCGATGCGCCCCTCCATGCGCAGGACGGAGATGTTCTGCAGCAGCATGAAGGCGGCCGAGACGACGCCGGTCGCGATGAGCGCCAGGGCGGTCTGCACGATGAGGCCGTTCTCGGCGGCCGGTACGTACGCGCCGAGCACCCTGCCGGTGGCGATCGGCACGAGCGAGCCCAGGCCGACCGCGACCAGTCCGCCCAGCACGAGGCCGCGCAGCTCCCTTCCGGTGCCCTGCACGCTGAAGCGCAGCACCGCCGACAGGCCCAGCTCGCGGTCGGGCAGGGGGCGGTAGAGCATGACGGCGCGCGGTTCGAAGGCGGCCTCGTTGCCCTTGCCCACGCGCTCGCGCGTGCCGGTGGCCGGGTCGACGGCCTCGTATCCGCCGCGCCGCCACAGCAGCGCGACCGGCGTCCCGTCCTCTTCGCGCCGGCCCACCAGGGGCCCGCTGTTCTCCCGCCACCAGCGCCCGCCGAGCCCGACGGTGCGGGTGCGGATCCGCGAGGCGAGCGCGATGCGTTCGACGGGGTCCGTCCGGCCGGAGTCGGTGCCCGCGCCGCCGGGCCGGGACAGGGTTATGCGGGCCTCGTCGGCGACCAGGCGGCACACGGCGAAGGCCGCGTCATCGCTCGTGCCGCGGCCGCGGCCGCGACGGGACGTCCTGCCGGACCGGCCGATGGAGGCCAGCAGCGCCCGGTCCGCCTGGGCGCGGGCGGCCTCGCCGGCCTCGATGCCGGCCGCCGTACGGTCCTCGTGGGCGCGTTCGAGCTGCTCGATCCAGAGGTCCAGGGCGTACAGCAGGCGGTGCTGCTGGTCGACCATGCCCTGCCACATCGTCGCGTCGACGAGGAGGGTGCCGGCCGGGTGTCCCTCGTAGGCGGCGCCGTACCGCACGCTGCCCGGGGCGATCTGTATCCAGAGGATGTCGTCGTCCGCCGCGCCCTGGCCGGTGGCGGTCCGGCTCTCCAGCGGTGCCTGGTACAGCACGCGCAGGCCGCGGCCGACGCCGAGCGCGAAGGCGTCCTCCAGGGGGCTCGGCGCCGGGTCGGCGGCGGCGTACCCCCACGGGTCCGCGCCGTACTCGGGGCGGTACAGCTCGCGCAGTTCGATGCGGCGCAGCAGGCAGCCCTGCAAGGGCCGGGCGATCAGGGTGTGTTCGGGGCCCTCGGCCGGGCCCAGCAGCAGCGTGCCCGCCGCCAGCCGGCCGAGGAAGTGCCAGTGCCCCGTCTGTGCGGCGTCGACGGCGAACAGGTCCAGCTCGCCGTCCACGACGAGCCACAGGACGAGCGGGCCTTCCAGGGACAGGCTGCGCATGCCCGCGCAGTCGACCGCCGAGCCGAGCCCGCCCAGGGCCGCCACGACGGAATCGGTGGCGGGGGCCGGGGCGTGGTACGGAGTCGTCACCTCAGTGCTCCTTGATCAGTTCGGCGTACGCGCCCTGCGCGGCGATCAGGTGCTCGTGCTGCCCGCGCTCCACGACCGTGCCCCGGTCGAGCACGAGGATCTCGTCGCTGTCCCGCACGGTGCTCAGCCGGTGGGCGATGACCACGCAGGCGCAGCCGCGGCGCCGCAGGTTGTCGATGACGATCCGCTCGGTCGCCGCGTCCAGGGCGCTGGTCACCTCGTCCAGGACCATGACGCTGGGGCGGCGCACCAGGGCCCGGGCGATCTCCAGGCGCTGGCGCTGGCCGCCGGAGAAGTTGCGGCCGTCCTGTTCGACGCGGCTGTGGATGCCGCCGGGGCGGCGGGCGATCACGTCGTACACGGCGGCGTCCTCCAGGGCGGCGACGACGGCCTCGTCCGGGATGGAGGGGTCCCACAGCGCGACGTTGTCGCGGACGGTGCCCTCGAAGAGGAAGACGTCCTGGTCGACGAAGGAGACGGAGGCCGCGAGCGCGCCGCGCGGGATGTCCTCGCGTCGCATCCCGTCGATGCGGACGGTGCCTTCCCAGGGGGCGTAGAGGCCGGATATCAGCCGGGAGACGGTGGACTTGCCGCTGCCGGAGCCGCCGACGAGCGCGATCTGCCGCCCGGGGCCGACCGAGAGCGAGAAGTCCTTCAGCAGTGGGGCGTCGAGGGGGCTGTAGCCGAAGGTGATGTTCTCCAGCTCCACGTGGCCCTTGAGACGGCGGGTGGCGGCGGGGGGCTCGCGCCGCGTGTGGAGCGGGTCGGCGGGGAAGTTCTCGACGTCCTTGAGGCGGGCGACGTCGGCAGCGAAGTCCTGGATCCGCCCGGCGACACCGTTGAGGCGGGTGATCGGCGCGGTGAAGCCGGTCACCAAAGCCTGGAAGGCGACGAGCAGTCCGACCGTGAGGTGGCCCTCGACCGCCCGCAGGCCGCCGATCATCAGGATCAGCGCGCTGTTGAGCGCGGCCAGCGTGGGCGCGGCGATCGCCAGCCAGGCGCTGGGCACGCCGAGCCGCTGCTGCACGTCGAGGGTGACCGCGTGCTGCCCCGCCCAGCGGCGGAAGAAGCCGTTCTCGCCGCCGGTGGCCTTCATCGTCTCGATGAGCGTCAGGCCGCTGTAGGAGGTGTTGGTGAGCCGGGCGCTCTCGGCGCGGAGCTTCTGGGTGCCGGTGGCCCGTACGCGGACCACGATCCGCATGGCCACCACGTTGAGCAGCGCGACCAGCACGCCGACGACGGTGAGTTGCGGGTCGTACGTCCACAGCAGCACCGCGTAGAGGACCACGACCACCGCGTCCACACCGGCGGCGGCGAGGTCCCTCGCCAGGGTCTCGGCGACCGCGTCGTTGGACCGGAGGCGCTGGACCAGGTCGGCCGGGTTGCGCTGGGAGTAGAAGGTGACCGGGAGCCTGAGCAGGTGCCGCAGGAAGCGGGCGCTGCTCAGGGTGGAGGAAATGATGCGCCCGCGCAGGAAGTTGGCCTGTTGCAGCGCCGTGAGCGCCGCGGTGAGCACCAGGGCGGCCGCCATCGACGCGAAGAGCACGCCCAGCGGGGCCGTCCGGTCGCCGGTCAGGAACATGTCGATGTACGTACGGCTCAGCGCGGGCACCGCCGCGCCGACCACCACCAGCAGGATGCTGGAGAGCACGGCGGCGAGCATGGTGCCCGACGTGCCGCGCAGGCGGGCGGGGACGGCGCCCATGACCCCGGGCCCGCGGCCGGTGCGGCGGAAGCCGTCGTCGGGCTCGAAGGTGAGCACGACGCCGGTGAAGCTCGTGTCGAACTCCTCCAGGGGGACGAACCGCCGCCCCTTGGCCGGGTCGTTGACGTACACGCCCCGGCGGCCGAAGCGGCGGCCCATCCCGTCGTGGACGACGTAGTGGTTGAACTCCCAGAAGAGGACGGCCGGAGGGCGCACTCCGGCGAGCGCGGCCAGGTCCATCTGCATGCCCTTGGCCCTCAGCCCGTAACCGCGGGCGGCCTTCAGGAGGTTGCCCGCGCGGGACCCGTCGCGGGAGACGCCGCAGGCGATGCGCAGTTCCTCCAGGGGGACGAAGCGGCCGTGGTGCCCGAGCACCATGGCCAATGCGGCGGCGCCGCACTCCACCGCCTCCATCTGCAGGACGGTGGGGGTGCGTACGGCCTTCTGCCTCCTGCCCCCGGGGGCGGGCGCGGGGCGGTGACGCCCGTTGTTCCTGCCGGCGGGTTCGGGGCGCCGGCGACGCGGCGCGCTCACGGGAGCAGCCAGTCGACGGGGCGCTGGGCGGCGAGGTGGACGGCCGCGGCGACCGGCGTCGTGGAGTCGACGGCGTACGGGGGCCCGTCCTTGGAGGACCACCGGTAGCCGGACCTGGTGGCGGAGGAGCGCTCCAGCTGTACGAGCACGGCGACGGGGTTCCCCCGCTCGGAGAACTGCGCGGCCAGCCGGCTGTCGCCGAGGAAGCCGCCGAGCTGTGCCTGCGTCTGCGGTGCGCGGCCGACCGCCTCGACGCGGCCGCGCAGCACGCCGAACCGCTGCTGGGGGACGGACTGGACGGTCAGGTCGACCTGGGCGCCCACGGGGATCGACCCGCTGCTCCCGCCGGGGACGTACAGCATGGCCACCATCGGGTCGTCCGGTTTCGTCGCGCGTTCGACGGTCGCCACGTCCGCGCCGGTCGTGACGACCGCACCCGTCCTGGCGGCCAGGGTCGTCACCCGCCCTCCGGCCACGGCGCGTACGGTCCGGTCGCCGCGGTCCGTGCTGACCTTGAGCAGGGGCGCGCCCGGGGACAGCACTTGGCCCTCTTCGGCGAGGACCGCGGTGACCTGTCCCGCGAACGGGCTCTGCAGCAGGTAACTGCCCTCGGCATGGGTGAGGATGCCGGGTGCGCTCAGCTTGGAGGACACGGATCCGGTGAATGCCCAGAAACCGGCGGCGGCCATGACGGCGACCGTGACGGCCAGGGCGAGCCGGCCCTGCGGGCGCGCGAAGCGTACGGGCAGATCGAGCTCTTCGGGCGATTGCAGCTTGGAAAGCGCCTTTTGGCGGAACTGCACGGACTATTCCTTCGCTGCATTCGTGAGGCGGGTGCTGAATTGTGCCGGTGAAACCCGCTGGGCATGTGGGCAGCCGTGAACCCCGGAACAGGGGAGATTCCGGGGTTCACGGGCTACGGATATCGGGTCAGAGGCCCGCGACGCCGACGTGGACGCCGACGATGCCCTCGACCTGACCGGCCACGGCGGGCACGGCCTGGACCGTCTGCAGGGAGGTCACCGTGCCGAGCACGTTGTGAACGTCGCCGGTCACAGCGCCGAGGAGGCCGCCGGAGATGCCGACGCCCCCGGACACGGCGTCCAGCTCGGTGTCGGTGATCTCGCGGGTCTCGATGTCGTTACGCATTGTTTTGCGCACCCTTCATTTGTCCGGTTGTTTCTGAATTGCATTGGGTGGACCGGGGGGAAACGGTCCGACCACTTCCCGCATTGGCCCGGTCGAAAACGACCGCCGTTCTGAGAACCGCCGCGGTGCGCAGATACAAGCACGTGATCGGGTGGCGCGGCCAACCGCGTCGACGTCTCCGAGGTGGTTCGAGCATCGCGCTTTCCGATTCATTTACCTGATCACCACAACTCCTTCACTGGAACGAGTAACAGAATCGACGGGTCCTTCGCCCTCGGGGGAGGTAGTCGGGCATAGGCCCATCAAGCGCGTCGGGCATAACCGGCATAACAAGGAGCGGCGGGGGAGACGCGTCCTCGGCGCACGCGGCTTGTGAAGATTTATTGAAGCGACGCTCGGCGACGAGGCCGCCACGGCGGGTGGCCTCAGGGTGCGGGCATGGTGGTGACCTTCTTGCCCTTGTCGTCGACGGCGAACCACAGCCCCTGCTTCCCCTGGCCGTTGACGTCCCCGGCCTTGCTGTCGCCGGTGAACCAGTACACGGGCCAGCAGTCGACGGCGAGCTGCTCGGTGCCGTCGGGGCGGGTCACGGTGGAGACGAGCTTTCCGGGGATGTCCCGCACCTTGCTCTTGTCCACGGGCTTCGCCGGCTTCCACGTGTCCAGGCACGCGTCGGTGCAGGCGAACTTCATCGGCCACGCGCTGTCCTTGTTGAAGCGGTACAGCGTCCGGCCCTGACCGTCCACGAGGATCCTGCCGAGCCCGGCGCTGTCGGAGACGGAAACCGGGGCGGCGGGCTGCTTCCCCTCGTCGGTCTTCCCGCTCGCCTTCTTCCCGTCGGGCGCGAGCGCGTTCCAGGTGCCGCCGACGCCCTGGCCCTTGGTGTCGCCGGGCGCCGTGTCCTTCACATAGCGGTAGACGGGCCAGCCGCCCAGGGTCAGTTGCCTGGAGCCGTCGGCCCGTACGACCTCGCCCAGGGCGGAGGCGGCGATCCCGGTGGAGGCCGAGGCGCTGCCCGCGGGGACGGGGGGCCACGCCTTCGCGCAGTCACCGTCGCAGTGGGAGGACGGCGGTTTCGCCGTGTCCTTGTCGAAGCGGTAGAGGGTGAAGCCCTTGTCGTCGGTGACGACCTGGCCGAGGTCCGCCGTCCGCCGCACGGCCAGCTTGCCGCCCGCCGCCCCCATGCCGTCCGCGCCCTTGCCCCCGCCGTAGCCGTCGGCGGACCCCGATCCGCTCCCGTAGCCCTTGCCCGCCTCCGAGCTGTTGGCCGCCGGCCGGGTGTCGTACCCCTGGTCCTTCGCCGAGGGGCTGCCGTCGCACGCCGTCGCCAGCACCATGACGGTGAACGCCGTACCTGCCAGGGAGATCTGTCGCCGCTTGTTCATGTCCGGGTGTTCCTTTCCACGGGGGGAGGGGTCGGCGGATGGTCCGCCGACGCCGGGAAGTACGGGAGGGGCTCCGCGAGCTCTCAGCGGGACCGGGAAATTGTCACGAGACGCCAAAAATCCGTCAGGAACCGTCAGTTGTCGCCTCGGTCGGCCGATTGGAGACGCAGCGCCAGGGCGGGGCAGCGCCGTACCGCGCGCAGGGCCCGCGGCCGCATCCGGGCGGGCACGGCGATGGCGGCCCGCTCCGGGTAGTTGTCCGGGCCCAGCCGCAGCAGACCGGGCAGCAGATCCGCGCACAGCCCGTGCCCCCGGCACAGCGTCCAGTCCACCAGGAGCCGCTCCTCGGGCAGCGCGCGACGGGCGCCCGCCGGGGCGGGTCCGCGCACGCCGCCGGGCAGCGGCAGCACTCCCAGGACCGGCCGCCCGCAGCCGGTGCCCAGCGCGTGCGCCTCGAAGTCCTCGGCGAAGACGGCCAGCGACGAGGCCACGAAGCGGGCGGTGCCGTCCGGGTGCGCGCAGGCCCCGCGCCGCTCCACCGCCCGCATCCGGGCCCGTACGCCCTCCAGGGCCCGGCGCCCGCCGCCGTGCGCGGCGTCGAAGAGGCACTCGGCGAGCGCGGGCAGCCCCACGAAGCACGGACCGCACTGCCCCGCCGACTCCGCCGCCAGCCACCGCGTCACCCGCGCCGTCTCCCCGACCGGACACGTCGACTCGGGAAGCGGCAGCAGCGCGCCCGCGCCGAGCGTCGCGCCCGCCGCCGCCAGGGAGTCGCGCGAGACCGTCGCCGTACGGGCGTCCGCCCCGGACAGCCAGGCGCCGTGGTATCCGCCGACCAGCACCCCCTGGCCCGGCCCGGTGCCGCACAACTCCAGCGCGTACGGCAGCGGAAGGCCGGTCGGCGTCTCCACCACGTGTGCCCCGGCGACGGTCAGCAGGACGGTGCCGGGCTCCTCCGGCAGGCCCAGTTCGCGGAAGGCCGGGGCGCCGAGCCGCGCCGCGACGGCCAGCTGCGCGTACGTCTCGGTGTTGGACACCAGGGTCGGCGCCCCGCCCAGCCCGCTCTCGCTGGAGCGGACCCCGCGCCCGGACGGCAGCGCGGGACCACCGCCCACGCCACGGACCAGAGCCGTGCCCTCGCCGGTGACGAACCGTTCCGGCAGCCGCACCACCCGCACCTCAGGCTCGCCCGCCCCGCGCTCGGCCACCGCCTGGCGCACCGACCGCTCCACGTCCGCCCGTGTCACCCCGACCACCACCTGCCGCGCACCGAGCGCACCGGCCGCCAACAGCGCCCCGTCGAGCACCAGATGCGGCACGTGCAGCAGCAGCGCCGTGTCCTTCAGGCAGCCCGGCTCGCCCTCGCTGCCGTTGACCACCACCTCCGCCGCGCCGCCGGTGTGCCGCGAGGAGGCGAGCACCGCGCGCAGTTTGCGGGCGAAGGGGAAGCCCGCCCCGCCCCGGCCGCGCAGCCCGACGCCCTCCGCCAGCGCGGCCAGATCACCGGCGGACAGCTCCGGCGGCGGGCCGTGCAGCGCCAGATGCGCCGCCCGGTCCAGCCACGGCCGCCGGTCCAGGCCCGTCAGCAGCCGGGGCGTGCCGACGGCCGACAGCGTCGGCACGGGCCCGGTCACGCGTTCACTCCGCCACCGTCGCGGGCCCCGCGCAGCCGCACCACCAGCGCGGCGGCCACGCCCGCCACGCACAGCGCGTACGCCGCCGTCACCCAGCCGCCCGCCGGGCGGCCCGAGTGCAGCCCGTGCAGCAGCGCCGCGCCCCAGGCCGGGTAGGCGCACATGTGCAGGGCCCGCCAGGCGCGCGACCGGCCGCCCGAGGCGAAGGCGCCGCGCACCGCACCGGTGACGGCGACCGTCACGAAGACATAGCCGGCGAGCGTGCCGAACCCGACGAGCAACGGCCGGGCCCGGTCGGTGAACGGCACGGCCGCGGCCGCGGCGCCGACGTGCCCCTCGGCCACCTTCACCCAGATGTGCAGCGCGAGGAAGCCGAGACCGGCCACGGCCAGGCCGCGGTGGACGCCCTGGGCGAGCAGCCGGTGCGCGGAGCGCAGCAGCATCCGGTCGGCGGCGGCCAGCCCCCACAGCACACTGGCGGTGAGCGAGACGAGCGCGAGCACTCCCGCACCGAAGTCCAGGAACTCCTGTGCGTGCTCCGCCACTTGGGAGCGGGCGGCGACGGCGAGCAGCAGCAGGATCGCCGCGGGCAGGGCCGGCCTGGGCGACGGCCCCCTCCTCGGACGGGAGCGCGCCCGTCGCCGGGAAAAGGCGAAGACCGAACGGGGGCCGGGCGGCGGTCCCGTGGGCGGGGGAGGGCCCGGGGGCGGGAACGTCGGCGGAGCCGTCGGTCGCGGCGGTGCCGCCGGGGATGTGTGTGACGCGGACATAGGAGCCTCCGGCGGGCGTCCCCGGCGGCCGGGGCGCGCCCGCGTTCCTGAGAAATCCGGAAATCCCGCGCATCGGCATAATTCGCCGGGCGGTCGAATGAACAGCAGGATCCTCGGACTTCGCAAGTCCTTCATAAGCTTTATCGCGCTGTGACAAATTCGCGCTTGGCTGTCCCCATGGCGGCGGCGGGCTGCTGATGATGCCCACTCAGGCGAGAGGTCCGAACGCCCGTCCCGATCCCCTTGTCCGGTGCAGATGTCCGGAGGTAGACGATGTGCGAAATGCTGAACCGCATCTGGTCACGACCACGTGGCGAATGGACTCGCATCCTGAGAAAGGAACTTCCCGCCGTCGCGGCCAAGGTGGTCGATGAACTACTGTGCAATACCCCGGTATTCGCGGATATCGTGGAGCGAATCGGGAAGGATGCGGCGCAAGCGGCGGTCGAGCAGGCGCTGTTGCTGGCACTGGGGCTCAGGAGCAAAGCGGACGGCATCCGCTCGTCCCTGTCGACGCCCGAGCCCCGGCCCGCGACCGGCCTGGCCGTCACCGCCCTGCCGGACGCCCGGGCACGGCAGGCGCTGTTCGCCGCGCTCGCCGACGACCGCTGCCTGCCCAAGGAGGTTCTGGCCGAGCTCGCGCGCCAGGCGGGCTGGCCGCTGCCCGACCGGGCCCGTGCCGTCGTCCTCGGCGCGGCCTCCTCCAACGAGGCGCCCCAACTGGCCCTCCAGCTCACGGCGGCGCTCGGCCAGGGGCTGCTGGGCACCGTCGACACCGACGTCTGCCTGATCGTCCCGGACCCGGGCCCCGAGGCGCGCTCCGAGCTGGTGACCGTGCTCGGCGGCCGGGTGGCCGCCATCGGCCACTCCGCTCCCGTGGCCGACGCCGCCTCCTCACTGCGCTGGGCGCGGCGGCTGCTCGCCCTGGCCCCGGCCGGCGCGGGCCCGAAGGAGCGGCTCGTCTTCGTCGACGACCACCTCTCGGACCTCCTGCTGCTCCAGGACGAATCCCTCGCCCGCGCCCTCTGCGCCCGCTGGCTGCGCCCGCTCGAAGCGCTCACGCCGCGGCAGAGCGAGCGCCTCGAAGCGACCCTCCTGGCCTGGCTGGAGAGCGGCGGCGCACCCGAGGCCGCCCGTGCGCTCCAGGTCCACCCGCAGACGATCCGCTACCGCCTGCGCCAGATGGAGAAGCTCTTCGGCCCGGCGCTGCGCGACCCGCGCATGCGCTTCGAGCTTGAACTGGCACTGCGCAGCCGGCGTCTGCTGGCCCAGTCGCGGAGGCTGCGCCGCCGCGTCCAGGGCCGGGGCCACGCCCTCGCCGCCGCCGTCCACCCGCTGGGACTCGCCAGGCAGGCGCGCGTCAACGGCCTGTGAACCCCCGCGGCACGCTGCGGCGGCCCCGGACCTCGAAGGTCCGGGGCCGCCGCGTTCCCGGCGCCGGGCGGCAGGTGCGGTTGGGGAGCACCCGGCGCCGGGGGCATGCGGGGCGCTCAGCAGCGCCGCCCGCCGTTGACGCAGGACACCGCCTTCGCCATCAGCGCGTCCGGCATGACGTTGATGAAGTCGCCGTGGTCCGTCACCGGCTTGTGCAGCTGCTCGGGGAAGCTGTCCACGGCGAACGGAGTGCCGGCCGGCACTGCGTAGGTGATGCGCTGGACGAGCTGCGGCACCGCCCGGAAGCCGCGCGGGCACGAGCCGTCCGCCCCGGCGAAGGCGACGTGGGTGCGGTGGTTGGCGCTGTCGACGGAACGGCCGTCCCAGCAGCTCTGGAAGGCCAGGGTGCGGACCACGTCCGAACCGCCCGGGCAGATCGGGTACTTGTCCTTCAGCTGCCGGTTCTCGAAACCGGTGCAGCTCCACGAGGCATTGGCATTGCCCGGACCGCTGGTGAACGCCTTCGCGTCACCGGTGATCACCCTCAGGAAGCGCGGCATCGCCGAGACCTTCGACACCGGGCTGCCGCGGAACTGGATCGCCACCGACGAAGGCCGCAGCACTTCGCCCATGTTGCCGTCGTGCCCGCCACCGGGGGCATGGGCGTCCGGCGCGGCCTTGCCGTCCAGAAGCCGCAGAACAGGCCAGTAGTGGGTGGAGAGATCACCATTGGTACAGGTCGTTCCGGCCGCGGCGAGTGACGCATTCGAGGAGAAGGCATTCGTCGACACATTGCCGACGTAGTCATGAGTGTGGTGGGCGCCATTGCTGACACCGGGGGTGACGATGACGTTGTCCGAGTTGAAATGGCCGTTCTCGTTGCGCCCGCAGGAAGAGGTGAACGTCCCGGCGGAGCCGCCGGAACCGACTGCCGGATTCTGCTTCGTGGGCGCGGTACGGATGTCGGCGAAGTCGGAAGGGGACGGACCGCCGGGCATGGCCCGCGTCAGGACGGCGGTGCCGGCGCCGGCACGCGCGTCCGCCGTACGGACCTGCCGGGCCGTGCAGCCGCTCAGCCCCGGCAGATCCGACGGCCGCGTCGACCGCTCCGCGATGGCGTCGGCCATCCGGCCGATCGTCGTGGAGCGGTGCTGCTTCAGCTCGCCGAGCACGGCACCGCTGTCGCCGCCGGGCGCCGACGCCTGCTCGTACGCCTGTGCCACCTGGGCGTCGAGTTCCGCGAGGCCCGCGGAGACCCGCTGCCGCGCCGGGTCGGGCACGTCCCGCAGCCGGTCGCCCACGTCCGGACAGGCGATGGTCATGGCCGTCGCCGGGTCCGCCGCGTGGTCCGCCGAGGAGGTGCCGGCCGGCCGGTGGGACCCTCCGGCCGAGGCGTGGGCGGCGACGAGCGCCGTCCCGCCGCCGCCCAGCAGCAGCGCCGCGACCGCGAGCAGCACCCGTATCTTCGTGGACGTGCGGCGCTTGTGGCCCTGTCGTGTCGTGGGGGTCATGGCATCACTTCATTTCCTCGTCGCTGTGCTGAGCCGTGCTCTGCTGATCCGGAGCCGGGGACGGCTGATCCGGAGCCGGGGACGGTGCGGGCATCCGGCCCCGCGTCCGGGGGATGCCGGTCGCTCCGGTGTCCTCCAGGACGGTGATGTGGTCGAGGACGACGGTGTTGGCGCGCGTCGCCAGCTCCCGGACCAGGGAGTTGCCGGTCCGGTCCCGCACGAGCGCCACCAGGCCGAACACCTTGCCGTGGGCGGCGCGGACCAGTTGGGCGAAGACCCGGTCGAACTCGGCGCCCCGGGCGGCGTCCATCCGGTCCAGCCATCCCTGCTGCTGCTCCGTGGGGCGGCCCGGCAGCGTGATGTCCAGGGACCTGGCGGCGTCGAGGGCGCGGCGGTCCAACTCACTGTGCCCGCCGACGAGATGCTCCCCGGCGGTCCGTACGCTGTCGCTGGTTCCGCGCTCCTGGGCCAGGCGGCCCGCGGGCTTCTCCCACAGGCCGGCGAGCCGGACCTTGCGCACGAAGTCCCGGTCCAGGGCCGTCAGCGGTCCGAACGCGGTGTTCCGCGTCCCCGCGCCGTCGTCCTTCCAGGCCGGGGCGTCGGCCGCCGCCGACCGGGCACCGCCGAACAGGGCCACCGGCACCAGCAGCGCCACCAGCGTCGCGGCCAGCGCGCCGACCACGAGCCAGGTGCCGAGCGCCCGCCCCGCCCCGGGCCGCCCGCCTTCGGGTCCGGCCCGCGGGGACAGGGGCCTCAGGAAACCCGCTCTCATGGCGCGGGCCGGTCGCACGGGACGCATGGCGCCGCCTCCCTCGATCCTCGACTGTCGGTCGAATGGCCAGCGACGCTAGCCGCACGGCCGACCCGGCGGAGGAGGGTTCTCCGCATCTGACAAAACGAGGACCACGGGATCGGGAG
This sequence comes from Streptomyces blastmyceticus, assembly GCF_039521185.1. Taxonomy (NCBI): domain Bacteria; kingdom Bacillati; phylum Actinomycetota; class Actinomycetes; order Kitasatosporales; family Streptomycetaceae; genus Streptomyces; species Streptomyces blastmyceticus. The sequence goes on along the minus strand of NZ_BAAABW010000005.1, from coordinate 19,545 downwards.
GCTGTTACCGTGCCCCGGGAGTCGCCCTTGACGGCCTCAAGGCGCATGCAGACATGGGGATTTGACGATGTGAGAACGGGACCTCGCCGTCGTGGGCGTCAACCGGCCCGGGACGGCGGTGGGTTACGAGGTGCTGCGTCAGCGGGCCGTCCGCAGCAGGGTGAAGACGGCGCCCTCCGGGTCCGCGACCGTGGCCACCCGCCCGGCCGGGCTCTCCCGCGGGGGCCGCAGCACCTGCCCGCCGAGCTCCGTCACGCGGCGCGCGGCGGCATCCGTGTCCGCCACCTCGAACGACGTCATCCAGTGCGGGCCCCGCGCGGGCGGCAGCGCCGTGCCGACCCCGTGGATCGCGGCCACCGGCCGCCCGCCCAGCCGCAGCGTGACGTAGTCGGAGCCGCCCGCCTTCGCGGGTTCGGTCTCATATCCGAAGAGCGCCTGGTAGAACGTGACGACCGAGGACGTCCGACGGGTCACCAGTTCGTGCCGGACCGGTGTACCCGGCGCCCCCACCAGCTGGGGACCCACCAGCCGCTGCCCCTGCCAGACCCCGAACGACGCCCCCGTCGGGTCCGTGGCGAGCACCAGCCGCCCCGCGTCCTCCGCGGACAGCGGGCCCACGCCGACCGTGCCGCAGGAGGAGCGGATACCCTCCGCGGTCCCGTCCGCGTCGTCGCTCGCGAGATAGGTGGTCCACGCGGTGGGCAGCCGCCGTCCGGGCCGCAGCCCGCCGATGCCCGCCACGTCCCGGCCGTCGATCGTGGCGCGCACGTACGGGCCGAGCCGGCGGGGTCCGGGGTTGTAGTAGGCCCAGCCGAACAGGCCGCTGTAGAAGTCCTTGATCGATTCCAGGTCGTGTGCCAGCAGGCCAGTCCAGCACGGAGTGCCCGGTGTCTGCCTGGCCTCCCCCGTGCTCTGCCGCCGGGGGGAGCCCCAAACCTCGGTCATCGCCACTCTCTCCTCGGACCATCGTGGTGGCCGCGCGTCCCGCGCCGGTCTGCGGCGCGCGGGTGGTACGGGACGGGGCACGTCCAGATGTTTGCACCACCTGCCGTGACGCGCCCCCCGGCCGCGCCGGGACCCACGGGTTCCCGCAGGAGAATGCCCGAATTGACGTTTCGGTTCCGTTTCGGCGCCGTTGCCGTCCGGTGTCAGGACCGCCGCCAGTATCGAGCAGGTGTACGCGGTCCCGCCAGAGGGCCCTCCGCGTACGACGGTTACGCCAGGATGGGGACCATGAAGCCCATCATCACCGCAGTCGAACTCATGAACGTGGCGGCCGGGGAGCGGCCGCCGGTCCTGCTGGACGTCCGCTATCAGCTGGGCGGCCCGCCCGGCCGCCCGCAGTACGAGGCCGGGCACATCCCCGGCGCGGCCTATGTGGACCTCGACGCCGAGCTCGCCGGCCCGCCGGGGGCGCGCGGCAGGCACCCGCTGCCGGCCGTCGAGGCGTTCGGGGCGGCGATGCGCCGGGCCGGGGTGCGGTCCGACCGCGAGGTCGTCACCTACGACGGCGGCACGGGCTGGGCGGCCGCCCGCGCGTGGTGGATGCTGCGCTGGGCCGGGCATTCCTCCGTACGGGTACTCGACGGCGGACTCGCCGCGTGGACCGCGCGGGGCGGGGCCCTCGCCACCGGGGCGCCGCCGGTCGAGGAAGGGGACTTCGCACCGGAGCCCGGGGCGCTGCCGCTGCTCGACGCCGACGGCGCGGCGGCGCTGGCGCGGCGCGGTGTGCTACTGGACGCCCGGGCGGGGGAGCGGTACCGCGGCGAGACCGAGCCGATCGACGCGGTCGCCGGGCACATCCCGGGCGCGGTCTCCGCGCCGACGACCGAGAACGTGACCGAGGACGGCCGCTTCCGGCCCGCCGAGGAGCTCGCCGCGCGCTTCGCCGGGCTCGGGGCGAGCGGCGAGGTGGGGGTCTACTGCGGCTCCGGCGTCTCCGCCGCGCACGAGGTGCTGGCTCTCGCGGTGGCGGGCATCCCGGCGGCCCTCTACGCGGGGTCGTGGAGCGAGTGGTCCGCCGACCGCGGCCGCCCTGTGGCGACGGGCCCTCAGCCGGGCTGACCGGTACGGCCGTTCGGTGGACGCGACAGCGCCCGGCCCCGACGGGCCGGGCGGTGCTGCCGGGTGCGACGGGCGCCGCGGGTGCCTGCGGAGAGAACGGGCGAGGCGTGCGCCACCGTGTCCCCGACGGCTGCCGGGGGCTGACGGATGGTTACTCCTCTTGTCGTTCTGTCGTCACTCCTGTTTCTTGCGCCGGGTGCCGAAGACGATCTCGTCCCAACTCGGCACCGCGGCCCGGCGGCCGGGCCGGACGCCGTCCGCCTCCGCCTGACGGTCCGTGGTCCCGGTGAGCCGGTCGCGGTGACCGGCCACGGAACGCGGCATCAGCACGTCCGCGTACGCGGCACCCGCACCCGCGCTCGCGGCCGGGGGCTCGACCGCCTCCGACTCCTCGTCCGTCTCCTCGCTCACCGGTGCCACCTGGGGCGGCTCCGGCACGACCATGTCGCCCCGGAAGCTGGGCACGGCCTCCAGCAGGCTCGTCAGGGAGTCCCGCTCCTTGGCCGTGTCCTCCGCCGCGGCGTCGGTGTCCGCCTCCGCCGGGGGAGCGGGCGGTGCGGGCGTGGGGCGGTCCAGCGTCCGGTCGAGGGGCCGGTCGCGCGGCAGCCGGGCGATGCGCGGCACAAAAGGAAAACTCGGCTCGGGCGTGTCGTCGGTCTCGCCGATGAGCGCCCGCGCCTCGTCGTCCATCGCCTGGACGATCCGCCTCGGCGGGTCGAACGTCCAGCTCGCGGCCCGCGGCTCGCCCGCGGCCCGGTAGACGAGCAGCACTTCCCAGGTGCCGTCGTCGCGGCGCCAGGAATCCCACTGGGAGCTGTCCTTCTCGGCACCGCGCAGCACCAGTCGCTCCGCGACCGCCTCGCCCAGCGGCGGGCCGGTGTTCTCACCGGGACGGCGCACGGGCGTCTTGCGGGCGCGCTCGGCCATGAAGGCGCGCTCGGCGAGCACCGGGCCCTCGAACCTGCGGACCCGCTCGACGGGGATGCCGGCCAGCTGCGCGACCTCCTCGGCGGAGGCACCTGCGCGTATACGTGCCTGGATGTCGCGGGGGCGGAGATGGCTCTCCACCTCGATCTCGATCTGGCCCAGGCGAGCACGGTCGTTGCGCACCGCGGCGCGCAACCGTTCGTCAATGGGAAGGGTGTACTCCGTGCTGTCCGCAGCCTTGAGCACCAGCCGTGTGCCGTCGTTGGAGACGGCCACGACACGCAGTTCGGGCATGGGGACCTCCCGGGTGGTGCCTGCCGACGTCACCTGCGTCGCTGCTTCCGCTAGTCGAGTGTGGCCTGCCCGGGTGCAGCCTGCCACAACATTGCCGAGTTGACGGGGCGAGAGCCGCCTGGCCCCTCCCGTTTGGGTCCGGGCAGCCGGACGGGAGAGCGGGACCAGGGCTCGCCACAGTACTCCATTCGGGCCACGGGGGGTGGATCGGCGCGCCATCGAAGTTCACGCGGGAGAAGGGAGTTGATCCAGGCCATCCGGGCGGACACCCACCGAACGGGTGTCGAGGTTCACACAATCGCCCGAATCGGAACTGTTCGTTACGCTCGAATGTCTCTTCTAGCTGCAAGAGGGATCGAAGGGCTACACAGAGGCGGGAGATGGACGGCAAAGGCGAAAGCGAGGCAAAACCGAAGAAGAAGCGTCTGGAGCTGAGCCTCGCGCAGGTCGCCGGGAGCGCCCTCGCGGCGGTCGTGGCCGCGCTGCTCGCGGGCAAGCTGGGGGTGTACGGCACCGTCCTCGGCGCCGGCGTGGTGAGTGTCGTGGCCACGTCGGGCGGCACGATCTTCCAGCACTTCTTCAAGCGCACGGGCGAACAGCTCCGCGAGGCGACCGCCCAGGCGGCCAAGCCGACGCTGCGCCAGGTTCCGGTGCGGGACGCCGGGCGCGCCGTGGGACGGCTCGGGCCGGACGCCACCCCCGACGCCGCCCGCACCCAGCTGCTCGGCCAGGTCGACGCGACGCAGATGCTGCCGGGTGTCGACGGGACACGGTCCTTGCCGGCCGAGGATGCGACACAGCTGTTGCACGGAGCGGGCCACGCGCCGGAGCTTCACTCGCACGCGGGCGCACACTCGGATCCGCACGCCGGTGCGTACTCAGAAGAACAGATCGGTGCTCCGAGCGACGAGTACACGCCGGGCATCACCCATGGCACACGGATGCGGGGCTGGAAGCGCCCGCTGCTCGCGGCGGGCGCGGTCTTCGCGCTCGCCATGGGCACCGTCACCGCGGTCGAGCTGGTCAGCGACAAGAGCACGGACGGCACGAAGGGCTCCACGACGTTCGGCCAGCTGGTCGGCGGTGGCGGGAAGTCGGAGAAGCAGCAGGAGCGGACGCCCTCGCAGAACCCCGACCCGGGCCGTTCGCAGGACGGCGGCCAGGAGCCGGGCAAGGGCGGGGACGGCGGCGCGTCGCCGGACCCGGGCTCGACCCCGCGGGGCGGCGGCGCGGACAAGCCCTCGCCGAACCCGTCGACCTCGCCCGGCACGGGCGGCACCTCCGGCGGCTCGACGCCCGACCCGAAGCCGAACCCGTCCAACCCCACGCAGACGCCCGACGGCGGCAAGGGCGGCACCGACGGCAAGGGCGGCACGACCACGGGCGGCCAGGGCACGACCGGCACGACCGGTCAGACCGACCCCAAGCCGCCGCAGGGCCAGAACGCGGCGGCCGGCACGGGCACGGTCACCCAGGGCACGCTGTCGTAGGGCTCTCGGCAAACGCCGGACGGGCCCGGGAGTACGCGACCGCGTACTCCCGGGCCCGTCCGGCGTTTGCCCGGAGGAATCTCAGCCCAGGACCCGGCGCAGATACGCGTTGCCGAACACCCGCTCCGGATCCAGCCGGTCCCGCAGGGATGTGAATTCCGCGAAGCGCGGGTACACCCCGGCCAAATAGGCCGCGTCGCGGCCGTGCAGCTTCCCCCAGTGCGGCCGCCCGCCGTGAGCCGTCATGATCCGCTCCGCGGCCGAGAAATACGCGTGGTGCGGCGTGCCCCGGTACATGTGCACGGCCACATAGGCCGTGTCCCGCCCGTACGCCGTCGACAGCGGTATGTCGTCCGCCGGAGCGGTCCGTACCTCCACCGGGAAGCTGATCCGCAGCCGCGACCGCTCGACCGCCGCCCGCAGCTCGCGCAGCGCCGCCACGGCGGCCTCGCGCGGCAGGGCGTACTCCATCTCCAGGAAGCGGACCCGGCGGGGGCTGGTGAAGACCTTGTACGCGACATCCGTATACGTACGGGCCGACAGGGCGCGGCCGGCGATCCGGGCGATGCCGGGGACCGCGGCGGGCACGGTGCGGCCCACGGAGCACACGGCCTGGAAGAGGCCGTTGGCTATCAGCTCGTCCTCGACCCAGGCGGCGGCCCGGCCGAGGGGAGCCGCGGGGCCCGCGCTGCGGTTGTTGCGCTTGGTGGTGCAGCCGGTGGTGTGCGGGAACCAGTAGAACTCGAAGTGCTCGTTCTCGGCGACGAACCGGTCGAACTCCGAGGTGACCCGGTCGAAGGACATCGGCTCCTCGCGCGCCCGCAGGAGGAACTCCGGCTCCACGGCGAGGGTGATCGCGCTGATCACGCCCAGCGCGCCCAGGCCCAGCCGGGCCGCCGTGAAGACCTCCGGGTTCTCCCGCGGCGAGCAGGTGAGCACCGAACCGTCCGCCGTCACCAGCTCCAGAGCCCGGACCTGGGCGGAGAGCGAGGCCGAGTCGCGGCCCGTGCCGTGGGTGCCGGTGCTGACCGCGCCCGAGACGGTCTGTTCCATGATGTCGCCCATGTTGGCCAGCGACAGGCCGTGCGCGGACAGCGTGGTGTTCAGCTGCCGGAGCGTGGTCCCGGCGGCCACGGTCACCGTCCCGGCCGCCCGGTCGACCGCCCGCAGTCCGGTGAGGCGCTCCGGGCGGATCAGCAGCCCGTCCGTGGCGGCCGCCGCGGTGAAGGAGTGGCCGGTGCCGGCCGCCTTGACCTTCAGGCCCTCCGCGGCGGCCCGCGCCACCGCCTCGGCGAGCTCCGCGGTGCTCGCCGGTGCCACGGTCCGCGCGGGGTGGGCGGTGACGTTCCCCGCCCAGTTACGCCACGCGCCCCTTGTCCCTGCCCTTGTCCCGGCCCTCGCGCTGCTCGTGGTTCCGGTCGTTCTCGTCATGTGCGTCGGACCCTCCCCTTGCCTGCGGCGCGGGTCCCCCCGGCCGCTGCGGCGCCGGCCTGCGCAGCCGGCGGTAGCCGAGGAACGCCACCACGGCCGAGAGCGCCCCCGCCACCATGCACACCACGTACCCCGCCGCCGCCCCGGACGCGTCGACCACCAGGCCGGCGGCGGACGACCCCAGCGCCACGCCGACCGCGAGCCCGGTGCTCGTCCAGGTCATGCCCTCGGTCAGCTGCGCGCGCGGTACGTGCTGTTCGACGAGGGCCATCGTCGTCACCATGGTCGGCGCGATGGACAGGCCCGCGACGAAGAGCGCCACGGCCAGGAACGGCAGGTTCCCGACCAATTGGAGGGGGATCATACTCACGGCCATCGCACAGACGCCCAGCAGGAAGCGGCGGGCGGGATCGCCCTTGAGCCGCAGCAGTCCGAAGACGACGCCCGCGAGGCACGAGCCCAGCGCGTACACCGAGAGCACCAGGCTCGCCGACGCCTTGTGGCCCTGCTCCTCGGCGAAGGCGACGGTCACCACGTCGACCGTCCCGAAGATCGCGCCCATCGCCACGAACGTCGCCACCAGCACCTGGAGCCCGGGCGAGCGCATGGCCGAGCCGCGCTGGTGCTGCTCGCGGGGGTGCGGCACCGGCTCGGTGGCGCGCTGCGCGGTCAGCCAGAGGACGCCGACGGCCAGGAAGCAGGCGGCCAGCAGCGGGCCCGCCTCGGGGAACCACGCCGTGGACAGCCCGATCGAGAGGATCGGGCCGAAGATGAAGCACACCTCGTCGGCCACGGACTCGAAGGCGTACGCGGTGTGCAGCTCGCGGCGGCCCCGGTAGATCGCCGCCCAGCGGGCCCGCACCATCGAGCCCACGCTGGGCACGCAACCGACGGCGGCCGCGAAGACGAAGAGCGTCCAGTCCGGCCAGCGCTGCTGCGCGCTGAGGAGCAGTCCCGCGACCGCGACCACGCAGACCAGCGTCGCCGGGCGCAGCACCCGGCGCTGCCCGTGCCGGTCGACGAGCCGGGATATCTGCGGGCCGAGCACGGCCGCGGAGATGGCCAGGGTCGCGGAGAGGGCGCCCGCCAGCCCGTACCGGCCGGTCAGCTGGGACACCATCGTCACGATGCCGATGCCCATCATCGACAGCGGCATCCGGCCGAGGAACCCGGCCGCGGAGAAGCCCTTGGAACCGGGGGCGGCGAATATTTCGCGGTAGGGACTGGGCAAGGGGGCCGCCAGGGGATCGGGGGGTGAACCGGGGAGGGTGACAGACAGTGAGGGTGCCGGTAAGGGATGTAAGTGGCCGATACAGCTTACGTGCGTACATGCGTGCGATGCACGGCCATTTCCTGCCTGTCAGTGGCGGGTGGCAGGATCGGACCATGTCGGATCAGCCAGCAGACCAGCGAGCAACAGCCCCCTACGACGCCCTGTTGCTGCTCTCGTTCGGCGGCCCCGAGGGCCCGGACGATGTCGTTCCGTTCCTGGAGAACGTCACCCGCGGCCGCGGGATCCCCCGCGAGCGCCTCAAGGAGGTCGGGCAGCACTACTTCCTCTTCGGCGGCGTCAGCCCGATCAACGACCAGAACCGCGAACTGCTGGCCGCGCTGCGCGAGGAGTTCGCCGCGCACGGCACCGACCTGCCGGTCCACTGGGGCAACCGCAACTGGGCCCCGTATCTGACCGACACGCTGCGCGAGCTGACCGCCGCCGGGCACCGCCGCATCCTCACGCTCGCCACCAGCGCGTACGCCTCGTACTCCGGCTGCCGGCAGTACCGCGAGAACCTCGCCGACGCGCTGGCCACCCTGGAGGGCGAGGGCCTCACGCCGCCGCGCGTCGACAAGCTGCGGCACTACTTCAACCACCCCGGGTTCGTCCGGCCCATGGTCGACTCGACCCTCGCGGCGCTCGCAGCCCTCCCCGAGGACGTCCGGGCCGGCGCGCACCTCGCCTTCACCACGCACTCCATCCCCACGGCCGCCGCGGACACCTCCGGCCCCGCCGAGGGCCACGGCGACGGCGGCGCCTACGTCGCCCAGCACCTCGACGTCGCCCGGCTGATCGCCGACGCCGTCCGCGAGGAGACCGGCACCGAGCACCCATGGCGGCTCGTCTACCAGTCCCGCAGCGGCGCCCCGCACATCCCCTGGCTCGAACCGGACATCTGTGACCACCTGGAGGCCGTCCAGGGCGAGGGTGCCAAGGCGGTGGTGATGGTCCCGATCGGCTTCGTCTCGGACCACATGGAGGTCAAGTACGACCTCGACACCGAGGCCACCGCCAAGGCCGCCGAGCTCGGCCTGCCGGTCGCCCGCGCGGCCACCGTCGGAGCCGACCCGCGCTTCGCCGCCGCCGTCCGCGAGCTGGTGCTGGAGCGCGCCGCCACCGAGCGCGGCCTCGCCCCGCAGCGGTGCGCGCTCGGCGCGCTCGGCCCCTCCCACGACCTCTGTCCCGTCGGCTGCTGCCCGGCGCGTGCCCCGCGCCCGGCCGCCGCCGGTGCCGACAGCCCGTACGCGTAAGGAGCACTGTGAGCGACATCCCGAAGGACGAACTCCTGGCCGTGGCCCTCGAGGCCGCCGACCGGGCCGGCGCCCTGCTCAGGGACGGCCGCCCGGCCGACCTGGGCGTCGCCGCGACCAAGACCAGCCCCATCGACGTCGTCACCGAGATGGACATCGCCGCCGAGAAGCTGATCACCGGCTTCCTCGCGGAGCGGCGCCCCGCCGACGGGGTGCTCGGCGAGGAGGGCGCGAGCAGCGCCGGCACCAGCGGCGTGCGCTGGATCATCGACCCGCTCGACGGCACGGTCAACTACCTCTACGGGCTGCCCTCCTGGGCCGTCTCCATCGCCGCCGAGGTGGACGGCGAGGCCGTCGTGGGCGTCGTGGCGGCGCCGATGCGGGGCGAGACGTACCGGGCGGTGCGCGGCTCCGGGGCCTTCCTCGGCGACCGGCGGCTGGGCGTGCGCCCCGCGCCGCCCCTCGCCCAGGCCCTGATCGGCACCGGCTTCGGCTATCTCACCTCCCGCCGGGCCGCCCAGGCGGAGGTCCTGCGCACCCTGCTCCCGGAGGTCCGCGACATCCGGCGCGGCGGGTCCGCCGCCATCGACCTGTGCGATGTGGCCTGCGGCCGGCTCGACGGCTACTACGAGCGGGGGCTCAACCCCTGGGACTACGCGGCAGGGGCCCTGATCGCCCGCGAGGCGGGCGCGCTGACGGGCGGCCGCCCCGGGGAGCAGGCATCCACGGAACTGACGGTGGCGGCCGCCCCCGGCCTCTTCGGGACCCTCCAGGACCGCCTGGAGACCCTGGGGGCCTGGCACGACTGACCCGATGGCCGGACACGGCGAACGCCCCCGCACCTTCCGGTGCGGGGGCGTTCGATGCGTGGATCGGCCGGTGCGGCTGCCGCTAGGCGGCGCTCACTTCGACGCCGTGCTCCGCCGCGAGGCGGTGCAGGTCCTCCAGCGCCGCCTGCTCCACCTCGGCGAGGAAGTCGTCGCCCGACCTGCGGGCCTGGTCCAGGTCGGACCGGGTGCTCTCTATGCGCTGCAGAATGCCAGCGGTGAACGCGTCCATAGTGCTGCGCCCCCTCCAGGGTCGGCTCACGGCGGCACGGGGGTGTGCCTGGGGGTCACCCCCGGCGGGACCGGGGGAGAGACGATCGCACCCTGCCCCTTCGGGCGGCGGCGGCTCGTGACGTGCCGCTGCTCGGGCGTGATCGCGGGTGTGCAGTCGTCTTCCCCACCGCCGTCCGCGGGGAAACCTGCGGCCGCCGGGCAATCCGGAATCACACCGGAACCACGCGGGAACCCCACGCCCGCCCACCGCTGCCGCCCATGCCCCTTACAGCCGGTTTACCGGCGGAGGAGGCAGGATGGATACACCCCACCGGGGAACCACATGCCTGCCCAGACCAAGGGCTCCAAGGGAAGGACCAACGCCGTGCGCGTACTCGTCGTCGAGGACGAGCAGCTGCTCGCCGATGCCGTCGCCACCGGATTGCGCCGGGAGGCCATGGCCGTCGACGTCGTGTACGACGGAGCGGCCGCGCTGGAGCGCGTCGCCGTCAACGACTACGACGTCATCGTCCTCGACCGCGACCTGCCCCTCGTCCACGGTGACGACGTGTGCCGCAAGGTCGTCGAGCTGGGCATGCCCACCCGCGTCCTGATGCTGACCGCCTCCGGCGACGTCAGCGACCGCGTGGAGGGCCTGGAGATCGGCGCCGACGACTACCTGCCCAAGCCCTTCGCCTTCAGCGAGCTCACCGCCCGCGTCCGCGCCCTCGGGCGCCGTACGACCGTGGCGCTGCCGCCCGTCCTGGAGCGGGCCGGCATCAAGCTGGACCCCAACCGCCGCGAGGTCTTCCGCGAGGGCCGGGAGGTGCAGCTGGCACCCAAGGAGTTCGCGGTGCTGGAGGTGCTGATGCGGAGCGAGGGGGCCGTGGTCTCGGCCGAGCAGCTGCTGGAGAAGGCCTGGGACGAGAACACCGACCCCTTCACCAACGTCGTCCGCGTCACGGTCATGACCCTGCGCCGCAAGCTCGGCGAGCCCGCGGTGATCGTCACCGTGCCCGGCTCCGGCTACCGGATCTGACGCCCGATGCCCGCCACCCCCGCGCCGCCGGCAGCCCCGCACACCCCGCCGAAGCCCACCTGGGACCCCCGCCAGCCCGTCGTACGGCCGTTCCCCTGGCTGCGCCCGACCATCCGCATACGGCTCACCCTGCTCTACGGCGGGATGTTCCTGATGGCGGGCGTCCTGCTGCTCACGATCATCTATCTGCTGGCCGCCCACGCGCTGGACGCCGGCAGCACGCCGCTGATCAAGCTGAACAATGGCAGCCAGGTCACCGTGCCCGACTCCAGCCTCTGTCCTGCCCTGCGCCCCGGCCTGACGGCCGACGAGGCGAACAACATCCTGAGCAACTGCACGAGCCACCTGCGCGCCCTCGCCCTCGACAGCCTCCTCAAGCGCTCCCTGCTCGCCCTCCTCGGCCTCGCCGTGATCGCCTTCGCCTTCGGCTACGCCATGGCGGGCCGGGTCCTCTCGCCGCTCGGCAAGATGACGCGCACGGCCCGCAGGGTCGCCGCGACCGACCTCTCGCGCCGTATCGAACTGGGTGGCCCGGAAGACGAGTTGAAGGAGCTCTCCGACACCTTCGACGAGATGCTCGACCGGCTGGAGCGGGCGTTCACCGCGCAGCAGCGCTTCGTGGCCAACGCCTCGCACGAGCTGCGCACCCCGCTGGCGATCAACCGCACGCTGCTGGAGGTCCACCTCTCCGACCCGGGCGCGTCCCCCGAGCTCCAGCAGCTCGGCAAGACCCTGCTGGCCACCAACGAGCGCAGCGAGCAGCTCGTGGAGGGCCTGCTGCTGCTCGCGCGCAGCGACAACGAGATCGTGGACCGCAAGCCCGTGGACCTCGCGGAGGTGGCCTCCCAGGCCATCGACCAGACCCGTGCGGAGGCCCAGGCCAAGGGCGTGGAGCTGCGCGGCACCCGGCAGCCCGCGGTCGTCCAGGGCAACGGCGTGCTCCTGGAGCGCATCGCGCTCAACCTCGTGCAGAACGCCGTGCGCTACAACACGGCCGACGGCTGGGTCGAGGTCACCACGGAGGCCCAGCCGGGCCGCGCGGTGCTGGTGGTGGAGAACACCGGCCCCATCGTCCCGGCGTACGAGGTGGACAACATCTTCGAGCCGTTCCGCCGCCTGCGCACCGAGCGGACCGGCAGCGACAAGGGCGTGGGCCTCGGTCTGTCGATCGTCCGCTCCGTCGCCCGCGCGCACGGCGGCAGGATCACCGCCGAACCCCGTGACGGGGGTGGATTGATCATGAGAGTGGTACTTCCCACCTGAGAATCTCTGCGAGAATGGGGCGGCCGCAGGTTCGCTTTGGGCGGAATTTTCATGGTCCGCCCCTCGCCGGTGGCGTGTGTGATCGCTCACATGCGCAAACTTTTGGCCATCCACTCTCCGTGATCATCGGGATCGACGGAACGCCGGGAAAATGGGGGTTTCCGGGGGTCCTGATCACGGGAAGTACACGTGATGGCGTATCCACATGCGGCATCCGGACCGTGTACGGTCCCGTTCGCCATCCATCCCCATCACCTCTTCAGGTGTGCGGTTGGGTGTCGATTGAGTAACAGACCTTGATGTGAGGCAAAATCTCCGCCTCGGGTCGGGCACAAGTCCGGCCTCTCACGCGTTACGTGCGCTGGAGACACCGCAGACACCCAGAGGGGGAGAGCGACATGGCAACGGACTACGACACCCCACGCAAGACCGACGATGACGTCAACGAGGACAGCATCGAGGAACTCAAGGCCCGGCGGAACGACAAGTCCGCTTCAACGGTCGACGTCGACGACTTCGAGGCCGCCGAGGGCCTCGAGCTGCCCGGCGCGGACCTCTCCAACGAGGAGCTGTCCGTCCGGGTCCTGCCGCGGCAGGCCGACGAGTTCACCTGCATGAGCTGCTTCCTCGTGCACCACCGCAGCCAGCTGGCCCGCGAGAAGAACGGCCAGCCGATCTGCCGCGACTGCGAGTGAGGAGCGGGTCTGCATGGCAGGCTCGATCCCGTTTCGCAAGCGGCGCTCCCGGCGGTCCGAACTGACCACCGGACCGGAGGGTGACGCCGCGCGGCAGAAGGGTGCCGACGACGCCGACGAGACCGTCGGCGCCGTGGACACCACCCCTGCCGCCGGGGCCGGCACAGACGTCGAGCGGGGCCGTGCGGCCTCGCTCGCCGCCGTTGTCGGCCGTGGCGCCAGGAAGGGCGGCCGGGGGGCGAAGGCGGGCCTGACCGCCGTGGCCGACCGGATCGTCGCGAACGCCCCGCGCATCCCCGTGCGCGACCTCGCGACCCTGCGCGAGCAGTTCCCGGGCCTCGGCCCGGAGGAGCTCGCGGACAAACTCGTGGCCGGCGCCGCGTACGGCACGTCCACCGTGGGCGCCGGCGTCGGCGCCGCGGCCATGCTGCCGGTCCCGCCGGCCATGCCCGCCGAGCTGGCGGCCGAGATCGTCGGCGTCGCCGCCGTGGAGTTCAAGCTCATCGCCGAGCTCCACGAGGTCTACGGCCTGCGGGCCCCCGGCGCCGTGCGCCAGCGCGCGGTGGCCTATCTCGGGGCGTGGGCCGACGAGCGCGGCATCGACGTCACCTCACCGCTGACCGTCAACGCGGCCCTCGGCGGCCAGCTGCGGCGCGAGCTGCGCCAGCAGGTCCTCAAGCGCACCTTCCGCAATCTGCCCAACCTCACGCCCTTCATGATCGGCGCGACCGTGGGCGCGGTGATGAACCGCCGTGACACCAAGAGGCTCGCCGAGAAGGTCCGCAAGGACCTGCGCACCCGGCAGGTGTCCTGGGACGCCCTGCCGCCCGCCGGGCAGCCGGAGCCCGGCGCCCGCTAGCTCCTGGTGCCCTCAGGCCCGTACGGCCGCGAGAGCGGCCGCCAGGCGCTCGGGGAAGCGGGTGGAGAGATAGACGTACGGCGTGGGGTCGGCCGGGTCCGTGACCTCGACCCGCAGAGCCGTCGGGATATAGCCGCGCAGCAGCATGAAGGCGCGGGTGTCGGCCTTGTGCGTGCGCCAGGCGCGGGCCTCCTCAGCGTCCAGGACCTCCGCCGTGCCCAGCGCCGTCACCGGGATCCTCGCGTCGCCGGCGACGAGTGCGCCGCCGACGACCCGGATGCGCGCCGAGCCGTACGAGCTGACCGCGATCGACGCGAGGGCCGCGCCGCCGACGAGCCCGCCCAGCATCGGTACCGTGCCAAGCGGCAGCAGGATCAGTGCCATGGCGACCCCGACGAGCGCCGCGATGAGCCACCAGGATCGGGGCGCGGTCAGGCGTTCTTCGTAAGGCTGCATGGGCCAAGCCTGCCACGGACGGGACCGGGCCCTGTTCTCGCGGGTAAGGTCAGCCCCTGTGAGTGGACGAACGACAACGCCGACGCTGCCGCCCGGGGCCGAGCCGCCGGTGCGGCACCCCGACGCGCCCGCGCCCGGGGAGACCATCGGGGCGCACTATGAATACTGCTTCGGCTGCGGCGGGGGCGTCCCGCACGGTCTGCACGTGGAGGTGCGCGCCGGCGAGGGCGTGAGCGTCACCGCGGAGTTCCGCGTCAAGGAGGCGCACCAGGGTGCCCCCGGTCTCGCGCACGGCGGTGTGCTGGCCACTGCGCTGGACGAGACGCTGGGCTCGCTGGGCTGGTTGCTGCGGGTGATCGCGGTGACCGGGCGGCTGGAGACGGACTACGTGCGGCCCGTGCCGGTGGGCACCGTGCTGCACCTGGCGGCCGAGGTCCGCGCGGTGCACGGCCGTAAGATCTACGCCACGGCCACCGGCCGGATCGGCGGCCCGGAGGGCCCCGTCGCGGTCCAGGCGGAAGCGGTGTTCATCGAGGTCAAGGTCGACCACTTCATCGAGAACGGCCGTGCCGCCGAGATCCAGGCCGCCCTGGCCGACCCCGACCAGGTGAAGGTCGCGCGAGCTTTTGAGGTGAACCCGTGAGCCGTATGCCCCTGGACGTGCTGATCCGCCGGGTCGACCCGGAGGTGCCCGTCCCCTCCTACGGTCACCCCGGCGACGCCGGCTGCGACCTCGTGACCACCGAGGCCGCCGAGCTGGCGCCGGGGGAGCGGCTGGTGCTGCCCACCGGGGTGTCCATCGCGCTGCCCGACGGCTACGCCGCCTTCGTGCACCCGCGTTCGGGTCTCGCCGCCAGGTGCGGGGTCTCCATGGTGAATGCCCCGGGGACCATCGATGCCGGGTACCGTGGAGAGATCAAGGTGATTGTGGTCAATCTGGACCCGCGCGAGACCGTGCGGTTCGAGAGGTTCGACCGCATCGCCCAATTGGTTGTCCAGCAGGTCGAGAAGGTCCGCTTCCATGAGGTGGCGGAGCTTCCAGGCTCGGCACGGGCCGAAGGGGGCTTCGGGTCCACCGGTGGCCACGCTGCCGTGGGGAATGGATTCGCTTCGGTCGTCAGCGACCGGGAAGGACAGTGACGTGTTCGGTCGTCGCCGCAAGCGCGGGGAGGACGCCGTCGACCAGGTCGACGACGTGACCTCCGAGGAGTTGGCTGAGGACTCCCTCTCCAACGCGTCCGCAGAGGACATCGCGGCCGAGAGCCGGGTCCGGCTGGAGCCGGAGCCGCGCCCCGAGGGGCCGTGGGACCTCTCCGAGGTCCGCGACCCCGCAGAGGGCCGGGTGGACCTCGGCGGACTGTTCGTGCCCGGGGTCGAGGGCATGGAGCTGAGGGTCGAGGTCGCCGGTGACGCCATCGTCGCCGCGACGGTGGTGCTGCGCGACAGCGCCGTGCAGCTCCAGGCGTTCGCCGCCCCCAAGCGCGAGGGCATCTGGCACGAGGTGCGCGAGGAGATCGCGTCCGGCATCACCCAGCAGGGCGGTGTCGTGGACGAGGTCCAGGGCCCGCTGGGCTGGGAGCTGCGGGCCCAGGTGCCGGTCGCGCTGCCGGACGGCACCCAGGGCGTCCAGCTCGTCCGCTTCGTGGGCTGTGACGGCCCGCGCTGGTTCCTGCGCGGTGTCATCTCGGGCCAGGGCGCGGTGCAGCCGCAGACCGCCGGGCTGCTCGAGCAGATCTTCCAGGACACCGTCGTCGTGCGCGGCGAGTCCCCGATGGCGCCCCGCGACCCGATCGTGCTGAAGCTGCCGGACGACGCGCAGATGGTCGCCGAGGGCCTCCAGCAGCCGGACGAGGACGGCGGCTCGCGCTTCGCCGGCGGCGTGGACCGTCTGGAGCGTGGCCCGGAGATCTCCGAGGTGCGCTGAAAAACGCTCGTCAAACGGCTGGATCGTGCCGTTCCGCTGGGCCGCAACCCCGATTCGGGGTTGCGGCCCAGCGGCGTTTTCGCAGGTCAGAGCGGTATGCGTATGGAAACCGTCAAGGGGGCGCTAATGGCCGTATGAGAGGCGTCAACGGGGCGCTCGCGGCGCGACAACAGAGGTTTCCTTTGGGAGTCCGTTCATATCCGAACTCTCTAGGAGCACACGATGGCCGACGTGGCCTTCGTCGTCACCACGATCGCGGTCTTCGCGCTGGTGGCTCTCGTCGCCAAGGGGGTGACCAAGCTGTGACCGTCGAGAACATCGTCGGCCTGGTCGTGGCCGTCGCCCTGCTGGGCTACCTGATCCTCGCCCTCGTTTTCCCGGAGAGGTTCTAGCAAAGATATGAGCCCCGTCCTTTCCGGAGTCCTCCAGCTGACCGCGCTCGTCGTGGCGCTGGTGCTGGTCTACCGCCCGCTGGGCGACTACATGGCCCGCGTCTACAGCTCCGAGAAGCACCTGCGCGTCGAGAAGCTGATCTACCGCTCGATCGGCGCCAACCCCAACGCCGAGATGCGCTGGCCCGCCTACCTGCGCGGCATCCTCGCCTTCTCGGCGGCCAGCCTGCTCTTCCTGTACCTGCTCCAGCGGATCCAGGGCATCCTGCCGCACTCGCTCTCGCTCGGCTTCACGGCGATCAGCCCGGACCAGGCGTTCAACACCGCCGCCTCGTTCGTCGCCAACACCAACTGGCAGTCGTACTCGGGCGAGCAGGCCATGGGCCACGCCGTCCAGACCCTCGGCCTCGCCGTCCAGAACTTCGTCTCCGCCGCCGTCGGCATGGCCGTCGCCGTCGCGCTCGTCCGGGGCTTCGCCCGGGCCCGCACCGGCGAGCTGGGCAACTTCTGGTCCGACCTGGTGCGCGGCACGATCCGCATCCTGATCCCGATCTCCGTGATCGGCGCGGTCGTGCTCGTCGCCTGCGGCGCGATCCAGAACTTCGCCGGCATCCACGACATCGGGCAGCTCGCCGGCGGCACCCAGCAGGTCAACGGCGGCGCCGTGGCCTCGCAGGAGGCCATCAAGGAGCTCGGCACCAACGGCGGCGGCTACTTCAACGCCAACTCCGCCCACCCGTTCGAGAACCCCAACGCCTTCACCAACCTCTTCGAGATCTTCCTGATCCTCGTCATCCCCTTCTCGCTGACGCGGACCTTCGGCAAGCTCGTCGGCAACGTCAAGCAGGGCTACGCGATCCTCGCGGCCATGGGCGTGATCTGGCTCGGCTTCACCGCGCTGATGATGTGGACCGAGTTCCACCACGGCGGCGCGGCCCTGCAGGCCGCGGGCGGTGCGCTGGAGGGCAAGGAGCAGCGCTTCGGCATCGGCGGGACCTCGATCTTCGCGACCTCCACCACGCTGACCTCGACCGGTGCGGTGGACGGCTTCCACTCCTCGTTCACCGGCTTCGGCGGCGGCATCGCGCTGCTCGGCATGATGCTGGGCGAGATCGCGCCCGGCGGCGTCGGCTCCGGCCTGTACGGCATGCTCGTCATGGCGATCATCGCGGTGTTCATCGCGGGCCTGATGGTCGGCCGTACGCCCGAGTACCTCGGCAAGAAGATCGGCACCCGCGAGATCAAGCTCGCCGCGTGCTACATCCTCATCACCCCGACCCTGGTGCTCGGCTTCACCGCCGTGTCCATGGTGATGGCGACCCCGCCGCACTCGATCCTCAACGTCGCGGGCAACTCGGTGGACGGCAGCGGGGCGCACGGCTTCTCCGAGGTGCTCTACGCCTTCACCTCCGGAGCCAACAACAACGGCTCCGCCTTCGGCGGCCTCAACGCCAACACGCAGTGGTACAACACCACGATCGGTCTCGCCATGCTGCTGGGCCGCTTCCTGCCGATGGTCTTCGTGCTGGCGCTGGCCGGCTCGCTGGCCGAGCAGAAGCCCGTCCCCGAGACCGCGGGCACCCTGCGCACCGAGAAGCCGCTCTTCGCGGGCCTGCTCGTCGGCGCGATCCTCATCATCACCGGCTTGACCTACTTCCCGGCACTGGCCCTTGGCCCGATGGCGGAGGGACTCTCATGAGCACGACCACCCCTGTCCGTACCGCCCCCGAGGAGCCCAAGGACGAGCGTCCGCACGGCTCCGAGGAGCCCGGCCGGGTCTCCGGCGGTCTCTTCGACCCGGCGCAGCTGGTGAAGTCGCTGCCGGACGCGTTCCGCAAGCTCGACCCCCGGGTGATGGTGAAGTCCCCGGTGATGTTCGTGGTCGAGGTCGGCTCGGTGGTCACCACCGGGCTGGCGCTCAAGGACCCCGGCGCCTGGTTCGGCTGGGCGATCACCATCTGGCTGTGGCTGACCGTCATCTTCGCCAACCTCGCCGAGGCCGTCGCCGAGGGGCGCGGCAAGGCGCAGGCGGACACCCTGCGCAAGGCCAAGACCGACACCGTCGCGCGCCGCCTGAACGGCGGCACGGAGGAGTCGGTGCCCGGCACCGAGCTGCGCGTGGGCGACCTCGTCGTCTGCGAGGCCGGGGACATCATCCCCGGCGACGGCGATGTAGTCGAAGGCGTCGCGAGCGTCGACGAGTCCGCGATCACGGGCGAGTCGGCCCCGGTCATCCGCGAGTCCGGCGGTGACCGCTCGGCGGTCACCGGCGGCACCAAGGTCCTCTCCGACCGCATCGTCATCAAGATCATGACGAAGCCGGGCGAGACCTTCATCGACCGGATGATCAACCTGGTCGAGGGCGCCGCCCGGCAGAAGACGCCGAACGAGATCGCGCTCAACATCCTGCTGGCCTCGCTCACCATCGTCTTCCTGCTGGCCGTCGTCACGCTCCAGCCCTTCGCGATCTACGCGCACGCCGAGCAGTCGATGATCGTGCTCGCGGCCCTGGTGGTCTGCCTGATCCCGACCACCATCGGCGCGCTGCTCTCCGCGATCGGCATCGCCGGCATGGACCGGCTCGTCCAGCGCAATGTGCTGGCCATGTCCGGGCGCGCGGTCGAGGCGGCCGGCGACATCTCCACGCTGCTGCTCGACAAGACCGGCACCATCACCTACGGCAACCGCCAGGCCGCCGAGTTCGTCCCGGTCAAGGGCACCATGGCCGCCGAGGTGGCGGACGCCGCCCAGCTGTCCTCGCTCGCCGACGAGACGCCCGAGGGCCGCTCGATCGTCGTCCTCGCGAAGGAGAAGTACGGCCTGCGCGAGCGCCACGAGGGCGAACTCGTCGGCGCCGAGTGGATCCCCTTCACCGCCCAGACCCGGATGTCCGGCGTCGACGTGGACGGGCGCAAGGTCCGCAAGGGCGCGACCGGCTCGGTCCTCGCCTGGGTCACCGAGCGCGGCGGCCGGATCGCCGAGGACGCCACCAAGCTCACCGACGACATCTCCCAGGCCGGCGGCACCCCGCTGCTCGTCGCCGTCGAGGACGAGAAGGGCGCGCGCGTCCTGGGCGTCATCCACCTCAAGGATGTCGTCAAGGAGGGCATGCGGGAGCGGTTCGACGAGCTGCGCCGCATGGGCA
>NZ_BAAABW010000004.1:0-211513 GCF_039521185.1 Streptomyces blastmyceticus | reverse complement strand
CCCCGGGGTGCGGGAATTCAGCCCGTCCGGCGTTTGAGGACGCTCCCGCAGGGAGCTCCCGCCGCAGGCGGCAACGGACCCGCAGCCGGGGGTCTGGGGCGGAGCCCCAGTTCGGGAAGGGGCGGGGCTGGGGAAAAGAAAAGGCGCGCGCAGCCCCATGCGCAGACAGAGGACGGCCGGGGCCGCCACCCCCCACAGGAGAGGCCCCGACCGCCATCCGGCACGAACCCTGGTGGGGCCCGCACTACCTACAGCGCCGCAGCCCCGAAATCCGTCACACTGTCATACCGGCAAGGCGGAGGCCGTTTCTGGACGAGGCCGGGCCCCTGCCCGTAACGTGCGGGTCCGCGCCCGCCCGAGGCGGCGCGCGTCTCTCCCGTTCGGTCCCGGTGGCCGGGGAACCGGGGGGTATCCGTAAGTTCGGCCACGTCCCCAGGGGGTCTGAGAAATGTATCCGTGCGGTCGATGCCGCGCTGCCGCCGTCGGCCCGGACGGCCGCTGCGCCGCCTGCGGCGCGTACCAGCAGCAGCCGGCCCCGCCGATGGGCATGCCGCCCGCGCCGCCGTACCCGTATGCCGCCGCGATGCCCGTCGGCGCCGCCGACCTGCGGCGTGGCCTGCGGATCGCGCTGAGCGTGCTGCTGTCGGTGAGCGTGGTGGCGCTGCTGTGCCTCTTCTGGGCGCGCACGGAGCAGCGCTCGGCGATCCAGGCGGTCATCGACGACGGTGTCGGCGGCAGCGCGGTGAACGACGCCGAGGACGCGGACGGCTACGTCGCGGCGGCGCAGCTCTTCTACTTCCTGATGCTCGCGGTGACGTCCGCGCTGTGGGCCGTGTGGTTCCGGCGCGCGCGGCTGAACGCGGAGCTCTTCGCGCCCGGTACGCACCGCATGGGCACGGGCTGGGCGGCGGGCGCGTGGTTCACCCCCGTGGTCAACCTCTGGTTCCCCAAGCAGATCGTCAACGACATCTACCGGGCCAGCGCCCCGGCGGGCCCGCAGAGCGCGCCCAAGGGACTGCTCAACACCTGGTGGTCCCTGTGGATCGGCTCGTTCGCCCTCAACGCGGTCTCGTTCGTCATGGCCGCCGCGGCCGGCGCCCGGCTTCGGTC
Source organism: Streptomyces blastmyceticus (assembly GCF_039521185.1). Classification (NCBI taxonomy): domain Bacteria; kingdom Bacillati; phylum Actinomycetota; class Actinomycetes; order Kitasatosporales; family Streptomycetaceae; genus Streptomyces; species Streptomyces blastmyceticus. Next base: position 210,403 of record NZ_BAAABW010000004.1, on the reverse strand, counting down.
CCGGGGCTATGACGGTTCCAGCTGGCACGACGACGTCGACGCCCTGAAGTCCGCCGCCAACCTCGCCGGGTTCTCGGCGCTGCTGACGGCGGCCGCGGGTGTCCTCGCGATCTTCGTCGTACGGCAGTTGGCGCGGCTCCAGGAGCAGCGCGCCCTGATGGGTCCCGCGCCGATGGGACCGCCGATGGGAGCGATGGGGCCGATGGGTCCCATGGGCGTTCCGGTGCCGGGCCAGATGGGCGGTCCGGCGGCCGGCCCCATGGCGGGCCCCGTGGCGGGCGGTTGGGGCAATCCCCCGCATCCGCCGCATCCATCGCAGAATCCTTACGGCAACGGCCCGGCCGGCTACTGAGCCGAGGATTCTCCCAGTGGGGCAGGATGAGGGTGTGCAGGGGGACGACACTGAGCTGACCGCCGCGGTGCGCGCGGCGCAGAGCGGGGACGAGACGGCGTTCCGTACCGTCTACCGGGCTGTGCATCCCCGCCTGCTCGGCTATCTGCGCACCCTCGTCGGGGACGTGGAGGCCGAGGACGTCGCGTCCGAGGCGTGGCTCCAGATCGCCCGCGACCTGGAGCGGTTCACCGGGGACGCGGACCGTTTCCGCGGCTGGGCGGCCCGGATCGCCCGCAACCGCGCCCTCGACCACATACGGATGCGCGGCCGGCGCCCGGCCATCGGCGGCGACGAGAGCGAGCTCGCGGGCCGGGCGGCCGACGCGGACACCGCCGGGGAGGCCCTGGAGTCCCTCGGCACGGACCACACCTTCGCGCTCATAGCCCAGCTCCCGCAGGACCAGGCGGAGGCCGTCGTGCTGCGGGTGGTCGTCGGCCTCGACGCGAAGAGCGCCGCCGGGGTCCTCGGCAAGCGGCCGGGCGCGGTCCGCACCGCGGCCCACCGGGGCCTGCGGCGGCTGGCCGAACTGGTGACGGCCCCCGAGGCGGTCCCCGGGCAGCGGCAGGCACAACCGTCACACACCGGAGCGAACGCTTCCACCGGTGTGACGCAATTGCGTACGCGGACGCAGAAGGACATGTGATGGCGGACGACCACCGGTACGAGTGGCTGGATGACGACGCCGCGGAGCGTCTGCTCACGCCTGCGCAGTCGCCTTCGGCGGACCCCGAGGCGGAGGCGGAGCGCCGGCTGGCAGCGCTCCTGCGCTCCCTGACCCCGGCACCCCAGGCCCTGCCGGGCGAGGAGGCGGCCCTGGCGGCGTTCCGCGCGGCCCGCGCGGAACGGACGCGCGACGCGCACGCTTTCGCGTTCGCGGAGGAGACCGCTTCGGGCACGGCGCCCGGTGGCCACGTCGCGGGCGCCGCGACGGCCGCGCCGTTGTCGGCGGACACCTCCGGTGCGGGCCGTGCGGCCGCGCACGGACTCATACCCGGGGCCATGCCGTCGGTGACGGACGCCGCCGGTCCGGCCCGGATATCTGACGATGCATCAGTGATCGCCGGGCCTGCGGACGCCCCGGCCACCCGCTCTCTCGCCGTCGGGACCGCACCCGCGTCCGCCCCCACTACGCGCGTCACTCACCCCGACCCCGTCGTCCGGATCGGCGTTGTCGAGAGGGCTCGGGGGCTGTTCGGGCGGCACTGGCGGCCCGTGAAGGTCGCGGTGGCGATGGCCGTCGCCGGGTGCGCGATCGGCGGGGTCGCGGTCGCGGCCGGTACGGGCGTGTTGTCGGCACCCTTCGGGCGTACGACGAGCGAGCCCGAGGCCGGCGCCAGCGTTTCCGCTCTCGACGACACCGGCATGGCGACCCCGCTGCCTCCTTCCGGCACGCCCGGTGCCTCGCCCTCGCCGGGCAAGGAGGGCAAGTCCCGCCCGAGCGGCAGCCCGTACACCCCCGCGCCGAAGGGCGGCGGCGGTGCCACCACCGGGCACGGCGGCAAGGAGGACGGACCCGGGGACGGCCCCTCGGCGACCCCCCGCCGCGACGGCGGTGACCACGGCGACGACGGGGACACGGCCGAGCACGGCCCCGCCTGGGCCGCCCGGCTGTGCCGCGACTTCCTCGCCGCGCAGCAGCGCCCCGGCCAGAGTGTCGACGAGCACGACCTCCGCGACCTGGAGCACGTCGTGGGCGCGGCGGGCGCGGACGCCCTGCGCGCGTACTGCGAGCGCCACGCGTCGGACGACGGCGGCAAGAGCGCCCCGGGCAAGGGCGGCGACGACGGCAAGGCCAAGGGCGGTGACGACGGCGACGGCGGCCACCGCGGCCGGTCCACCGGGCTGTTGCCGTCCGTCCTCGGCAGCCCCGGCCTCCAGCTCCCGAAGGTGCTTCCGGTCCCGCTCACCCCCTTGGTGTGACGTTTTCCGTGCCGTCGGCGCTGTAGGAAGTGTGCCGACTGGTCATCGGCCGCGCACGAGCCGGAGTTCCCCCCATACCGTCGGCTCGGCGCACCGGCGCGGGCGGGGCTCTTCCCCCGGCTCTGCCCGCGCCCCCCTCAGCCGTCACCTCTCGGCCGTCGCGCCGGTGCTTCCCTTCGCCACCCGGCGGAGCATCCTGTACGTACCGAATACGTACCGAAGGACGACACCGCACGGCGTGACGAGCAGCAGCGGGAGGCGGCACCCATGGCGCGCGAGCCGGACAGCAGCACGCGGTCGACCGAGTCCGGGCTGACCGTCGAACCCGTCTACGGACCCGAGGCGCTCGCCGGCTGGGATCCCGCCGAGCGGCTCGGCGCCCCCGGCGCGTACCCCTTCACCCGCGGCGTCTACCCGACGATGTACACCGGCCGCCCCTGGACCATGCGGCAGTACGCGGGCTTCGGCACCGCCGCCGAGTCCAACGCGCGCTACCGGCAGCTCATCGCGCACGGCACCATGGGCCTCTCCGTCGCCTTCGACCTGCCCACCCAGATGGGCCACGACTCGGACACCCCGCTCGCGAGCGGCGAGGTCGGCAAGGTCGGCGTCGCGATCGACTCCGTCGAGGACATGCGGGTGCTCTTCGACGGCATCCCGCTCGGCGAGGTCTCCACGTCGATGACCATCAACGCGCCCGCCGCGCCGCTCCTGCTGCTGTACGAGCTGGTCGCCGAGGAGCAGGGCGTGCCGGCCGACCGCCTCACGGGCACCGTGCAGAACGACATCCTCAAGGAGTACATCGCCCGCGGCACGTACATCTTCCCGCCGCAGCCGTCGCTGCGGCTCGTCGCGGACATGTTCCGGTACTGCGGTGAGGCGATGCCGCGGTGGAACACGATCTCGATCTCCGGCTACCACATGGCCGAGGCGGGTGCCTCGCCCGTGCAGGAGATCGCGTTCACCCTGGCCGACGGCATCGAGTACGTGCGCACCGCCGTCGCCGCGGGCATGGACGTCGACGCCTTCGCGCCCCGGCTGTCCTTCTTCTTCGTCGCGCGGACCACGTTCCTGGAGGAGGTCGCGAAGTTCCGCGCGGCGCGGCGGATCTGGGCGCGGGTGATGCGCGAGGAGTTCGGCGCGCGCGACCCCAAGTCGCTGATGCTGCGCTTCCACACGCAGACCGCGGGCGTGCAGCTGACCGCGCAGCAGCCGGAGCTCAATCTCGTACGGGTCGCCGTGCAGGGCCTGGCTGCGGTGCTCGGCGGCACCCAGTCGCTGCACACCAACGCCTTCGACGAGGCCATCGCCCTGCCCACCGACAAGTCCGCCCGGCTGGCCCTGCGCACCCAGCAGGTGCTGGCCCACGAGACGGACGTGACGGCCACGGTCGACCCCTTCGCCGGGTCGTACGCGGTGGAGTCGCTGACCGACGCCGTCGAGGAGGCGGTGCTCGGCCTCATGGCCCGGGTGGCGGACCGCGGCGGGGCGGTCGCCGCCATCGAGGACGGCTTCCAGAAGGCCGAGATCGAACGCAACGCCTACCGCATCGCCCAGGAGACCGACAGCGGCGAGCGCGTCGTCGTCGGCGTCAACCGCTACCGGCTGGACGAGGAGGAGCCGTACGAACCGCTCCGCGTCGACCCCGCGATCGAGGAGCAGCAGGTGGAGCGCCTGCGGCGGCTGCGCGCCTCCCGCGACGCGGCGGCGGTTCGGGCCGCGCTGGCCCGCCTGAAGAAGGCGGCCGGGGGAACGGACAACGTCCTGCCCCCCATGAAGACCGCACTCAGGGAGCGCGCCACGGTGGGGGAGGTGTGCGGCGCGCTGCGCGAGGTGTGGGGCACCTATGCGCCGAGGGAGTCGTTCTGACCGGACCGGGAACCCGCGCCCGCCGCGTGAGGGAAAATGGCGGGATGTCCTCCCCGCGCCGCACGTGCCCCGTCTGCTCCCGAGAGATCGCCGTGGTCGGCGGCCGCTTCGCCCGCCACGACCCCCCGGGCCGCCGCGCGTCCTACGACCTCATCTCCTGCCCCGGCTCCCGCCGCTCGGCCCCCCTCCTCTCGACGGAACCCCGCCTCTTCGACCCGGAGGAACCGGACATGAAGGGGCAGGGGCAGCTGTTCTGAGACCTTCGCATAGCCTCGACCGGATATCGGACGGTCGATGTGGGGGCAGTGTGCTGGAGCTTGTGCCGGACGACGATCCGCTGGGTGGCATGCGCCCGCTGCTGGATGACGACGAGGCATGCCTGGGCTATGAGCCGCAGGAGGGTTTCGTGGACCGCTGCTGGGTGCTTCATACGGCGTACCGGGGGACGGCCCGGGTCCGGTGGAACGATGCGCTTGCGGGCGCGGGCAAGCGGTTGGAGGACTGGCAGTTCACCCCGTCCTACAGGGTCTTCCGGGGGCTGGGTCTCGGCGAGGACTTCGTGGGCCCCGACCGGGGAGAGATCGACCGGGAGTGTCTGGCCCGCCTGGTCGAGATCCTGGCCCGGCACAGCACGGACGGCATGGACACGGAGTGCTACTGGGCCCAGGCACAGATCGAGGACATGGGCTGCCCGGTGACTGCCTGGCGCGGCAGCCTCGGCGAGGCGCCGGCCCACCGCGACGTGTGCGGGGAGCCCACCTGGATCGTCTCGAAGCAGTTCCCCGCGCATTGGTGGCCCCTGGACCGCTCCTGGTTCGTCCTCACCAACTGGGACCTGAGCGGGAGCGAGGTCTTCGGCAGTCCGGAGCTGATCGCCGACCTCCTCGCTGACGACGGGCTGGACGCCGTACGGCACCCGAGCATCGAGGAGGTGCAGGGCAACTACGCGGAGTGGCGCGCCCCCACGGTCTGATCGCGTTCACCTGTCCACGTGGACGAGCCACAGCACGATGGCTATGGGCATGAGTACCGCCATCAACGTCTTGGTGTACACGAACGCGAAGGCGCAGCCCGTGATGCCGAAGACGATGCGCTGCACCCGCTTGTACCGCACCTTCGCGCCGCCCCACGCGCCCGCCACGAAGGCGAGCGGGAGCGCGTAGCCGAGGGCCCAGACGAGCGGGAAGCCGGAGCCCGCGAAGTCCGCGTACGCGAGCAGCAGGGCGAGGGGCGTGCAGATCGCGGGGGCCAGCCACCACAGCTCGTCCGGCGCGGGCGCGGGCGCGGGCCGGGGCGGGTAGGGGAGCGGGGACGGCGTCGGGTTCATGACCCCAGTCCACCGCCGCGGGTCGTCGTACCGGCAGCGCGCGCGTACTCATTCGTACGTGCGCTCGTACTCAGCGCAGTTCGGAGCGGCTGTGGCCCTTGTACGATCGAGGTGTCGCGATGGGCACCGAGTGACCAGGAGACAGCGTGGCCGATGCCGTGGACCCTCAGACCTACGCACGGATGAGGGAGATCGCCGAGGAGCTCTGGCCGATCGCGGAACGCATGCAGGGTGCCTGGGCGGTCGAGATCGGGGCGGCGGGTGTCGTCGTCATGATGAGCCCGGTCAAGCGCCACGAGGCCATCGCCACCCGCATCGTGCGGCAGATCAATGCCCAGCTCGTGACCACGCACCCCGGCCAGGACGTCGTCGCCCAGTCCGGTGCCGAGGTGGAGCACCCGGTGGTCGGGCGGATGCGCCGTCCGGATGCCGTGGTCGTCCCGCTCGCTGTTCTGGACGAGCCGGGGGCGACGGTCGATCCCGCCGATCTTCTCGCCGTGGTCGAGGTGGTGTCGGAGTCCAATCCGGACAACGACTACGTCGAGAAGGCCGCCGACTACCCGGCCATGGGCATCCCGTTGTACCTGCTGGTCGATCCTCGCAAGGGCCTCGTCTATACCTACGCCGACCCCGCCCCCGGCTCCAACGGGCCGCACTACACGACGGTGTTGCCCTACGTCTTCGGCGACCGGGTGCCTTTCGGCCCGTGGAACATCGACACGACCGACTTCAAGCGCTACGCCGACGCCTGAGCGGACGGACGGGCTTCCCGGGCCGCGCTAGTACTCCCCCGTGTCCCCACAGGGGAGTTTTTCCCACCGACTTTGTGATCTTGAGCGCCACATAATTGCTGCGCGGCCCCGTTCGGGGCGTGTTGTGGGGGAAAGGCGCGGGTGGATGTTTCGGATCTCGATCCCGGAGGGGCTTCGGGGGCTCAGGCGGTGTCTGCTGCTGTGGTGGCTCGCCGTCGTGGCGACGGTGTTGTCCCTGCTGGTCGCCCTCACCGTGCTGCTGCTCGGCTCCGGGCTCGGGCTGTTGATGCTGCCGCGCACCGTGGGGTACGTACGGAAGCTGGCCGACCGGCAGCGCGAGCTGGTCGGTGACTGGACCGGCGAGCCCGTGCCCGTGCCGTACGACCCGCTGCCCGACCCCCTGCCGAAGGGTCTGCCGGGCGTCGCCGCCCGCTGTCAGTGGATTGTCCGGGACCGTCAGACCTGGCGGGACTGGGCGTGGATAGCCGTCGAGCCGATCGTCGGCGCCGCGATCGCCTCCGGGCCGCTCCTGCTGGTGCTGGGCGGGATCTGGGGGCTCGCGATGCCGTTCTACGGCGTGGAACTGTCGCAGCACTGGGACGGCCTGTGGTTCGAGTTCATCCCGGTCCGTGGACAGTTCACCGCCGCCCTGGCCGGCGCGCTCGGCGCGGTCAACCTCGGGCTGGCCCTGTGGGGCGCGCCCCACTCCGCCCGCATCCACGCCGCGTACACCCGTTCCCTCCTCGCGCCCGGCCCGGTCGCGCGGATGGCCCACCGCATCGAGCACCTCTCCGCGACCCGCTCCGACGCCGTCGACACGCAGATGGCCGAGATCTGCCGCATCGAGCGCGACCTGCACGACGGCGCCCAGGCCCGGCTCGTGGCCATGGGCATGACCCTCGACGCCGCGGGGCACCTCCTGGAGAGCAACCCCGAGGCCGTACGGCAGCTCCTGCTCGAAGCGCGCGAGTCCTCCTCGAAGGCCCTGGAGGAACTCCGCGACCTCGTCCGCGGCATCCACCCGCCGGTCCTCGCCGACCGCGGCCTCCCCGACGCGATCCGCGCGCTCGCCCTCGTCAGCCCCCTGCGCACCGAGGTGAACATCGACCTCCCCGGCCGCGCCGAACCGCCCGTCGAGTCGGCCCTCTACTTCGCCGTGTCCGAGGCCATCGCCAACGCCGCCAAGCACGCCCACGCGGACCGGCTCTGGATCGACGTCCGTTACGATCAAGGAAAGTTGCGCGTCACTGTCACCGACGACGGACAAGGTGGCGCGCGCATCGGCCTCGGCACCGGCCTGCGCGGCATCGAGCGCCGGCTCGCCACCTTCGACGGGGCCCTCTCCGTGCGCAGCCCCCACAGCGGCCCGACCATGGTGACGATGGAGCTCCCGTGCGTATTGTCCTCGCCGAAGACCACTTCCTGCTCAGGGACGGTCTGATACGGCTGCTCGGGGCGTTCGGCCACGAGGTCGTCGGGGCCGTCGACAACGGCCCCGACCTGCTGACCTCCCTCACCGGACTGCGCCCGGACCTCGCACTCGTCGACGTCCGCCTGCCGCCGACCTTCGCCGACGAGGGCCTGCGCGCGGCCGTCATGGCCCGCAGGGAGATCCCGGGCCTGCCGGTGCTGCTGCTGTCACAGTACGTGGAGCCGCTGTACGCCCATGAACTGCTCGCCGACGGGGGCGGTTCGGTGGGCTACCTCCTCAAGGACCGCGTCTCCAACGGTGCCGAGTTCATGAGCACGATCCAGTGCGTGGCACAGGGCGGCACGGTCATGGACCCGGAAGTCGTCACCAAGCTGATGCACCGCAAGGACCGCGACCAGGGCGTCGGCGCCCTCACCGCGCGCGAACGCGAGGTCCTGGAGTGCCTGGCACAGGGCCGCTCCAACGCAGGCATCGCGGAAGCGCTCTTCATCACCGAGAAGGCGGTCGCCAAGCACATCGGTAACATCTTCCCGAAGCTGGGCCTGCACCCGGACGAGGGCGACAACCGGCGGGTGTTGGCGGTTCTGGCGTATCTGGAGCGGTGAGAGTGCGCCTCTCCGGTGAGGGTGAACTCCGGGTATTCATAGGGGAGTTCCCGAAGGCGCGGTACGTGCCGCGGCGTGCACGATGACCACATGAGAATCCCTGATCGGGCCGCCGCACGCCGCCGTCTCGCCGCGCTCGGCGGCGCCGTGGCCCTCGCCGTCACGGCCGCCGCCCCCGCTTCGGCCACCGCCGACGATCACGACCGCCGACGCGGCCAGTTGGTCTCCGCGGAGCTCGTGGCCAGGCTCTCGCAGTCCACCGCCGCCCGGCAGGTGCGCGACCGCGGCTACGTAGGTGACGCCGCGGTGCCGCGCTACGGGGTGGACCACTACCGGGTGCTCTACCGCACGATCGACCCGCAGGGCCGCCCCACCACCGCGAGCGGCCTGGTCAGCCTGCCCGGGAACGACCGGCGGGAGCTGCGCGTGGTGGTCTACGAGCACGGCACGTTCGCCGCGCGGGGCGACGCGCCGTCCGGCGACCCGCGCGTGCCGACGGCCCCGTCGGTGCAGGCCGACTCGGTGCTCTTCGCGGGTGCCGGCTATGCCACCGTAGCCCCCGACTACCTGGGCCTGGGCAGCGGTCCGGGTCCGCACCCCTACGACGACCTGGCCTCCGAGACCACCGCCTCGGTCGACCTGTTGCGCGCCGCCCGCACGGTGGCCCACGACCAAGGGCGCCGCCTCGAACGGGGCGTCCAGGTGACCGGCTTCTCCCAGGGCGGCCCCGCCGCGATGGCCCTGGGCCGGGCCCTGCAGCGCGGCGCCGCCCCGCACTTCGGCCTGGCGTCGCTCGCCCCGGTCAGCGGCCCCTACGACGCCCAGCACGCCGAGGCACCGGCGGGCCTGGAGCGCGGCACGCTGCGGGGCAAGGACACCAACTACCTCTTCGCCTATTGGCTCACCGCCATGAACCGCAAATACCACCTGTACGACGCCCCGTCCGAGGTGTTCCGGGCGCCGTACGCGAGCTTCGTCGAATCCCTCTACGACGGCACGCACGGCGACGCCGAGATCTTCACCGCCCTCCCCGACACCCCGCGCCAACTCCTCACCCCGAAGGTCATCGACTGGGCCCTGCATCCCACGGGCAACCTGCTGCGCGCCTACAAAGAGAACGACACCAGCTGCACCGACTGGCGCCCCCGCGTCCCCGTCCACCTCTTCGCGGCCCGAGGCGACAGGGACGTGGCCTACGAGAACTCCCTGCTCTGCGAACGGGCACTGACCGCGGCGGGTGCTCGGGTGACGCTCACCGACGTCGGCGACGTGGAGCACTCGCCCTCGCGCCGGGCGGCACTTCCTGAGGTGCTTGCGTGGTTCGGGGAGCGTCTCCCTGCGGACGGCGACTTCTCTTCCTAATCGGGTGAGTGGCGGTCGAAATAGTGACTCGCCGTCAGGACCAGCTCTCGCACGCTGTTGCCGTACACGGCGGACTGCTGCAGGAGAGCGAAAGCCTTGAAGTAGAGTTCGATCTCCCGCGGTTGGGTGACAGAGAACTCCGCCGAGTAGGTCTCCACGAGGACGAGCCTGTCGTCGAACATCGAGAATGAGTTTCCGGGCCAGATCTTCATGGGAGCGGACCTCGGGATGATGCCCAGGCTCAGCCGTGGGAGCCTCATCACCGCCAAGAGGCGGTCGAGCTGCCCCTTCATCACCTCCGGGCCACCGAAGTTGGAGTAGAGAGCCTGCTCACCGAGCAGCACGTTGAAGATGCGGTTGCCCTTGTACAGGTACTGCTGTCGCTCAAGCCGCTTGGCCACGGCCGCTTCAGCGTCATTGGGGATCTCGTAGTAATCAACGACCTGGTCGAAGGTCTCCACGGCGTAGTCCGCCGTCTGGAGCGTTCCCCATACGACCGTGGGATGCCAGATGCGGAACACCTTGGTCTTTGCGTAGACCGACAGGGCCTTGCTCTGCCGTTTCTCCGCCCCAGTCTGAAGCTGCCGGCGCCACTCGAGCCAAAGCTCGTCGATATGGCGAGCAGTCGCGATCAAATCCTGTATGTGCTCCTGCGTGTTGGTCCTGTCGCACCAGATGCGGAGATCTTCTTCGCTGGCTTTCTGTTTGCCGTTCTCGATCCGAGAGACCTTGGACTCCGCCCAGCCTGTGGCCACGGCGAATGCCCGGCCGCTCGCGAACCCCGCATCCTTGCGGAACGCTCGCAGCCGGACTCCCAGCGCCTCTCGCGCTTCCTGTGCCTGGTTGCTCACTGATGGATCAGGACTTGTACTCGGAGTGTGGGACGGCGACGGCCCAGAGCAGATCGCGCAGGCGGACGCACTCGGCCACGGTGTCGGGATCCTCGATGATCTCGGACCCCAGCACTCGGCCCTCGGGGGCGAAATGGCCAACTGCAAGGAGATGATCGTCGTACAGCCACCAGTCGTTGCCGTTCACCGGGAAGGTGACGCCTTCGGGCAGCCGGTGCCGTGGAAGCCACCGGATGTCCTCGCCGGCCTCGATGTTGAGGTGGGTCAGCGAGTGTTCCCATCCGACGTATCGGGAGTGGGGCTCCGTTACAACGCGGACACGTCGTACGGTCTTCCCTTCCTGCGCGACTCGCTTCATGAGCGCCATCCAGGGGCCGAGCCACGCGTAGTCGTCGGGCTCGCCCCGCTGCCACCTGGCGTACGGCGTATCTTCGATGGGCGACCCATAGTCGTCCCTCAGCTCCAGGTGGAAGGCGTCGCGTTCGAAGCTGTTGAACAGCTCGTCACGCTGGGCGCTGGTGATCAGGTCCACTGCTCTCCTCCAGCAAGGCCGTGATCGAGGACTTGGGGACCTCGACGCAATCCTCGTAGTCGGGCAAGCGCATCTGGCTCAGGGCTTCGGCGTCTCGCATCTCCGGCCCCTGCACGATGCACGTGCCCAGTTCGGTGACTAGCACGATCGGGGTGCTGAACCTTTTGATCTCGCCGGACTCCAGACCGTCCTTCGTCAGGTGCTCGAACAGTTCGGTGGGCACCTCCACGACGGTCTGTCCGTCCGGCACGTCGAGCCGCATGAGCACATCGTTGGCGAAGACCTTCCAGCCTTGGACCACGTAGCTGTCACGGTCGCTGGCGTACAGGGTGGGGCTGTCCCCGGGAGTGGAGTTCTTACCAAGGAACCGTAGCTTCATGGCTGCTCTCCCGTCCGCAGTCTTGCGTGGGTTTGCGCGACACACCGATCGTCGGTTCGGTATTCATCCCCGTCAACCCGGTTGCTGCAAACTCGCGCAATCTCCTTGGGACTTGACCTCAACCGGTCCTACGTTCGTCTGCGAATCGCAGTGACGCTGCGATGACCACGAGGAGCCCCGATGCAGGCATCCCAGGATTGAGAGGACTGCCCCCATGAAGGACCTTTACAGCCTTCCGGCTGATGGCGCTCGGTTCGAGAACTTCTGTGGCGGCAATCTCGGCGGCGAGCACGAGTCGTGCGTCGAGGTCGGTGCGATCCCCGGCGCCGAGGCCGCGTTCGCCATCCGCGACAACAAGCCCGAGGGTGCCGGCCTCGAACTGCGGTTCTCCGAGGCGGAACTGAACGACTTCGCGCTCGGCTGGGCCAGGAAGCAGGGGCTGGTGTTCTGACCTGGCGCTTCCCCGCTCCGCACAAGTCGGGCCGCCCTGTCTTCGTGGGCGGTCCGGCACCTCCTGAAAGGGCACAAATGAGCTGGTCAGGGCACTGGCACGGGTACGGGCCATGGGTCGGCCCCCCGGCCGTGTACGCACACGAGGGAAACCGCCGACCTGCACATCCCAACGGCCCGCCCGCGCCGACGTCCCCCGACGACAAGGCCACGCAACGGATCCTTGAGCGCTACCGCGAAGCCGCCGCGGAGTTCCAGACCGGCAACGTGCCACCCCTGATGACTGGCCACTGGTTGCTCAAGCAGAGCTGGACCGCGGCCGACCGCACGTGGGCGGACATCGACATCGCGTTGGCGTGGCTGACGAAGCACTACCAGGAGAATCCCCCGCTCGAGCGCGAGGACGGCAAGACGGCCTATTGCGGCCTGGACATCAAGCTGGAGTACGCCTTTGACGTGCTGCCTCGCGGCGTCGACGTGAGCTGGGTGCACTACGGCAAGTCTCAGAACCTGCTCTCCCTCTCCGTCGTGTGCTGCCCCAACCGTTTCCATCCGGGGATCTCTTGTCCGCTCCCACCGTCGTGACCCCTACGCAGAAGGACCCCCCGTCATGTCACTGCGTCTCTTGTTGCCCGAGGACGGCGTAACAGAACTCCTGCTCGCATGGCCAGACGAGCCTCGCGTCTACGTGCGCGGAAGGACGGCGCTCGACGAGACGGTCACCTCGGATTTCATCCGGGACTACCTCTTCACCGGCTGCGCGCCCGCGCAGGAGATCGCCGTGGTCAAGGCCCCCAACCCGTCCGTCAATCGAGACGCGTTCATGACCAATGGTCGAACCGATCCATCCAAGCTGTGGGAGTTGCACCAGCGGGGTCACACCATCCGGCTGGGCAATCTCCAGAGGGTCATCCCGTACATGGCGCACGTCTCCCGCCACATCCAGGAAGAGACTGGCTGCTCGAACTACGTGCACGCCTTCCTGACCCCTCCCGGTAATCAGGGGCTACGCCATCACTGGGATCAGCAGATGGCCGTGATCGCGCAGACCGCCGGAACCAAACGGTGGCAACTGTGGCAACCCCCTGTGGGCGCCCCCATGCGCGAGTTCAACGAGAGCTGGCGTGTGTGGCGAGAGGACTACATTCCGACCTGGGAGGCTCAAGGCCCGGACCTGGTGGTCGATCTCAAGGCCGGAGAGTCCCTTCTGCTGCCGAGGGGCTGGGTCCACAACCCTCTCGTGGCCGCGTCGGACGAGACCAGCGTCCACCTGACCTTCGCGATCCGGGAACGTACGCCGTTGTGGCTGGCCGAGAAGTTGATCGGCAAGGCCATCGGAGAAGACCGGTTCCGTCGCATCATCCTTCCTGGTGAGCTGGGGGAAGGCGGGTTGGTCCGGCAGCTCTCGGAGACTCGGGCCGCTCTGGTGCAATACCTCGAAGGGCTGGACCTGGCGCGCCTCGCGCTGGATGTGCGCCAGGCCGCTGTGACGGAGCTGGAGTACACGACCTGAACCGGGACGGCGGGCCACAGGTCCATGCGGACGGGTTCCCGGGCCCCGCTCGTGCTCAGTGCAGTTTGGAGCGGCTGCCCTGCGGTCGGGTGGCCGCGCGGGCGCGGTGGCGTGCGCGTACCGGGGCGGCCATGGGCTCCTTGGTCATCCATGCCTTCGCCCGGGCCCAGGCGGCCTTGGCGTAGAGGCCCTGGAGCTGTCGGGGCAGTTGCGCGACGGCCTGTCGGCAGGGGGCTTCGCCGCAGTGGAGAGGGGAGGCGGTCAGGCCCAGGTGCGGGTAGGCCATGGTCTTGGGCGGCATGTAGACGCACCCGCAGACCACGCAGGTGAACACAGGACGCATCGGCTCGGTCTGCTCGGATGGCACGAGAACCTCTTCCCTGTACGGCTACGGCTAGCCCGACGTGCTGCCCGTGCCGCCGCAGAGAGTGCAGGACGAATAGCTGGTGTGCGTGACGGGATTCTGGCGCCCGTCGGCATCGGTCTCTACGGTGTACTCGGTCTTCGTGGTGATGCCTTCGCCGTCGCAGGCCGTGCACGTCTGTTCCTGCTGCCCGGGCATCCGCGGCTCCCCTCGACGTTCCGAGGATAGCGAGCGGCCGCCCACCACCGCAGCTCGCTGCATCTGCCCGAAGCCGGGCGTGCACCCGGACGAGGGCTTCACACGTCGGAGTGGTTTGCTGTTACGAGCTCTAAGGGCCTACCAGGGCATCGAGGTCAGTGAGACGACCGAGCCCGGCTTGCAATACAGGTAAATTCATCGTCCTTCTCCCTGGTCCCAGCGGAACAGGCGGGCCGCGAGCCCGCCGAAGATCGCCGCTCCGGCCAGGAGGACCAGCCAGTCGACGGCGAGGCTGTGCACGGAGGCGGCCTCATTGAGGTCATGGTTGAGCGCGTCCACCAGATAGGTCGTCGGCAGCGCCTTGGAGACGTCCCCTACTACAGAGGGCAACAGGTCCATGGGCAGGAACAACCCGCTCGTGAAGAGCACCACCGGCATCAGCAATCCCAGCAGGCCGTTGACCACCTCTGCGTTTCGCATACGAGCCGCAATCAGGTAGCCGAAGCCGAACAGCATGACCGCACCAAGCAGTCCCGATATCACCAAACGCAAGGTGCCTGCGAGCGGCAAGAATCCCATACCTACCGCAACCGAACCCAATACCACCAACTGGACGACCACCAGCGCCAGCCTCACCGGCGCCTGGGCGAGCACGAAGGTAATCCGATTCAGTGGAGTGGTGCCGAGCAACCGCAGTGTCCCGCGCGCTCTCAATGCGATCAGTGGAGTCGCCGTGCCGAAGAAGGCTATGGACATCAATGCCATGAGCAGCCCAGTGGGCAACGCTGCCTTGAGGGGATCGAAAGGTGCCCCGCCGTCCGGCGTACGGAAATCCATGTGCGATTCGCTTATTCCGCTGTCGGAGAGGGCGGACCGTAGCCCCTTCAGCGCACCAAACTTCCCGGGGTCGACGACAATCATGGCCGACTGACCCGACACACGCACGATCGCATCATATCCGGCAAGGTCGCCCGCCTCGGGCAGTTCCGCCTTCTTCCATGCTTCTACACGGAAACCGTCGACATGTTGGAGATTTTCAATGACTGCCCGCTGTTCCGGTGCAGGTGCCACAGCCATCCGATACGTACCGCCGGCCGCGAACGTTCCCAGTCCGAGGAACATCGCAAGAAACAGAAGCGGGAAGGCCAGAGTGAAGAAGGCGGTCTTGCCGTCCCGGAAGAGCTCCCGAGCGTTGGTCTTGACCATCTGGCGCAGAGCCGGGCTGATCGCACTCATCAGTTCGCCTCTTTCTGCCGTCGGACCGACTCTTGGCGAGGCGACTCGTCCGCGGCGAGGCTGCGGAATACCGCATCAAGCCCGCCCCGGCTGATATCGAGGTCTGTGGCGGCCAACTGTTCATCGGCCGCGATATGCCGCAGAGTCTGATCGCCGGCCGAGGTCTGCACTTGGACGCTGAGCCGACCCTCGGAATTTGATGCGATGTCCAGCGAGATGACCCCGGGGAAGGAGCCGATCTTACTGGTGTCCACGTCCGCGGATGTCGTGAAGGTCACAGTGCTGGTAGCGGCCAGTGCCGACACCAGTCGGGCGGGTGTGTCACAAGCGGCAACACGCCCACCGACAAGAACAGCCACTCGGTCACACAGTTCCGCGGCCTCGTTCATGTCGTGCGTGGTGAGCAGGACCGTGCCGCCGACCTCTCTCTGCCTCCGGATGACACCCCATAGGTGCTCCTTGGCCTGTGGATCCAGTCCGGCAGCCGGTTCGTCCAGCACAAGAACGCGGGGGCGGCCGACGACCGTGACCGCCAGAAGCAGCCGTCGCGACTGTCCGCCCGACAAAGCTTTGACACGCTGGTACGCCTCATCTGCCAGGCCGACACGGTCCAGCACTTCATCAACTTCGTCGTGTTCCTGGTAGAAGGAGGCCCACAGCTCGACTGTCTCTCGTACCGTCAACTGAGGGAAGAGCGTGGCCTCCTGTGGCTGCACTGCCACCATCCGACGCAGTTCGGAAACCCGGGAGGCCGGGTCGTACCCCAAGACCTCGATGGACCCCGAGGTCGGCTTGCGCAGACCAGTCAGGCACTCCAGAAGCGTGGTCTTACCGGCTCCATTTGGCCCAAGCAGTCCGAACACTTCCCCCTGCTGGATTCTGAAGCTCACTCTGTCCAGCACCTGACGAGGGCCGTACTGCTTCGAGAGTTCATGGAGGACTGCGACAGCGCCGTCGTGAATTTCGCGTCCCATATCCTCTCCAATCTCCGGTGCTGGATGATCCACGCTTGATCCCGCCATGCGGTCGTTCTTCACTGAATGGGCCCAGGAGTTGAGGGATGATGTTGTATTGCCGAAAGGGATGGCCTGACTGGTCGCCATGAATGTGAGCAGCATATTCATGCCCAGCCGTGGCGAACCGCCGCCCATGTGAGGCTCTTTATGGGTTACTGCGTCAAATGCCGGAGTCTCACACTGCGGCAGCGAGCACACCCATGCCACCAGGGGCTCGACACATGACTTTTCCATCCCGCAATGAGCCTCGGGCACATCCGTCGGCGTGCGAGCCAGTCGGCCTGCTCGAATCGGCACCACCATCTCAGGCGGCAGGCCATCTGGGCATCATGAACGCTGGATTCGCCACTTCACGCTCAAGCGAGAACTGCGAAAGACCGGACCTGCAATGCAATACGCATTGTGGTGCTGACCCACTGCCCACTCCCCCAGGTTTGTCTTCGGCAAACTTCCCCAAGTTCGCCCGGCATTGCAAGGCTCTCGCTCTGGCCGCCGGTGAACATGTTTCACACGGCACCCACGGTGATGCAAGCGGTCTCTGCGTCATGTGGCCGAAATGATCAGTCCCATCTCCGGAGCATGGTTCGGCAACGTCTCGTGCAGCCGAGAACCGGACCGGATGATGCCGGAACGGCACCTATGGCAGGTGAGCAGCCACATCACCGCGCACAGGACGACACATGTGGCACCTCAAGGGCGTCTGGTCAACAGTCGGGCATTTTGCATCAAACGCCAAATGCCCGACTGGGTCATGCGTTGGTAAATTGGCTCATTCCCCATGGCAGCCATCTGCTTCCGGCCCACCGGATCGGCCAGACGGGGCCCGCATAGACTTCGAGCCGGCGAGAAAGCGCAGGCCACAGCACTTCCACGGCTTCGGAGAGCTCCAAGAACGGCCAGAACAGGCCCGGCTGACCGTGGCGTGAATGCCTGCCGACTGGTCTCAGCGTGGCGGTCGCTCTGACCTCTCGCCCGCTCAGCTGGCCACCGTCTGTGTGCTGCAGTTCCTGCTTGATCTGTCGGACCGGCAGGCCGCCGAGGCGGTCCGCTGCCGGATCGCCTTCAAATGCGCACTGCCCATGGAACTGGATGACCCCGGCCTCCACCACAGCGCGCTGGCCAACCTCCGCGACTGCCACACCCAAGGCGACGGCGCTGAGCGAGATCCCCATGGGCTCGCCCCTCTCGGCCGTGCTCGACGGGCGACTCGATGCCGCCGTGGTCGAACTCCCTGTCAGGGAGGCCGCCCTGACCGTAGGGTTCCGTTCCCCTCCGCAGGACCGGCTGCTCGCTGTTGCGACCTCCCACCCACTGGCCGTCGGCGACCACCACAGCGACGTGCGCTATCTCGTGATCGATGGCCTCGACGAGCCCTCACAAATGGCTCTGGTCTGGCGCACCGACCGTGCCACCCCGCAGCTGGCGATGCTTGCCCGACTCATCAGCGAGGAGTTCTCCCGGGACGGCAATCCCTGTACAACACAACCGCGTTGACCACCGAGAAGACCACCGCCAGCAAGCCGATCCAGAACCAGAGCGAGGTCATGTCCAGGCCGCGCAGGGCGGCGGTGCTCGCTATGGTGATGGTCAGTGCGAACGCCACGGCTGCGTATGCCTTTCGGCGACGGGCTCGCTGGGCGCGGTGTGGGCCGGCCAGTTGGGTTGCGTACTGTCGCGGGTCGCCGAATAGTGCCTCCGCTGGTTTGTCGGCCTTGGTCACCGTTTCGTGGATCTCGGACAGTGCCTGGTCCGCCAGTCCCTTCGGCGGGTCGTACGTCGTGACCAGGTGGAGTTTGAAGGCGGCGGCCCACTTCTCGTCCTCCTTGCGTGTCCACTCCACTGTTTCCTCCTACGCCGGGTGGATCAAGGGAACCGCATCGGCCGGACGCACGGCAAACGCCGCACTCCGAGCCGCTCGCGCGGTGTGGAGCACGGCGTCGACGGCCGGCCCGTCAGCAGGAGTAGTACTGCGTGACCTGGGCCGTGGCCGCGTACACGCTGGGCTCGAACGTGCCCTGGGCGTTCATGTCGTACCACTTGCTCGGCCACATTGTCGGGCTGTCGTAGGTCGTGGTCCTGTAGAGCTCCTGGCCGCTGGAGTTCTTCAGCCCGAAGCGGGCGTGCCAGATGTCGCCGCTCAGGGTGAAAGTCGTCTGCGTCTTTGCGGTGAAGGTGAGTTTGCCGTCGGAGTAGAGCCTCAGCTCTCCGCCGGTCTGGTGGCAGTCGCCCGCGCTCAGGTCGCCCCAGGTCCACCATTTGTAGTCCGTGGCGATGCCCTGCTTCACCGTGCCCGAGGCGGTGGGGCCCGTGTCGGCGGGAACTGCCGCCGCCGGGGCGGCGAATGCCGTGACGAGGACGGCCGCTGCCAGCAGAGTCCTGATGGCCCGCCGGGGGGATTTCATGGGGGTTCTCCGTTCGGGAGTAGAGCAGCCCCTTCAATTGCCGTGCGCGTTTATCCGGAGCCGAATCCCACGGAGTGGGTCGGCGCGGGCGGCGGGTTCGTCTCGTCCCAGCTGGCTCCGACTCCCACGATCGCCAGAAGCTGGCGGCACGAGCTGTCGGCGTAGACGAAAGCCGTGGCGTCCGTGTCGTTTTCGGCGTGGGCCGCGCCGCCGGGGATGGGGAGGCATACGTCGTTCGGCGGGCTGTCGAACTCGTCCGGAGTTCCCGTGTCGGCCCTGATGTACGAGAACGTTCCGCCGGCGGCCTGGGCGTTGACGGTCGAGGCGGTGAGCAGCAGCAACGCACCGCCGAAGGCGGCGATCGCCGCCCTGCGCAGAGACATGAGTGCTCCCTCAGGGTGCCGTGAAGACTACGGAGTGGGGGACTGTCGCTCCTCCGAAAGCGCCGGTTTCGCCGTGGTGAAGGGATGCCTGTGGCGTGGAGCAGCTGTCGTCCCGGAACACGGTGGCGATGGCGTCCGTCTCGTTGTCCACGAGAAGCGCGCCGCCGTCCAGTGGCAGGCAGTCGTCGTTATCGGGGTCGGTGATCGGCTCTTTGAATCCGGTGTCCGCTCGCGTGTAGAAGAGGGTGCCGGACGCGGCTTGGGCGTTGGCGGTCAGTCCCGTCACCAGCGCGGCGGCCGCGCCAATGGTGAGGCCGACCCTGCCGATTCGTCGGAGTACGCGCATGAGGACGCTCTCCCTTCCCTCTTGGCGGGGGATGGAATGGGAGCGTCCCAACTTTTTGGGGAGTTTAGGAAGAGTGTTGACGTGCGGCCACTCGAATGGGTGAGTGAAGTTCACCGTTCGTAAGGGTGCGAATAAATAGGCGGTACGCAAGTGAAGTGAAGTGCAGTGCGGGGCCGTTGAGGTTCTTCGAGTCGCGTATGGATATGAGGTCGGGGGAGAGGGATATCTCCACGCAGCTCTCGTTGCCGATGCTGTAGCTGCTCTTCTTGAACGTGCTCACAATGTCTCCTTGGCGATTCCGGCGATGAAGTCACGGGACTCGTCCGGCTCCAGCGCCTGTGCTCGCAATCGGTCGAACGCGGCTGCGTATCGCGCTACGTGGAGATCCTCCTCCAGGTAGAGGGAGTCGGTGAGCGACTCCACCGCGACAACTGGTTCACCCACTTCGAAGTGGAAGACCGTGTAGGAGCCGTCAACTCCAGGATGCGCGCCCGCCTTGAACGGGAGAACCCTCAGCTCGACGTTCGACTGTTTCGACACGGTGACCAGGTGGTGGAGCTCCTCCCGGAGGACGCCTGGACCACCCACCTCACGCCGTAGGCATGCCTCGTCGAGAACGTAGCGCAATGAGATCGGTGCTCTGTCGTCGTCCGTACCCGGCGTGAGCGTCAAGAGATCCTGCCGCTTCATGCGCAGTTCCGCAAAGGCCCGCATCGTGCGCGCCGCATTCCACACGTTTGCGCCCTCGATGATCGCTTGGGCGTACTCCGCCGTCTGCAGGAGACCTGGGATGGCCGTCGCCACGTAGGAGTCTGTGCGGGTGGCGACCTCTTCCAGCTCGATGAAGTCGGCGAATGCGGGCCGGATCACGTCTTTGTACTGAGCGAACAGGGTCTTCTGACGGCTACTGATCGCGAGCTTCGCGATCTCCCTGGTCTCCGCAATGTGCGCCGCGTCCGTGACCTGATACACGGAGAAGAACCGCTCCAGGTCGGGGCGCTGCCTGCCACTCTCGATCTTGCTCAGGGCCGGCGGCCCGAACAGGCCCAGCAGTTCGGATGCCTCCGCGAGGTTGTACCCCGCCCTCAGTCGCATCGTCTTGAGCATCGCTCCGAGCCTCCGGCGCAGCACGGTAGGTGCGGCAGCAGCCATGCGATCACCTCCTTCTGCCCCGACTCTATCCAGCGCAACTGCCTTGGCATATGCCGAAGTTAGCTCGTTCGAAGGCAAAGTAGCGAGAAAATTGCTTAGCGGGGTGCTCGACCCGTAATGATGTGCCTGCTGCGGCGAGCAGCGAGGTGCGAACCCGGGAGGCCCACGGCAATGACGTACAGAAACGGCGCGTTCGTAGTCGATACGCGCGAGGGATGGATCGGGCAAGTGATCGACAGCGTGGGCAGCCGCGTACACGTACGAGCCCCCGGCGGCGGCGCCGAATGGGAAGTGCCGTTCTCCGTGCTGCGGTTGGCGACGCGCGAGGAGCGGGACGAGGCCGGGCTCTGGCCGAGAGGTACGCGGTCGCGGAGGGGGTGCCCGGAATGCCCGGTGCTGGAGCTCGCGTGGCGGAACGCCGCCGCCGGGGGCAACAAGTTGAAGGAGGCGACCGCGCTCGTGGCGCTGCGGCGGCACGGGCGGGTGGTGCACATGCTGCCGGGAGGCAAGGCGTGAGTGCGGCGGTGGCGACGTGCGCGCACCGCGCGGGGTGGGTGCGGGGCAAGGGCGAGGCGCGGTGCGGGAGTTGTGGAGTGGTGCGGTTCACGGAGTACGGGGCGCTGCGTCCGCCGGGGCTGGCCGAGGCGGTGAAGCCGTCCCACGGCGGGAGCGCGGACCGTGCGGCCGCGCTGTGGGTGATGAGGCGGACGCGGCGCCGTACGGAGTGGTGGGGCCGGACCGTCAACTCACGGTAATGCTCACCCATTTGGGTGGATGAAGTGTTGATCAGGAGTAATTAGGGGGCGATGTCGGGAAGTTACCCGGTGTTGGAGCTGATCACGTTAGGAGGGGAATGCCGTGGAGCAGCGGGAAGAGGTCTACGAGCCACCCGAGTTGATGGAGGTCGGTGACTTCGCCGAGCTGACGCTGGGTACGAGCACCGGCACATTCTTCGAAGGCGGCTACGCCCCGTGGTACGTCCGACCGAGCTGACGGGACGTTGACCAGCGAGGCGTGGTTCGCGGTCCTTCCCGATGGCGAATCCGGGGGCACCGCGGCGCGGGGGCTGCGCCGCGGTACCACTGAGGTGATCGACCACCACTCCGGCCGCCCATGGCTGGTGGGGAGCTGGCCGGCCGGGCAGGTGGTGGTCGCCGCGGTGGGTGGTGCGCGGCTGGCGGTGATCGGGCGGTGTCCCGTGACCGCCGATGCGCTGGCATCGAGGCTGAGACGGGTGCGGGATGTCGCCGACGTCGAGGGGGCGCTCGCGGGGCTGGAGGGCAGCTTCCACGCGGTCGCGTCGGTGGGGGGCCGGGTGCGGGTGCGCGGCAGTGCGTCGGCCGTGCGACGCGTCTTCCGGGCGCGGGTGGACGGGGTGACGGTGGCGGCGAGCCGTGCCGATGTGCTGGCGCGGGCCGTCGGTGCGGGGGTGGACGAGCGCCGGGTGGCTCTCCACCTGCTGGCCTCCCCGCCGCCGTATCCGCTGGATGCGGGTCCTGGCCTGTGGCGGGGCGTCGAGGCGTTGCCGGCGGGGAGCTTCCTGCTGCTCGAAGCGGACGGGCGCGCGGAGGTGCACCGATGGTGGAACCCTCCTGAACCCCAACTGACGCTGGCGGAGGGGGCTGTAGAGGTGGGCCGGGCGCTCACCGCCGCCGTGGACTCCTGCACCGCCGACGCCAAGACCGTGAGCTCGGACCTCTCCGGCGGGATGGATTCCACCAGCCTGTGCTTCCTCGCCGCCCGTGGCCAGGCCCGCCTGGTCACCTTCCGCTGGGAGAGCGTCGACGCGGCGAACGACGACGCGGCCTGGGCCGGGCTGGCGGCTGCCCGACTGCCCGGCAGTGCGGAGCACGTGGTTCCCGAACGGTCGCGTGCACCCCTGTGGTTCAGTGGGCTGGCCGACCTGGAGGCGGCGGCCGACGAACCGGGCAGCTGGGTGCGCGACGGTGCCCGGCTCGCCACGCTCGTAGGGCTGATGACCGAGCACGGCTCGCAGCTGCACCTGTCGGGCGGCGGTGGTGACGAGCTCTTCTGCGCTCTCTCCCCGTATGTGCACGACAGCCTCCGCAGTCACCCGCTGCCCACGCTCGGCCTGGTGCGCAGACAGCGACTGCTTCAGCGGTGGTCGCTGTGGCCCCTGCTCCGGGGGCTGGCGGACCGCAGTACGTTCAGTCAGTGGCTGGCCGCCTGGGCCGACGGCCTCACCGGGACGCGTCGGCCGTCCCCGGCACGTACGTCCACCGCCTGGGGAGCGGATCTGCGGATGCCGCCCTGGGCTTCTCCGGACGCGGTCCGGTCCGTGCAGAGTCTGCTGCGTGCGGCGGCCGCCGATCTTCCGGAGCCGCTCGCGGCCCAGCGCGGCCAGCATGCCGCCCTGTCCTGTGTGCAGATGTGCGGCCGTGGCTTCCGGCAGGTCGACCAGGTGACGTCCGCCCAGGGGCTGCCGTACGCCGCTCCGTATCTCGACGACCGGGTGATCGAGGCGGCCCTCTCCGTACGCGTCGCGGAGCGCAGTGCGCGCGAGCGCTACAAACCGGTGCTCGCCACGGCGATGAGCGGGATCGTCCCGGACACCGTGCTGGCGCGCTCCACCAAGGGGGAGTACAGCGCCGACTTCCACCTCGGCCTGCGGCGGAACAAGGCAGTGCTCGCGGAGATCGTCGCCGAGTCCCGCCTCGCCCGCGCGGGCCTCCTGGACGCGGCGGCCCTCCGCGCGAGCCTGCGGCGCCCGGAGCTGTCGCCCGACCTGATGCGCTCGCTCGACAACACTTTGGCCTGCGAGGTGTGGCTGCGTTCGGTGCTAGGCGCGGGCGGCGGGCCGGGTCCGGCGGTGGTGGGGTGAGCATTCCCCAAGTCCCGTACTCCTGTGACTTCTTCGCCCGGGCCTGGCGCCCCGGCGCGTTCGTGGCCGCGGCCACCGCCCGGGTGCTCGTCCTCCTGCCGCCCCGACGGATCCGCCGGATCCTGTCGCTCCTTCGCCGGGGCGCCGCCCCCGCCACCGTGGAGCGTTCCACTGCGCACCGACGGACGCAATGGCCTGCTGCCAGTGCTGGTGCTGTGACCAGGAAGGTCCGACGACCTCTTATGTAGCTGCCTTGATCTGGGCTTTGACCATATGCAGAATGTCGGGTTCGGGCAGCCCTGCCTTTCGTGCCAGGTGTACGAATTGCTGGCATGCCTCAACGAGCGGGGCCCGGTTGAACGTGGTCGCGCTGACGACTGCACCTCTGCCGGGCCGCAGCTCGATGAGCTGTTCTTCCCGAAGTATCTGGTAGCCGCGCAGCACCGTATGCATGTTGACGTCGAGGGTGCGGGCCAGAGCGCGGGCGGCTGGGAGCCGTTCCCCCCTGCGTAGGGTTCCCTCGGCCAGAGCCCGTCGCACCGAACCTGCGATTTGTTCCGCGAGGCTGACCGGGGAAGAGTGATCAATGGTGACCAGCATGTCAGCGGCCTTCGCGGTCCGGGGCAAGAAGATGGTGGATGAGGTCTGCGGCGGTGTCCGCGTCGTCGATGGTGATGACGAACCGGCTCCCGTCGGCGAGGGTGAGCCAGAGCGCGTCGCCTTCGTGGAGCGAGATCGCACTGAGGCCGGGGTTCCAGCGATAGCCCCATCCGCCGATCTCAGCGGGCCGGGTCCAGCGTGCCGAGGCCTGTTGAATCCGGTTCAGCGGAAACCGGCGCCGCAGGAGCGGAAGGAGGGTCGATCCCGCAGTGACTCCCTCGCGGGAGACCGTGACCCTGATCGAGCCTGCGATCAGGAAGGCGGCCGAGAAAAGCAGCAGGACGAAAGCGAGGACCCGGTGCTTGCCGTCGACCGCCGCGATGACGAGCAAGCCAATTGCCGAGACGATGCCGGTGGCGAGCATCCATCCGCTGGTGAGAGAGCGGTACCAGACGACGGTCTGGCCGTTGGCGACCCCGCCCGCACGCCGTTTCATGCGTGCCTCCGCCGCGCGACGTACCACGCCCCGGCGCCGATTGCCACGCTCACAGCCAGGGCTACGACCAGTTGATAGATGGGGAGTTGGACTTTCGGGCCATTGCTGTCGGCGTTGGCTTCCATGGCCGCGATGAGCAGGTAGGCCGTACCGGCTGCCAGCGCACTGGAGAAGACCGTGATCGCCCGTGCGCTTGTCCTGGTCGGCTTGACGGAGAACACGACGGCGAGGGCGCCGACAGCTTCGATACCGAAGACCAACATGTACTGGCCAAGTGCTGTGGCGGGCGAGCTGAACCCGTCGGCGGTTCCGGACAGCGTGAAGTGGGTGGCCACTTTTCCGGGGAGCGACCCTCTGAGCAGCAGGAACGCGATGGATGTCGCGATCGCTCCCAGTGCGAGCGGGATGACGGCTAAGGCTCCGCGTCGAGTGATGCTCGCGGCTTCCTGGACGTTCCTCATCATGTGCGTTTCGCCCCTTCTGTGGCGCAAACTCCCAAAGAGATTGTTCGCATCTATCTAGAATATCTAGACCCATCGCGTTGGTTCTACCCCGCCTGGTGCGCAGCATGCGCAAGAGCACAGGTGTGACCAGAAGTGACTTCTGGGGTCCTCGTGGCGATCGAAATCGATACAAGTTTCGATCGAGTGCTTGTATGTTGCAGCTGTCCGTAGCTGTCGGTTGCGGTGAGTGACCGACATGGAAGATCAGGCACGAAGGAGTCACACATGCACAGACGCGTAAGCGTCGCCATCGCCGCTGTGGCCGTACTCGGGTTAAGCGGCGCCGCTGTTCAGGGGGCCATGGCCTCGCCCGTAACCTCCCACCCACGTGCCGCTGTGGCCGCGGCTACGAGCGCCGAGGCCAACCGTGATGGTCGCGCCCTCTTTGAAGGCCTCGCCTTCGCGCAAGGTTCAGTGGCCGAAACCCTGGGCGCATCCGGTAAGTTCGTGAATGTCGCAGCCCTCCGTAAGGCGAACAGCACTCCGGAGCAGCGGCAGGCCGCCTCGGCGCTTCTTGACAAGATCCAGAAGAACCGGCCCCAGTTCTTCGGTACCTTCTCCGCGAAGCTGCGCTCCGGAGACCCGCGCAAGGTTCAGAGTGGTATCGCCGACGCCGGTGAGGTTCTGCAGTCCTTGTCGTCCAAGTCGTCGGCCAGGTCTGCCGACACTGGTGCCGGTGTCGCTCAGTGCGCCACCATAGTTCTCGCGCTCAACGTTCTGGTAGCCGTGAACCTGGGTGGCGCCATCAACGTCTCGGTTGCCGTGAACGCCCAGGCCGCCGTGAATGCGGCGAACACGGTCAACTTCTGGTCCTCGCCCTCGAACGGTGGGCAGTCGCTCGACAGGGACCAGCAGATCGCCGGACTGACAAAGGTCCTGGCCGCCTAAGCCGGCTTCCCCGGCGGCGGGCTGCTTCCAGGCGCCTGGAAGCAGCCCGCCGCTGTTCCTTTTCCGGATCCTCCTGCGAGCTGGCCTTCGCGGACTGCCGACCGACGTAGGGATGACGCGTCCATGCGTATCAAGAGAATTCAGTTGCACTCTGCCAGACCCGGACAGTCGATCGCGGTACCACGCCCGTGGATCACGGCGATCGCCGCAGCCTGGGTGATTGTGGGCGTTTATGTGGCCCAGAGCTTCCTCCCGCATAACGTTATTTCGCTGCCTGCGCAGGGCAAGGTGCGCAAAACGGCGACCGTTGTAACCCCTCAAGGGTGGGCCTTCTTCACTAAATCCGCCAAGGCCCCTCAGTACGTCCCGTATCGCCTGATCGAGGGGCGGTGGGAAGACATTTCCTTGACTCCGCACTCCCGGGCGTCCAACTATTTCGGATTTGACCGCGCCTCCCGGTCCCAGGGAATCGAAGTTGCCTTGATGCTGCATCAGGACGGCATAAATTGGACAACATGCGATAGTGGGGAAACTTTAGATTCCTGCCTCGAACTCGGCGCTCGCAAAGCGACCTCGGCGGCCAATCCCTCACCTACGCCACGACTCTGCGGCAGGGCTGCTGTGGTGGAAATGCTCCCTGTCCCCTGGGCGTGGCGGGACCTCTCGCCCGAACGGCACACGCCTGAGCGCGTCGCTGTCTGGGATGTGAGCTGCCCGTGAGAAACGCGCAGCGCATCTTGCTGCCATGGACCAACGTCTATGGGCTCGCTCGAACTCTCGTGGCACTGGGTACGGCCGGAACGTTGGCAGCGTCCAGCGCTCAAACCCTCTTCCGGCCAGTGGCGACGATCGGTGACTACCCGCCGTGCCGATCCACCACCTCGGCAAGCCTGTTCTGTCTTGCACCGGACAACTACTCCCACTTGACCTGGCTCAAATGGGTATGCGTCGTTGCTCTCCTTGTCATCGCATCCGGCTGGTACCCCCGGTTCACGGCCGTGCCGCACGCCTACATCAACTACAGCGTTTTCTCTGGAATATCCATTGTCGACGGCGGTGACCAGATCGCGCTGATCCTTTCCGTGCTGTTCATGTTGCCGGCGGTCGGGGACAGGCGCCGATGGCACTGGCAGCAGCCGAATGGTCGGCCAAGCGATACGCAAGCCACGCGCATTCTCGCACTTATGGGCATCAGTGGACTGGTGGTCCTGCGCCTGCAAATGGTGGTCGTCTACGCGCAGGCCGTCATCGCGAAACTGCCGCACAGGGAGTGGCAGGACGGTACCGCTATGTGGTACTGGGGGAGTCACCTCGACTTCGGTCCGGCCCCGTGGATCGACGCCCTCATCGCACCTGTCATCGCGACTCCTGTCGGCGTAGCAGCAATGACCTGGATTCCTTTGGTGATTGAGTGTCTTCTGATGCTCTGCCTGCTTCTTCCGCAAAGGATTCGGTGGTGGGCCATGGGTGCAGGAATCGCTTTCCACCTGTGCATCGCTCTGGTGATGGGGCTGTGGAGCTTCGCCTTGGCCATGTCGGGAGGAATAGTCGTGCTGTGCATGCCGCTGGGCGCAACAATCCGGGCCCGCATCGCAGTCAAGACATCTCTGGAAGAGCCCCGCCCCTCGCTGTCCCGCGATGAACCCACTCTGCCGACGGCTCTCCCGCAGCCGTAACGCACGGCACTGCCTTTTAACGCGCGGCGGCGACCGGGGGTGCCTCGGTCACCGCATGTGGTTGAAGGGCTTCCCGGGGGAGTTTCCGCGCGGTGCGTAGCCAGCGGGTGCGGGCCCCGAGGACGCCGAGGCCCAGAGCCACCAAGTGGCCGGCGTCGGCCAGTTCGTGGTTGATGATCCAGGCGACGGTGAGTGCCGCGGTGAGGGCCGGGAGCCCGTACCGGCGGGCCCTTCGGCCGCCGAGGGCGAGCAGGCAGGCGGCGGTGGCCACCAGGCCGTAGCTGATCCCGACGTCCCGGGCCCTGGCCAGGACGCCCGGCAGGTGCGCGAGGTGCATCAGCCACATGGCGCCCTCGGTCAGCAGCGTCGCCACGAGGTGGCCCAGCAGGAACACCCCGAACCCGCGCAGCGACCCCCACCGCCACTCCGCCAGCCCGAGCACCGCGGCCACGGCCGCGATCCCGAGCAGCACGGGCACACCGTCGACCACCAGCCCGCTGGTGAACAGCGTCCACCACTTCCCGACCTCGAGGTGGTGGACGTTGCTGCTGTTGTGCCGCACGAACCGCGCCTGCTCGCGCAGTGACTGGCTGGACATCCACGCGGCGGTGGTGACCAGCAGCGCGACGTACGCCGTCGTCGCGGGCAGCCGCCGGACGGCGCGCACCATGTTGTTCCCGACCATCCGGGAACTGTAGGCGAGGCGCGTGTCATGCCGCGGTAAGGGCCGTCGGCGGAGCCGCTAGTACAGGACCTCGCCCATCGGGGAGCCGTCGCCGACGATGTAGGCGCGGATCGACGCGAGGTACGCGTCCCGGCCGACCCGGCCGTCGCCGTCGGCATCCAGCGCGTCGAAAGCGGCGGCGGCGTTCCCCGGCGGGTTGTTCAGCGCGGTGCGCAGCGTGGTGAATTCGGCCTTGTCCAGGGCGCCGTCGCCGTCCGCGTCGACGAGGTCGAAGAGCGCGCCGAGCGCGAATCGGCAGATGTTGTCGAATTTTTCGGCGCCGACCCAAGCGTTGTACTGGTCGAAGGTCAGCTTCCCGTCGCCGTCCGCGTCCATCTCGCCCCAGGCCTTGAGGCCTGTCGTGCGGGCGGCGACGACGAGCGGGTCGTTCTCCGTGCGCCCCGTGGCCAGGACGGTCCGGTCGATGCGGGAGAGGTAGTCGTGCCGCGTGACGACCCGGTCCCCGTCGGCGTCCATCATGGCGAACACGCGCACTCTCGCGACGGTGGCGGCTGTGGCAGTCGTACGGCTCACTGGGGTCTCTCCTTCTGGTCGGTTCGTGATCCAGCTCGACGAGGGGTCGTCCGGCGCTTCCTACCCGGCACGCTCCGGTTGCCAAGCGGGCCGCCGGGAGGACGGGCGTGCGCGACAGTGCGCCGAGGCGGACATGCGCCGGTGGTGCACTTCGGGACGCCGGATCAGCCGATATGGCCCTTGGGTAGTCAAGTGCCCGTAAATACGGACGACTTGCTGGAGGTTCATGTGTTGAGAGTGCGTGCTGCGACGGTGGCGCTGGGGTCCCTGGCCCTGGTGGTCTCGTCGCTGGTGTGGGCGCCGGCCGGTCAGGCCGGGACGGGCGGGTTCGAGGCCGTCACCTGCGTGGGCAATGCCCACGGACGCTACGACCCGCCGCTCACCCTCCGGCCCCAGGAGACCCGCATCCACGCGGACGTGCGCTACATCTGCACCACCGCCCCCGGCCACACCGTCCCGGCGACAGGTTCCTTCGACGCTGTCGCGCCCACGGCGTCCTGCCTCTCGCTGTCCGATGCCGGCGGCACCGAAACCATCCGCTACGAAGACGGCGGCCGGTCGGTGATCGTCATCGACGGTGCCACCGCCCGCGTCGTGGGCTTGGCGGACGCCCAGCAGTCGGGCCGGGTCGCCGAGGGGCGCGGCGAAGGCCACTTCGTACGCCGGACCGTGACCTCGTCATCCCGGCAATCTCCCACGGACTGCCTCGCCTCCGGCCTCCAGGGCACGCAGAGCGCGGTTCAGCTGGAGATCCTGCCGTAGCACCGGCCCGGCCGCCCGGTGATCCGCCGCCTCCGATTGGCCCATGATCTTCGAGGGGAAATGGACCTGCCAGGTGGGCCGTTCCGCGCCATAGCCTCATGGTCATGACACACAAAGTCGACTTCTACTTCGATCCCATCTGCCCCTTCGCCTGGATCACCTCCCGCTGGATCCTGGAGGTGGAGCGCCACCGCGAACTCGATCTGCGGTTCCGCGTCATGAGCCTGTCCGTCCTCAACGAGGGCCGCGCCGATCTTCCCGAGCGGTACCAGCGGCTGTTCGGCGTGGGCTGGGGGCCGGTGCGGGTGTGCATCGCCGCGGCGCGGGAGCACGGGGAGCATGTGCTGCGCGAGCTGTACACCGCCCTCGGTACGCGCATCCACGACGCCGACCGCGAGGTGTCCGACGCGCTCATCCGGGAGGCGCTGGCCGAGGCCGGCCTTCCGGAGGCGCTGGCCGACGCGGCGCACACCGCGGAGTACGACGAGGAACTGCGCAAGAGCCACCACGAGGGCATGGACCCGGTCGGCGAGGAGGTCGGCACGCCCACCTTGCACGTCGACGGAGTCGCGTTCTTCGGCCCGGTCCTGAGCGCGATCCCGCGCGGCGAGGAAGCCGCGCGAATCTTCGACGGTGTGCAGCTGCTGGCCGGCTACCCGAATTTCTTCGAGCTCAAGCGGACTCGCACGGGCGGCCTGGACTTCAGCTGACCGTCTCCCGAATATCGGTTTGAGTACTCCGTGCCTGTGGAGCTAGGTTTGCGCGGTTAGTTCAATTGGTGGGGAAAGAGATTTATGCGCAAGTTCACGTGGGGCGCGGCGTCCGCCGTGCTCACGGTCGGGGTGCTCACCGGCTGCTCGTCCGCCGCCGACAAGGAGACCTCGGCCTCTGCCCCGGCTTCCCCTTCGGCCTCCGTTTCGGCTCCGGCCTCGGCTCCCGCCGTGAAGGGCGCCGGTAAGTCTGACGCGTGGAAGAAGGCCGACACCAGGATCGGGGACGCCGGAACGGCCTGTGAGCTTCCGATCTCCTTCGAGGCGGTCAAGGCGTGGAAGCCCACGGGGCTTTCGCGCGAAGACGGGGAACTGCTGGGCAAGTTCTCGGGTCACACGACGTTCAGGGGCGCCTGCGAGCTCGACGCGAAGCCGGCGGGCAACATCGGCTTCATCCGCGTGTGGACCGCGGACAACATGACCGACAAGTCGCCGCGCCAGGTCCTGGAGGCGTTCATGTCCGAGGAGAAGAGGGCCTCCGACCAGAAGTTCAGCGACGTCAAGGCGGGCGAGCTGCCTGCGGCCGAGGTGGTCTACAAGGTGAAGACCGTCCTCGCGGACGAGCCGAAGGAAGAGCGGGCGCTCGCGGTGACGACGCCCAAGGGTGTGACGGTCGTGCATCTGGGTGGGTTCGACACGCAGGAGCATCAGGAGATGCTTCCGGCGTATGAGCAGGCGAAGAAGACGGTGCGCCTGGCGTCTTGAGGGGGGCCAGCCCCGCCCCTTTCTTCCCTGAAGCTGTCAGCAAGGCTGTTCTCGCGGGAGTCCGGGGATGAGTTGTGCCCAGCGTTGGGTGGCGTACAGCCGGCAGACGCGTGGCGCGATGTCGTCCACGACGACGGGCCAGAGGCGGGCGGTGTTGTTGGCGAGAGTGGTGGCGAGGGTGTGGCCGTCCGGGGAGAACTGGACGGCCATGAGCGGGATGGTGGGGCCGGTGAGGACGGAGACCTCCTTGCGGGTGGGGATGTCCCACAGCCGGGCGCTGTGATCGTTGCCGACGGTGGCCAGAGTGCGGCCGTCAGGGCTGAAGGCGGCGGCGTTGACGGTGTTGGTATGACCCTTGAAAGTTGCGGTGGGCCGTCCGCCCGGCAGGTCCCACAGCCGGGTGGTGCGGTCCTTTCCGGTGGTGGCGAGAGTGCGGCCGTCCGGGCTGAAGACAGCCGAGGTGACCCGTCCGTCGTGGCCGCGGGGAGAGGGCGTGGTGCGGCAGCCATGGCGCGCGTCCTGCAGGGATACGCCACCTGTGGTGCCGGCAAGGGCCAGCGTGCTCCCGTCCGGGCTCAGCGCCACCGCGCTGGGCGTGCCCTCGGCGAGGGTGCATGTCCCGGTGCGGCGCCGGGTGGCGATGTCCCAGATCCGGGTACTGCCGTCGGCGGATGTCGCCGCCAGGGTGCGCCCGTCCCCGGACAGGGCGAGGAACTTCGCCGAGCCGCGGTCCTGTCGCAGCGTGGCGGTCTGCCGTCCCGTCGTGAGATCGCGGACCGTGATGGCGGTGCCGTCGACGGTACTGGCGAGCGTACGGCCGTCGGGCGTGCTCGCCCTGGCCGCCGACGCGGGCAGCGGGGCCAAGACGGCGGACGGCGGGGGAGAGGCGGACCACCGGATCGTCGCGGTCGAGGTGTCGAAGAGCGCGCTCGTCCCGTCCGGTGGGCGTGCCGATGCCGGTGCGATGCCCGACAGCCCGTCGAAAGTGACGAGCCGGCGGTGGGAGGCCACGTCCCACAGGCGGGCGGTGTCGTCCTCGGACGCGGTGGCCAGGGTCCGGCCGTCCGGCGAGAAAGCCACGCCGTAGAACGTGTAGTTCCCCTGGAAGGCGGCGAGTTCACGGCCGTCGGAGGTGGCCCACAGCCGGGCCGTACGGTCGTCGGACGCGGTGGCCAGCGTCTCGCCGTCGGGGCTGAAGGCCACGGCCTCGATCCTGCCCCGGTGGCCCTTGAAGGTGACCGTGTTCTTGTGGGAGCGCAGGTCCCAGAGCCGGGTCGTGCCGTCGTAGCCGGTCGTGGCCAAGGTGCGCCCGTCCGGACTGAAGGCCACGGAGGTGGCTTCTTCGGTGTTGCCGGGCAGGTCGGCGATGTTCCGGCGGGCCGCCACATCCCACACGCCCGCTGTGTGGTCGCTGCCGGCTGTCGCGAGCATCCGTCCGTCCGCACTGAACGCGATCCCGTTGACCGCGTCCCCGTGCCGGACGGAGAAGCCGACCCGGAGGGTTCGCAGGTCCCACAGCCGGGCGTAATGGTCGTTGGACGCCGTGGCCAGCGTTGTGCCGTCCGGGCCGAAGGCCACCGAATTGACCGCCGAGCGGTGGCCGAGCAGCGTGTCACGCAGCTTGTACGAGGTCAGGTCCCAGAGCTTGACGCTGCCGTCGCCACTGCCGCTGGCCAGCGTCCTGCCGTCCGGACTGATCGCGACCGAGAACACGGCGTCGGTGTGGCCGCTCATCGTGGCGCGGAGCCGGCCCGTGGCCGCGTCCCAGACCTTGACGGTGTGGTCGTAGGCGGCGGTGGCCAGCGTGCGGCCGTCCGGTGTGAACGCCACCGCGTGCACGGCACCGGTGTGCCCGGTCAGCTGGTTGGCGTAATAGCCGCCGTAGGCGCTGAGCAGACTGGAGCGGGCCTCCTCGGTGGGGGTCTCCCGGAGCGCCTGCCGGGCCAGCACCATGGCCTTCTCGGGTCGCTGCACGGTCAGCATCATCGCCTGGGCGGCCAGTTGACGGGAGACGGCGGTACGCCGTTGGGCGTCGGCCGCCGATCTCTGCCACACCGTGACACCCGTGGCGACCAGGGCGAGTACGAGGAGGGTGCTGAGGGCCGCGATCAGTCGGCGGGAGCGGCGCACCTGTCTCTTGTCGGCGGCGATCCCGGCGTCGAGGAATGCGGCCTCGAGTGCGTTGAGTTCGCCGTAGTGGCTCCGTGACCAGGCCTGCGCGGTGGCGAGTTGGACACCGCGGTACAGCGCGCCCGGGTCGCGGCCGAGTTCGTCCCAGGTGTGGGCCGCGGTGGTGAGGCGCCGGTGGGTGCGCAGCGCCTCGCGGTCCTCCTCGATCCACTGGGCGAGGCGTGGCCAGGCGGTGATCAGCGCCTCGTGCGCGAGGTCGACGGTCTGCTCGTCGAGGGTGATCAGCCTGGCCCGGGCGAGGCGTTCCAGGACCGTGCCCACACCGCCGGTGTCCTCTAGCTCGGCGGCCCGGACCGGGCGGCGGGTGTCGGTGGTGCCCTCGCCGGGGGTGATGAGCCTCAGCAGGATGCGGCGGGCGGTTCTCTGCTGGCCGGCCTCGAGACGGGTGTAGCTGGTTTCGGCGGTCTGGGCGATGGCGCCGGTCAAGCCTCCGGCCCGTTCGTAGGCATCCAGGGTGAGGGTGCGGCCGCGGCGGTGGCGCCAGGTCTCCAGCAGGGCGTGGGAGAGCAGCGGCAGTGCGCCCGTCTGCGCGGCGACCTCCTCCACGAGCCGGGCGGTCAGGGCCCGTTCCACGATCAGTCCGTGGGCGGCGGCGGGTCGGGTGATGGCCTGGCGCAGCTCGACCGCGGCCATCGGCCTGACCGGCAGGCTCGCCTCAGCGACGGCGGAGGCGAGTTCGGGGTGCTGGAGGCAGCGGGCGTAGAAGTCGGCCCGGATGCCGAGCACGACCCGTAATCGGTTGGCCGACGAGGCGGCCGCTAGCAGGGCGGTGATGAATCCGGCGCGCTCCGCGGGGTCGGTGCACAGGGTGAAGACTTCCTCGAACTGGTCCACCACCAGCCAGGTGTCTCCCTCGCCCTCGGCAGCGGTGAACAGCTCGCGGTGGCTGCGCAGGGGGTGTTCGCCGGGGGTGAGGATGCGGATCGCCGCCGCCCGCGGTGTGACCGGACTGTCAGGGCCGGGATGTCGGAGACGGGGGATGAGGCCGGCCCTCAGCAGGGAGGACTTGCCGCTGCCCGAAGGGCCGAAGACGGTCACCACCCGGTGTGCGCCCACCAGCGTCACCAGTTCGTCGACGAGGCGCTCCCGGCCGAAGAACAGCCCACGGTCGCCCGGCTCGTACCGGGTCAGCCCCCGGTACGGCGACGGAGCGCCCCCGTCGTGATCGGCCGGCACCGCCAGGCCCTCGGCCGCCTCCTTCCACCGCTGCTCCCACTCCGCCGGGTCCGCCCCGCACGCTTGCGCATACGCGCGCAGTACGGGCAGTGACGGCAGCCGTTCACCGTCGGCCGCACGCGACAGGGTCGCCGCCGAGTACGCGACGCCGCGTGCCATCGCCGCGTACGTCGGCCCGCCGGCCTTCTGCCGCAGGACGCGCAGTTCGTGGGCGAGCTGCTGCGTCGGTCCCGCGCCGGGATCCAGCGGCTTCTCCTTGCGCCCCACCACGGCCCCCTTCGGGTGTCCCGCCCAGATGACTGATCCGTTCAAGGACCCAACCCCGGAAGCCGTGGTGCTCACAAGACGCTTTCACGCCCCACCCGGCGCGGACGGTCGATTGATTCACCCCCGGAACCGGGCTGCGCATCAATCGCCGGGCGGCAAAGACTTGGCGGCGGCCGGGGCGAACCGCCCCCTCGCCTCTCCGGTTCCCGGAGGCGTGGTCCGCGTCCAAGGCTTCCCCGGAGCGGCTGTTCCGGGTGGAACGGGCTTGATCCTTGCCGGCTACGGGGGTGCCGGACGGGCTGCGAGCCGGATGAAGGGCGCGCATCCCCTTCGACACCTTGAGGGGGAGAGGACTCTCCCGTCGGCCATCACACAGAGGAGGATGACGAGTTGAAGAACGTGACACGCCGCCCGGCGCTCGCGACGATCGGGGCACTCGCCCTGGTGGGCGCGCTGGGAATGACGCAGCCAGCGTGGGCTGCGCAGCCAGCAGCGAGCGCCGAGCACCCGACCGTTTCCATACAGGCCCCGGCCACGCTCTACCGAACCCAGGGCCTGACAGCCAAGCCCAACTCCGGCATGAGGACTTCAGAGGTGGTGCGCTCAACACCGATCTATCTGTCCGAGGGCCGCTACGACTGGGAGTTCCGCGTCGGCGTCGAGCACGGGTCCATGGGGACGAAGGCGCTCCGCAAAGATCTCCACCTGGTCGACGGCACCTATGACTGGCGTTGCTACCTCACGCCTGGCGACGGCACGTACACGGGCAAGTGCGTCCTTCAGCGCGATGTAGGTGGCCCGGCCGTGCTCCAGTCCAAGAGCTTCCACATCCCCGCTGACGGGCGCTGGACCTGGGGCGGGCTCCTCAACCGCACCGGCAGCTGACCTCGTCGTGCCGCGCCCGTGGCTGCCTTGCCGCAGCCGCGGGGGCGGCACGTCCCGACCCCGTTCCAGGAGCAGGGAATGATCACATCGAACCTGGCCCGCTGCGCCGCCGCAACGCTGCTCGCCCTGGGCCTGGCGGCGCTGCCCGGCGTCTCAGCGCAAGCCGCCCCCGGGGACAACCCCGGGCCGCTCAAGGCGCTCGACTCCCCGGCCGACCGGGCCAAGTTGGGGCTTGTCGAGCACCGGGTGAGCGACACCACGATCAGCACGCTGGACTCGTTGCTCCCGCATGCCGGTGTGGGCGACGTGCTCAAGAGCGCGAATCATCCGATGCGGAACCGGGCGGACTGCGCGGGGACGGAGGCGGCGGCGCTGCCGCGCAGCCCGCTCGCGTCGGCGGCGTACTGCTGGGACACCGGGGATGCCACCACGCAGGACTGGCTGCCGCAGTCGGTCACGACGTCCGGTGACGCGGATGACGACGGCAGCCGGGGCACGAACAAGGTGATCCTGTCGGGCTGGACGCACAACGACGTGAAGGGGCCCGCCGAGGACGACGGGCTGGCGCGGGTGGCGTTCATCGACGCCCACGACCCGGCAGCGTTCAAGTACCGGTGGGTACTGCTGACCGTCCCCACCGAAGGCGGCCGCGATTTCGCCAAGCTCGGATCCCACCTGGGAGGCATGACCTGGTACGGCGACAAGCTGATCGTGACGGCCTCGAACGGCGACGCGCACAACAACGCGCTGTTCGTGTTCTCGATGAAGCACATCCTCCGGGCCACGGCCAACGGCCACGAGATCGGGAAGGTGAGCGGGGGAGGCTACTCCGCGCACGGCTACCAGTACCTGATGCCCGCGATCGGGTCGTACGGCCTGAGTGCGAAGTGCGATGCGAAGACCGACCAGGGCACCCCGTGCTTCGGGTCGATCTCACTGGACCGGTCGACCTCGCCGGACAGCATCGTCGCCAACGAGTGGTTCTCGTCGGGCGGAGGCCAGCCGGCCCGGCTGTTCCGGTACAGCCTGTCCGCGCCGGGCGGCGCCATGCCACTGGCCGTCGACGGAGGTGGGCATGCCGCCTCGACGGAGGCATACGAGACCCGGGCGGTCGGCCTCCAGGGTGCCCTGTCCCACAACGGGGTGTGGTACGCGGCCGACGCCCGCGGCGGCGCCGGACAGCACGGGATCATGTGGCGGCTGACGGCCGACGGCGCGAGTTCGGCGCGGGATTGCGGGACGGACCTGCCGCAGGCGTGCTGGGCGGAGCACTCCGAGGGCATGTCGCTGTGGTGGAACACCGGCCAGTTGTGGTCGCTCACCGAGTGGGCGGCGAACGCCCGGGCGAAGTGGGAGCCACCGGCCATACCCGAGCGGGTCCTGTTCTCGGTGCCGCTGACGGATCTGGGGTGAGGACGACGTACGCACCCCCGCACTCAGCCGCGCGGCTCCGCTGAGCAGAACGCGTCCGCCCCCGGCCGCTCGCCCCGGACCAGGAACTTCGTCACCGCCCGATCCCCGCACGCGTTGCCATTGTCCAGGTACACGCCGTGCCCGCCCGCGTCCACCGTCACCAGGCGGGCCCGCTCGCCGAACGCGGCGCGCATCTTGAGGGCGCCGCGGTACGGCGTCGCGGGGTCGCGCAGGTTCTGGATCATGAGGACGTTGGATGGGCCGTTCGGGGTGATGCGGGTCGGCTTGTCGGCCGAGGGGGTCTTCCAGAAGGCGCAGGGGAGGATGCCCGCCGGCATGCCCGCCGTGAGGGGGTGGCGGGCGCGGTCGGTGGCGACGGCGCGGGCGTACGAGGGGATCGAGCGCGGCCAGGTGTCGACGTCGTTGCACACGACACCGACGAAGATGGCCGCGTCGGCCTGTGACAGGGGCCGGGGCGCCGGGTCGGCGACGGTCAGCGGGCCGGTCCCCGTGCGGGCGGCGCGGATCAGGTCGGCGAGGTGGGGGAAGTCCGCGTCGGAGTAGAGGCTGTTCTGCAGGACCTGCCGCAGCAGGTTGCCGGTCAGCTCGTGCCCGGTGTCGGCGAACCTGCGCGGCTTGCGGTCGAGTTCGGCCGCCAGCGCGAGGAACATCGGCCGCACGTCCGACGCCTTCGCGGCCAGCCGCCGCTCGCCGCGCGCGGGGTCGGCCGCCCACTTCGCGAAGTCGGGGAAGCGGTCGTCGGCGGCGCCGGACATGTTCGCGAGCCAGCCGCGCTCCACCCGCTCCGGGTCGGGGTCGCCGCTGCTGTCGAGCACCCAACGGTCGGTGTGCTGCGGGAACTTCTGCGCGTACACGGCACCCACGTACGTACCGTACGAAACCCCCAGGGCCGACAGCTTCTCCTCGCCCAGCGCCTGTCGGAAGCGGTCGAGGTCGCGGACCTCGTTGGCGGTGGAGAGGCTGCGAAGGAGCGCGCCGCCGTTGCGGGCGCAGGCGTCGGCGACCCGGCGCGCGCGGGCGACGTTGGCGCTGATGTCGCCGTCGGGGCCGGGCCAGGGGCGGAGGTTGACCATCTGCCGGTCGTCCTCGGAGAGGCCGCAGTCGGCCTTGGCGCTGCCGCCGGTGCCGCGCGGGTCGAGGCCGACGATGTCGTACGCGCCGCCGGTCTCCTTGCGCAGCTTCGCACCTCTGTTGGCCACCTCCTCCCGCCCGGAGCCGCCCGGCCCGCCGGGTATCAGCAGCAGGGTGCCGCGCCGGGCCTCCGGGTGGTCGCTGCGCAGGCGGGACACGGCGACGTCGACACTCGGCCCGCCGGGACGGCTGTAGTCCAGCGGCACGGGCAGGGTGGCGCACTCGCGCCCGTCCTTCTCCGCGCAGGGCTGCCAGGCGAGGCGCGGGGCCTTCGTGGCGGAAGCGGCGGGAGCAGTGGGCGTGACGGCGTGGGCGGGCGCGGTCAGGCCGGCGGCGCAGGCGGCGGCGGAGAGGGTGGTCACGAGGGCTTTACGCGTCAACGGTCGCATGAGGTAAGGGTGGTTCGTACGGGGCCCGTCTGCCCATACGGCCAGCCGTTCCCTCAAGGGTGGGGATAACCCCCGTGTGGCCCCCCGGGCGTGCTTCTGGTCACGCTCGGCTCCGCGCGCCTGTTCGGACAACTCGCCCGCAATTACCGTGGGTTCGAACGGGGGAAGGGGATCGCGTGATGGGATCGACAGGACTCGCCGACCAGGCAAGGGCTCTCGCGGCGGGGGAGACGACCTCGCGGACGCTCGTGGAAGAAGCACTGCGCCGCATCGAGGAGACGCAGCCCGTACTGAACGCCTTCCGGCGGGTACGGGCCGAGGCCGCGCTCGCCGAGGCCGACGCCGCGGACCGGCGGCTCGCGGCGGGGCACCGGGCGCCCCTGCTCGGCGTGCCGCTGGCGGTGAAGGACGACATGGACGTGGCCGGGGAGCCGACCGCGTTCGGCTGCCCGGGCGACTTCCCGCCACAGCTCGCGGACAGCGAGGCCGTCCGCAGGCTGCGCGCGGCGGGCGCGGTGATCGTGGGCAAGACGAACACCCCGGAACTGGGGCAGTTCCCCGTCACGGAGGGCCCCGCCTTCGGCGCCACCCGCAACCCGTGGAGCCTCGGGCACACACCCGGCGGGTCCTCGGGCGGGGCCGCGGCGGCGGTGGCCGCAGGCCTGGTGCCGGCCGCGCTCGGCTCGGACGGCGCCGGTTCGCTCCGTATCCCCGCGGCCTGGTCGCACCTCGTCGGCATCAAACCGCAGCGAGGGCGCGTCTCGACCTGGCCGGAGCCGGAGTCCTTCCACGGCATCACCTGCAACGGCCCGCTGGCCCGTACGGTCGCGGACGCGGCGCTGCTGCTGCATGTGGTGAGCGGTTCGCACCGCGGTGACCTGCACCGGCCGCCCGCCGTCGACCTGCTCGCGGCGGCGGGCCGGGAACCGCGGCGGCTGCGGATCGCGCTGTCCTTCCGGCCCGCGTACGCCGTGGCCCGCCAGCGGCTGGACCCCGCCGTACGGTCCGCGACCCTGCGGATCGCCGAGCGGCTGGCGGCCCTGGGCCACGAAGTGGTCGAGGAGGAGCCGCGCTACGGGCCGATCGGCCTCACCTTCGTACCGCGCTCGATGGCCGGGATCCGCGACTGGGCGGAGCGTGCCCCCGACCGGACGCTCCTCGACCCCCGAACGAACGCGAACGCGCGGAACGGCCGGCTCCTCGGCGGCCCCGTCCTGCGGGCCGCGCGGGCGGCGGAGCCCCTGCTGCGCCGCCGGGTCGGAGAGATCTTCGGGCGCTTCGACGTGCTCCTGACGCCGACAACGGCCGTACCGCCCCTGCCGATCGGCGCACTGGACGGCCTCTCCAGCCGGCGCACGGACGAGACGATGATCGGCGCGTGCCCGTACGCGTGGCCGTGGAACGTCCTGGGATGGCCGGGGATCAGCGTGCCGGCGGGCCTCACGGACGAGGGCCTGCCGGTGGGCGTGCAGCTGCTCGGGCCGGATTCGAGCGAGCCCCTGCTGATCTCGCTGGCGGCGCAACTGGAGGCGGATCAGCGCTGGTTCGAGCGGTGGCCCGCGGAGGCCGTGCCGGGGATCCGCGAGGCCGGACGGCTGGACGAACAACCGGCGTCCTGAAACCAGGGACGCGAGCATGGCGTGGCGCGGGCCGGCGGGCGTCAGACGACCCGCCGGACCGGCCCGGCGCCGGGATCGCCCGACGTGGCGAACGCGACGGCACCGGCGAGGAAGCGCCCGACGGCGTCGTCGGTCATCCACGCCATGTGCGGAGTGACCAGGGCCCCCGGGTGGCTGCGCAGGAGGTCTTCCGCGGGCAGCGGCTCGATGTCGAAGACGTCGAGCGCCACCCCGCCCAGGAGACCGGCGGCGAGGCGCCGGCGCAGCTCGGCCATGTCGATCAGCGATGCGCGGGCGGTGTTGACCAGCAGGGCCCGGGGGCCGAGCAGGGCGAGACGGCGCGCGTCGACGATCTCCCGGTTCCGCGGGGTGGCCCGCAGGTGCAGGCTCACCGCGTCCGCGCTGCTCAGCAGGGTGTCGAGGGGCATGAAGGCGACCCCGGCCGCGCGGGCGGTGTCCTCGTCCAGGGATGGTGACCAGGCCGCGACCCGCATCCCGATGCCCTGTGCCAGGCGGGCCACCCGGGAGCCGATGCGCCCCCATCCGACGACCCCCAGCAGGCGCCCGGACAGCTGGCGCCCGGCGGACGGGCGCCAGTCCGGCGCGGAGCCGACGGCCGTCGGCACTCGGTGGGCCAGCTGCAGCAGCAGCGTCAGCGTGAACTCGGCCACGGAGTCCGCGGCCAGGCCCGGCATCTCGTAGACCGCGATACCGGCGGACCTG
This sequence comes from Streptomyces blastmyceticus, assembly GCF_039521185.1. Taxonomy (NCBI): domain Bacteria; kingdom Bacillati; phylum Actinomycetota; class Actinomycetes; order Kitasatosporales; family Streptomycetaceae; genus Streptomyces; species Streptomyces blastmyceticus. Next base: position 169,606 of record NZ_BAAABW010000004.1, on the reverse strand, counting down.
GCCGCCTCGGTGTCGACGGCCTTGCCGACCGGGCCCGCCACCACGACCTCCCGGGGCCGTTCCGCCAGCAGGACGCCGGTGTCCAGCGGCCGGCCGTGGAAGAAGTGCAGCACGGTACGGGCGCCACGGATGCGCTCGGCGAGCTGCGACGGTGTGGCGTACGGATCGGTGAAGACCTCGATCGCGTCGCTGCCGGGGCAGCCGCGGACGAGCTCGGCCAGCTGCGGATACCCCTGGCACTCGGGCATGACGACGCGTCCCACGTGTGTTTCCTCCCCCTCCCCGCACGAGTCGGTGTCGTGCGGCGGATCAGCGTGTGGCGAGGCGGACGCGGCAGGTCCACCACCACGTCGACCGGTCGGTCATCCGGCGCCGGGCTACCTCCCGCAGCTGCGTGAGGCCGAGCGCGTCCTCGTCGACACCCTGCTCGCGGAGGGCGGGTATCCCGCCCTGGCTCGCCGCGAAGTCGACGAAGCGGTCGGCGCCGCCGGTCTCCTTCATGTGCAGGCACACCTCGTTGACGTGCCGGAACAGGCCGCTGTCGCGCAGCCGCCCGAGGTGTCCGCTCTTGGCGAGGAAGGTGGGGCGCAGGCCGCGCTCGGCCTCCAGCGCGGTGTGGGTCGCCTCGAACTCCCGGTAGGCGGCGTCGACCTCCGGGTCGACGGCGGGCGGCCAGTCGAAGTCGAAGGCGGCCAGGACCGCACCGGGCCGCATGATGCGGGCGATCTCCGGGAAGGCGCGGGCGGGGTCGAACCAGTGCAGGGCATGGCTCACGGTCACGATGTCCGCGCAGGCGTCCGGCAGCCCGGTCTCCTCGCCGGTGCCGTCGACCACCTTGATGCCGCGCCGGGCGGCGATGGCCCGCATCTCGGCCGAGGGCTCCACCCCGGTCACCTCGGGCCAGATCGTGGACGACAGGCCGGTGCCGCAGCCGATGTCGACCACTGCCGGGTTCTGCGTCCCGGACCACTGGCGCAGCAGGTCCGCAAGCTCCTCGGGGGGCTTGGGGCGGACGCGGTCATAAAATTCCGCGAACTTGCTGAAACGATCGGCAGATTCAGGAATTGAATTCATCATGAAACTGACGCTAACACGGGTGGTGGGTGACGCCGACGTGATGAGTGGCATAGTCAAAAGTCCGTCAACTGATGGTTGAGCGCGGCGAGTTGGCCAAAAAGTTGGGAAAAGGGAATTCAGGCCGGCGATTTCGAGGATTTCGATATCCTGGCCGGTCATGCCGACAGGCGCAGCATCGCCTCGTGGTCGGCCGTGCCCGGCGGGGCCTGATAGACGACGAAGCGCTGGCCGTCGCTGCGGGCCACGTCGAAGGCCTCGTACGTCAGGGTCATCCCTCCCACCGTCGGGTGGCGGTACACCTTGTGCCCGTTGGTGCGCGTCCGGACGTCGTAGCGCTGCCACAGGGCGGCGAATTCGGCGCTCCGCTCGGTGAGTTCTTCGACGATTTCGCGGATGTCCGATGCGCCCGGGTAGGCGACGACCGCGCCGCGCAGGTGGGCGACGACGCCGTGGGCCACGTCGTCCCAATTGGCGTACAGCTCGCGGGCAGTGGGGTGGACGAAGGCGTAGCGCGCGGTGTTGCGTTCCGGCTCGGGCCAGTCCTCGATGCCGGGGAAGAGGCGCAGCGCGGGCCCGTTGGCGGCCAGCAGGTCGCTGGACCGGCTCAGTACGCAGGCCGGATAGGGGTGGGCGATGTCGGGCATGCGGCGGACGTCGTCCCGGAGCGTGCGGGACACCGCGCCGGGTGGCGCGGTCGCCGGGCGCCGCCCCAGCGCCGCGAGGTGGCGGCGCTCGTCGTCGGTCAGCTCCAGCACCCGCGCGATCGCCTCCAGGACCGCGGGGCTGGGGCGTTGCTGCTTGCCCTGCTCCAGGCGCCGGTAGTACTCGATGCTGACACCGGCCAGGATCGCGACCTCCTCGCGCCGCAGCCCGGTGGTGCGCCGGCGCCCCGCCGACGGGGGCAGACCCGCCTGCTGCGGTGTGACGCGGCTGCGCCGGCTCCGCAGGAAGTCGCCCAGCCCGGTTGTGTTCCCCTCCGGCGCATGACCCATAAATGCATTATGCATTGACCGGTCGGGGTGAAGGGGGGCCCTGCCAGGGCCCCCCTTCACCGGGCCTCCCCGCCGCCGCGTCCCGGGGGCAGGCTGAGCGCACCGCAGCGACTTGCGGACCTGAATGTCGTGACGGGAGAGAGGACGGTGGCCCGGCCGTGTCCACACAGGCTGAACTCACCCGCCGGAGGCGGAATCTCGTCCTGGCGGTCTGTTGCACGAGCGTGTTCCTCGGCAACCTCAACAACACGGTGCTCAACGTGGCACTGCCCGCGATGCAGCGCGATCTGCACAGTCCGCTCTCCGGGCTGCAGTGGACCACCGACGCCTATCTGATCGTGCTGGCCGCGCTGCTGATGCTCGCCGGATCCGCCGGGGACCGCCTCGGCCGCCGCCGCGTCTTCCAGACCGGGCTGGCCCTCTTCACCCTCGGATCGCTGCTGTGCGGACTGGCGCCCGGACTTGACTGGCTCATCGCCTTCCGCATGCTCCAGGCGGTCGGCGCCTCGATGCTCAACCCGGTGGCCATGTCCATCATCACCAACATCTTCACCGAGCCGCGCGAGCGCGCCCGGGCGATCGGCGTGTGGGGTGCGGTGATGGGCGTGGCGATGGCGGTGGGCCCGATGGTGGGCGGGGTGCTCGTCCAGGGCCTCGGCTGGCGGTCGATCTTCTGGATCAACCTGCCGATCGGCCTGGCCGCCTTCGCCTGCGCCGCGCGCTTCGTACCCGAGTCGCGTGCGCCCCGGCCCCGCCGGGTGGACCCCGTCGGGCAGCTCCTGGTCATGGTGCTGCTGGGCTCCCTGACGTACGCCATCATCGAGGGCCCCGGCACCGGCTGGACCGCCCCGCGCACCCTCTCCTGCGCGATCGCCGCGCCGGTCGCGCTCCTCGCCCTCATCGGCTACGAGAGCCGGCGCGCCGAACCCCTGGTGGATCTGCGGGTCTTCCGCAGCGTGGCGTTCAGCGGAGCGAGCGCCATGGCGGTGTGCTCGTTCTTCGTGCTCGGCGGCTTCCTCTTCCTCAACACGCTCTACCTGCAGAACACCCGCGGCCTGTCGGCCCTGCACGCGGGCCTGTACCTGCTGCCCATGGCCGTCATGAACATCGTCACCTCACCGCTCTCCGGCCGGCTGACCGCCACCCGGGGCCCCCGGCTGCCGCTCCTGCTCGCCGGTGCCGCCACCACCGCGGGCGGTGCGCTGCTCGCCGCCGGCGCCGCGTTCACGACCGACGCGCTGCTCTTCACCGCGTACGTCCTGATCGGCATGGGCGTGGGCATGGCCAACACGCCCGTCACCAACGCCGCCATGTCCGGCATGCCGAAGGAACAGGCGGGCGTGGCCGCGGCGATCGTCTCCACCAGCCGCCAGTTCGGCCAGGCGCTGGGCGTCGCCGTGCTCGGCGCGGTGCTCACCACCGGGCTGCACGGCGGCAGCACGGGCTACACGCAGGCGGTGCGCCCGGGCTACTGGGTCGTCACCGCCTGCGGGGTGGCCATCCTCGCCCTCGCCGTGGTCACCACGCGCCGCGCAGCACCGCCTGTCGGGGCCCCGATCGCTGGGCAGCAGCAGTCGGCTGCGGGGGTGCGGGTGCCGCGGCCCTGACGCCGGCCCCTGGCGGCGGCCGCGAATTGCACGCCACACACGCCGACGCCCGCCGCGCGTAGAAGTTCGTGCAAGTCGCTGGCACGCGAGGGATGATCCGGCGCAAGCTCGGTCGTGTCGTTCGCCGCTCGAAGCACAGGAGGACACCATGACTTTGCACCGGCTGGGCAAGGACCCCGAAAGCCCCAACAACGGGTCACCCACTGTGTACCTGGACGACGAGTCGGGGAACTACATCCTGCAGGGCTGGCGCGTCACGGATGCCGAGCGGCTGGCGCAGATGGCCGTCCCGGATCATGAAACCGTGATCGAGTTCCCGAAGCGCATGATGAGGTTCTTCCCGGAGGTGAACGGTGGTGGCGGAGACGACGTTTGAGGGGCTGTTCCGCTCCGCCCGGCGCAGCGCGTACCACTTCGAGGCCAGGGACGCGTACGCGCTGGACGAGGACTACGCCGAGTGGACGGCGGGCAACCGTTTCGACCCGGCGGAGCGCTGGTCCTGGTGGATCGATCTGGTCTCCGCTTCGGTGTCCCGTGGCGTCGACGTTCGCCGGGCGCGCATCGTCTCCGAACCCATTTCGCCGTACGTGCGCTACGAGTACGAGCTGACCAGCGGGCACAACGTCAAGGCCGGGGAGTCCGTGCGCTGGCTGCCCCGTCGGCAGGCCTCCTCGCTGGCGCTCCCCGGCAATGACTTCTGGTTGTTCGACGAAACGTCGGTCCTCTTCAACCACTTCGACGGAAACGGCGAGATGACGGGCGAGGAGCTGGTGACCGACCCGGACGTCGCAGAGCTGTGCGCCTCGGCGTTCGCCGCCGTCTGGGAGCGTGCCACGCCGCACGAGGAGTATCGGCCGGTCTGACAGTGCGCACCCCGAACGGTCGAACGTGACTTCATCGTCCAGCGTCCAGCAAGCCCGAGAGGCCCTCGGCAAGCGCCTGCGCGAGATCCGGAAGGATTCGGGTCTGACGGCGCGGGAGCTTGCCGCTCGGGCGGGTTGGCATGAGAGCAAGTGCAGCCGTATCGAGAACGGCCGTACAGGACCGTCGGATCACGATCTGCGGGTGTGGGCGCTGCTTTGCGGCGCGGAGGACCGGACGGCCGATCTGATCGCCACGGCGCGCAATATCGACGGCGCGTATGTCGAGTGGCGGCGCATGGAGCGGTCCGGACTGCGCCGGGCGCAAGAGTCGGTCATTCCGCTGTGGGAGCGAACGCGGAAATTCCGGGCCTATTCGTCGTGGCTCGTACCCGGACCACTCCAGACCCGCGCCTACATCGAGTCGCTGCTCCGGTCGATTCGTGACCGGCGCGCGCTTCCCGACGACCTGGCGGCGGCCGTTCAGGTACGCGTGGACAAGCAGCGGATCCTGTACGAGGGCCCGCACCGCTTCGCTGTGCTCCTGGAGGAGAGCGCACTCCGGCACCGCATCGGGGGCGCTGCGACCATGGCCGGGCAGCTCGGCCACTTGCTGTCCGTGGCGACCTTGCCCAACGTCAGCCTCGGCGTCATCCCGCTGAGCGCCGACCGCACGGCGCTGTGGCCGGTCGAAGATTTCTGGATCTTCGATGACGCGCAGGTCAATGTCGAGTTGATCTCTGCGTTCCTGACCATTACACAGCCGCACGAGATCAGCATGTACGCCCGGACCTTTCTCGGCCTCGCCGACTTGGCCGTCTACGGCGCCCCTGCGCGTGCGCTGATCACAGCGGCGATCGAATCCCTCGGGTGACCACGCGCAAGTTCGCACATGTTCGTTGAGGCCAACTCCCCGCGCTTTCTAGCGTCGTCATCAACCGGACGACAGCCGCCTCCGTTCGTTTCGGACGGGTGGCCCCAGAAAGGAGAGCGTTCGTGAGCGTTGCCAGCCCTGAGGGCGTCGAGACATTCGAGACGCGCACCCCGGACGCCGATGGATGGCGGGGCATCCCGTTCCGTCACCCGGCAGACATGCAGGCGAGCGACGGTGGCCGGCACGACGGCGGCTCCATGCCGCCCGAGGCTCCGCGCGACCCGCAGCCGCAGGGAGGAGATGGCGGCAAGTAACCCCTGATCTTTCGGTGACCCGAAGTCCCGTCCGTGCGCCGCCCCGAGGCGCATGGGCGGGGCTTTGCGCTGAGGGGCGCCGGCCCGCCAGAAACCCCTTACGGCGCCAGAATGTCCAGCTCCGCCATCGCGCCCGCCGTGATCTCGCGGGTGAGGGCCTCCGCGCGGACCGGGTCGTGTTCGCGTACGGCCTCCGCCACGCGTACGTGCAGGGTGACCGCCGCCGGGTCGGGGTCGGTGAACATGATCTCGTGCTGGGTACGGCCCGTGAGGACCTCGGCGACGACGTCGCCGAGGCGGGCGAACATCTCGTTGCCCGAGGCGCGCAGGATCACGCGGTGGAAGGCGATGTCGTGCACGAGATAGCCGGCCAGCTGCTGGCCGCGCGAGGTGGCGACCATGCCGAGGGCGTGCTCGGTGAGCTCGGCGCACTGCGCGGGGGTGGCGAGGCGGGCGGCGAGGCCGGCGGCGACGGGTTCCACGGCGGAGCGGAGCACGGTGAGCGAGCGGAGCTGGCGCGGCCGGTCGGCGCCGGCCAGGCGCCAGCGGATGACCTGCGGGTCGTAGACGTTCCACTCCTCGGTGGGGAGCACGGTCACGCCGACGCGGCGGCGCGAGGTGACCAGCCGCATGGACTCCAGGACGCGGACGGCTTCGCGGACGACCGTGCGCGAGACGGCGAACCGCTCCTCCAGCTCGTCGGTGCGCAGCACCGTGCCCGGTGCGTACTCGCCTGCCGTGATCGCGGGCCCGAGGGATTCCAGCACGCGCGCGTGCAGCCCCTGCCCCTGGTTTTCCATGGGGTCAGCCTACGGTTTCCGGGGACCGGCAATTAAGTATGACTTTTAGGTCACAGGGGCTTGAATACGTCGTACCAATGAGCTTGAGTGAGCCGCATCGCCGACGACGTCGAAGTCGGACGTCGAGGTCAATGGAGACAGCGAGGTAGCGATGCAGGCCCCCCACGCCCCCCACGTCGTGGCCGTCATGGGAGTGTCCGGTACGGGCAAGACCACGATCGGCCCCCTGGTGGCGGACGCCCTCGGTGTCCCCTACGCCGAGGGGGACGACTTCCACCCGCCGGCCAACATCGCCAAGATGTCGTCCGGCACCCCGCTGGACGACGCCGACCGCGCCCCCTGGCTGGACGCCGTCGGCGCCTGGGCGCACAGCCGCGCCGGGCTGGGCGGCGTCGTCAGCTGCTCCGCCCTCAAGCGCGCCTACCGCGACCGGCTGCGCGCCGCCGCCCCCGGCATCGTCTTCCTCCACCTCACCGGCGACCGCGCGCTGATCGCCGACCGGATGGCCGCCCGCAAGGGCCACTTCATGACCGGCCGGCTCCTGGACTCGCAGTTCGCGACCCTCGAACCGCTCGAAGCGGACGAGGCGGGCGTCGCCGTGGACGTCGCGCCCGCCCCCGAGGCCGTCGCCGAGCGCGCGACCGCCGCCCTGCGGAAGCTCTGACCCTTTCCCTCCCCCCTTAGGAAGCCCCGTGAGCACTCTCAGCGTCGAGATGCTGGCCGCGGCCCCCGCCGGACCGATCACTTCGGCGGGTCACGCACAGCTCGGGATCGCCGTCCTCGTCGGCATCGCCGTCATCGTCCTCCTCATCACCCGCCTGAAGCTGCACGCCTTTCTGGCCCTGACCATCGGCTCGCTGGTGCTCGGCGCCGTCGCGGGCGCCCCGATGGACAAGGTCATCACCAGCTTCACCACCGGGCTCGGCGCGACCGTCGCGGGCGTCGGCGTCCTGATCGCGCTCGGCGCGATACTGGGCAAGCTGCTCGCCGACTCGGGCGGCGCCGACCAGATCGTGGACACGATCCTCGCCCGCGCGAGCAACCGGACCATGCCCTGGGCGATGGTGCTGATCGCGGGCATCATCGGGCTGCCGCTCTTCTTCGAGGTCGGGATCGTGCTGCTGATCCCGGTGGTGCTGCTGGTCGCCAAGCGCGGCAACTTCTCCCTCATGCGCATCGGCATCCCCGCGCTGGCCGGGCTCTCCGTGATGCACGGCCTGGTGCCGCCGCACCCCGGCCCGCTCGCCGCCATCGACGCCATCGGCGCCAACCTCGGCGTGACCCTGGCGCTCGGCGTGCTCGTCGCCGTGCCGACCGCCGTGATCGCCGGGCCGCTCTTCTCCCGCGTCGCCGCCCGCTGGGTGGACATCGCCCCGCCCGAGAAGCTGATCCCGCAGCGCCCCTCGGAGGAGCTGGAGCGCCGCCCCGGCTTCGCCGCCACGGTGGGCACGGTGCTGCTGCCCGTCGTGCTGATGCTCGCCAAGGCGCTCGTCGACATCGTCGTCGACGACCCCAAGGACCATGTCCAGCGCGTCACCGACGTCATAGGCTCCCCGCTGATCGCCCTCCTCGCCGCCGTGCTCGTGGGCCTCTTCACCCTCGGCCGCGCCGCCGGCTTCGGCCGCGACCGGCTCGCCACGACCGTCGAGAAGTCGCTGATCCCGATCGCGGGCATCCTGCTGATCGTCGGCGCGGGCGGTGGCTTCAAGCAGACCCTGATCGACGTCGGCGTCGGCCGCATGATCCTCGACATCTCGCAGAACTGGTCCGTCCCCGCACTGCTGTTGGCCTGGCTGATCGCCGTCGGCATCCGCCTCGCGACCGGCTCGGCCACGGTCGCCACGATCTCCGCGGCGGGCCTGGTGACCCCCCTCGCCGCCGACATGAGCACCTCCCACGCGGCCCTCCTGGTGCTGGCCGTGGGCGCGGGCTCGCTCTTCTTCAGCCATGTGAACGACGCGGGCTTCTGGATGGTGAAGGAGTACTTCGGCATGGACGTCGGCCAGACGATCAAGACGTGGTCGTTGATGGAGACGGTCATCTCGGTGGTGTCGCTGGTGTTCGTGCTGCTGCTGTCGCTGGTGTTGTAGCCCAACGCCATGGCGGATTACCGCCAGCTACTGTGCCCGCCCGCGGACATGCTGGACGGCATGAACAAGAGCGAAGGCAAGACGGCCCTGGTCACCGGCGGAAGCCGCGGCATCGGCGCGGCAGTGGCGCTGAGGCTGGCCCAGGAGGGTGCCGATGTGGCGCTGACCTATGAGCGGGACGAAGCGAGTGCGGCCAAGGTGGTCGACCAGATCGAGGCAATGGGCCGCCGGGGGCTGGCGATCAAGGCCGACAGCGCCGACGTCGCCGCGGTGACAGGGGCCGTGGACGAGGCGGCCGAGACTTTCGGCCGCCTCGACATTCTCGTCAACAACGCCGGCGTATTCCTGGTGGCACCGGTGGAAGACCTCGGGCAGGCGGAATTCGACCGCACCATGGCGGTCAACATACGCGCACCGTTTGTCGCTTCGCAGGCGGCGGCGCGTCACATGGGCGACGGGGGACGCATCGTCAGCATTGGCAGCAACATGGCCGAGCGGGCGGTGTTCCCCGGATTCAGCCTGTACGCGATGAGCAAGACCGCACTCATCGGCATGACCAAGGGCCTGGCCCGCGACCTGGGACCGCGGGGCATCACCGTCAACCTCGTACACCCGGGCCCGACCGACACCGATGCCAACCCTGCCGACGGCCCGAACGCCGAGGCGATCCGCGGCCTGACCGCCCTGGGGCACTATGCGGCCCCGGGCGATATTGCCGCTACCGTCGCTTTCCTGGCCGGGGCGGACGCCCGCTACATCACCGGGACGACCGTGAGCGTCGATGGCGGCTTCGCCGTCTGAGAGGGGGTATGCGAGTTCCTGTCTGACGGGATCAATTCACAGAAAGCCAGTAGTACTTGACAGTCGCTTCCGCATAATGGTCGACTCCGGAGCCAAGCCTGAGGCAGTTGGTGTACGGGGGATGTGGGACATCATGGGCGCCGATCACCAGAGCAGTGTGGAGCTGACTGTTTCGCGGCAGGGCGAGCTGAACTCCCTCCGTACGTGGCTGGACTTGGCCGCGATCCCGGGCATGCATGTCCGCCGGGTACCCGGCACTCCCGGCCCAGGAGAGCAGGGAGCGCTCGACGCGCTGACCGTGCTGGCCACCAGCAGCGGTCTGGTCACCGCGATCAGGGTTCTGCCACAGTTCCTGCGGGCCAGGCGCAGCGATCTGTCCGTCACCGTAACGGTGCGCGGGAAGAAGCTGACCGTCGACGCCCGCAACGTCGAGGAGGTCATGCCGATCCTGGAGCGGCTCCTCGATGAGTGACCGGCCGCCGCTGTTCGACCACTCTCACTCCCGGGCCGTACTGATCGGCACCTGGGACTACGAGCACCTCACCCGGATCCCCGCGGCACGGCACAGCCTCGACCGCATGCACCGGCTGCTCACCGGCCCGCAGTGCGGGTGGCCGGAGGACCGGGTGACGGTGATACCCAACGAGCGCGGCCCCGGTGATCTGCCGGACCGGCTGCTCGACCTGTTCGAGGACACCACGGACGTCGCTCTCTTCTACTACGTCGGGCACGGTCAACTCGACGACGAGGACCAGCTGTGCCTGGGCCTCGTCGGCTCCCGGGACACCTGGCACCGCCGGGCCACCACCAGTCTGGAGTTCTCCGACGTGCGCCGGGCCCTGCAGCACTGCGAGGCCGCGACCAAGGTGGTCATGCTGGACTGCTGCTTCTCGGGCATCGCCACCGTCCGGGAACACGCCCTCGCCGGGGCGGGCGGCGAGGTGCTGCTGGACCTGGCCGCCCGGACCGGTGCCTACACCATGACCGCCAGCAGTGCCGACACCACCGCCTGGTTCGAGACCGACCCGGAACTCAAGGAACCTCAGACCTATTTCACCAAGTACCTCGCCGACCTGGTCGAGACCGGGATCCCCGGCCAGCCCGCCGGTCTGCGGCTCCACCCGCTGTTCAGCAGGCTGCGCGACGACCTCGCCCGCGACGGCCGGCCTGTCCCCCAGAAACGCAGCGTCGACTCGGCCCGCGACTTCGTGTTTGCCCACAACGTCGCGCTGCCCGAGACGATCCCGCGTACCGATGACGAACTGGCACGACTGCGGAGGGAGTTGGACCTCCTCAAGAGCGCGACCGCGGCACAGAACGCGGCCCGCGCCGCGCAGGAGCGGATCGTCGCCAGCGTCAACATCACCGAACACCGCCTCGCCAACGGCCTGAGGGTGGTGCTCTCCGAAGACCACGGCACGCCGGTCGCGGCCGTGAACATCTGGTACGACGTCGGGTCACGGCATGAGGGGCGGGGGCAGACCGGCCTTACTCACATGTTCTGCAAGCTGATGTTCTATGGCTCCGCGTCGGTGGCGGCGGAAGGTCACTTCGAACTCGTTCAGGGCGCCGGTGGCTCCCTCAACGCCACCACCAGCTTCGAGCGTGCGAACTTCTTCGAGACCATGCCCGCCCATCAACTGGAGCTCGCGCTCTGGCTGGAGGCCGACCGCATGGGCTCACTGCTGGACGCCATCGGCGACACCGAAATGGGCTGGGCGCGCGACGTCTGCATGAACGAGCGCCGGCAGCGCTACGACAACGTCCCGTACGGCACGGGCTTCGAGAAGCTGACCGCCAAGGTCTACCCGGAGGGTCACCCTTACCACCACACCCCTATCGGCTTGGACGCCGACCGCGACGCCATCACGCTGGAACAGGTCCGCGCCTACTTCCGGACGTACTACACGCCCGACAACGCCGTGCTCTGCGTGGTCGGTGACATCGACGCCGAGCAGACCCTTGCCTGGATCGAGAAATACTTCGGCTCCATCCCGTCGCCCGGGCGCAGGCCGCCCCGGCGGGACAGCTCGCTTCCCGACCTCATCGGCAGGGAACTGCGCGAGGCCGTCGAGGACTCCGTACCCTCTCGCGCCGTCATGGCCGCCTACCGCCTTCCCCGTGACGGCAAGCGTGCGTGCGACGCCGCGGATCTGACCCTGGCCATTCTCGGCGGCGGTGAGTCCTCACGTCTGTACAACCGCCTCGTACGACAGGACCGCATCGCCGTCACAGCCGGATTCGGTCTCCTGCGGCTGAGCGGCGCGCCCTGCCTCGGCTGGCTGGACGTCAAGGCCTCCGGCCACGCCTCGACCGACGCCATCGAGGCCGCTGTGGACGACGAACTGGTCCGCTTCGCCACCGACGGCCCCACCCCCGAGGAACTGGAGCGCGCCCAGGCCCAGTTGGAACGCGAATGGCTCGACCGGCTGGCGACCGTCGCCGGCCGGGCCGACGAACTGTGCCGCTTCGCCGTACTCTTCGGTGACCCCCAGCTCGTCTGGAGCATGCTCGGCAACATTCTCACCATCACGCCCGAGGAAGTGCGAGCCGTCGCCGCACGCTATCTGGTCCGCAACAACCGCGCGGTGCTCACCTACGAGCCGTACTGGGACTCCTGACTGATCCACCCCGACCGGACCGTTTCCGTACGTCCGCCGACGGCGTGTAACGACCGTGCGGGAATGGCCGAACGCCGCACTTGCAGGGCGTATGACACGGCGGCTTCGATGAGTACGGCGGTTTCGATGAGACGGGGAGGCGCATCCGTGGCGAAGGACTTCACCGAGGAGACCGGGCAACCGGACAGGCCTCCCGCTGCCGCTGTCACAGCCGAGGGCGCGGCCGGCAGAAGCGCGGTCTTCCCCATGCCGCGTGCCTGCCCGTTCTCCCCGCCGCTGTACGCCGAGGCGGGTGCCCGGCACCCGGTCTGCCGCGTCACGCTCGCGGACGGGCGCCGGGCCTGGATGGTCACGGACTACGCGTACGCACGTCAGCTGCTGGCCGACCACCGGACCAGCTCGAACCGCGACGATGTCAGGTTCCCCCCGCCGGTGGCCGTTGTGCAGGGCCGGCCGGACAAGGGAAATCTGGTGTCCATGGACCCGCCGGAGCACACAGTGCACCGGCGCCTGCTCGCCGGCGAGTTCACCGCAGGGAGGATGCGCGCTCTGCGCCCTCGTGTCCAGGAGATCGTCGATAACCGCGTGACGCGGATGCTGAGCTCCCCCAGCCACCCGGTGGACCTGGTCCAGGAGTTCGCCCGGCCGGTGGCAGCGCTCGTCATCTGTGCATTCCTCGGTATTCCCGCCGCCGACCGCGAGGTGTTCCAGGAAGACGTCGCCACGCTGGTGGACAACACGGTCTCCGCCGGGCAGCGCAAGGCGGCGCGCGATGCCGTGGACCGCTACCTCGCCGGGCACATCGCGACCAGGGAGTGCGGGACCGATGACGACCTGCTGAGCAGGCTGATCGCGCGATACCGCCAGGCAGGCAGGTATGACCGGGAGGTGCTCGTCCGGCTCGCCAACCTCTTCCTGTTCGCGGGGCACGAGAACTCCGCGAACATGATCGCACTCGGAGTCGTCGCCCTGCTGCGCAGTCCGGACCAGCTCGCCGCGCTCGCCGGAAATCCGGCGATGGCTCCGCGGGCGGTGGAGGAGCTGCTGCGCTATCTCAGCATCGCCGACCAGATCACCAGGCGCGTGGCACTGGCCGATATCGAGCTCGGGGGTGCGCTGATCCGGGCGGGCGAGGCCGTCATCGTCTCCAACGCGGCGGCCAACTACGACGACAAGGTCTTCAGCGAACCCTCAGCGCTCGACCTGCGGCGCGAGGCCCGGCACCATCTCGCCTTCGGCTACGGCATCCACCAGTGCATCGGCCAGCACCTGGTGCGCCTGGAACTGGAGGTCGCCCTCACCACACTCCTCGCCCGCATCCCCCGGCTACGGCTCGCGGTCCCGGCGGACCAGCTGCGGTTCCGGACCGACACCTCCACAGCCGGTGTGCACGCGGCACCGGTGACTTGGTGAGGGCGGGCCGGCCGCGGCCGGGTGAACAGGCCCTGTTCGGTATCGATCAGGGCCTGAGGCTGATTCGAGGCCGTTGTGGCGATGCGATCAGCAGGGACCCGCATGCGCTCGTCCGTCGAGTGCAGCCTCATGTGCGGGCGCCTGCGCCGAGGATTCCTCGCAGAGCCTTTTCTCATGCTCTTGGAGGGACTTGACGGCGCTGGCGAGGGACATGGCGTACGCGATCGCCGACACATATCCGTTGCCGGGCCCGACCCTCAGTCGGTGCCCGGCTTCGTCGGTCGTGGCGAGGGCGGCGTCGCGCACCGGGTCGTCGAGGACGAGCTTGAGGGCGTCCTCCCGCACGACGCGGATCACGCCCGTCAGATAGATCGTGAGCTGAGCGGTCCACGCACGCAGCTCGACGTGCGTGGGCTTCGGGTCGTCCTTGTCGATCAGCTCTTCGAGAATCCGAACGAGCGACAGGCTGCGGCCGGTCACCGCGGTGCCGGGGAAGACGGGAACCATGCGAGGTCCTTGGGGGGTTGTCCGTACGGGGCTCTTGCGGTTCTCAGCATCGGGGCGTAGCGCTAGGGTGACCAGTAGTTACGGTGTTAGAAGATCGGGAACGGTGTGAGAGGGAGCAACTGTGCCTGCACCCAAGCGACTTCACCCCTCGTCGCTCAATGGCTGGTACGGGAAGAAAATCCGCAAACTGCGCGAGGCGCGCGGGCTGACGCAGGCGCAGCTGGGTGACCTGGTACGGCTTTCACGGAGCCGTATCGCGCAGTTCGAACTGGGTACGGATGTGCCGCCGTTCGACATTGCTCAGCTGCTGGACAAGGCGCTTGAGGCGGACGGCGATCTGGTCGAGGTGTGGGACTATCTCGTGCACCGCCGCGATGACAGGTGGTCCGAAAAGCTCGTCGATGCCGAGTCCCAGGCGAAGAAGATCCAGCACTATACGGACACGATCCCTGGCCTGCTTCAGACCAGGGAGTATGCGACGGTCATGCTGCGAGCAGGTGTGCCCTTCCTCGGCGGTGATCCTGAGGAGAAGGTCGAAAACCGAATGGGGCGACAGGTCGTCCTGGGTGGCTCCAACCCGCCCTGGATCTGGAGCGTTCTAGATGAATCGGCGCTCTATCGGACCCTCGGCCGGCCCGACGTCATGCGGGACCAGCTGTTGCATTTGATCAAGCTGGGGGAACAGCCTCGCATCAATATCCAGGTCATTCCATTCAGCCAGGACACCTTGATCGCAGGCATCGGCTTGACGTCGATCTTCAGCCTCCGTGACGGCCGCACGGTGGTGTACCGGCAGGAACCCACCGACCCGAAGTTCATCACCGCCCCGGATGACGTGGAGCCTTTCGTCGCCCTCTATGATCACCTGCAAGCGGAAGCACTGTCGCCCCGAACGTCAATTGAATTTATTCGCCAGGTAGTTGAGGAGAAGTACGCGTGATAGGCACCCTTGCTCATGCTGCCTGGCGCAAGAGCTCCTACAGCACCGACGCTGAGGCCTGTGTCGAGGTCGCCGACGACCTCCCGGGCATCGTCCCTGTCCGGGACAGCAAGAACCCTTTCAGAACAGCCCTGCTGATCCCGCACCGGGCTTGGGCCTCGTTCGTCACCGCAGTGAGTGCCGACACCCTCACCGCGTAGGGAGGGACCGAGTGACCGGCACGACGCTAGGCTGCCCGGCATGACGACCTACGCGACGTGGCGCGACGCCGTGGCCGACGCCGAGCGGCAGCTCGGGCACACCCTTCCCGTCCTCATCGACCGCACCGTGACCGCGATCGGCGACGCCCTCCCCCTGGACCACCGGGGTGCCTTCTGCAACGAGCTGGCGACTCTGGGCGAGGGCGGGATGTTCGAGGCCTTCCTCGACAACTGGTGGACCCAGGCCACCGTCTCTGCCACCACTGACGATGACCGGGAACGCGCCATCGACGTCGCCGACCTCGCCGTCACCCTGTGGGCCCTGCACACTCGCAACAGCGAACGAGACTTGACCAACGACCAGGTCGAAGCCCTGCTGAACGATGCCGCATGACCTACACGGTCATCTGGACCCCGCGTGCCACCGCAGGGTTCCGTGAGCTCAAGGCCCGCGACGGCAGCGACGCCCTCAAGCCCGTAAGGACGGTGGGCTACGGCCGAACGGGCCGCTCGGGGGAATCCAGCCAAGCTCGTTGGCCTGTGGCGTCCATGCTCAGGCCAAAGCGTTCGATCTGGGGGCGCCCCTGGTCGATCCACCACTGGTAGGCGCTCTCCACCTCGTCCCACAGGCGCCGCTGTCCCCATTGATAGACGGTGAAACGGGACTTGTCGTCGCGGTGGACGACCGCGGCCCATGAATGATCGGTGAGCCCGTAGAACCACAGGGTGCGGCGCCCGTCCCCGGTCGTCCGGTCGATGAGATGAGCGCAGTCGGGCACCCGCAGGCCGATGGCGAACGCGTTCACGTCGTAGTCGCCGCCGAGGAGTTCCTCGCGTGTGAGGGTGGTGAAGGACGTCTCGGCGGCTGCACGGCTCTCGGGGGTGACGTAGCTGTCGTAATCGGGTGGTGCCGACCGTTGGGCGCGCAGGCGCATGAACGTCACGAGGTTGGTGAACGGCCCGCGCGCGCCCGCCCCGTCGTCGGCGACCGTCAGGCGGGCGGTGGCTTCGGTGGAGGAGAAGTGTGTCCCCCAGGGCACGAGGACGATCCCGCCGGGGCGGGTCTGCTCCACCCAGGTGAAGGGAATCTCACGGACGCCGCAGGTGGCGATGACCCTGTCGTACGGGGCTCGGGCGGGATGGCCCGTGGCGCCGTCGCCGTGGATGACACGGACGTCCAGGCCCAGTTGAGCCAATGCGGTGCGGGCCGCGCGGGCGGCGCTCCCGTCGATCTCGACGGTGACGACACTGGCGGGACCCAGGCGATGGGCTAGGAGACCGGCGTTCCAGCCGGTGCCGGTCCCGACTTCCAGAACCCTGTGCCCGGGGTGGGCGTCGAGGTCGGTGAGCATGGACAACACCAGCGAGGGCTTGGAAGAGGACACCGTCGCCGTCATGCCGGGCCGGTACGCGCGATGGGCTCCGTCATCCCATTGCGTGACGATCGGCATGTCGCTGTCTGCGGCGTGCTGCCAGCCGTCCGGGTCTCCGGCGCGGTCGACGGTGGTGATGCGGTGGGTGGTGATGTCATGGGGCCACATCAGGTCGGGCAGGAACGCGGACCGGGGGACGGCGCCGAAGGCGGGTGCCCACTCGGGAGCGAGGCGGCGGCCCAAGCCCGTGCCGGGCCGCCCCTTCGTGTCAGCATGCGCCGTCACTTGCGGTGCTCCCCGTCACCTTCGGGCGACGACCCGTCTGTCGTTGGTTCCTGGTCCGGTTGCCATGGCTGTCCCGGCAGCATGTCCGGCTCGTCACCGCCGTCGTTCTTGTCATGCTTGCCCATGAAGGACCTCCTGGCATTGGTGAGTTGAGGAGCGAGACGATAGCGATGGACACGGCTTTCCCGAAAGACGCCATGGCGGTACGTCAGTACAGGCTTCCGATACCCATTCGGGGGGTGTGGCGTAAGAGTTCGTACAGCAGCGACGGGGAAACGTGTGTCGAGGTCGCCGACGACCTCCCCGGCACCGTCCCCGTCCGGGACAGCAAGAACCCCGCCGGACCGGCCCTGGTGATCCCGTCCGGCGCCTGGTCCTCGTTCGTCACCGCAGTGAGTGCCGACACCCTGACCGCGTAGGGACGGGCCACGACGGCCCGTCGGCGCTCCCGGTCCAGACGTGGTCCCCCTCGGGCCGTACGGTCACGCCGAGTTCCGTCAGCCGGGGCGTGCCCGCCTTCGTCCATGCGGTCACCGCGGCTTCCGCTTCGTCGAGGAGGCGGCGTGGGCCCCACTGGCGGCCGCGGCCGTCCTTCTTCAGGCCGGCCCAGGACGAGCCGTCGCGGGTCTGGAACCACCACATCGTCTCGCCGAACCGGATCACGGCGTCGGGTACGAGAAGGTGGAAGAGGAACTCCGCCCCCAGTTTGCCGTCGAGGGCCGAGAGATCGGTTTCGGTGCGGACTCTCGCCGCCTCGCCCCGAGTGGCCCTGACAATCGGGCCGATGTCCGTCAGCTCCTCGTCGCGCTGGCCCCGTAGGACCATGAACGCCATTTCGTCGACCACCGGACCGCAAGCGCTCTGACCATCGTCGGCGACGACGAGGCGCAGTAGCGCCAGACCCCGGTAAGGGGTGACGATCACCCCTCCCGGCGCGGTCTGCGCGACCCACGGCCAGGGAATGCGATTGGCGGAGGCCGTGGCAAGCACGCGGTCGTACGGGGCGCGGTCGGGCCAGCCCTGTTCGCCGTCGTGGACAACCGTACGGATACGGCCGTACCCCGCCGCGTCGAGATTGCGGCGGGCCACGGCGGCGACCGTGGGGTCCACCTCGACGGTGACGATGTCGGCCGGATCGGTGCGCTCGGCGAGCAGGGCCGAGTCGTAGCCGCTGCCGGTGCCGATGTGCAGCACCTTGTGGCCGGGTTCCAGGTCGAGGTGGGAGAGCTGGCGGACGACGACGCGCAGGGAGGACAAGGAGGAGCTGAACCGCCCTTCCGCCCCGGCTTCCAGGGCCGTGGTCCCGTCGTCCAACTGCGTGATCAGGGCGGGGTCGTGGACGTAGACGGCCTGAGCCCAGGCATCGGGTTCCGTGTCACGGTCGATGAGCGGCCGTCCGCCGTCGTCACCTCGGCCCGAGATCCGGACCCGAGAGGGCGCGAACGCCTCACGGGCCACGGACTCGAACGCTTCCCGCACCCATAGCGCACCGAACTGCCCGGACTCCTCAAGCGCGTCGGCGCAACGGCGGCGCAGCTTCTCGTAATCGGCGGCTGCGATCATCCTGCTCCCTCACATGGTTCGAGCTGAAGGTCAGTGTGCCGACGTCGACGGTATGCATGGAAGTCCATGAGATGTCAGCCGGTGTCAGAGATCCGGACCTCACGCCCGGGGCGGAACCGGAACACACAGTCTGCGCAGGGATACCCATTCGGGGGATGTGGGGCAAGTGGCCGCGTCCGGGCGGAAATTGTGTTTTACGGTGGCGCCAGACGGGTTGCCTCGTGCCGTATACGAGGCGACCCCTGGCGGTGCTACCCACACCAGGCCAGGGGTCTACACCCGGTATGCATTTAAGGACGACTACCGGAATGCTCCGGCATGCTATCGCGCCTGCGCGTGCGTTCACGCAGGTTGCCAACGACATCATTCGTCATCCCGAGCTCTCCTCGGACGCCGTGCGCCTGCTGATCTGGCAGCTGTCGCTGCCGCCCGCCGCGGATCTGCCGTTGTGGAAGGTGGCGGAGCGGGCCGGGATCAAGACCACGGGGTTCATCCGTGCGAAGCGGGAGCTGGCCGCCGCCGGGTACTACCACGAGTGGCGCGAGCAGGGGCGGGGCGGGCGGTGGACCACCGAGCAGCTCGTGTCCGGGGTGCCGCTGACCGCCGAGGAGGCCGCTGTCGTGCGGGCGGCGCGACCGGGTGCCGAAATCCCGGCCGTCGGTGAGCCGGGGCGCCGGTCGGTCGGTCGTTACCCAAAAGAAAACACGGGGGAGAACACGAACCAACCTCCCCAACCCACGGCTTCCGAGCCGGATCCGGGCCCGGCGCCGGAAACCGAACTCGCCCCGCCCGGCGGCCCGGTGACCATCCCGCCACCCCTCGTCCAGCAGGGCGCCTACGCCCTCACCACCGTCTCCCGCACCGAACGGCGGCTGCGCCTGTCCGGCATGGACATCGCCCGGCTCGCACCGCTCGCAGGGGAGTGGTTCCAGCGGGGCGCGTGTCTGGCGGAGGTGCGTGAGGCGCTCACGGGCGGGCTGCCCGAACACGTCCACTCCGCCGCCGGGATCATCCGCAACCGTCTGCTCCGCAAGATGCCGGACGCGCCCACCTTCGCGGAACAGCGCGCTGCCGAACGGCGCTTCGTGCCACCACCCGTACGGCCAAACGCGCCAGCTCCACCCGCTGACGACACCTCGGGCGCCGTGGCGGCCGCCCGCCGTGGCGCGGCCGCCGTACGAGCCGCGCTGCGCGGGGCGGGGCCGGAGATGGCTCCGGCTTACGGCGGCGGCGACTGCCAGGTCACGGCCGGGGCCCCGGCCATCAGCAGCTGAGCACGCCGCGCGGATCGGCCTCCGCGCCGAGTTGCGGAAGCGCGTGGCGCGGCACTGTCAAGGGGTCTTCCGCAGCTCTGCGGTCAGCGTCAGGCTGCCGGGCACGGCGGCGAAGGCTTCGCGCAGGCCGGCCGCGAGGCCCGTGCGGGTGGGAGTGCCGGGCCGCGACGTCCAGGTGTCCAGCGCGCAGTGGAACGCGGCGATCAGTACATCGAGGGCGAGTCGCGGGCGTAGATCCCCTGAGCCGTCGAGGTCGAGTCTGCGGTGCAGGACGGTGAGCGCGGCGCGGCCGGTACGGTCGCAGAAATGGAGGCCGTGCGCGCCGATCGAGGGCGCATTGTCAGCCAGCCGTCGGCTGAGCAGCACCCGCCGGGCCCAGCCGTCGGCCGTCATCCGGTCCAGGGCGGCGAGCAGCGCGTCCTGCAGCATCTCCAGAAGGGTACGGCCCGCTGGTTCGCAGGTCTCGAGCTCGTCGAGGAAGGCCGCCCACAGGTCCTGGGTCGGCGCACTGGCCACGTCTTCTTTGCTGGTGAAGTTGCGGAAGAAGGTGCGCTTGGAGACGTCCACCGCGTCGCAGAGCTCGTCGAGCGTTGTGCCGTCGAAGCCGCGCTCGGTGAACATCACCAAGGCCGTGTCGATCAGGGCCTGCCGAGTGCGGAGCTTCTTGCGCTCGCGCAGCGGGAGCCGTTCGTTCGCAGCTTCAGACATGGCGGCAGTGTAGCCGGAATCGCTATGGGAGAGCGATCGCCACTTGACGGCTTGTGCCACTCAGTGGCAGAAATGGGTCCGGCGCCTCGCCCCGAAGCGCCGTGCCATCCCTGCCGAAAGGTGCACCACCATGCGCGCTCTGCTCGTCGACCGCTCCGCCCCCGCCGGGCTGCGGCTCGGCCGGAGCCCCGACCCCGAGCCTGCTCCTCACCAGGCCCTGATCCGGGTGGCAGCGACGTCCTTCAACTACGGCGAGATCAGGCACGTCCTGGAGAATGCGCCCGACGGTGCAGTCCTTGGCTGGGACGCGGCCGGCGTCGTGGAGCGGGCCGCCGCCGACGGCTCGGGGCCGGCCGTCGGCACCCCCGTGACCACTCTGGGCCACGACGGTGCCTGGGCTGAATTCCGCGCCGTGGACACCGACTTGATCGGTATTGCCCCTGCGGGCGCCGACCCGGGCGCGATCAGTACGATCCCGGTGGCGGGCGCCAGCGCCCTGCGCGCCCTGCACCGTATCGGCCCGCTGCTCGGCAAGCGGATCCTCGTCACCGGGGCCACCGGCGGCGTCGGACGATACGCTGTCCAGCTCGCCCGGCTCGGCGGTGCACACGTCGTCGCCGTCACCGGAAACCCTGAGGCACACGGCGACAGCCTGCGTGCCCTCGGTGCCCACGAAGTGATCGTGGGGCCGGGAGCGGTCGATGCGCCGGTGGACGGCGTCGTGGATCTGGTGGGCGGCCGCCAACTGGTCGATGCCTACCAGGCGCTGGCCGAGCGGGGCACGCTGGTAGCGGTAGGCCATGCGACAGACGAAAGCGAGCACTTCCCGGGTGGAGCCTTCTTCGGCGACCAGGGACGTCACGACCGCTCGATCGCCACCTTCTTCCTGCTCGCCTGCACCGGCCTCGCCCCCGACCTGACCTGGCTCTCCGCCCTTGTCTCCGCAGGCGAACTCGATCCGCAGATCTCCTGGCGTGGCAGCTGGGGCAAGGCCGCGGAAGCGGCCGAGGCCCTCCTCGGCCGCCGACTCCACGGCAAGGCGGTGCTCGAACTTGACTGGAGCGTAGCCGTGGCTACGACGGAGTAGGCGGATCGCCAATCAACCGGGCCCTGGTGACGGACCCGGTGCGGGAACGCCGATGGGCTGGACGTACGCTCCGATCATGAATGGGGAAGCAGCGCTCCGGCGTCGCATTCGAATCTGGTTGGTCGTCTTCATCGTCGGCCTGGTGCTCAGCGGGCTGACCGCTTTTCCGCTGGTCACCGAAATTCGCTGGCTGGACGAAGTGCTGCGGTCCGACGGGTCGCCGGTCCCCGGGTGGCTGCCGGGCCTGGTGGACTGGGTCGGCAGGGCCCGCGAGGGGCTGGAGGCGACCGACGCGAAATATCCGTTCGTGCTGTACGGAACGGACTGGCTGGCCTTCGCCCATCTGGTCATCGCGATCGCCTTCTACGGCCCCTACCGCGACCCGGTCCGCAATATCTGGGTCATCGAATTCGGAATGATCGCATGTGCCGCCATCGTCCCGCTGGCCCTGATCTGCGGGCCGATCCGGGGGATTCCCTTCTACTGGCAGCTGATCGACATGTCGTTCGGCATCTTCGGTGTGATTCCGCTGCTGATCGTCCGGCGCATGATCAAGCGGCTGGAGGCGTACGAGCTCGCGGCATAGCCGCGTCCGCCTTGACGATCGGACTGGCTAGGCCGCGGCCGTGTTGAAGGACAGTGTTTGCCTGTGATGGAAGTGCGGAGCCGTCAAGGGGGCGGGACTCTCGGCGACAAATGTCGCTGAGGGCTCGTCCCTCACCAGGTCCATCCAGTCCCACACCGTGAAGTCATGCCGCACCTGGACAACCTTCTGCGGCCCCTTCGTATCCACTGAGAAGTGGACGCCCGTGATCACGCCGCCCCTGGAGCTGACCAGTACGACATCGCGGTTCGCCTCGGCTATGAAGCGCATGACTTCATGAGCGGGCTCGTCGTGGCCGGCGACGGCCAGGATGTGCTGATCGGCTGCGTTCTCCAGTGGAAGGCGGGACAGGAACTGGGAGAAGCCGACTTGATGTTCCATCAGCGCGGCGACGACTTCATCCCTCGACTCGTCGAACCCCTGCGCAGGCGTGGAGCGGAACGAGAAACTCAGACCGTTCGCCAGGAGATAGTCGATCTGTGTCATCTCGTGTCGGGTCGGGTAAAGGGCGCCGTCGTCAAGACCGTGCTGGTGGAGCCAGTCGTTCACCTCGCTCCACAGCCAGGCATGCGCCCGGCCCACGGTGCCTTCCGGCTGGGGAAAGGGCTCTTTGTCGGCGAGGCGTGCGCCGGTCGCCCACTGATGAACGTTCTGACGCGAACGGCCTGTTCGCTCGGCGATCTCCTGCACCCCGACCAGATCGCGGTCCAGTCGCAGCAGTCGCAGCCCGGGAATCAGGTCACGGGCGATGTGGGCCACGGAGAGCGCGGCTTCGACAGCGTTGTCCCCATAGGAAGAGACACTGAGGAGGTCTTGACCGCCGGCCCGGGCGAGCATTGCGTCCAGTTCATCTGCGAGGCGGTTGACTGCTGTGTCGTCGTCGACAGTCGCTCCGTCCACGACGAACGTGAACTCATACTCCATGTGAATGCCCCCTGTGTTGGTGGCTAGAGTGCCTGAGCTGTTGGCAACCGTCAACAGTAAGGTCTCCCATATTGGGGCAAATCGCAAGCCTGTGAGTGGGATGTCACTCGCGAGGCCTCCCCGTCAGACTCCTGTTCGGGGAGTCTGACGGCAGAGGGCATCGCCGTGCCATGCGGGCGATCCGTCTGGCGAGATTGCCCTCGTTCCGCGGTGTCCCCGCAACCGGAATCGTTGTGCACGCGTTGTCGCACGGGCAGTGCAAGCGGGCGCCGTGCCCTTCTTTGCGGAGGGTCCAGCCGCCTTCTTTGAGCAGCTCCTCGACGACCTTGCGCACGTCCTTGGACTGGATGCTCGACGCATCCAGGGGTTTGCCGACCATCAACTCACCCCCGAACGGCAAGAGGGGTCAACCGGCCAGAAGTTGGCGAGCCGTGCTGGAAGCCGGAGCTCGCCAACGATCGCAAGGGGTATGCGGCTATGGTTGTCAGATGACACTGAGGGGGATTCTCCTCCGATGCCGGCCTCGATGCGGGACCGGCCACTCCCCGAGGCGCGTTGCTATTCGTGCCGGACGTGTCGCTCTCTGGCACTGTTCGGACCAAGATACTCCCAACTGCGGTCGTGCGCCCGGATCTACCGGATCAAGTGACCGAACCCGGGTGGTCGACCTGCCGAGTTGCCGTTGCTGGTCCACGCAACTCCACGTCGTGGCCGCCCTGTTCGGCGCTGTCGCGCGGCGCACGCGCAAGTGCGGCCGGACCCCATGCGGGGCCCGGCCGCAAGTGAAAGCGGAGGATCAGTGGGCCGTGCCCGACCACCAGATCGCCTGGCTGCCGTCGTAGATCACGACGTTGCCGTCGTCCTGGACGGCCAGGCGGGAGCCCGGGTGGCCCCAGGTGTGGGAGTGCCATACCGCGCGGCCGGAGCGGGTGTAGACGACGAAGTTGCCGTCCGTCTGGAACTGGGCCGTCCAGCCCTGGCCGACGGTGTTGGAGTTCCAGCGGGCGCGGCCGAACTCGTCGTAGATGACGAGGTTGCCGTCGGTCTGCATGACCAGCGTGGCCGTGTCGGAACTCACCGACTCGCCGCGACCCAGGGCGAACGGCGCGTTGTACACCTGGCTCGCTCTGATGGCCGCGCCCGTCGTCTGTCTAGCGGCGTCGGCGGAGGCGTGGTCCGTAGGGGCCGCGCTCGCCTGTCCGGCGAGTGTCATGGCGGCGAGTGCTGAGGTTGCGAGAAGTGTGGCGACTTTCTTCTTCACCAGAGAACTCCTTGCGTCAGGTAGTACCTCGGTGCGGCGCCCGGGAGGGCACCGCACCGGGACTCTGACAGCAAGGCCGTTGCGGCAGAATCCACCGCGCACGGCTATGACGTGTTCGCGGCACTGTTTGACCGAAACGCAGGCGTCCCTCTCAGACGCGGCAGGCCGGGTGTCCCCAGCCCTTCTCCAGCTTGGTGATGTCCTCCCCCGCCGCGTACGGCGTCCCGCACGGGCAGCGGCCGGAGAACTTCGCCTTGATCGTGCGGGTGCCGCCCCGGGGCGCCGACTTCGGGCCGGTGGACTTCTTCGCCGTACGCGCCGGAGTGCTGCGGGCCGGTGCGGGGACGGGCATGGCCTCCGCGCCCAGCGCCGTGCCGGCCGGCTGCTGGGTCGCGGCGGCGTCGCTGGCCGCCTGGTCCGCGATCGCGTTGAGATGATCGCCGTCCTCGCGGTGCGCCGGGACGTAGCGGAACTCCACCTCCCGGCCGGTCAGCAACTCGTCGATGCGTTCGACCAGTTCACGGTTGGCGACCGGCTTGCCCCCGGAGGTCTTCCAGCCGTTGCGCTTCCAGCCGGGCAGCCACTGGGTGACCGCCTTCATGGCGTACTGCGAATCCATGCGCACCTCCAGGGGCGTCCCCGGCGGGACGGTCTCCAGGAGGTCCTTCAGGGCGGTCAGCTCCGCCACGTTGTTGGTGGCCTTGCCCAGCGGCCCGGCGGCCCAGCGTTCGGGGCGCCCGTGCGGATCGGCGATGACCCAGGCCCATGCGGCAGGCCCGGGGTTCCCCTTCGACGCGCCGTCGCAGGCGGCAATGATGCGGTCAGACATCCCCCGATCATGCCAGTGCTCCCGCGGGGACCGGAAAACGAAGCCCGGTCAGGCACCGGCGAGGGTCCGGCCGGTCAGCGCCGTCAGATACTCCCGCACGTCCGCCGGGTCGTCCGTGGCCAGGCCGACATAGCCGTCCGGACGGATCACGAACAGCCCCGGGCCGTACGCCGACTTGGCGTGGCCGCCCGTGTCCAGCAGATCCGCCTCGGGGCCTCCGACGCGGCAGGTGCGCAGCCATTCCGCGGACGGGAGGCCGGCGCCCTGCTCCGTGAGGTCCAGCAGGGTGAAGTGCGGGCCCCGGAAGACGTCGAAGAGGCGGACGGGGTCGACCGCGCGGTCGTGGCAGGGGGCGTCCGGCGCGCGGTCGCCCGCGCGGAGGCCGTCCTCGGGCACGTACTGGCGGCGCTCCTGGGTGAGGGGGCTCTCGCGGTAGGAGATGCCGAGCTGGAGGGTCTCGGAGCCGCGGGGCGAGAGGCCGGAGCCGGCGGCCCGGTCCGCCGCGTTCTGCCGGGTGGACAGGCTCAGCACGCCGGCCGCCACGGGCACCCGCTCGGTGTCGTAGGAGTCGAGCACGGCGTCGGGCGCGCCGAGCCGCAGCACGGCACCCAGCTTCCAGCCGAGGTTGTACGCGTCCTGCACACCGGTGTTGAGGCCCTGGCCGCCCGCCGGGGCGTGGATGTGGGCGGCGTCCCCGGCGAGGAGGACCCGGCCCGTGCGGAACCGCTCCGCCATGGCGGCGTTGGCCCGGAACGCGGAGGACCAGCGGACCTCGCCCACCCGCAGCCCCGTCAGCCCGGTGCGCTCGGCGAGGAGGCGGGTCAGGGCCTCCGGCGTGGCGTCGCGCTCGGGGTCCGGCTCGTGGGCGGTGTCGTCGAACCCGGCGATGAGCTGGAACGTCTCCACGCCCTCCAGCGGCCGCAGGGCGATCATCCCGCCGGGCGCCGTGGGCCACATGTGCCAGTGGCCGCGGTCGATCCCCTCCAGTATGAAGTCGGCGAGCAGCACCGGACGCGCGTCGACGGGGGTGCGGGTGAAGGACGTGCCCAGCGTCATGCGGACGGTGCTGCGGCTGCCGTCGGTGCCGACCAGATACCGCGCCCGCACGGTGTCGGTGGAGCCGTCGGCGTGCCGCAGGGTCGCCGTGACGCCGTCCTCGTCCTGGGTGAAGCCGGTCAGCTCGGTCTCGAACTCCACCCGGCCGCCCAGCTCTTCGAGCCGGGCGTGGAGCAGCTCCACCGTGCGCCACTGGGGGAGCATGAGGGTCTCGGGATACGGCACGGCGGGCGTGGGCTCGCCCCGCTCGACGAGATCCCAGGTCCGGATGCGCTCGGTGCCCTCCCAGGTCTGCACCGGCGGGCACGGCCCGGCCTCCGTCAGGAACGCGGGCCCGAGGCCCAGGTCGTCGAGCACCTCCAGCGTGCGCGGCTGGATGCCCGTGCCCCGCGAGCCCGGGAAGCCGCGCCCGGCGCGCTCGACGACGCGGTGGCGGACGCCCCGGCGGGCGAGGTCGGCGGCGAGGACGAGACCGGTCGGGCCCGCACCGGCGATCAGCACCTCGGTCTCCGCGGACGTGGACGCGGACGTGGTCGTGGTCATGACGGTGTCCATCGAGGACCCCCCTTAACGACGTTAAATTCACTGTGTCCCCAGCGTGAACTGAACAGCGTTAAGCTGTCAAGGTGGCAACTCGAATCGACCGCGCCCTCGTCGCGGACACCGCACTGCGCCTGCTCAACGAAGTGGGCCTCGAAGGCCTCACCCTGCGCAGGATCGCCAAGGAGCTGGACGTCCAAGCACCCGCGCTCTACTGGCACTTCAAGAACAAGCAGGAGCTGCTCGACGAGGTGGCGACGGAGATGTTCCGCCGCATGGCCGTGCCCGTCGCGCACACCAAGAGCGACACCTGGCAGGAGCGGATGGCCGCCACCGTCCGTGAGCAGCGCCGCTTCCTGCTCGGCTACCGCGACGGCGCCAAGGTCTTCAGCGGCACGCGCTTCACCGACAACAGCTACGCCACCCCGCTGGAGAGCATGCTGCGCGACTGCATCGAGGCCGGGTTCACCCCGCGCGCGGCCGCCCGCGCCTGGTTCACGCTCAGCACGTACACCGTCGGCTATGTGATCGAGGAGCAGTCCGTCCACCCCACGCCGAAGAGCGACGACCGCGACCCCGCCTACGACAAGGAGGCGCGCGCCCGCCGCCTGGCCGGGCACCCGCTGGCCGACGAAGCGGGCTGGGAGTTCTTCGAGGACCTCGACGCGGGCTACGAGGACGGGCTGCGCGTCGTCATAGCCGGCATCGAGGCCACACTGCTACCGGGCGGCCGCGCCGCCGCTTCCGGAGAGGCCGCCGGAGACCCCGCGCAGCAGTGACCGCCGCAGGGCGGGGGTGAAGCGCCGCTCCACCCAGCGGTTCAGCACCCACGCCAGCCCGAGCATCAGGGCGATCGTCAGCGCGAACGTCCCGTACGCCGGGACGCCCAGCTTCCGGTGCAGCGCCCCGATCACCACCCACCCCAGGTGCTCGTGCACCAGATAGAAGGGGTAGGTCAGCGCCCCCGCCACGGTGAGCCAGCGCCAGTTCGCCCAGCGCACCTTGCCGAGCGCGATCAGGGCGACGGCCGCGTACCCCAGGGCGATCACGGCGATGATGGCGTACGCCGAACGGTAGGAGAAGTAGTGCGGGTTCGGCGGGTGCCACAGGCCCGCCACCGCGTAGTGCTGCCCGATCAGGAAGCTCACCCCGACGATGCCCCAGGCCGGCGCGTCATGGCCGTAGCGGTGGATCAGATAGAGGCCGATGCCGCCGATGAAGAACGAGGAGTACTCCGGCATGACCACCACCCGCAGCAGCTCCACGTGCGAAGCGGTCGTCACCACCGTCGCCAGCGTCCACACCGCGCAGAAGAGCATCACCCGGCGGCGCGTCGCCCCCGGCAGGACGACGAACAGCGCGAACAGCGCGTAGAAGCGCACCTCCGCCCAGAGCGTCCAGCACACCCCCAGCACCCGCTGCGCGCCCACCGGCTGCTGGAGCATGGTGAGGTTCACCAGGAAGTCGCTCGGCGAGACGGTCCTGTACGCCACCCACGGCAGCGCGAACGCCAGCGTCACCAGCACGATCGCCGCCCAGTAGGCGGGGTAGAGGCGGGCCACCCGCGAGGCGAAGAACGAGCGCAGCGGGCGCCCCCAGCCGCTCATGCAGATCACGAAGCCGCTGATGACGAAGAAGATCTCCACGCCGAGGCAGCCGTACGCGAACGCACCCGAAAGCGTGGGGAATTCATGGCGCGGCGAGGAGCCCCAGGCCCGGCTGACGTCGCCGTCCCGGCCGCCGTAGTGATAGAGCGCCACCATGAGCGCGGCGATCAGCCGCAGCCCGTCCAGCGCCCGCAGCCGGCTGCCCGATTCCTTCGCCGGTGGGGCGGCCCCGGTGGCGGCGGGAGTCGTACGGGCCTCGGGCAGGGTCGGGGCCGTCATGCCGTCACCGTCGTCTTCGTCGTTTTCGCCGTCTTGCGGGCCAGTCGCCGCTGGACGGCCCGCGCGCGGCGGGCCACTTTCCGTACGGTCGGACTGCGCGGCAGGAAAGCGAGCTGGGAGGGGACCGCCCCCGGCAGTGCCAGGGCGGTCAAGCGGCGCCGCTTGAAATAGCGGCGCGTACGGGCGTCGAGGTGCGCGGCGAGATACCGCTCCGCGTCCTCTCTCAGACCGGGCAGGACCTGCGGCTGCATGGCGAAGCCGACGGCGGCCAGCAGCCCCTGGGCCTCCTCGACCGACAGCTGCCGGTGCGCGGATGCGTCCTCAAGGCCGGGCAGCAGCGCGTCGACGAGCGTCACCGGGACGCGATTGCTGTTCTGGTACGGAGTGAGCCGCTCCAGCAGCAGATCCGTGCCGGTGCGGGCGACCGGCAGCCCGTGGAACGTGCTCGCCGTCAGCAGCGCGGTCGAGAAGCAGCCGACCACCAGCGCGGGCCGGATCCGCAGGAAGGCCACCTCGGCCAGCACGGGTGTGTCCAGCACCGTCAGCTCCACGCCGAGGCGCTCCGCCTCCTCCTCCAGCATCCGTGACCAGCGGGCCGGGGCCGAGGGATGGGGCTTGAACACCAGCTGCCGGTGGCCGCGCGCGGCCGCGCCGCGCAGCATGCGCACGTGCAGCCGCTCCTCCTCCTCGGGCGCGAGGATCTCCAGCGCGGACAGATACTGCCCGAGCAGCAGAGCCGCACCCCCGGGTGCGGTCACCGGGGGTGCGGCGTCGGCGAGTTCGGCCAGTACGGCGGTGAAGGCGCCCGTCGGCACGATCTCCGGCTCGACCCCGAACTCGGTCAGCAGCAGCGGGCGCAGCCCGGGCACCAGGTCCAGGTGCAGCAGCCGGCGGACGCGGGTGCCGACGAGCGGGTCCAGCTTGCTGCGCGTGGGCCCGTAGCTCATCAGCCCGTCGGCGTAGACCTCCAGCGGGGCGTCCGCGAAGCACAGGGCCAGCGCCTGCGCCGGGCTGACCTGGATCGACTCCACGATCAGCTCCAGGTCGTCGGAGCCCAGGCCCCACAGCAGCCTCAAGTGCCGCTCCCACAACGGGGCGTCGTCCGGGCGGGGCGTCCAGCCGTTGGGGTGGAAGGGGCTGATCGCCGCGTTCCAGGACAGCACCCCGTCGAAGCGGGCGCGCAGCCGGTCGAAGCCGGGCGCCTCGTCCAGGGCCGGGGTCGTCTCCGGGACGGCCGCGGTGTTGGCGACGAGCAGCAGCCTGCGGTCGGCGGGGGAGAAGCACCCGGTGTCCAGGGCGGCGGCGAGCGTCGCGGCCCCGTAGAGGGTCGACGCCAGGAAGATCTGGGTGCGGGGGCGGCCGTGCATCAGGCGGAGACCCCCGGGGCGGTGGGGCGGCGGCGCAGTCGGCGCAGCCGGGCGGCGCGGTCGTAATCCATGGAATTCAATGCGTCCTTGACCAGTTCCGGGGGCATTCTCCGCAGTGCGGCCGCGCTCCTCGAACGCAGTGCGCGGGCCACGGCGGGTTCAAAGCGTTCGATCGTGCCGAGCTGGTGGGACATGATGGCGCAGTATGTTCGAACGGCTTTCGGGAGAAGCGCGTCCGCGTCCTTGTCCCGTGCCGTCTCCTCGATTACCTGATCGAATGCGCGAAGGAAATCGAGTTGTCGCACATCGCCGATCTGGGTGAGCGAAGTGGCCACTCCCCGGCGGTAGAAAACACCCAGCAGCCCGGTCACGGCGAAGGTCCGTGCCTCGCGGTGCAACCGCCAGATCCACGGGCGGTCCTCGGCGGTGCGCAGGCCGTCCCGGAAGTGCAGCAGCCCTTCGTCCAGCAGTCGCCGGTGGTAGATCCCGGCCCAGGCGTAGGCGTAGTCGACGGACGTCGAGCGGTCGGCGGGCAGTATCGCGCCGCGCGGATCGAGCACCACCCCGCGCCTGCCGTGCGGCACGCGCTGCACGGTGCGGGTGCGGCCCGTGCACTGGACGTGGTCCGTGCGCACGAAGTCCACGGCCAACTCCTCGATCACGTCGAGCAGTTGGGGGTAGTAGTCGGGGGCGAGCCAGTCGTCGCCGTCGAGGAAGGTCACGTACTCGCCGTTCGCCGCGTCCAGCCCGGTGTTCCGGGCGGTGGCGAGGCCGCCGTTCTTCGCGTGCCGCACGACCCTGGCGCCCGGCAGGTCGCGCGCGGCGCGCTCCAGGAGCTCCGGCGTGCCGTCGGTCGAGCAGTCGTCCACGAGAATGAATTCGAAATCCTCGCGGGTGTTCGCTTGCAGGCTCCTCAATGTGTCGGGCGCATAGGTCTGCACATTGAAGAACGGCACGATGACGGAGAGCTTGACCACTCACCGGACATTAGGTGGCCCCCCGGCATTCGTCTTGTCCTGGGGCGGGCGCGAAGGTGAACGAAGCGCGGCGGAATGATGAACCCGCCGCGTGGCCAAGCCGATTCGCCGATCGTCGGTGTGCTGTTTACCGGTTGTTGTGCTGGCGTTGGGCAGTCAAACGGAATGGATTCCTATCGTCGGCGACGTGCCATCACGAGCTGCCTCATCCTCGTCCGCGCCGCGGATCGCCGTGCTCGCCGACTCCGACACCCGGTGGAAATGGGGTGCGCTCACCGCGCACCGCCTCGCCCCCGGCGCCCGGCTCGACGGCCTGCTGCTGAGGGGCCGCGCGACGCCCACCGTCCGCCAGCTCGCCGAGGTCGGCGTGCGCGCGGAGACGCTGCGCGAGGTGACGGGCACCGAGTTCGTCCGCACGGCCGACCGCGAGCGGTACGACATCGTCGTGCTGGCCTGCGTCGGCGGCGCCGTGCAGGCCATGCTCCACGGACTGGCCCGCGCCTGGGGGGCCGCGCCCGCCCGCCCGGTCGTCGTCACCGGCTACGTCGGCGTCGTCTACGAGAAGCTGACCGACGGCCTCCTCCTGCGCCACGGCGCGGACGTCGTCCTCGCCAACTCCCCGCAGGACGCGGAGCGTTTCCGCGAGGTGTACGAGGGAGTGGGGGCGCCCGCGGACAGCGTGACGGAATGGGCGCTGCCGTTCCTGTCGGACGAGATCACCAAGGGCGAGCCCGAACCCCGGCCGTTCACCGTGGTGTTCGCCGCCCAGCCCTCCGTGCCCGAGAGCCGCGCGGACCGTGCGTATCTGCTGAACCGCGCGGCCCAGCACGCCCGGAAGCACCCGCTGCGCGACGTCCTCATCAAGCTCCGCAGCAAGCCCGGCGAGCACACCACGCACATCGAGGAACTCCCGTACCAGAAGCTGGCCGCCCGGCTCCGCGGCGGACTGCCCCCCAACTGCCGCCTCGTCTACGGCCACATGGGCGAGGTGCTCGACCGCACCGACCTCCTCGTCACCGTCAGCTCCACGGCCGCCCTGGAGTCCCTGCACCGGGGCGTGCCCACGGCCGTCCTCACCGACCTCGGCATCCGCGAGGCCCTCGGCAACCACCACTTCCTCGGGTCCGGCTGCCTCGTCTCCTGGGACCGGCTCGACGCCGGGCACCTCCCCGAGGCGGACGCGGACTGGGTCGCGCGCCAGGGCGTCGCCGCCGTCGGCCCGTACGCCCACGGCACCGTCCACGACGCCGCCCGGCGGCGCGTCGCCGCGCTCGTCGCCCGCCCCGCGCTCCCGCCGCTCGCCCCCTACTACACCGCCGCGACCGCCCCCGGCTACCTCCCCGCCGTCCTCGCCCGCCACGGCCTCGACCCCCAGGGCCGGCCGCTCCCCGGCGCCGCCCGGCCGCCCGGCGAACCGAGCGCCCTGCGCCGGGCGGTGCGGGAGGCGGCGCGCGGCGCGTACCGCCACGGCGTGCAGCGCGTCGCCCCCGTCATCCGGCGGCTGGGGGAGCTGTGAGCGTGTCTGTTGAAGGAGTCGCCATGTCCGCAGTCCTGGCCGTCATCCCCGCCCGCGGGGGGTCGAAGGGCGTCCCCGCCAAGAACCTCGCCGCCGTCGGCGGCGTGCCGCTCGTCGCCCGCGCGGTACGGGAGTGCCGGGCGGCCCGCCTGGTCACGGACGTCGTGGTCTCGACGGACGACCCCGGCATCGCGGCGGTCGCCCGGGGCGCCGGGGCGGTGGTGGTGCAGCGCCCGCCGGCGATCGCGGGGGACACGGCGTCGAGCGAGGCGGCGGTGCTGCATGCGATGGATGCGTACGAGGCGATGTACGACCGGGAGATCGGCACTGTCCTGTTGGTGCAGTGCACCAGCCCTTTCCTTACCGCGGCCGACGTCGACGGCGTCGCGGCCGCGGTGGTGGAACAGGGCGCGGACACGGCGCTGACGGTGGCCCCGTTCCACGGCTTCGTGTGGCGGGAGGAGGGTGAGTTTTCCCCAGCCCCGCCCCTTCCCGAAACCGGGGGAGACCCCCAGACCCCCAGCGTCCTGCGGGCGCGACCTTGGCCACAGCAAGCCCGTCCGGCGATTGAGGACACGCGGCGCAGCCGCGTCGACGTGGTGGAAACGGCCTCCGCTGGCGGCTGTGGCGTCAACCATGACAAAGCGCACCGCCCCCGCCGCCAGGACCGCCCCCAGGATCTGCTGGAGACCGGCGCCGCCTACGCCATGCGAGCCGACCGCTTCCGCGCGGAGCGCCACCGTTTCTTCGGGCGCACCGAACTCGTCCGCACCGACCCCGCCCGCGTGCTGGAGATCGACGACCCGCACGACCTCGCGCGGGCCCGGGCGCTCGCGCCGCTGCTCGACGGGCCCGCCGCCGCGCTGCCCGCGCGGGGGGACGTCGACGCCGTCGTCATGGACTTCGACGGCACCCAGACCGACGACCGGGTGCTCATCGACGCGGACGGCCGGGAGATCGTCGCCGTGCACCGGGGCGACGGCCTCGGCGTCGCCGCCCTGCGCCGCGCCGGGCTCGCGCTGCTGATCCTGTCGACCGAGGCCAACCCGGTGGTCGCCGCGCGCGGCCGCAAGCTCGACGTGCCGGTGCTGCACGGCATCGACCGCAAGGACGTGGCCCTGAAGCAGTGGTGCGACGAGCGCGGGATCGCGCCCGAGCGCGTGCTCTACGTCGGCAACGACGTCAACGACCTGCCGTGCTTCGGCCTCGTCGGCTGGCCCGTCGCCGTCGGGAACGCCCATGACGCCGTGCGCGGCGCGGCCCGTGCGGTGACCTCTGCACCCGGTGGCAGCGGAGCCCTCCGCGAGATCGCCTCCTGGCTCCTCGGCCCCACCCTCCAATCCGCCTGACCGATGCCCTCACCGAGCCCTAAGGAACCGCCCCAGATGAGCCCCGCCCAGCGCACCCGCCCCCTCGGCACCAAGACCGCCGGACCCGGCCACCCCGTCTACATCACCGGCGAGATCGGCATCAACCACAACGGCGACCTCGACAAGGCCCTCGCCCTCATCGACGCGGCCGCCGACGCCGGCTGCGACGCCGTGAAGTTCCAGAAGCGCACCCCCGAGATCTGCACCCCGCGCGACCAGTGGGACGTCGAACGCGACACTCCGTGGGGCCGGATGACGTACATCGACTACCGCCACCGGGTGGAGTTCGGCGAGGAGGAGTACCGCCGGATCGACGAGCACTGCCGCGAGCGCGGCATCGACTGGTTCGCCTCGCCCTGGGACACCGAGGCCGTCGCGTTCCTGGAGAAGTTCGACCTGCCCGCGCACAAGGTCGCCTCCGCCTCGCTCACCGACGACGAACTCCTGCGGGCCCTGCGCGCCACCGGCCGTACGGTCATCCTCTCCACCGGCATGTCCACCCCGAAGCAGATCCGGCACGCGGTGGAGGTGCTCGGCAGCGACAACATCCTGCTCTGCCACGCCACCTCGACCTACCCGGCGAAGGCCGCCGAGCTCAACCTCCGGGTGATCCACACACTCCAGGCGGAGTACCCCAACGTGCCCATCGGCTACTCCGGCCACGAGACGGGCCTGCAGACCACCCTGGCCGCCGTCGCCCTCGGCGCCACCTTCGTCGAGCGGCACATCACCCTCGACCGGGCGATGTGGGGCTCCGACCAGGCCGCGTCCGTCGAGCCGGGCGGCCTCCAGCGGCTCGTACGCGACATCCGTGTGGTGGAGGAGTCGCTGGGGGACGGGGTGAAGCGGGTGTACGAGAGCGAGCTGGGGCCGATGCGCAAGCTGCGTCGCGTCGCGGGCGTCGTCGCCCAGGGCGACCGCGAGCAGGCCGCCGACCGCGAACCCGCCGCGGTCTGACGGGCCCTGAAGGTGTCCGTGCCCGCAGGGCCGTCCGCCCGCACCGCCCGCACCCTCGCCTTCGTCGAGAGCCCGGTGCAGCTCCTCAACGTCCTCGAATGGGCGCACGTCACCGGTGGCCCGGGGACGGACACCCCCCTGCCCGGGCCCCGCGAGGGGGACCGGCCGCTGCGCGACGGCATCCCGCGCCAGCCCCGGGACCGTGACCTCGCACCGGTCCGGCCCGTCGACACCGGCCTCGTGGTCGTCGTCCTCGCCCCGCACGACCCCATGACGCGGGGTCAGCTGCGGCGCATGGCCGAGCTGGCGCGGGACCAGGGGCACCAGGTGCGCTGGGAGGAGGCGCGGGGCGGGCCGGGGGCGCCGGTGCAGACCGTCGGCGGCCTCGCGGGCGCCCTGCGCAAGGCGCACCGCGTCGTCATCGGGGACCCGTTCTCGCGCTATGTGCAGCTGCTGCTGACGATCACCCGGGCCCGGGAGCTGGTCGTGGTGGACGACGGGACCGCCACCATGGAGTTCGTCGCCCAACTCGCGCGCGGGGAGCGCCTCGTGCGGTGGCACCGGCGCGGCAGTCGTGGGGCGCGTGACATCGCCTTCGCGCCCGTCTCCGCTTCCGCGCGCCGTCGGCTCACCCCGAACGACCGCCGGGCGGTAGAGGTGTTCACCGCGATGCCCGTCGAGCCGCCGCCCGGCGTGACCGTCACGCCCAACGACTTCGCCTGGACCCGCGCCACCTTCGGCCCGCCCCGTCTCACCCGTGGCACGGACCTCGTGGGCACCTCGCTCGTCGAGACCGGCGTCGTCGACCCGGACCGCTATCTGGACGCGGTCGCGGCCCTCGCCCGCACCCACGGCGCCACCCGCTACTTCGCGCACCGCCGGGAGAGCCCCGACAAGCTGCGGCGCATCGGGGCCAGGGTGGGTCTGGAGGTCGTACGCCCCGAGCTGCCGCTGGAGCTGATCGCGCGCCGGGGCCCCATTGGCCGCACCGTCCTCAGCTTTCCCTCGACCGTGGTGCACACCCTGCCGCTCGCCCTCGCCGGGACCGGCGTCACGGTCGCCGTCTGCGACATCGACCCCGTATGGCTCACCGAGGGCGCCTCGCCCAGGGCCGAGGGCTTCCTCTCCGAGGTGACCGACACCGCCCCTGATGTGCGACGACTCCCGGTCATGCCGCTGACGGCCCCTTGAGCCGTAATAATTGGTCATACCCTCCCCGCGACCCATCCATGCGGCTGAACTTTTCTAGATCTGGGGGCAGTTGCCCGGGTGAGGGCTCTACCCTTCACTGCGTGAACCATCTGATGCCTTTGGACGCCGAACCCGACACCGTCGACGCCAAGCTGCCCGGTGCACTCCCTTCCGCGCTGCGCGCCGAACTCATCGCGTTCCGCCGGGACTTGCACATGCACCCGGAGCTGGGGAACCGCGAGTTCCGTACCACCGCGGCGGTCAAAGCGAGGCTGGAGAAAGCAGGGCTCAAGCCCCGCACCCTCTCCACCGGCACCGGGCTGTTCTGTGACATCGGGCGGGACGCCGTGCGGGAGACGGGCCGGCACACCACCGTCGCCCGGGGCATGCTCGCGCTGCGCGCCGACCTCGACGCGCTGCCCATCCCGGACACCAAGACGGTCCCGTACCGCTCGACCGTCCCCAGAATGGCGCACGCCTGCGGCCACGACGTGCACACCACCGCCGTGCTCGGCGCCGGTCTGGTCCTCGCGGACCTGGCCGCGAAGGGCCTGCTGCCCCACCCGGTCCGGCTGATCTTCCAGCCCGCCGAGGAGGTGCTGCCCGGCGGCGCCCTCGACGCCATCGAGTGCGGGGCGCTGGAGGGCGTGGGCCGGATCATCGCGGTGCACTGCGACCCCAAGGTCGAGGTCGGCCGCATCGGCCTGCGGCAGGGCGCGATCACCTCGGCCTGCGACCGGCTGGAGGTGTCGCTGGACGGCCCCGGCGGCCACACCGCGCGGCCGCACTTCACCACCGACCTGGTGACGGCCGTGGCCCGGGTGGCCACCGACGTCCCCGCGGTGCTCGCGCGCCGGGTCGACGCCCGCTCGGGCCTCTCCCTCACCTGGGGACGGATGGAGGCCGGGCACGCCTGCAACGTCATCCCGCAGCACGGCGAGCTCTCCGGCACCGTCCGCTGCCTCGACCTGCACGCCTGGCGGGACGCCCCTGACCTGGTGCACGCCGCGATCGACGAGGTCGCGACCCTGCACCGCGCCAAGTCGGAGATCAACTACGTCCGCGGGGTGCCCCCGGTCATCAACGACCCCGAGGTCACGGAGCTGCTCCGGCGGGCCATGACGGCGCGCCGCGGGCCGCACTCCGTCGAGGACACCGAGCAGAGCCTGGGCGGGGAGGACTTCTCCTGGTATCTGGAGCACGTCCCCGGCGCGATGGCCCGGCTCGGGGTCCGGCCGGTGGGCGACAACACCCGGCGGGACCTGCATCGCGGTGATTTCGACGTCGACGAGGGGTCCATCGAGGCCGGCGTCGAGCTGTTCACCGCGGCGGCCCTGCTGGACGGACGCGCTTCATAGACAAAATCGGTCGGCAATCGGTCAGCAGATGATCGGCAATCCGTCGCCAATCGGGTCAAGAGGCGTTCGCGTCGATCCGATAACGGCTTTGAAGCACCCCTTTTATCTCCATCTACGCGCGTTACGATGCCCGCGAACCAGCGCCGACGGAGGCGCTTCGAGTGAAGGGGCCCCTTCGTGCGCCGGGTATCCACAATCACTGTCGCGGGTGTCACCACCGCGGCTCTCGCATTCACCCTCACCGCTTGTGGTGAGTCCTCCACCGAATCGGGTGGCGGCAAGAGCAAGGGCGTCGGCCTGGCGTTCGATGTCGGCGGCCGTGACGACCACTCCTTCAACGAGTCCGCCGCCCGCGGTCTGGACAAGGCGGAGAAGGAACTCAAGGTCAACGGCAAGATGATGACCGCCAAGAACGGCGAGACCGAGGCGGAGCGCGAGCAGCGGCTGAGCTCGCTCGCCGACGCGGGCTACAACCCGGTCATCGGCGTGGGCTTCAACTACAAGAACTCGATCGAGAAGGTGGCCAAGGACTTCCCGAAGACCACCTTCGCGGTCGTCGACTCGGTCGCCAGCGGCTCGAACGTCGCCAGCATCACCTTCGGCGAGCACGAGGGCTCCTTCCTCGCCGGTGTCGCCGCCGCGCTGAAGTCCAAGACCCACAAGGTCGGCTTCATCGGCGGTGTGCAGAACGCGCTGATCCAGAAGTTCCAGGCCGGATTCGAGCAGGGCGTGAAGTACGCGAAGCCCGACACGGACATCCGTTCCGAGTACCTCTACACGAGCAACGACAAGGGCTTCAACGACCCGGCGTCCGCCAAGGACAAGGCCAAGGGCATGCTCGACTCGGACATCGACGTGATCTACAGCGCGGCCGGTCTCTCCGGCAACGGTTCGATGGAGGCCGTCGCGGGCAAGAAGGGCGCCTGGTCCATCGGCGTCGACTCCGACCAGTACCAGCAGCCGGGCCTGGAGAAGTACAAGAGCTCCATCCTCACCTCGGTCGTGAAGAACGTCGACGTGGCGGTCTTCGACCTCATCAAGAGCGTCCAGGACGGCAAGCCCTTCACGGGCGAGCACCAGTACCTGCTCAAGGACAACGGCGTCTCGCTGGCGACCTCGGGCGGCTTCATCGACGACATCAAGCCGCAGCTCGACGAGGCCAAGAAGAACATCGTGGACGGCAAGGTCAAGGTCAAGACCTCCCCGTGACCTTGTGGGACCGGCTCCGGCCGGTCCTGCGCGGCCACGGGCCCGGTGGCGGGGGAGAGCCCCCGCCACCGGGCCCGCACATGCTCCCCGCGGCAACGCTCGGGGAGCCTCCGGCCAACGCTACGCGCGTAGCTTCCTGTTGACGCTGTAGCGTCGCCCCCGCCCTCCCGGAGCCCGCCCCGGTCCCCGCCCGGCCGGCCCCGGTTTCCTCCCGCTCCCTTCCCCGAGGAGAGTGCGCCATCAAAGCGTCCAAAGAATCCAGCGGTTCCACGGCCCCCGCAGTGGAACTCGCGGGTATCACCAAGCGGTTCCCCGGTGTCGTGGCCAACCACGACATCCACCTCACGGTCCGTCGCGGCACCGTCCACGCCCTCTGCGGCGAGAACGGCGCCGGCAAGTCGACCCTGATGAAGATCCTCTACGGCATGCAGAAGCCGGACGAGGGCATCATCACGCTCGACGGTGAGCAGGTCACCCTGCACACCCCCGCCGACGCGATCGCGCGCGGCATCGGCATGGTGCACCAGCACTTCATGCTCGCCGACTACCTCACCGTCCTGGAGAACGTCGTCCTCGGCGCCGAGAAGCTCCACGGCATCGGCGGCAAGGCGCGCGCGAAGATCAAGGAGATCTCCGACTCCTACGGCCTCGGCGTCCGCCCCGACGCCATGGTCGAGGACCTCGGTGTCGCCGACCGCCAGCGCGTGGAGATCCTCAAGGTCCTCTACCGCGGCGCCCGCACGCTGATCCTCGACGAGCCCACCGCCGTCCTCGTCCCGCAGGAGGTCGACGCGCTCTTCGACAACCTCCGCGAGCTCAAGGCCGAGGGCCTGACGGTCATCTTCATCTCGCACAAGCTCGGCGAGGTGCTCTCCGTCGCCGACGACATCACCGTCATCCGGCGCGGCACCACCGTCGGCACCGCGGTCCCCAGCGAGACCACCCCCAAGCAGCTCGCCGAGCTGATGGTCGGCAGCGAGCTGCCCTCGCCCGAGACCCGCGAGTCGACGGTCACCGACACCCCGATGCTCACCGTCGAGGACCTCAAGATGTCCGCCGTCGACCCCGACGGCGTCGTCCGGGACGTGCTCGGCGGGATCTCCTTCACCATCCGCAAGGGCGAGGTCCTGGGCATCGCGGGCGTGGAGGGCAACGGCCAGGCCGAGCTCGTCGAGGCCATCATGGGCATGCGCACCCTCGACTCCGGCACCGTCGCCCTCGACGGCACCGACATCAGCCAGGCCCCGACGCGCAAGCGGCGCGAGGACGGCATCGGCTACATCCCCGAGGACCGCCACCGGCACGCCCTGCTGCTGGAAGCGCCGCTGTGGGAGAACCGCATCCTCGGCCACGTCACCGAGAAGCCCAACAGCAAGGGCGCGCTCCTCGACCCCAAGGCCGCCCGCGCCGACACCGAGCGCATCGTCCGCGAGTACGACGTGCGCACCCCCGGCATCGAGGTCACCGCGGCCTCCCTGTCCGGCGGCAACCAGCAGAAGCTGATCGTCGGCCGCGAGATGAGCCACCTGCCCAAGCTGCTCATCGCCGCGCACCCCACCCGGGGCGTGGACGTCGGCGCGCAGGCGCAGATCTGGGACCAGATCCGCGAGGCGCGCCGCGAGGGCCTGGCGGTGCTGCTGATCTCCGCCGACCTGGACGAGCTGATCGGGCTCTCCGACACCCTGCGGGTGATGTTCCGCGGCCGCCTGGTCGCCGACGCCGACCCCGCCGCGATCACCCCGGAGGAGCTGGGCTCGGCCATGACCGGCGCCGCCTCCGGCCACCTTGAGCACGTAGACGAGCAGGAAGAGGAAGGGGGCGACGACGCATGAGCCTCGCGAAGAAGTTCGACAAGAACAAACTGATCCTGGGCCTCGCCGCGCCGCTGCTGGCGATCGTGGCGGCCGTGGCCGTCACCTCGGTGATCATCGCGATCACCGGGAAGGACCCCTTCCACGCCTACCAGGTCATGGCCGACTACGGGTCGAAGAGCGACTCCCAGGTCTGG
Organism: Streptomyces blastmyceticus; assembly: GCF_039521185.1. Lineage (NCBI taxonomy): Bacteria > Bacillati > Actinomycetota > Actinomycetes > Kitasatosporales > Streptomycetaceae > Streptomyces > Streptomyces blastmyceticus. Next base: position 129,167 of record NZ_BAAABW010000004.1, on the reverse strand, counting down.
ATCATCAACAAGGCGGTCCCGTACTACCTGTCCGCGCTGGCCGTCGCCATCGGCTTCCGGATGAACCTCTTCAACATCGGCGTCGACGGCCAGTACCGCATCGCGGCCTTCTTCGCCGCCGTCGTCGGCGGCGCCATGACGATGCCGGGCTTCATCCAGATCCCGGTCATCATCATCACCGCCATGGTCGTGGGCGCGATCTGGGCGGGCATCGCCGGCCTGCTGAAGGTCACCCGCGGCGTCAACGAGGTGATCAGCACGATCATGCTGAACGCCATCGGCGGCTCGATCATCGGTTACTTCCTCCAGGACGGCCGGCTCGGGAAGAAGGAGGGCAACATGATCCACACGCCCGTCCTGCCCGACTCCGCGCACTTCTTCGAGATCCCGACCCAGCCCAAGCCGATCTACGGCTTCGTCGTGATCGCCGCCATCGCGGGCCTCGCCTACTGGTTCGTGCTCAACCGCACCCGGTTCGGCTTCGACCTGCGCACCGTCGGCCAGTCCGAGTCCGCGGCCGCGGCCAGCGGCGTCAACGTCAAGCGCATGGTGATCACCTCGATGGTGCTCTCCGGCGCGACCGCGGGCCTCGTCGGCATGCCGACCCTGCTCGGCGTCTCGTACAACTACGGCACCGACTTCCCCGTCGGCATCGGCTTCACCGGTATCGCCATCGCGCTGCTCGGCCGCAACAACCCCATCGGCATGGCGCTGGCCGCCCTCCTCTGGGGCTTCCTCGACCGCACCAGCACCCAGCTGGAGTTCGAGGGGTACGCGCAGGAGGTCGTCGGCGTGGTCCAGGGCGTCATCGTCCTGTGCGTCGTCATCGCGTACGAGGTCGTCCGCCGGTACGGCCTGAAGACCCAGCAGCGGAAGGTCGGCGAGGAGCTCGCCGCCCAGGCCCGCAAGAGCGACAAGGCGGAGGTATCCGCGTGAGCACCACCTTTACCGACGCCGTGAGCAACGCGCTCAGCGGCAAGAACAAGCCCGGGGCGCGCAAGCTCTCCACCCCCGTCGTCCTGCTGGTCATCGCGGGCGCGCTGATCCTGGTGTCCGCGCTGCGCGAGATCACCAGCGCCGGCGACCTCACCTCCTCCGGCCAGTTCAGCGGTGCCCTCGCCGCCGCCGTGCCGATCGGCCTCGCCGGCCTCGGCGGCCTGTGGGCCGAGCGCGCGGGCGTCGTCAACATCGGCCTCGAAGGCATGATGATGCTCGGCACCTTCTGCGCGGGCTGGATGGGCTGGCAGCACGGCCCCTGGGCCGCGGCGCTCGCCGGTGTCATCGGCGGCGCGCTGGGCGGCCTCGTGCACGCCGTCGCCACCGTCACCTTCGGCGTCGACCACATCATCTCCGGTGTGGCCATCAACATCCTGGCGCTCGGTGTCACGCAGTACCTCGCCAAGCTGACGTTCGGCGCGGAAGGCAGCGCGGCCCAGAAGGCGGGCGGCAACGACAAGCAGTCGCCCGTCATGGACAACATGCCGAACTTCTCCATCCCAGGCCTGTCCGACTGGCTGAACAGCGTGGAGAAGCACCACTGGTTCTTCGTCTCCGACCTCGCCGGCATGGTCGACGGCCTGGTCACCGACGTGTCCTGGCTGACGATCGTCGCCGTGGCGCTCTTCGCCGGCACCTTCTACGTGCTGTGGCGCACGGCCTTCGGTCTGCGCCTGCGCTCCTGCGGCGAGAGCCCGGTCGCCGCCGAGTCCCTCGGCGTCAACGTCTACACCTACAAGTACGCGGCCGTGGTCGTCTCCGGCGCCCTCGCGGGCCTCGGCGGCGCGTTCCTCGCCATCGGCACGCACATGTACTCCGACGGACAGACCGGCGGGCGCGGCTACATCGGTCTCGCCACCATGATCTCCGGCAACTGGCGGCCGGGCGGCGTCGCGATGAGCGCGGGCCTGTTCGGCTTCATGGACAGCCTCCAGCTGCGCGGCGGCGGCGCGACCGTCCACGCGCTGCTGCTCCTCCTCGCCGTGCTGCTCGTCGGCTTCGCCGCCTGGCGGCTGCGGACCGGCAAGCGCCAGGTCGCGATCGTGGCCGGTGTCCTCGCCGTCGCGCTGATCGTCTGGTACGCGCTGACCAAGACGGTCCCGCTGGAGTTCGTCGACGCCACCCCGTACGTCGTGACGCTGCTGGTGCTGTGCGTCTCCGCGCAACGCCTGCGGATGCCCAAGGCGAACGGCAAGCCGTACCGGAAGGGCCAGGGCAAGTGATCTCTTCCTCGCAGTCCGTCGACTGGGACGAGCTGCGGACGCTGGCCCGGGACGCCATGTCCCGGGCCTACGCCCCGTACTCCGACTTCCCCGTGGGCGCCGCGGCGCTCGTCGACGACGGCCGCACCGTGACCGGCTGCAACGTGGAGAACGCCGCCTACGGCGTCGCACTGTGCGCCGAGTGCGGGCTGATCTCCGACCTGTTCTCCTCCGGTGGCGGCCGTCTGACGGCCTTCACCTGCTGCGACCGCAAGGGCAACGTCCTGATGCCGTGCGGCCGCTGCCGTCAGCTGCTGTGGGAGCACGGCGGCCCGGAACTCGCGGTCGACACGACCACGGGCATCCGGCCGCTGTCGGAGCTGTTGCCCGACGCGTTTGGGCCCGCCGACCTGAATCGTTGAAGATGTCCCTAAGCGCCGGACGGGCTGATGATCAGCCCGTCCGGGTCACTTTCCGGCCCCGGGAAGACTGAGGACGCACGAACTTAAGGAAAATGTGCTGATGGACGCCATTTCCGTAATCCGCACCAAGCGCGACCGCGGCCGTCTGACCGACGAGCAGATCGACTGGATGATCGACGCGTACACGCGCGGCGAGGTCGCCGACGAGCAGATGTCCTCGCTCGCGATGGCGATCCTGCTCAACGGCATGGACCGCGCCGAGATCGCCCGCTGGACCGCCGCGATGATCAAGTCGGGCGAGCGCATGGACTTCTCGTCCCTGCCCGTCCCGACCTCGGACAAGCACTCCACCGGCGGCGTCGGCGACAAGATCACCCTGCCGCTGGCCCCGCTCGTCGCCGCCTGCGGCGCGGCCGTGCCGCAGCTGTCCGGCCGGGGCCTCGGCCACACCGGTGGCACGCTCGACAAGCTGGAGTCCATCCCCGGCTGGCGCGCGCTGCTGTCGAACGACGAGATGATGCAGGTCCTGCGCGACGTCGGCTCGGTCATCTGCGCCGCGGGCGACGGCCTCGCCCCGGCCGACAAGAAGCTCTACGCGCTGCGCGACGTGACCGGCACGGTGGAGGCGATCCCGCTGATCGCCTCGTCCATCATGTCGAAGAAGATCGCCGAGGGCACGGGCTCGCTCGTCCTCGACGTCAAGGTCGGCTCCGGCGCCTTCATGAAGAACATCGAGGACGCGCGCGAGCTCGCCTCCACGATGGTCGGCCTGGGCACGGACCACGGCGTGAAGACCGTCGCCCTGCTCACCGACATGTCGACCCCGCTCGGCCTGACCGCGGGCAACGCCCTCGAGGTCCGCGAGTCCGTCGAGGTCCTGGCGGGCGGCGGCCCGGCCGACGTCGTCGAGCTGACCCTCGCCCTGGCGCGCGAGATGCTCGCCGCGGCGGGCCTGCCGGACGCCGACCCGGCCAAGGCGCTCAAGGACGGCTCCGCGATGGACCACTGGCGCCGCATGATCCAGGCGCAGGGCGGCGACCCGGACGCGGCCCTGCCGGTGGCGCGCGAGCAGCACATCGTCACGGCGACCTCGACCGGCGTCCTGACCGGCCTCGACGCCTACGCCGTCGGCGTCGCCGCCTGGCGTCTGGGCGCGGGCCGCGCGCGCAAGGAGGACGCGGTCCAGGCCGGCGCGGGCGTGGAGCTCCACGCCAAGCCGGGCGACGAGGTCAAGGAGGGCCAGCCCCTGATGACCCTGCACACCGACACCCCCGAGAAGTTCGTGTACGCGCTCCAGTCCCTGGAGGGCGGCGTCGAGATCTCGGCCCCGGGCACGGCCTTCACGCCGAACCCGATCGTGCTGGACCGCATCGCGTAAGCGGTCCGACAAGAAGTGACCGGGCGCCCCGGCCGACGCGAGCCGTCGGCCGGGGCGCCCGATGCGTTGCCGGCCGCATCGCATATTTTGTCTGTTGCGCAATCCAGGAACTGTGAGCGCGAGTGCCCCGTTGTTCGCGATGAACGCGGGAAGCCAGGACAGTTGGAGGAGAGTTCATGGGCGTGTCCCTGGCCAAGGGCGGCAACGTGTCACTGAGCAGGCAGGCCCCCGGCCTGACCGCCGTGACGGTCGGGCTGGGATGGCGGGTGAGTGCCACCGCGGGGGCCGGATACGACCTGGACGCCAGCGCGCTGCTGTGCGACCAGGCCGGCAAGGTCCTCTCCGACCAGCACTTCGTCTTCTTCAACAACCGGCGCAGCCCCGACGGTTCGGTCAGCCACTCCGGCAGTGCCACCGGGGGCGACGACGAGCAGATCGGCGTCGACCTCGCCCGGGTCCCGGCCGAGGTCGCGAAGATCGTCTTCCCCGTCTCGCTCTACGAGGCCGAGCAGCGCGGGCAGAGCTTCGACCGGATCGACAGCGCGCACATCCGCGTCGTCGACCAGGCAGGCGGCGCCGAGCTGGCGCGCTTCGACCTCAGGGGCGGTACGGGCGCGGCCGAGACCGCCATGGTCTTCGGCGAGCTGTACCGGCACGGCGCGGAGTGGAAGTTCCGCGCGGTCGGCCAGGGATACGCCTCCGGGCTCGCGGGCATCGCCACCGACTACGGCGTCGACGTCCTGCGCGAGACCCCGGCGCCGCCTGCCGTCCCGCCCGCCCCGGTGACCACGGCGAAGGCGGAACCGCCCGTGCCGTCCACGGCGTCCGCACCTCTTGCCGGCACCGTGCCGCAGACCCCCACGGTCGCCGCACCCATTGCAGTACCTCAGCAATCCTCAGGGAGTTCCACCGTGACGTGCTTCTTCGACCCGAACCATGGCCCCGGCATGGCGTCCGTGATGTGGTCCCCGCAGTGGGGAGTGCCCCGCCAGATCCAGACGTGCAACGGCTGTGCGCAGCGGGTGCAGACCACGCCGCCGCCGTACTACACGGCCCCCCAGCCTCAGGCGGGCTACCCGCAGGCCGGCTACCCCCAGCCCGTCCAGCAGGGCTACCCGCAGCAGGGCTACCCCCAGCAGCCCGCTCAGCAGGGTTACCCCCAGCAGGGCAACCAGCAGCAGGGCGGCCGCCGCTTCGGCACGGGCGCGCTCATCGGCGCCGGAGCGGCCGGCCTCGTCGGCGGCGCGCTCCTCAACGAGGCGATGAGCGACGACGAGCCGGACGTCGTCGTCAACAACTACTACGAGGGCGACGACGACTACTAGTCACCGGGCGCCGTGAACGGCGAAGGGCCCGCCCCACCAGGACAGGTGGTGGGACGGGCCCTTCGGGTTTGTGCGGTCCTCCTGCGAGGCCCTAGCGGCGGGCCACCGCGGCCGGGGAGCGCCGCTCCACGAGCGCGCGCCGCGTCGCGTACAGCGTGATCGAGGCCGCGGCCAGCATGGCCAGGAAGCCCAGCACCACCGTGCCGTCCCACCCCGCGCTGCGGAACGCGAGCGCGCCCAGCGTGCCGCCGACCGAACTGCCCAGGTAGTACGCCGTCTGGTACAGCGCCGACGCCTGCGCCCGGCCCGTCTTCGCCGTACGGCTCACCGACGACGACGCCACCGCGTGCCCCGCGAAGAAGCCCGCGGTGATGAGCACCAGACCCAGCAGCACCGCGGTCAGCGAATCCGTCAGGGAGAGCAGCAGGCCGAGCGTGGTCGTGCCCATCGCCAGATACAGCGCCCCGCGCCGCCCCAGCCGCCCCACCAGCTTCCCGGCCGCGGCCGACGAGACCGTGCCCACCAGGTAGACCAGGAAGATCGAACCGACGACCCCCTGCGGCAGGTTGAACGGCTCCGCCGCCAGCCGGTAGCCGATGACGGTGTAGACCGCGCCGAAGACGGTCATGAAGAGCGCGCCGATCGCGTACAGCCTGCGCAGCAGCGGATCCGCGAGATGGCCGCCGACCGTACGGGCCAGCGCGCGCGGCGAGACCGTGGCCGGGGTGAAGTGCCGCGCCTTGGGGATCAGCAGCCGGAAGGCCACCGCGCACACCACCGCGAGGATGCCCACCGCGCCGAGCCCGGCCCGCCAGCCCCACGCCTGGGCGACCCAGCCCGCGAGGATGCGCCCGGACATGCCGCCCAGGCTGTTGCCCGCCACGAACAGGCCGATCGCGCCGACCAGGGCCTTGGCGCGCACCTCCTCGGCCAGATACGCCATCGCGGAGGCGGGCAGCCCCGCCAGCGCGGCACCCTGCACGGCGCGCAGCGCCACCAGCCAGCCCAGGTCGGGGGCGAAGGGCACGAGCAGGGCCACCAAGGCGGCCACACACAGCGAGGCGGTCATCATCGCCCGCCGCCCGTAGCGCTCGGACAGCGCGCTGAGCGGGACGACGGCGACGGCGAGACCGCCGGTCGCGGCCGAGACGGTCCAACTCGCCTGATCCGGCGTCACACCGAGGTCGTCGGAGATCGCGGGGAGCAGGGCCTGCGTGGAGTAGAGCAGGGCGAAGGTGGCGACACCCGCGGCGAAGAGCGCGAGGCTCGTCCTGCGGTAGCCGGGCCCGCCGGGCACCAGCTTGTTGTCATCGGCGGAGGAAGGAGCGGGGGACGACAGTGCGGTGGCACCCGAGCGCACGGTGACGACGGATGCCCCGGTATCGGCAGGAGGCATGTACCGACCGTATGCACGCAACGCTCATGCGTCCAATGCACAAATTCGCGATAATCGATCCCATGCAGCATGACCGCAGGCCAGGGGCGTCACTGTCACCAACCGGCAATGAAAGCGTGACGAGGATTTTTGACAACTCGGTAACACCCGACACTCCTGACATCAAGGCGGATTCCTGGGCCGCGACCCTCACGCCCCGCCTCGCGCAGTTCGTCGCCGTCGCCCGGCACGAGCACGTCACCCGGGCCGCGCACCAGCTGGAGATGCCGCAGTCCACCCTCAGCCGCTCCATGGCGCGCGTCGAACAGGACCTGGGCGTCGCGCTGTTCGCCCGCCACGGCCGCACGCTCTCCCTCACCGCCGCGGGCCGTACATTCCTCGCCTCCGTCGAACGGGCCCTGGCGGAGGTCGAGCGGGCCGCCGAGTCCGTACGGGCCGACGCCGACCCCACCGCCGGGAAGATCGCCTTCGGCTTCCTGCACACCCTGGGCTCCGAGACCGTGCCGGAGCTGATCCGCGCCTTCCGCGCCGACCATCCGCGCGTACGGTTCCAGCTCGTGCAGAACTACGGCGAAGCCATGCTGGAACGGCTGCGCTTCGGCGACCTCGACCTCTGCCTGACCTCGCCGCTCCCCGACGCGCCCGACCTCGTCGCCCGCCGCCTCGACGAGCAGAAGCTCCGCCTCGTCGTACCCGACGACCACCCGCTGGCCGGACGCAAACGGGTCCGCCTCGCGGAGGCGGCCACCGAGCTCTTCGTCACCCTCGAACCCGGCTACGGCCTGCGCCGCATCACCGACGCCCTCTGCGCCGAGGCCGGCTTCACCCCCAAGGTCGCCTTCGAGGGCGAGGACCCGGAAACCCTGCGCGGCCTCGTCGCCGCGGGCCTGGGCGTGGCCCTCCTCCCACCACCCGCGGTGCCGCGTCCCGGCGTCGTGGAACTGACGGTCACGGCGCCGCGCGCGGTCCGCGAGATCGGCGTCGCGTGGCTGGACGGCCACCCCGACACGCCCCCGGTGGCGGCCTTCAAGCGCTTCCTCCTGTCCCGCAGGGGGCAACTGCTGCCGCGCTGATTTCAGCCCGTCCGGCGTTTGAGGACAGCGCGCGGAGCGTGCTTCGGGGTCTGGGGCGGAGCCCCAGTTCGGGAAGGGGCGGGGTGGGGAACAAAGCCCGCCGCAGGCGGCAACGGCTCAGTACCCCAGCGACGCACCGAACCCAGAAGCAAGCGGCATGCGCAGCCCAAGCGGCGGCGGAGCCGCAAGCGCATCGGCCACCGGCCGCGCGTAATGCCGCCCGAAGAGCGACCCGAGCACGAAGTCGACGGAAAGAGCGAGCACTTCGGCCCGATGCTGATGCAGCGCGTGCCCATCGGAGTGCACCTCGAAGCGGCACACATCCCGATTGACCTTCTTCGCCCGCTCGGCGAGCCGGAACGACAGGTCAGGGTCGGTGCGTTCGTCGTTGGTGCCGTGCACCAGCAGCACCCGCCGCCCCGAGAGCTGGCGCACGGGATCGGGGTCGAGCACGGACTCCGGCTCGGGCAGCCAGGGGGCCAGCGCCAGTACGGAGGTGACGGCGGGGTGCCCGGCGGCGCGCAGCGCGGCCCGGCCGCCCATGTCCGTACCGATCAGGCACACCGGTACGTCGCCGTAGCGGCGCAGCACTTCGTCCGCGGCCCACTCCGCGTCCCGTACGGGATCGGCCGCGGAACCGTTCCAGCCGCGGTGGCGGTAGCGGACGACATGGGTGACGAGCCCCTCCGCCGTGCCCGAGCGGGCCAGCCGGCGGGCGAGCGGGCGCTGCGCGGCCAGCGCCAGCGCCGAGGGACGGCGGGTCCCGGCGGGGCGCCCGCCGGGGAGTAACAGGGCCACGCCGTGCACGGAATGCTCCGCGCCGAGCGGTTTTCCGAGGCGGGGGGAGCCGGTCCCCGGCCCCCGTGGGTCCCGCTGCGGCAACGCTTGCTGAGGCATGGCAGAAACGATGGCAGAACGCCGCGCGGTGTCCACCCCGCCGATGGGTCACCGTTCCGTATCGTTCGCCGATATCTACGCGCGTAGGGGCTAGAGTGCCGAAATGACGACCGAGACCACCTCCCAACCCACCCCCGAGCAGATCCGCCGCGCCCCCAAGGTGCTGCTGCACGATCACCTCGACGGCGGACTGCGCCCCGGCACCGTCGTCGACCTGGCCCGCGCCACGGGCTATGACGGCCTGCCCGAGACCGACCCGGACAAGCTGGGCGTCTGGTTCCGCGAGGCCGCCGACTCCGGCTCGCTGGAGCGCTATCTGGAGACCTTCGCGCACACCTGCGCCGTGATGCAGACCCGTGAGGCCCTGGTCCGGGTGGCCGCCGAGTGCGCCGAGGACCTGGCCGGGGACGGCGTCGTCTACGCCGAGGTGCGCTACGCCCCCGAGCAGCACCTGGAGGGCGGTCTCACCCTCGAAGAGGTCGTCGAGGCCGTCAACGAGGGCTTCCGCGAGGGCGAGCGCCGCGCCCGCGCCAACGGCCACCGCATCCGTGTGGGCGCGCTGCTCACCGCCATGCGGCACGCGGCCCGCGCCCTGGAGATCGCCGAACTCGCCAACCGCTACCGCGACTCGGGCGTGGCCGGCTTCGACATCGCGGGCGCGGAGGCGGGCTTCCCGCCCACCCGCCACCTGGACGCGTTCGAGTACCTCAAGCGCGAGAACAACCACTTCACCATTCACGCGGGCGAGGCATTCGGCCTGCCGTCGATCTGGCAGGCGCTCCAGTGGTGCGGCGCGGACCGGCTCGGCCACGGTGTGCGCATCATCGACGACATCGAGATCGCCGAGGACGGCACGGTCAAGCTCGGCCGGCTCGCGTCCTATGTGCGGGACAAGCGCATTCCGCTGGAGCTGTGCCCGACCTCCAACCTCCAGACCGGTGCGGCCACTTCTTATGAAGAGCACCCGATCAGCCTGCTGCGCAAGCTGCACTTCCGGGCCACGGTGAATACCGATAATCGGCTGATGAGCGGCACCAGCATGAGCCTCGAATTCGAGCACCTGGTCAAGACGTTCGGCTACACCCTGGACGACATGCAGTGGTTCTCCGTCAACGCGATGAAGTCCGCGTTCATCCCATTCGATGAACGTCTCGCGATGATCAACGACGTCATCAAGCCCGGATACGCCGAGCTCAAGTCGGAGTGGCTCTTCCGGCAGACGGTGACGGAAACCGCCTGACCAGCAATTCTGTTTCCCGTCGCAACCGACGGTGAATCCACGGGTAATAGCGTGAAAACGGCCGGGACTTCAGGTCCCGGCCGTGTCATTCATTGCGGCTTCCCGGCTCTCGTGACTAGGTTGCAGTGCCGCTCCAAATTCCCCCGTCGCGAGGAAAGAATTCAGATGAAGCAGGGAACCATCAAGACTCTCGGTGTCGCTGTGCTCGGTGTCGCCTTCGCCGCCACGGCGGTGGGCAACGCAGCCGCGCTCGGGACCGCGGGCGCCGTGGAGACGGTCACCGGCACCGCCGCGACCACGATGGGCGGGCTGCCCGTCCAGCAGGCCGCGAAGCTCGCACCGGCCGGGGGCCCCGTCGTCGCCGCCGCGGACCGCGCGGTCGAGGGCGGCATCCTCAAGGCGCCCGCCCAGGCCGTCGACAAGGCCATGGCCCCTCACCTCCCGAAGGCGCCCGAGCTCCCGGTGGTGTCGAAGAAGTCCGACAGCAGCCCGGCCGGCAACGGCACGGGCGGCGGCAGCACGAGCGGCAAGGTGAACAGCTCCGGCAACAAGGGCCTGCTCGGCGGCCTGCCGACGCTGCCCACCAACGGCCTGCCCCTGCCGAGCATCGGCGGCTGAACCCCCTGCGCGAAAACGGCGGGCCGCGCATCCCCAGCACCGGGATGCGCGGCCCGCCGCCGCGTCAACCGCACGGCAGGGAGTATCACCAGGACGTGTCGGCCCCGCCGCGGCCCTTCTCGGCGGGCAGCAGCACCCACAGCGCGAGATAGAGCAGGAACTGCGGGCCGGGCAGCAGGCACGAGAGCAGGAAGATGACGCGCATCGTGGTGCGGGAGGTGCCGAAGCGCTCGGCCAGGCCCGCGCAGACGCCGGCGATCATCCTGTGGTCACGGGGGCGGACCAGGGGAGCGGACATGATGGCGACTCCTCGTCGTCGGTCCGGCGGCGTCGGGGACGCGCCGTGCGGGAACGTTTCCCGATGCCTACGACGCTACGGCCACGAACCGGAGCAGAGCATCGCTCTACGGGGCGATCCCGACCCTGGGGATCGTCGGGGTCCGACCCTGGGACGGCTCCTTCCGGCGGAGGGCCTCCGGTCGCCGTCCGTCACCCCTGCGACGGAGCCGGGCCCGTACCGCGGGCACCACCGCGAGGTGCGCGACGGCGACGCCCGTCACGTTCAGCAGCAGCGCGTCCACGTCCAGCACCTGGCCCACCACACCGCTCTGGACGACCTGGAGGGCCAGCGACAGCATCGCGCTGGTGAAGACCGTGCGGGTCAGCGAGCCCAGCGGTGAGGCGTCGAGCCGCCCTCCCGCCCACGGCAGCAGCACCCCCAGCGGCGCCAGCGGCAGCATGCCCGCGCCGATCGCCCGCGCCGCCTCCCAGGGACTCAGGGCGAGGTCGGCACGGATCGTGGCCAGCGGCTCCAGCGGCGCGGCCGTCACCCAGGGCGCCGTCAGCGGCCGCAGGGCCAGCCAGCCGACCGCCAGGAGATGGGCGACGAGCAGCACGCACCCCGCGACGCGGTAGCGGTATCGGAGGGCGGGCGTACCGCCGTAACCATGACCCTGCACGCCCCACAGGACGCGGGGTGTGCGCCGTCCGGTTCCGCCCGTGACGACGGAGAGTGGCGGACGCCCGCGGTGACGGAGAGTGCCGGGGGCAAGGGAAGGGGCAAGGGACGGGTCAGGGGACGGTCGTACCGCTGATGTCCGCGGTGTCCGGGTGCGTGCGCATCTCCTCGGTGCAGCCGAAGCTCAGCGGCCGCGTGTCGCCCGGCCCGCCGAGGATCACCGTCGACCTGCCGTCGGCCGCGGCCGTCCCCACCAGCGAGCACACCACCTGTGCCAGCGCGACCTGCGGCAGCTCACCGGGCTCCCGGCTCAGCCGCAGCGTGCCCGCCGGGTCGCCCGGCCGCGGCCCGGCGATCGTCAGCCGCTGCGGGACCACGGTGATCAGCCCGGCGTCGGCCTCCTCCCCGGACGGCACCTTCCGCAGCTCGTCGAGGAGCGCGCCGGCGACGACGGCCGCGTCGTCGGGCTTGTCGGGCAGCGAGACCCGGCGGGTCACCGGCACCAGCTGCGAGGCGCACTCCAGCTGCACGGTCACGGTGGCCAGGCCCGCGGCCGCGCTCGGGTCGGGGCGGGCGACGCACGACGCCCGGGACGGGGCGCCGCCCGCGTCCACGGGCACGGCGGTGCCCCGGATCCCGCACGCGGACAGCGCGGGGAAGGAGCCGAGCAGCGTCAGTGCCAGGGCGGCGGTTCTGATCCTCACGTTGGCCGTCTTCACTTTCCGTCCTCCTCCGCCCGGTCCCGGCCCTGCTCGTCCGTGAGCAGGGAGGCGCCGCCGGCCTCCGCCGGGTCCTCGCCCAGGGGGAGGGTCAGGGTGAAGACCGCGCCGCCTTCGGGGGAGTTGGCGGCGGTGATCCCGCCGCCGTGGATGTGGGCGTTCTCCAGGGCGATCGACAGGCCGAGGCCGCTGCCCTCGGAGCGCGGCCGGGAGGCGCTCGCCTTGTAGAAGCGGTCGAAGACGTGCGGCAGGACGTCCTCGGGGATGCCGGGGCCGTGGTCGCGCACGTCGATCCGCAGCGAGCCGTCCTCCGTGCGCACCGACACCCGCACCGGCGACCCGCCGTGCTTGAGGGCGTTGCCGATGAGGTTGGCGAGGATGACGTCGAGCCGGCGGGGGTCGAGCCGGGCCATCATGCCGCGCTCGGCGTCCAGCTCGACGGCGTCCAGCCAGGCGCGGGCGTCGATGCAGGCGGTGACCTGGTCGGCGACGTCCACGTCGTCCAGGACCAGCCGGGCCGTGCCCGCGTCGAAGCGGGTGACCTCCATCAGGTTCTCCACCAGGTCGTTCAGCCGGCGGGTCTCGCTCACCACCAGCTGCACCGCGGGCGCGATCATGGGGTCGAGGTTGTCCGCCTCGTCCTCCAGCACCTCCGTCACCGCGGTGATCGCCGTGAGCGGGGTCCGCAGCTCGTGCGACATGTCGGCGACGAAGCGGCGGCTGGACGCCTCCCGGGCGCTGAGCTCCTCGACCCGCTTCTGTAGCGACTCCGCGGTCCTGTTGAACGTGCGCGACAGATCGGCCAGCTCGTCCGTGCCCGACACCTGGAGCCGCGTGTCCAGCTTGCCCTCGCCGAGCCGCCGGGCCGCGTCGCCGAGCCGCTGCACGGGCCGCAGCACCGTGGACGCCGCGGCCTGGGCGAGCAGGGCGGAGCCGATCAGCGCGAGGCCGGTGGCGATGCCCAGCGACCAGGCCAGCGAGTTGAGGTCCTGGCGCTCGTTCTCCAGGGACTTCAGCAGATAGCCGGTGGGACCGCCGCCGATCACCTTGGCGCCGCCGATCAGATACGGCTTGCCGCCGAGCGTGATCCGCTGCCAGTACAGGTGGTACGCGTAGCGGTTGGAGTCGTCGATCCGGCGCTCGCGGTCCACCGCCGCCCGCAGCGACTCCGGCACGACCTTCGGCGTGAACAGATCGGGCTTGGAGGGCGCGACACAGTCGCCGCCGCCGGACTTGCCGATCAGCAGCACCTCGTACTTCTGCGAGGTCGACGCCATCCGGTCCGCGGCCGCCTGGAGCTCCTGACAGGTCGGCGCCAGCGGCAGCGAACCGGTGTTGTCCTGCAGGGACTTGCGGAAGTCGTCGAGCGCGGCGTCCTGGGTGCGGGTGAGGACCGCGTCGCGGTTCAGCCAATAGGCGATGGCGGACGCGGAGACGGCGGCGGCCAGCGCCACCAGCGCGAAGACCAGCATCAGCCGCAGCCGCAGGCTGATCCACCGCATGCTCAGCTTCAGCGCGTTCCTGGCCGGACGCCGACCCCGTTCCCGGCCGGGCTCTTCTGTCACGGTGTGCTCTCTGTGCTGTTGTGGCGGTCCGGGGCGATCACTGCGGGGTGTCCAGGCGGTAGCCGACGCCTCGGACCGTACGGATCAGGGTCGGCGACGACGGGACGTCCTCGACCTTGGCGCGCAGCCGCTGCACACAGGCGTCCACCAGCCGTGAGTCGCCCAGATAGTCGTGCTCCCACACCAGGCGCAGCAGTTGCTGCCGCGACAGCGCCTGCCCCGGCCTGCGGCTGAGCTCCAGCAGCAGCCGCAGCTCGGTCGGGGTCAGCTGGAGGTCCTCGCCGTTCTTGGTGACCGTCATGGCCGCCCGGTCGATGACCAGGGAGCCGAACGACGCGGAGTCGTTCGACTCCCGCTCGCCGCGGCGCAGCACCGCGCGGATCCGGGCGTCGAGCACCCGGCCCTGCACGGGCTTGACCACATAGTCGTCCGCGCCGGACTCCAGCCCGACCACGACGTCGATGTCGTCGTTGCGCGCGGTCAGCAGGATGATCGGCAGCTGGTCGGTGCGGCGGATCCGCCGGCACACCTCGAAACCGTCGATACCGGGCAGCATGACGTCCAGCACGATCAGGTCCGGCCGCTGCTCGCGCAGCAGTTTCAGGCCGTCCTCACCCGTCGCCGCGGTCACCACACGGTGGCCCTGGCGGGACAGGGAGAACTCAAGAGCCGTGCGGATGGCGTCGTCGTCCTCGATCAGCAACAGGAAAGGCACGGTGGTCATTCTGGCCTACGACTGGCCGGTAGTTCGACCGAAGCCGCCGCGCACGCGGCCCGCGGCCTGTTGCAGGGCTGTGACAGTCGGCGGACAACGCGATGAAACTGGCCCGCCAGGCTTGGGGACATCGGGCGGCAGGACGGCCCGGGAACGCAAACGGACCGAAGCTGGCTCCACCGACGGGGGGCGCGAGATGAACACACTGCACAGCACCACGACCAGCGCAGTCATTCGCACGCGCCTGCACGACGCCGGGCGGGGCCCGGAGAAGTCCGGTGCCGTGGGCGGGCGGGGGTGCGCCCGCGGCACCGGACGTGTACGGCCGCCGTACATGGTGGCGATCGACGCGGTCACGTACGGGGAGGCCACGGGGGCCTCGGGGGAGGGCAAGGGCGCGTCCCGGACGAAGCAGGCGGACGCCGAAGCGGCGTTCACCGCCTACGTCCAGGAGCGCCGGGCCTCCCTGTACGCGACCGCCTACCACCTGACCGGTGACCGGCACGAGGCCGAGGACCTGCTCCAGAGCGCGCTGTTCTCCACGTACCGCGCCTGGGACCGGATCACCGACAAGGCGGCCGTCGGCGGTTACCTCCGCCGCACGATGACCAATCTGCACATCAGCGCCTGGCGCCGGCGCAAGCTGAACGAGTACCCGACGGAGGAGCTGCCGGAGACGGTCGGCGAGACCGACGCGATGCGCGGCACCGAACTGCGCGCCGTCCTCTGGCAGGCGCTGGCCCGGCTGCCCGAGCTCCAGCGCACGATGCTCGTCCTGCGCTACTACGAGGGCCGTACGGACCCGGAGATCGCGGAGATCCTCGACATCAGCGTCGGCACGGTCAAGAGCAGCATCTGGCGCTCCCTGCGCCGGCTGCGCGACGACGAGGTCATCGGCTCCGGCCGGGGCGTCGCGGAGTCCTTCGGCGAGCTGGTGGCCTGAGGAGCCGGAAGACCAAGGGGCCCCGGGGGGACGGGGAACGCTCGGGGGAGCGGACGGGGGCCACGGGGGAGGAGCGGGCGGACAGCCGGGGGGTATGTCCGCCCGCTCCGCTGTTTCCCGAAAGCGGTCACCGCGTCAGACGCGGACGCCCTCCCGGCGGCCCGCGGCCGCGGCGGCTATCCGGCCCATGGCGGTCTCCTTGCCGCAGGCGTACGCGCCGAGCGCCGTCTGGCCGGCCACGATGCCGCGCTCGGCGCGCATCAGCCGCAGGCCGCGGCGGATCAGGTACGGGGCGGACTTGCGGCCCTCCCGCAGGTCGCGCAGCAGCCGGCGGCGGAACGTCGTCGAGGGGCGGCCGCGCAGGCACAGGGCGTCGGCGAGCACGCCCATGTCCCGGCAGTCCTCGATGATGTGGGCGGCGAAGATGCCCTCCGCTATGAACAGCGGGGTGCGGCCGATGTCGAACATGGCCTCGCCGGTGCGCGAGCTGGTGGCGATGTCGTACACCGGCACGCTCGTACGGGACGTGCGGCACAGCTCGGCTATTGCGCCCACCGCCGCGAGGTGGTCCCAGGAGCGGGGCGAGTCCCAGTCGGCGCCCGAGCCGGGCTCCCCTTCCACGAGCAGCGGGAGCGTCGGGTCGTCGCCCTCCTTGTAGAAGTCGTCGAGGTTGAGGACGGGCAGCCCGGTGCGGGCCGCGAGGGACGACTTTCCGGAACCGGACGGGCCGGTCAGCAGGATGACGCGCGCGGGGGTCATATGGGGAGTCACGGGAAACCAGTGTGAGGCATTGGGCCGCATGGGGGATCCCCCCGGGTCGGAGGGTGCGCGCAGTGTCACGATCCCGCTACGGTGCGTTGTCGTTCCATCCTGTACCTCACGACCCGGCAGGTGCCCATGGCCTCGCACGCACGACACGCACGCTCTTCCCGCCCCTCCTCCTCGCGCGGTCTGGTGCGCGTCGGGCTGACCGTCTCGGCGGGTGCGGCCATCGTCGCGGGCGGCGCGGGAGCCGCGAACGCCGCGCCCATGGCGCCCAGGACGGGCCCCCGGGCCGAGCTGGGGGTGACGTCCATCGACGCGGCCACGGCCGGTGCGGACACGGCGCTCGGCGCGTCCTCGGAGGGCGCGCTGCGGTCCCTGGAGGCGCTGAAGCTCAACCCGCTGGCGGGCACGGGCAGCGACCCGTTCGCCAACGCGGTGGGCACACAGGTCGCCGACTTCGAGCCGGTGAGCACGTCCTCCGTCACGGAGCCGCTGACGAACGGCGCCGCGCTCCAGGACCTGGCCCTGCTGGACCAGGCGGCGAGCCTCCTGCCGCCACTGCCGATTTAAGGGCGGGCGTCCTCAAACTCCGGACGGGCTGGATTTCGGCTGAGCTCAGCCGAAATCCAGCCCGTCCGGTCGTGGTGCGTCAGTAGGACGAGCCGCCCGCGCCCAGTGAACCCGTCGGGTGCCAGACGGTGCGCGTCTCCAGGAACGCCGTCATCCGCTCGGTGCCCGGCGTCGCGGCCCAGTCCACAGCCTGTGGACGGAGAACGCGCTTGAGGTTGTCCGCCGCAGCGATCTCCAGCTCCGTCGCGAGCGCGGCGTCCGCACCCGCCAGGTCGATCGCGTTGACGTCCTGGTGCGCGGCCAGCGACGGCGCGATCTCCGCCGTACGGCCCGACAGGACGTTGACGACACCGCCGGGGACGTCGGACGTCGCCAGCACCTCGCCCAGGGACAGCGCGGGCAGCGGGGCCTTCTCTGAGGCCACGACCACGACCGTGTTGCCGGTGGCGATCGCGGGGGCGATCACCGAGACCAGGCCGAGGAACGACGACTCCTGCGGGGCCAGCACGGCGACGACGCCGGTCGGCTCGGTGGAGGAGACGTTGAAGTACGGGCCTGCGACCGGGTTGGTGGCACCGGTGATCTGGCCGATCTTGTCGGTCCAGCCCGCGTACCAGACCCAGCGGTCGATCGCGGCGTCCACCTGGGCCGCGGCCTTCGCCTTGGACAGGCCCTCGGCGTCGGCGACCTCCGCCACGAACTGGTCGCGGCGGCCCTCCAGCATCTCGGCGACGCGGTAGAGGACCTGGCCGCGGTTGTACGCGGTCGCGCCCGACCAGCCGCCGACGGCCTTGCGGGCCGCGACGACCGCGTCACGGGCGTCCTTGCGGGAGGACTGCGGGGCGTTGGCGAGCCAGTTGCCCTTGGAGTCGGTCACCTCGTACACCCGTCCGCTCTCGGACCGGGGGAACTTGCCCCCGACGAACAGCTTGTAGGTCTTGAAGACAGCCAGGCGATCAGACATCGAGGTAGGCCTCCAGACCGTGACGGCCGCCCTCGCGGCCGAAGCCCGACTCCTTGAAGCCGCCGAACGGCGAGGTCGGGTCGAACTTGTTGAACGTGTTGGCCCAGACGACGCCCGCGCGCAGCTTGCCCGCGACGGCCAGCATCCGCGAGCCCTTCTCCGTCCAGATGCCGGCGGAGAGGCCGTACTGCGAGTTGTTCGCCTTGGCGACCGCCTCGGCCGGGGTGCGGAAGGACAGCACCGAGAGCACCGGGCCGAAGATCTCCTCGCGGGCGATCCGGTGGGCCTGGGTGACGTTCGTGAACAGCGTCGGCGCGAACCAGTAACCCGCGGACGGCAGCTCGCAGGCCGGGGCCCAGCGCTCCGCGCCCTCCGCCTCGCCGCTGTCGGCCAGCTCCGTGATCCGGGCCAGCTGCTCGGCGGAGTTGATCGCGCCGATGTCGGTGTTCTTGTCCAGCGGGTCGCCCAGGCGCAGCGTCGACAGACGGCGCTTGAGGGAGTCCAGCAGCTCGTCCTGGATCGACTCCTGCACCAGCAGGCGGGAGCCCGCGCAGCAGACCTGGCCCTGGTTGAAGAAGATGCCCTGGACGATGCCCTCGACGGCCTGGTCGATGGGGGCGTCGTCGAAGACGATGTTGGCGCCCTTGCCGCCCAGCTCCAGCGTGAGCTTCTTGTCCGTCCCCGCGACCGTACGGGCGATGGCCTTGCCGACCGCCGTGGAGCCGGTGAACGCGACCTTGTTCACGTCCTCGTGCGCCACCAGCGCGGCGCCCGTGGTGCCGTCGCCCGTGACGATGTTGACGACGCCCTTCGGCAGCCCGGCCTGGCGGCAGATGTCCGCGAAGAACAGCGCCGACAGCGGGGTCGTCTCGGCCGGCTTCAGGACGACGGTGTTGCCCGTCGCCAGCGCCGGGGCGATCTTCCACGCCAGCATCAGCAGCGGGAAGTTCCACGGGATGACCTGGCCCGCGACGCCCAGCGGGCGGGGGCTGGCGCCGTAGCCCGCGTGGTCGAGCTTGTCGGCCCAGCCCGCGTAGTAGAAGAAGTGCGCGGCGACCAGCGGGAGGTCCGCGTCGCGGGTCTCCTTGATCGGCTTGCCGTTGTCCAGGGTCTCCAGGACGGCCAGCTCGCGCGAGCGCTCCTGGATGATCCGCGCGATGCGGAAGAGGTACTTCGCGCGCTCCGAGCCGGGCAGCGCCGACCACTTCTCGAACGCCTTGCGGGCCGCCTTCACCGCGCGGTCCACGTCCTCCGCGGAACCCTGCGCGACCTCGGACAGCACCTCCTCGGAGGAGGGGCTGACCGTCTTGAAGACCTTGCCGCCGGTCGCTTCGGTGAACTCGCCGTCGATGAACAGGCCGTAGGACGGGGCGATGTCGACGACCGCCCGCGACTCGAGGGCCGGTGCGTAAGTGAAAGACATGATCAGTCCACCGTGACGTAGTCGGGACCGGAGTAGCGCCCGGTGCTCAGCTTCTGCCGCTGCATCAGCAGGTCGTTCAGCAGGCTGGAGGCACCGAAGCGGAACCAGGTGTTGTCCAGCCACTCCTCGCCCACGGTCTCGTTGACCAGGACCAGGAACTTGATCGCGTCCTTGGTCGTGCGGATGCCGCCGGCCGGCTTCACACCGACCTGGACGCCCGTCTGCGCCCGGAAGTCGCGCACGGCCTCCAGCATCAGCAGCGTGTTGGCCGGGGTCGCGTTCACCGCGACCTTGCCGGTCGAGGTCTTGATGAAGTCGGCGCCCGCGAGCATCCCGATCCAGGACGCGCGGCGGATGTTGTCGTACGTCGACAGCTCGCCGGTCTCGAAGATGACCTTGAGGCGGGCCTTGTCGCCGCACTCCGCCCGGACCGCGCGGATCTCCTCGAAGACGTCCATGTACCGGCCGGCGAGGAACGCCCCGCGGTCGATGACCATGTCGATCTCGTCCGCCCCGGCGGCGATGGCGTCCCGGGTGTCGGCCAGCTTCACCGGCAGCGCGGCGCGGCCGGCGGGGAACGCGGTGGCGACGGACGCGACCTTGACGTCCGTGCCCTTCAGGGCGGCCTTGGCGGTCGCCACCATGTCCGGATAGACGCAGACCGCGGCGGTCGTGGGCGTCGTACGGTCGGTCGGGTCGGGGTGGACGGCCTTGGCGGCGAGCGCCCGGACCTTGCCCGGGGTGTCTGCGCCTTCCAGCGTCGTCAGGTCGATCATCGAGATCGCGAGGTCGATGGCATAGGCCTTCGCCGTCGTCTTGATCGAGCGGGTGCCGAGCGAGGCGGCGCGGGCCTCCAGCCCGACCGCGTCGACGCCCGGGAGGCCGTGCAGGAAGCGGCGCAGCGTGCTGTCGGAGGCGGTCACGTCCGCCAGCTCCTTCAGCCGCCCCGCGGCGTCATTGCCGTGTGCGGGAACTGTGGTGGGCATGGTCACCAGATGAGCATATCTACGCGCGTAGCGCGTGTCACCCCCTCTGTCGGATCCGGTGTCCGGGGGCTTCCTTTGAGCTCCTGCCGTCCCCTCTTGTGGCGCGTGGGGCACAATCGCCGCATGACGAGCCCGGACGACTCCTCCGCCCCGCAGACCCCGTACGCCGACCGGTGCTACCGCTCGCCCGCGGGGATCGCGAGCGGCGTGCTGCTGCTCCTCCTCGCCGCCTGGCTGGGCGGCGACGCCGTCTTCCGCGGCTCCGGCCGGACGCCCTGGCTGACCCTCGCCGGCCTGCTCTGCGTCGTACCGCTGATCGTCGCCTTCACGCTGCGGCCCGCGGTGTGGGCGGGCGAGAAGCGGCTGCTGGTGCGGAACCCGTTCCGGACGATCACCGTGCCGTGGGGTTGCGTCGAGGACGTACGGGCCGGGTACTCCAGCGAGCTCTTCGCCGGGGGCGCGAAGTATCAGCTCTGGTCGATCCCGGTGTCGCTGCGCAAGCGGAAGGCTGCGGCGCGGCGGGGTGTGGATGAGGCGGCTGTGCGGGCGCCGGCGGATCAGGCGATCGAGGAGATCCGGGAGTTGGCGGCGCGCCATGCGTCCGATGATGGCGGCGGGGTGTTGGTGCGGTGGGCTTATGAGGTGTTGGTGCCGGTGGGGGTGGGGGTTGTGCTTTTGGTTGTGCTCGGGGTTTTGGGCTGAGGTCTCTTTGCGGGTGCGGCTTTGTTTGCGCCTGCGGCGGGGCGCCCTGCGGGCGCGGCCTCAAGTGCCGGCTGGGCTGGGTTGTGGGTGGCCGGGGGCGTGGCCTCCGGGGCAGGGGTCCTGGACCGTATATTTACGGCGCGTTGCCCTCTTGGGTGTTGAGTGCCCGGGGCTTGCGCCGCAAATACACGTCAGCGTCCAGGACCCCTGCCCCTGCGGCCCCACCCCCTCCCGCCGGAGAGCGGCCTCAGCGTCGCCGACGGCGGGCGGGTGGCACCGGAAAGGGTGCCCATCACCTTCCGAGTAACGGGCGGTCGCGGGCGGGTAGCCGACCGCGGCGGGCGGGTGCCGACGGGCCGGGGCGGCACGGGAGGGCGTGCGCTTACGCCTCTGGGCGATCGGGTGGCGTGGGTGGGCATGTCCCGCCGCGGTAGCGGCGGGTGGCCGACCGCGGCGGGATCGTGGAGGTGCCCTAGATGCCCGCTGCCTGGGAGAGGTCGCGCTTGATGTGGGTCAGGACATCCGTCGCGCGGGCGCGCGCGTCCGTCAGGGCGATCGCGGACGCGACCGGGACGACGACCTCCAGGTAGCACTTGATCTTCGGCTCCGTGCCCGACGGCCGGACGATGACCCGCGCCCCCGAGACGGTTCCGGAGGCGTCACCGGCGAGGTGATAGCGCAGGCCGTCCGTCGGCGGCAGCGCCTCCGAGCCCTTGGCCAGGTCCTCGGCCGAGGTCACCTGGAGGCCGGCCAGCACCGCGGGCGGCTGCTCGCGCAGGCGGCGCATCGCGTCGGAGATCAGGGACAGGTCCTCGACGCGCACCGAGAGCTGGTCCGTGGCGTGCAGGCCGTGCTCGACCGCGAGGTCGTCCAGCAGGTCCGTGAGCGTACGGCCGGTCTCCTTGAGCTCGGCCGCCAGCTCGGCGACCAGCAGGGCGGCGGTGATGCCGTCCTTGTCGCGTACGCCCTCGGGGTCGACGCAGTAACCCAGCGCCTCCTCGTACGCGTAGCGCAGGCCGTCCACGCGGGCCAGCCACTTGAAGCCGGTGAGGGTCTCCTCGTAGTCGGCGCCGGGAGCGGCGGCCGCGATGCGGGAGAGGAGGGACGAGGAGACGATCGTGGTCGCGAACGTGCCCTGCGCCTTCTTGTGCACCAGGTGCGTGGCCAGCAGCGCGCCCACCTCGTCGCCGCGCAGCATGCGCCAGCCCTCGGCGGACTCGGGGTCCGGCACGGCGACGGCGCAGCGGTCGGCGTCGGGGTCGTTGGCGATGACGATGTCCGGCTGGGCCTCGCGGGCCGTCGCGAACGCCAGGTCCATCGCGCCCGGCTCCTCCGGGTTGGGGAAGGAGACGGTCGGGAAGTCCGGGTCGGGCTCGGCCTGCTCGGCGACCACCGTCGGCGCGGGGAATCCGGCCCGCTCGAAGGCGGCGGTCAGGACGGTGCGGCCGACGCCGTGCATGGGCGTGTAGACGACGCGTACGTCCCGGGCGGAGCCATTGGTCAGGACCGCGTCCGTACGCTCCAGGTAGGCCTGCACGATCGTGTCGCGGAGGGTCTCCCAGCCGGCGGAGGGACGGGGCACGTCGTCCAGGCTCTCGACCGCGGCGATCTCGGCGGCGATCTCCGCGTCGGCCGGGGGCACGATCTGGGAGCCGTCGCCGAGGTAGACCTTGTAGCCGTTGTCGCGCGGCGGGTTGTGGCTGGCCGTCACCTCGACGCCCGCGACCGCGCCCAGGTGGCGGATCGCGAAGGCGAGCACGGGGGTGGGCAGCGGCCGGGGGAGCAGCGCGGCCTTCAGGCCCGCGCCGACCATCACGGCCGCGGTGTCCAGGGCGAAGTCGGCGCTCTTGTGGCGGGCGTCGTAGCCGATGACGACGGTGCCGCCGACGTGGCCCTGCTTCTTGAGGTACGCGGCGAGACCGGTGGCCGCGCGGATCACGACGGCGCGGTTCATGCGCATGGGACCGGCGCCCAGCTCACCGCGGAGACCGGCCGTACCGAACTGGAGGGTGCCGCCGAAGCGGACGCTCAGCTCGGCGGTGTCCCCGGCGTCGATGAGCCGGGCGAGCTCGTCACGGGTGTCGGGGTCGGGGTCCTCGGCCAGCCACGACTTGGCTCGCGCGATGAGGTCTCGCTCCACGGTTTCTCCTCCGGAGTGGTCGAGTGTCTGGGCGGCGGTTCCGCTGCGCTCTGCCGGGGGCGCAGGTCCGTCGCCGGGTGTTGCATCGTTGCCCTGGCGCAGGGCTGGTAAATCACATGTTGCTGCGCTGTGGGCCAGGCCACTCGCCGCGGTCGGCTGCCCGCCGCTACCGCGGCGGGTCACACCCACCCGCGACCGCCCGTTACTCGGAAGGCGATGGGCACCCGTTCCGGTGCCACCCGCTCACCGTCGGCGGCGTACGGCGTAGCCGCGAAAGCCACCCCCAACGGCCTGCAAGTCGCTCTCCGGCGGGAGGGGGTGGGGCCGCAGGGTGGGGTTCTGGAACGCGGTGCGTTGTCACGGCACGCAATACACGTCACGGCGCCACGCACCGCGTTCCAGGTTCCCGGCCCGGAGGCCACGCCCCCGGCCACCCACAACCCAGCCCGGCCGGCGCTTGAGGCCGCGCCCGCAGGGCGCCCCGCCGCAGGCGCGAACAAAGCCGCACAAAGCAAGCAGCAGACCTACAGCCGGTCGAGCACCGAAGCCAGCAGAGACCCCATCGCGGTCGCGGAGTCGCGCCCGGCCTGGAGAACCTCTTCGTGGTTGAGCGGCTCGCCCGTCATGCCCGCGGCCAGGTTCGTGACCAGGGAGATGCCGAGGACCTCGGCGCCGGCCTCACGGGCGGCGATGGCCTCGAGAGTGGTGGACATGCCGACCAGGTCCGCACCGAGCGTGCGGATCATCTTGATCTCCGCGGGCGTCTCGTAGTGCGGGCCGGGGAACTGGACGTAGACGCCCTCTTCGAGGGTCGGGTCGACCTCCTGGCAGAGGCTGCGCAGCCGCGGCGAGTAGAGGTCGGTGAGGTCGACGAAGTTGGCGCCGACGATCGGCGAGGTCGCCGTGAGGTTGATGTGGTCGCTGATCAGCACCGGCTGGCCGGGGCGCATGCCCTCGCGGAGGCCGCCGCAGCCGTTGGTGAGGACGATGGTCTTGCAGCCGGCGGCGACGGCGGTGCGGACGCCGTGCACGACGGAGGCGACGCCGCGGCCCTCGTAGTAGTGCGTGCGGCCGAGGAAGACCAGGACGCGCTTGTCGTTGACCTTGTACGAGCGGACGGTGCCCGCGTGGCCGGCGACGGCGGCGGCGGAGAAGCCCGGGAGGTCGGTGACCGGGAACTCGATCTCGGGGGTGCCGAGGGCTTCGGTGGCGGGAACCCATCCGGAGCCCATGACCAGGGCGACGTCGTGGGTCTCGGCGCCCGTGAGCTCGCGCAGGCGGGAGGCGGCGGCGTCGGCCGCGGTGTACGGGTCGGTCTGGGGGGTAACTGATGCGTTCACGCGGACGAGGGTAGCCGCTATTCGCCTACGCGCGTAGATGTCGCCGATGACGGTGTTCCGATTGTTGCTTTGTGGAATGCGACGAGACGGATTCGTCAGAGAAATCCGCGGGGCCCGGCGCGGCGGCCGGGAAGCCGCCGCGCCGGGCCCCGCGGACGGCACCGCCGATGCCTCAGCAGGGCCGCTTCCGGAGCTCCATCACATAGTCGTGCGGCGCCCCGGCCGACTCTGCGGCGTCGGCGATCTCGCCGAGGTAGCGCGCGGAGGGCAGCCCGCCCTCGTAGCCGTTGAGGACGTACACCCAGGCGGGCTCCTCGCCGTCCAGGGTGTGCACGCGGACCCTCATCCGGCGGTAGATGTCGAGGCCGACACCCTCCCAACGGTCCATCGAGTCCTCGTCCATCGGGGCGATGTCGTAGAGCGCGACGAAGACCTGGGAGCGCGGCGCCTCGACGACGGTCGCGAGCGCCCCCTCCCAGCCCAGCTGCTCCCCGCCGAACGTCAGTCGCCAGTCGGCGAGCCAGCCCGTGCCGCGCAGGGGCGAGTGGGGTGCGCGGCGGGACATCAGCCGCGCGTCGAGGTTGCCGGCGTACGCGGCGTAGAGCGACATGGCTCCGAGAGTACGGGAGTGAGGCGGAACGGCATTTGGGGTGGCAGTCTCGAAGGGAGGTTCGTCCGGAACCTCCTGCCGGTCCTCGCACGGATGCCCGTAGGGATGTACGTAGGGATTTACGTACGGATCCCCCGGGGGAGGCCCCGGGAGAAGTCGCTTTGATGGGTGCGGGACAATGGAGTACGTGACTCGGATCGTGATCATCGGTGGCGGACCCGGCGGCTATGAGGCGGCGCTCGTCGCCGCGCAGCTCGGCGCGGAGGTGACCGTCGTCGACTGCGACGGTCTGGGCGGGGCGTCGGTGCTCACCGACTGTGTGCCCTCGAAGACCCTTATTGCGACGGCTGAGGTGATGACGACCTTCGACTCCTCGTACGAGGAGCTGGGCATCATCGTCGCGGACACTGCATCCGACAGCGGCTGCGCCGCGGGCCCACCGCAGGAACAGGCGGCGCGGGTCGTGGGCGTGGACCTGGGCAAGGTCAACCGCCGTGTGAAGCGGCTGGCGCTGGCGCAGTCGCACGACATCACCGCGTCCGTCACCCGGGCGGGCGCGCGCGTGCTGCGCGGCCGCGGCCGGCTGGAGCCGAACCAGGCCCCGGACGGTTCGCGCAAGGTCGTCGTGCGGGCCGTCGACGGCACCGAGGAGACGCTGGTCGCGGACGCGGTGCTGATCGCCACGGGCGCGCACCCGCGGGAGATCCCGGACGCGCTGCCGGACGGCGAGCGGATCCTGAACTGGACGCAGGTCTACGACCTGGACGAGCTCCCCGAGGAGCTCATCGTGGTCGGCTCGGGCGTCACCGGCGCGGAGTTCGCCGGTGCCTACCAGGCCCTCGGGTCGAAGGTCACGCTGGTGTCCTCGCGCGACCGCGTGCTGCCGGGCGAGGACCCCGACGCGGCCGCGGTGCTGGAGGACGTCTTCCGGCGGCGCGGGATGAACGTGATGGCGCGGTCGCGGGCGCAGTCCGCGAAGCGCGTCGGCGACCGCGTGGAGGTCACGCTGGCCGACGGCCGGGTGATCACGGGTACGCACTGTCTGATGGCCGTCGGCTCGATCCCCAACACGGAGGGGATCGGCCTGGAGGAGTCCGGCGTCCGGCTCAAGGAGTCGGGCCACATCTGGACGGACCGGGTCTCGCGCACGAGCGCGCCGGGCGTCTACGCGGCCGGTGACTGCACCGGGGTGCTGGCGCTCGCGTCGGTCGCGGCGATGCAGGGCCGCATCGCGATGTACCACTTCCTGGGTGACGCGGTGGCGCCGCTCAATCTCAAGGCTGTATCCGCGAACGTATTTACGGATCCGGAGATTGCGACGGTCGGTTATACGCAGGCCGATGTCGACAGCGGCAGGATTGACGCCCGCATGGTGAAGCTGCCGCTGCTGCGGAATCCGCGGGCGAAGATGCAGGGTATTCGCGACGGTTTCGTGAAGATGTTCTGCCGTCCGGGTACGGGCATCGTGGTCGGCGGTGTGGTGGTCGCGCCGCGTGCGAGCGAGCTGATCCACCCCATTTCGATCGCGGTCGACAACAACCTGACCGTGGAACAGATCGCCAACGCGTTCACCGTCTACCCCTCGCTGTCCGGCTCCCTCGCCGAGGTGGCCCGCCAGCTGCACGCGAGGAAGACGCAGCGCGAGGGGTAGCGGACCGGGGAGTTCCCTATACCACGTCATACGGTCCGCAGCGGACAACTTCCGTAAAATTCTGCAACCTGCTGAAAACGGATGGTCGTTGGCGTTACTGTCGGTTTCGTGTTCGCTGCAGAACGTCGTCAATTGATCCTCGAAATGGTGCGCGCCAACGGAGCGGTTTCGCTCCGTGAGCTCGCCCGCGTCGTCCAGACCTCCGAAGTGACCGTACGGCGGGACGTGCGGGCATTGGAGGCAGAAGGACTGCTCGACCGCCGGCACGGCGGTGCGGTGTTGCCGGGCGGTTTCACCAGGGAGTCCGGCTTCCCGCAGAAATCCCATCTAGCGACCGCGGAGAAGACGGCCATCGCCGATCTCGCGGCGAGCTTTGTCGAAGAGGGCGAAGCGGTAGTCGTCGGCGCCGGTACGACCACGCAGGAGCTGGCCCGCCGGCTCGCGCGCGTGCCGGGCCTGACCGTGGTCACCAACTCCCTGCTCGTCGCCCAGGCACTGGCCCACGCCAACCGGGTCGAGGTCGTGATGACCGGCGGCACGCTGCGCGGCTCCAACTACGCCCTGGTGGGCAGCGGGGCCGAGCAGTCGCTGCACGGGCTGCGGGTGTCCAGAGCGTTCCTGTCCGGCAGCGGGCTGACCGCCGAGCGCGGCCTGTCCACGTCCAACATGCTCTCCGCGAGCGTGGACCGGGCGCTGGTGCAGGCGGCCGCGGAGGTCGTGGTGCTGGCGGACCACACGAAGCTGGGCACCGACACCATGTTCCAGACGGTGCCCACCGACGTGATCACCCGCCTCGTGACGGACGCGCCCCCGGGGCACGACGACCGCGCGGCCACGGAGCTCCAGGCCCTCGCGGACCAGGGCGTCCACATCTCGGTCGCGGGGCCCGGCGCGGGGTCGGGCTCGGGACCGACGGGCGTCCCCGGCGGGGGCGAGGCGGTGCCGCCGGGCCGCCGCCGCGACGTGCCGCTGCCTGGACAGCGGCGCACCCACCCGATGGGGCCCGGGCAGCCGCCAGGGCCGGTGCAGGGGGGGCCGCCGGGCCCCCAGCTGCGCAGCGCGGTGTCCCTGGGCGACCAGGCGACCGCGCGGGTGGCCGACCTGGCGCCCAGGCGGCGCTGACGCGGGGCCTCAGGCGTCGGACGGGCTGTCCCCGCAGTCCCGTCCGGCGCTCGCGGGCGCCTTCAGACCGGTGAGCGTGAGCATCAGGAGCCGGTCCGCGAGACCGGGGTCGTCCGGCGACTGCTCCACGGCCAGGGAGATCGCGTTCGTCAGCTGCATCACATCCACGATGCCGACGTCCTCCCGGACCGCCCCCGCCCCCTGGGCGCGGGCGAGCAGCTCGCTGCCAGCCTCCCGCATCGGCAGGCTGCACCGCGACATCGCGGACGCCTCGTCGCTCTGCGCGGCCATCAGGGCGCGCGACAGCCCCCGGTAGGTGCTGGCGTGCGCCACGATCGCCCGCAGCCAGTCCACGAGCGCCCGGCAGGGCTCGGGCGAGGCCAGCAGCTCCCGCGACCGGGCCAGCAGGGCATCGACCTCGCCCTGGAAGACGGCGCTCATCAGGGCCGTGCGGTTGGGGAAGTGGCGGTAGAGGGTCCCGATGCCGACGCCCGCGCGACGGGCGATGTCTTCGAGGGAGGCGTCCGTGCCGTGTGCGGTGAAGGCGGTACGGGCTTCCACGAGCAGCCGCTCGTAGTTGCGCCGCGCGTCCGCGCGCATGGGGCGTGGCGCGTGTGTGGTCTCCGTGGTCATTGCCGCCTCCCTTGGGGTCCCCGCGGCTCAAGAATGCCATTCGCTTCGCGGGGGGCGGGTTGGGGTGGGCGTGCCTTTGCTTCCGGGTGCGGCTTGTCGGCGCCTGCGGCGGAGCGCCCTGCGGGCGCGTCCTCAAACGCCGGACGGGCTGGATTCGCGGACCGTAGCCCGTGAATCCAGCCCGTCCAGGGTCCGGGGCGGAGCCCCGGTTCCCGCGTCAGTCCTTGATCTCGCAGATGACCGCTCCGGAGGAGACCGATGCGCCGACCTCCGCCGTGATGCCCTTGACCGTGCCCGCGCGGTGCGCGTTCAGCGGCTGTTCCATCTTCATCGCTTCGAGGACCACGATGAGATCGCCCTCGGCGACTTCCTGGCCCTCCTCGACCGCGACCTTGACGATCGTGCCCTGCATCGGGGACGTGAGCGCGTCACCCGAAGCCGCGGAGCCCGACTTCTTCGTCGCGCGCCGCTTCGGCTTCGCGCCGCCCGCAGCCGCCGTACGGGCGATGGTCATGCCCAGCGACGACGGCAGGGAGACCTCCAGCCGCTTCCCGCCGACCTCGACGACGACCGTCTCGCGCCCGGGGGCCTCTTCCTCGTCCTCGGCGACCGCGCCCGCGAAGGCCGGGATCTCGTTGACGAATTCGGTTTCGATCCAGCGGGTGTGGATGTGGAAGGGATCGGCGGTGAAGGCGGGGTCGGTGACGACGGCGCGGTGGAAGGGGATGGCGGTGGCCATGCCCTCGACCGTGAACTCGCCCAGCGCGCGGGCCGCGCGCTGGAGCGCCTGCTCACGCGTCGCACCCGTCACGATCAGCTTGGCCAGGAGAGAATCCCACGCCGGGCCGATGACCGAACCCGCCTCCACACCTGCGTCGAGGCGGACGCCGGGGCCGGAGGGGGCGTCGAAGCGGGTGACGGTGCCGGGGGCGGGCAGGAAGCCCCGGCCCGGGTCCTCGCCGTTGATACGGAACTCGAAGGAGTGCCCGCGCAGCGGCGGGTCGTCGTAGCCGAGTTCTTCGCCGTCGGCGATGCGGAACATCTCCCGTACGAGGTCGATGCCGGTGACCTCCTCGGTGACCGGGTGCTCGACCTGCAGGCGGGTGTTGACCTCCAGGAAGGAGATCGTCCCGTCCTGCCCGACCAGGAACTCGCACGTGCCCGCGCCCTCGTACCCGGCCTCGCGGAGGATGGCCTTGGAGGCACGGTAGAGCTCGGCGTTCTGCTCCTGGGTGAGGAACGGTGCCGGGGCTTCTTCGACGAGCTTCTGGTGGCGGCGCTGGAGCGAGCAGTCACGGGTGGAGACCACCACGACGTTGCCGTGCTGGTCGGCCAGGCACTGGGTCTCGACGTGACGGGGCCGGTCGAGGTAGCGCTCGACGAAGCACTCCCCGCGCCCGAACGCGGCGACCGCCTCGCGGACGGCGGAGTCGTAGAGCTCGGGCACCTCCTCCAGCGTCCGGGCGACCTTCAGACCGCGTCCGCCGCCGCCGAAGGCGGCCTTGATGGCGATGGGCAGCCCGTGTTCCCGGGCGAAGGCGACGACCTCGTCCGCACCGGTGACGGGGTCGGGGGTTCCGGCGACCAGCGGTGCGCCGGCGCGCTGGGCGATGTGACGGGCCGCCACCTTGTCGCCGAGGTCGCGGATGGCCTGCGGGGGCGGGCCGATCCAGGTCAGGCCCGCGTCGAGGACGGCCTGCGCGAAGTCCGCGTTCTCGGACAGGAATCCGTATCCGGGGTGGACGGCGTCCGCACCCGATTCGGCTGCTGCGGCTAGCACCTTGGCCACGTCGAGGTAGCTCGTCGCCGGGGTGTCACCGCCCAGCGCGTACGCCTCGTCGGCGACGCGGACATGCGACGCATCCCGGTCCGGATCGGCGTAGACCGCCACACTTCCGATCCCGGCGTCCCGGCATGCACGAGCGACGCGGACAGCGATTTCGCCACGGTTGGCGATGAGCACCTTGCGCACGATGGCTCCCTCCTTGAAACAAGGTGAGTTTAGGTACAGGCAACACTCTGTGCCGACCCGACTCCCGGGGTGAGCTTGCCCACACGGAGCGTGAAAGACGGGCCGGGAAGAGGCCGGAAATCCCGGTTCTCCCACGGTACGCCGGGTTCCGCGGCCGATGGCGGTCCGGCCGTGTGGGCAAGATCTCGATCAATGATCCGGATGTGCGGTGCGCATTCTTTGTTGACTCCCTACGAAGGGGTGACAGAAAGTTTGCGCGGTCGCCGGACGGTCGCGGTGGACGCGGGGGCCGCGTCTCCCTCCCTTTTCTCCGGTGTACCCATGGGTAGCGCCGATCCTGCGTCTACCCGGTGGTAACCACCCAGCCGAGCGGAGCGTTCCGGTCCGCTCAGTGCGCCGGTGGACCTCCGGCGCACTGACGGGCAGCCAACTTGCCCGCCTCCGCCGCAACATGGCGCAGCGTCCGGGTCACCTGCCGCCTGTGCCGGTGGAAGTCCTCCAGCGGCAGCGCGGCGGAGACGGCCGTCATCGCGCCGCCTCCGGTGGACGGCACGGGCACGGCCACGCACGCCACTCCCGGCGCGCACTCCTCGATCTCCACCGCGACCCCTTCCCGCCGCACCCGCCTCAGCTCCTGGTCCAGCAGCTCGGGCGAGGTGATGGTGCGTGGGGTGATGGCCCGCATGCCGCTCGCGCTCAGATAGCGCAGGCGGGCGGCGCGCGGGAGGGCGGAGAGCAGCATCTTGCCGTGGGCCGTCGCATGCCCGTCGGGGTCCTGCCCGACGCCGAAGCCCCCGGTCGCCGGAACGGAAGCGGAAGTTCCGGCGAGGACGGCGATGTCCCCGTCCCTGTAGGTGCTGAAGTACGTGTCCGCGCCCACCGCCAGCCGGGCCGAGAGCAGCAGCCCGTGCACCTCGTCGTCCAGCCGCATCTGCCGCTGGAAGGCGCGGTGCAGGGACGGCACGCGGTAGCCGAGGGTGTAGCCGCCCGCGGTCCGCACGACGTGGCCCCGGGCCGTGAGGGCGCCCAGCAGCTCGTACACCGTGGACAGCCCGCAGCCGGTCAGCCGGGCGAGCGCCTTGGCGGTCACGGGTCCCGAGGAGCTCGCGACGGCGTCGAGGACGTCGAGGGCGCGGTCGACGGACTGGGGCATGGCTGCGGGGGCTCCTCGGGCGCCGGCGTGGACGAACCGGAATGCGGACGTGGACCCTCCAGCTTGGCACAGCGCCCGGGAGTGCCCGCGTCAGCCCTTGAGCGGCGCCTTCTCCCGCAGGAGCTCGACGAACGCGCGCATCCACGCCGGGTGGTCGTTCCAGGCCCGGGCGGAGACCATGTTGCCGTCCACGACGGCCTCGGCGTCCACGAACGTCCCCCCGGCCAGCCGCACGTCCGGCTCGCAGGCGGGCCAGGCGGCCGTCCTGCGCCCCTGGAGCACGCCCAGCGGGGCGAGGGCCACCACGGCGTGGCAGATGTGCGCGACGGGCTTGTCGGCGGCGAAGAAGGCCGTGATGATCCGCTGGAAGTCGGCGTTCAGGCGCAGGAACTCGGGCGCCCGGCCGCCAGGGACGACCACGGCCGCGTAGTCGGCGGGGTTCACCTGCGCGAGGGCGATGTCGGCGGGCCAGCAGTGGCCGGGCTTCTCGGTGTAGGTGTCGAAGTCGGACACGAAGTCGTGCACCACGAACTGGAGCTTCTTCACGGTCGGCGCGGCGATGTCGACCTCGTAGCCCTCCTCCAGCAGGCGCTGGTAGGGGTACATGACCTCCAGGTCCTCGGCGGCGTCGCCGGTGGTGATGAGGATCCTCGGCATGGCTGGCTCTCCTCGGTGTCGGTTAACCCGAATATGCGCCGGGGCGCGGACGGGAAAACCGGTGGGGCGCCCGCCGTCCGGTCAACGGCACGGCGCGCCCGCCGACTTCGGGCGGGCGGCGCGGGCCCGCGCGGCGGCCGTCGGCGGCCCTGTGCGCCCCG
The DNA here is from genome assembly GCF_039521185.1 of Streptomyces blastmyceticus. Classification (NCBI taxonomy): domain Bacteria; kingdom Bacillati; phylum Actinomycetota; class Actinomycetes; order Kitasatosporales; family Streptomycetaceae; genus Streptomyces; species Streptomyces blastmyceticus. Next base: position 96,871 of record NZ_BAAABW010000004.1, on the reverse strand, counting down.
CAGAGGGACGAGCCCCCCGAGTGGCGCAAGGAATGGTGACCGACGCGCACCGACCTCGTTGGTGGGGCATGATCAAGCGCATTGCAGCCGCCGCCGTTCTCGCCGGCGCCGCCCTCACCATGACCGCCACCGTCGCCTCGGCCGCACCCATGCCGCATACCCCCACCTCGAACGCGGGGGAGACCGTCGCCCCACCGAACGGGGAGATGGTTCCGGACAAGCCGCCGACCAGCATCTCCCCGGACGGCACGAGGGAGCTGGGGAAGCTGAACCAACTCGGTCAGGTAACCCAGGTCACCAAGGCGCTGGATCCGGCACTGGGCCTGCTGGCGCCGATCACCGGGCTCGTGCCGGCCTGACCCCGGCCCCCGGCCCACGAACGCCGGTACGAGCCGAGACCCGGCCCGTACCGGCGTTCGTGCTGTGTTCTCATACGTGCGGCGTCAGACCCACAGGTCCGTGATCGGGGTGCCCAGGTCGGCCAGGAGCCGGCGCAGTAGCGGGAGCGACAGGCCGATGACGTTGCCGTGGTCGCCGTCGATGCCCTCGACGAAGGGCGCGGACCGGCCGTCGAGGGTGAAGGCGCCCGCGACGTGCAGCGGTTCGCCGGAGGCCACGTACGCGGCGATCTCGGCGTCGGTCGGCTCGCCGAACCGCACGGTCGTGGAGGCCGTCGCCGAGGTGCTCCGCCCGGTGGCCGTGTCGATCACGCAGTGGCCCGTCCGCAGCACGCCCGAGCGGCCGCGCATCGACTTCCAGCGGGCCGTGGCGTCCTCGGCGTCCACCGGCTTGCCGAGCGCCAGGCCGTCCAGCTCCAGCACCGAGTCGCAGCCGACGACAAGCGCTCCCGCCGCCTCCGGCCGCGCGGCGACCGCCTCGGCCTTGGCCTCGGCGAGGACGCGGGCGAGCTCGGCGGGGGTCGGGGCGGTGATCGCGTCCTCGTCCACGCCGCTGACGATCACCTCGGGCGCGAGCCCCGCGTTGCGGAGCAGCCCGAGGCGGGCGGGGGACTGGGAGGCGAGGACGAGGCGGCGCTGAGCGGTCATCCCGCCATCGTAGAGGGGCCCCGGAGGGCTACTTCTTGAGCACGGCCTGCATGACGTTCTTGGCGATGGGGCCCGCTAGGCCGCCGCCGGAGATCTCCTCGCGGTCGATGCCCGAGCCCTCAGGGTCGATGAAGACCGCGACCGCGACCGGGGAGCCGTCGCCCTGCTTGGCGTAGGAGACGAACCAGGCGTACGGCAGCTTCTCGTTGTTGACGCCGTGCTGGGCGGTGCCGGTCTTGGCGCCGACGGTGACGCCGTCGATCAGGGCCTTCTTGCCGGTGCCGTTCTGGGCGGTGTTCTCCATCATCGACTGCACCTTGCGCGCGGTGTCGGCGGAGACGGCCTGCTCCATCACCTCGGGCTTGTGCTTCTCCAGCACGCTGAGGTCGGGGCCGCGCAGCTCCTCCACCATGTACGGCTTCATCAGCTTGCCGTCGTTGGCGAGCCCGGCGGTCATCATGGCGATCTGGAGCGGGGTGCTGTCGAGGCTGCCCTGGCCCATGCCGGTCAGCGCGGTCTGCGGGCGGTCGAGCTTCTTGGGGTAGATGCTCTCGACGGCCCGGACGGGGATGTCCACCTTGGGGTTGTTGAACCCGAACTTCTCCGCCGTCTCGCGCATCTTGTCGACGCCCAGCTTGTCCGCGAGGTCGAGGAAGACGTTGTTGCACGACCACTGGAGGCCGGACTTCAGCGAGCCCTTGTCGCAGTCCGGGGTCTGCACGTCGTTGCGGACGTAGGTCGTGGTGTTGGGGAGCTTGTACGGGGTGGGGGCGTCGCCCTTGGCGTTGATGTCGGTGACGACGCCGTGCTCCAGGGCCGCCGCCGCGGTGAGGATCTTGAAGGTGGAGCCCGGCGGGTAGCGGTCCTTCAGCGCCCGGTTGAGCAGCGGCTTGTTCTTGTCGGCCTCCAGCTTCTTCCAGGCGTCCGAGTCCTTGGTCCGGTCGCCGGCGAAGACCGACGGGTCGTACGAGGGGGTCGAGGCGAGGGCCAGGACCTTGCCGGTGCGCGGGTCAAGGGCGACGACGGCGCCCTTGTACTTGCCGAGGCCCTCGTAGGCCGCCTTCTGCGCCTTGGGGTCGATGGTGGTGACCACGTCGCCGCCGCGCGGCTTCTTGCCGGTGAGCAGGTCGGTGGTGTGCTGGAAGAGGAGCTTGTCGTCGCGGCCGCTCAGCAGCTTGTCGTTGAGGCTCTCCAGCTGCGAGCTGAGGTAGATCTGCGAGGAGTAGCCCGTGACGGGGGCGTACATCTCGCCGTCCTTGTACGTGCGCTTGTACTTGAGGTCGCCGCTGTTGGTCTCGACGGACCCGGTGACGGACTCTCCGCCGACGATGATGTTGCCGCGGGGCTGGGAGAAGGTGGCGATCTTCGTGCGCCGGTTGTGCTCGTTGTCGGAGAGCTCGTTGCCGCGCACGAACTGGAGCAGGGTCGCCTGCACCAGCAGGGCGAGCACCAGCACCCCGACGAAGACGGATATGTGACGCACGGGTTTGTTCATGTTGTGACGCACTCCCGGAATCGCGGCAATTCACTGGGGATGACGTGAATGCTGCGTTTTCGGTTGCAGGCGTGCCGGGGCCGGGCGTGTCGCCCGGGGCCCGTCAGGGGCTCAGCCCGAGCAGGACGAACAGCGCCACCACGCCGATGGCCAGCACGAAGCCCGCCCGGCGGAGCATCGCCTGGACTTCGCGCAGCTCCTCGGGAGGCTCTTCGGGCGGGTCCGACCACAGCATGGCTCCCATGCTGCTGCCGGCCCGCCTCCGGCGCCTGAGTACGCGTACTCAGTCACGCCGGTACGAGGGTCAACTCCGGCAAAAGCCGGTGCCGGGCCCGCGTGGGGCCCGGCGCGAGGGGCGGTCAGGCGGGCCAGTACGACGTCCGCCAGGAGCGCGGCCCCGGGCGGGGCGTGCGCCGGGCGGTGACCCGGCGGGCCGGGTCGGCCCACTCGGCGCGGGCGGAGCCCTCCGGCGCGGCGGTCGCCCGGGCCGCCGCGCGGGCCTGGACCACCGCCAGGGCGGCGGCCAGCTCCTCGGGGGTCGGGTTGCCCCGTACGACCTTGATCATGGTCAGCTCCTCGACGGCGTGTCGTTTCTCCGGCGGCTCCGGCACGGCCCGGCCGCCTACAGCGGGATGTTGCCGTGCTTCTTGGGCGGCAGGCTCTCGCGCTTGTCCCGCAGCGCCCGCAGCCCGCGCACGATGTGGGTGCGCGTCTCGTGCGGCATGATCACCGCGTCGACGTAGCCGCGCTCGGCGGCCGCGTACGGGTTGAGCAGCGTGTCCTCGTAGTCGGCGATGAGCTTCGCGCGCAGCTCCTCCTGCTCCTCCGGGGTGTCCGCGGCAGCGATCGTCCGGCGGTGCAGGATGTTGACCGCGCCCTGGGCGCCCATGACCGCGATCTGGGCGGTGGGCCAGGCGAGGTTGAGGTCCGCGCCGAGGTGCTTGGAGCCCATGACGTCGTACGCCCCGCCGAACGCCTTGCGGGTGATCACCGTGATCAGCGGGACCGTGGCCTCGGCGTAGGCGTAGATCAGCTTGGCGCCGCGCCGGATGATGCCGTTGTACTCCTGGTCGGTGCCCGGGAGGAAGCCGGGCACGTCCACGAAGGTGAGCACCGGGATGTTGAAGGCGTCGCAGGTCCGGACGAACCGGGCCGCCTTCTCACTGGCGTTGATGTCCAGGCAGCCGGCGAACTGCAGCGGCTGGTTGGCGACGACGCCCACCGGGTGGCCCTCGATCCGGCCGAAGCCGGTGAGCATGTTCGGGGCGAACAGCGCCTGGGTCTCCAGGAACTCGCCGTCGTCCAGCACGTGTTCGATCGCGGTGTGCATGTCGTACGGCTGGTTGGCCGAGTCCGGGATCAGGGTGTCGAGCTCGCGGTCGGTGTCCGACGGCTCCAGGTCCGCCTCCTCGGGGAAGGCGGGCGGCTCGGAGAGGTTGTTGGACGGGAGGTAGGACAGCAGCGCCTTGACGTACTCGATGGCGTCCTTCTCGTCACCCGCCATGTGGTGCGCCACGCCCGAGGTGGTGTTGTGCGTACGGGCGCCGCCCAGCTCCTCGAAGCCGACGTCCTCGCCGGTGACGGTCTTGATGACGTCCGGGCCCGTGATGAACATGTGCGAGGTCTGATCGACCATCACCGTGAAGTCGGTGATCGCGGGGGAGTAGACCGCGCCGCCCGCGCAGGGGCCGACGATCAGGGAGATCTGCGGGACCACCCCGGAGGCGTGCACGTTGCGGCGGAAGATCTCGGCGAACAGGCCGAGGGCGACCACGCCCTCCTGAATGCGCGCGCCGCCGCCGTCGTTGATGCCGACGACCGGGCAGCCGTTCTTCAGCGCGAAGTCCATGACCTTGACGATCTTCTCGCCGTAGACCTCGCCGAGCGAACCGCCGAAGATCGTGAAGTCCTGGGAGTAGACGCAGATCGTCCGGCCGTCGACGGTGCCGTAGCCGGTGACGACGCCGTCCCCGTACGGCCGGTTCTTCTCGATGCCGAAGTTGGTCGAGCGGTGCCGGGCGAACTCGTCCAGCTCGACGAAGGAACCTTCATCCAGCAGCAGCGCGATGCGCTCCCGGGCCGTCAACTTGCCTTTGGCGTGCTGCTTCTCCACCGCCCGCGCGGAGCCCGCGTGCGTCGCCTCCTCGATCCTGCGCTGGAGGTCCGCGAGCTTGCCCGCGGTGGTGTGGATGTCGATATCGGATCCACGGGTGGTGTCTGGCTCGGACATCGGGATGCGGCTCCTGCTCGTCCAGAGGGGGCTGACTGGGCTACCGGTTCGTAGCGTATCCGCGTGGATGCGCTACGGCACTGCGTCGTTGGCCACACCGGTCCCTCGCCCACCGCTTCCCGCCGGCGGCTCCTATGGTGGCTCCTATGACGCCCTCCGACGCCTCCGGCAACCGCTGGTCCGACCTGGACCGCCCGCCCCTCAACACCCCCGCGCTGCGGCGCGGACTGCTGCGGCCCGACGGGCTGTGGACCTCCCTGGATGTGGCCGTCCGGACCGGGTCGACCAACTCGGACCTGGTCGCCGCCGCCGCGTCCGGCGCGGCGAAGGAGGGCGCGGTGCTGGTCGCCGAGGAACAGTCCGCCGGGCGCGGGCGGCTGGACCGGACCTGGTCGGCGCCGCCGCGCTCCGGACTGTTCTTCTCCGTCCTCCTCACCCCGGGCCCCGGCGTGCCCGTCGAGCTCTGGGGCTGGCTGCCGCTGCTCGCCGGCGTGGCGACGGCGACCGCGCTCTCCCGGGCCGCGGGCGTCGACACCGCCCTGAAGTGGCCCAATGACCTGCTCGTCACCGTCGACGGCGCCGAGCGCAAGGCCGGCGGCATCCTCGCCGAGCGCGCCGGTGACAGCGTTGTCGTGGGCATCGGGCTCAACGTCTCCCTGCGCGCCGACGAACTGCCCGTGCCGACGGCCGGTTCGCTGGCCCTGGCCGGAGCGCACACCGTGGACCGCGACCCGCTGCTGCGGGCCGTGCTCCGCTCCCTGGAGGAGTGGTACGGCGAGTGGCGGCGCGCCGGGGGCGACCCCGGCGCGTGCCGTCTCCAGGAGGCGTACGCGGCGGGCTGCGCCACGCTCGGCCGCACCGTACGGGCCGAACTGCCCGGCGGGCGCGAGCTCGTCGGGGAGGCTGTGGCCGTGGACGGGGACGGCCGGCTGGTGCTGGCGACGGGCGACGGGGTGCGGCAGCCGGTGGGCGCGGGCGACATCGTCCACCTACGGCCCGCGCTGTCGGAAGAGTGAGCTACGGCACACCTGTCGTATCGTTGTGCCCGGAACCTAAGCGAGCAGTGATCGGCAGGGCAGTGCGCACGGAACTGACAGGGGGCGGGCGGTGACCGCCGACGGTGGGGGGACCTCCCGTGCCGTTGAGGCCACGGGTGACGACGGGGCCGCGCACGGGAACGCCGGGGGAGCCGAGGGCGGCACCGGCAGGTCCGGCGCGAACGGCGGCGCGGAGAGCACCGGCCGCGCGGCCGCCAAGGGGGTCGAGGAGTACGGCGACGAGGGCGGCGACCCCATCGCCCTGCGGCTGGAGGCGCTGATCCTCGGCGCCGAGCGCCGCTACACCCCCTTCCAGGCCGCGCGCGCGGCCGGCGTCTCCATGGACCTGGCCGCCCGCTTCTGGCGCGCCATGGGCTTCGCCGACATCGGCCAGGCCCGCGCGCTGACCGAGGCGGACGTCCTCGCCCTGCGGCGCCTCGCCGGCCTGGTCGAGGCCGGGCTGCTCAGCGAGCCGATGGCCGTGCAGGTCGCCCGCTCCACCGGGCAGACCACGGCCCGGCTCGCCGACTGGCAGATCGACTCCTTCCTGGAGGGCCTGACCGAGCCTCAGGAACCGGGCATGACCCGGACGGAGATCACCTATCCGCTGGTCGAACTGCTGCTGCCGGAGCTCGAGGAGTTCCTCATCTACGTCTGGCGGCGCCAGCTCGCCGCCGCCACCGGCCGCGTCGTCCAGGCCCAGGACGACGCCGAGATGGTCGACCGGCGCCTCGCCGTGGGCTTCGCCGACCTCGTGGGCTTCACCCGCCTGACGCGCCGTCTGGAGGAGGAGGAGCTGGGCGAGCTGGTCGAGGCGTTCGAGACCACCGCCGCCGACCTCGTGGCCGCGCACGGCGGCCGGCTGATCAAGACCCTGGGCGACGAGGTGCTCTACGCGGCCGACGACGCGGGCACCGCCGCCGAGATCGGCCTGCGGCTGATCGAGACCATGACCCACGACGAGACGATGCCCGAACTCCGCGTCGGCATCGCCTTCGGCACCGTCACGACCCGCATGGGCGACGTCTTCGGCACGACCGTGAACCTGGCCTCCCGGCTGACGTCGATAGCGCCGAAGGACGCCGTCCTCGTCGACAGCGCATTCGCCGAGGAACTCGCCCGCAGCGGCGACGCGCCGAAGTCGGAGGCGGAGGTGGGGCCGGAGGCGGACGACCAGTACCGCTTCGCGCTCCAGCCGATGTGGCAGCGGCCGGTGCGCGGCCTGGGCGTGGTGGAGCCCTGGCTGCTCACCCGCAGGGGCGGCTGACGGCCCGCCCCCGCTCTGGACATCTCCCCGGCGGGCGAAGATCCTTGCGAAAGGTTCACGGTCGTTAACAGGAGGTCGCATGAGTGAGCAGCGCTTCGGCGAATGGATCCGGATCCAGCGGCACGGCCACGTCGCCGAGCTCGTGCTCGACCGCCCCGAGGCCATGAACGCCGTCTCCACCGAGATGGGCCGCCGCATCGCGGAGGCCACCGCGGCCCTCGCCGCCGACCTCTCGGCGCGGGTCGTCGTGCTCACGTCCACGCACGAGCGCGCGTTCTGCGTCGGGGCCGACCTCAAGGAGCGCAACTCCTTCACCGACGCCGACCTCGCGCGGCAGCGCCCGCACGCCCGCGCCGCGTACACCGGTGTGCTGGAGCTGCCGATGCCGACCGTCGCCGCGGTGCACGGGTTCGCGCTGGGCGGCGGGTTCGAACTGGCCCTGTCCTGCGATGTGATCGTGGCCGACAGCACGGCCGTCGTGGGCCTGCCCGAGGTGTCGGTCGGGGTGATCCCGGGCGGCGGCGGCACCCAGCTGCTGCCCCGCCGCGTCGGCGCCGCGCGCGCGGCCGAACTGATCTTCACGGCGCGGCGGGTACCGGCCGAGGAGGCCCGCGACCTGGGCCTGGTGGACCAGCTCGTGCCGGAGGGCGAGGACCGCACGTCGGCGCTGGCGCTGGCCGCGACCATGGCGGCGAACTCCCCCGTGGGCCTGCGCGCCGCGAAGCGGGCGCTGCGGCTGGGTCATGGTCTGGACCTCCGCACGGGGCTGGAGGTCGAGGACGCGGCTTGGCGAACGGTCGCGTTCTCGGGAGACCGGGTCGAGGGCGTCGCAGCATTCAACGAGCGCCGCCCGCCGCAGTGGCCGGGGGAGTAGGACTTCCGGGCGCGCAATTCAGCCCGTGGGGGCACCTCTGGGGGCACCCCCGGACGGAGTCTGGGGGAGGTAGCTGGGGGAGTTTGAGGACGCTCCCGAAGGGAGCTCCCGCCGCAGGCGGCAACGGACCCGCAGCGGAACAAGCCCGCCGCAGGCGGCAACGGCACTGCCCGGAAACTGCGACCGGAGTCCCAGAATCCGGTCGCGGCGCGGAACGCGCACAACATTCATACGCTGGGTGCATAATCCGCGCGCAGCGAAAGAATGTGAGGCATTCGGGTGGCAGAAAGCGGGGAGTGCGACATCCGGCTGCGCGCCGTGGTGGAGCTCGCGCAGGCGATGGCCGCGGCCCAGTCCCCCCTGGACTCCGTCGCCGCCGCCGCGGAGCGGGCCCGGGCGGCGCTGGGCGGCACCTTCGCGGCCATCTCGGCATGGGAGCGCGGGAACGGGCGGCTGCGCGTGCTGGTGAACGCGGGCGAGCTGGCCGAGGGCGAGGAGCGCTATCCGGAGGACGAGTCCTATCCGGTGCACGATTTCCCGGAGATCGCGGAGTTCCTGCACGAGGAGTGGGCCGGCGGCGGCCACGGGCCGCGCGCGTGGGTGGAGTGCGTGGAGGACGGGGCGGAGTCCGGCGCGTACGGCCTGGAGGGCACGTACCGCCACCTCGGCGCGGCCACCGGAGGCGGCTGGGAGCGGGTGGCCGCGCTGCGGCGGCGCGGGCGGGGCTGCTGCGTGGTCGCCCCGATCGTGCTGCACGGCCGGGCCTGGGGCGAGCTCTATGTGGCCCGCCCGCCCGGTGCGCCCGCCTTCGACCGTACGGACGCGGACTTCGCGACCGTGCTCGCCGCCGTGGCGGCGGCCGGGATCGCCCAGACCGAGCGGCTGGAGGAGGTCCGCCGCCTCGCCTTCACCGACCCCCTCACCGGCCTCGGCAACCGCCGCGCGGTCGACGCCCGCCTCGACGAGGCCGTGGAGCGGCACCTCGCGGAGGGCGTGGTCGTCAGCCTCGTGGTGTGCGACCTCAACGGCCTCAAGAGGGTCAACGACACCCTGGGCCACGCGGTCGGGGACCGGCTGCTGGAACGGTTCGGCTCGGTGCTGTCCCTGTGCGGGGCGATGCTGCCGGGGACGCTCGCGGCGCGGCTGGGCGGTGACGAGTTCTGTCTGCTGACGGTCGGGCCGACGGCCGACGAAGTGGTGCGCGTCGCCGATGAACTGTGCCGCCGGGCGGGCGGTCTGGAGCTCGGCGAGGGCGTCGCGTGCGGGGTCGCGTCCACGGGGGACCCGATCGGGCCGGTGCGCACGGCCCGGCGGCTCTTCCGGCTGGCGGACGCGGCGCAGTACCGCGCGAAGGCGGCGCTCGCCGAGAAGCCGGTCGTCGCCGGTCGCGACGGGCCGGGGGAGGCGGTGCTCGAGCTCGCGGACCACCCGCCGGTCCCGCCGCCCGCCGAACGGCGCCGCTTCCGCGGTCGCCGCGAGTAGCCGAAGCCGGCCTCGGAGTACGCCTGGTCGAAACGACTAGTGACAGGTGGCGATTCAGTCTCTAGGGTGCCTGAATATGGATATGCACACTGTGGTGGTGGGGACGGCCGGGACGACCGCGGAAGATGTGATCGCCGTGGCGCGTAACGGCGCGCGCGTCGTCGTGTCCGAAGAGGCGCTGGCCGCCGTCGCCGCCTCCCGGCAGGTCATCGACGACCTCGCCGCCAAGCCCGACCCCGTCTACGGCGTCTCCACCGGCTTCGGCGCCCTCGCCGTCCGCCACATCAGCCCCGACCTGCGCGCCCAGCTCCAGCGCAACATCGTGCGCTCGCACGCCGCCGGGATGGGCCCGCGCGTGGAGCGCGAGGTCGTCCGCGCGCTGATGTTCCTGCGGCTGAAGACGCTCGCCTCGGGGCGTACGGGCGTACGGCCCCTCGTCGTCGAGACGATGGCCGCGATCCTCAACGCGGGCATCACCCCGGTCGTGCACGAGTACGGCTCCCTCGGCTGCTCCGGCGACCTCGCGCCGCTCTCCCACTGCGCGCTCACCCTCATAGGAGAGGGCCAGGCGGAGGGCCCGGACGGCGTGCTGCGCCCGGCCGGCGAACTGCTCGCCGAGCACGGCATCGAGCCCGTCGAACTGCGCGAGAAGGAGGGGCTCGCGCTCCTCAACGGCACCGACGGCATGCTGGGCATGCTGGTCATGGCCTGCGCGGACCTCGCCCGGCTGATCACCTCGGCCGACGTCACCGCCGCGCTGTCCCTGGAGGCGCTGCTCGGCTCCGAGAAGGTGCTCGCGCCCGAGCTGCACACCATCCGCCCGCACCCGGGCCAGGGCGCGAGCGCGGACAACATGCTGCGCGTGCTGGCCGGTTCGGGGCTGACCGGGCACCACCAGGACGACGCGCCGCGGGTCCAGGACGCCTACTCCATCCGCTGCGCCCCGCAGGTCGCCGGCGCGGGCCGGGACACCCTCGCCCACGCCCGGCTGGTCGCCGACCGCGAGCTGGCCGCCGCCGTCGACAACCCCGTCGTGCTGCCCGACGGCCGGGTCGAGTCCAACGGCAACTTCCACGGCGCCCCCGTCGCGTACGTCCTGGACTTCCTCGCCATCGCCGCCGCCGATCTCGCCTCGATCGCCGAGCGGCGTACGGACCGGCTGCTGGACAAGAACCGCTCGCACGGCCTGCCGCCGTTCCTGGCCGGGGACCCGGGCGTCGACTCCGGTCTGATGATCGCGCAGTACACCCAGGCCGCCCTGGTCAGCGAGATGAAGCGGCTGGCCGTGCCGGCGTCCGTGGACTCCATCCCGTCCTCCGCGATGCAGGAGGACCATGTATCGATGGGGTGGTCCGCGGCGCGCAAGCTGCGTACGGCTGTTGACGCCCTCACCCGCGTCATCGCGGTCGAGCTGGTCGCCGCGACCCGCGCGATAGAGCTGCGTACGGGCCTGACGGCCGCGCCGGCGAGCCAGGCGGTGGTGAAGGCCGTCCGCGAAGCCGGTGTCGAGGGCCCCGGCGGGGACCGCTTCCTCGCCCCCGACCTGGCGGCGGCGGAGGAGTTCGTCCGCGCCGGGAAGCTGGTGGAGACCGTCGAGCCGGTGACCGGGCGACTGGCCTGACCGGCCCCTGAACGACCGCGGTCAGCGAGCCGTCGTGCGCGACCTGCGCACGGCGGCCGTGACCAGCGCACCGCCCGCCGCGACGAAGGCCACGCCCCCGAAGACGTACGGCGTGGTGTCCACGCTGCCCGTGTCCGCCAGGGAGAGCTGCTGGTCGGCGGCCGGATCGGCGGTCTGCTCCAGGCTGTGCCCGCGAGGGGCGGGCGCGGTCCGCTCGGGCGCCGCGTGCGCGCTCGGCATGAACCAGACAGCGCACAGGAGCGAGCCGGCGGCGACGGCGGTCAGCAGCGGGCGGCGTGCGGTCACGGAACGAATCCCCCTCGAAGTGGCGGAGGTTGAGGGGCCGGCAGCGCCGCACCGCCTCAACTGACCCGATGTTAGTGATACGAACGGGCCCGGGGGAAGCCGGAGAGTGGCCCGGAGACGCGTGAGCCGCGCCGGGACTCCCCGAACGAATGTCAAGGGGCCCTCGGCCCTGGTCCGGGCCGTCGCCTCGCCTGCATCATGGACAACACGGTCATACCAAGACCCCGGCTACCATGTCGGCCCTCTGAGGCGCTTTACTGGCGTGGTCTTCCCCACACTTCCCCGAGGGGTGGAACGGGCGAATCGGTAGAGACGTTCCTCAAGCAGTAGCCGGTATACGTGTTGCCCCACGATTCGGCTCGGGGATTCGGGGTCCAGGAGCAATGGAGAAGCGTGTGATGACGGACGGCAAGCGCCGCAAGGCCCTGGTGGCCGCGGCCGCTGTGCTCGGTGGTGTGCTGACCCTCGCCGCCTGTGGCGGTGGCGACGACGACGGCAAGAACGGCTCCGGCGGCAACAACGGCAAGGCGCAGAACAAGGTCGACGCCGCGGCCGCCAAGGAAGCCTCCAAGGCGCAGATCAAGATCGCGCAGAAGGACGGCTCGACCAACGCCGGGATCACCACCGACGCCGCCAAGGTCACCGTCAGTGACGGCGAGCTGACCAGCGTCAAGATGACCGACGACAAGGGCACTCCGGTCGAGGGCACGATATCGCCCGACAAGAAGTCGTGGCAGCCCGCCAAGCAGCTCGAGCGGTCCACCAAGTACAAGGTGGTCGTCGAGGCGAAGGACTCCGAGGGCCGCAAGGCGACGGAGAACTCCTCCTTCGCCACCGTCTCGCCCACCAACAGCTTCATCGGCTCCTTCACGCCGGAGGACGGCTCCACCGTCGGTGTCGGCATGCCGGTGTCGATCAACTTCGACAAGCCGATCAAGGACCGCAAGGCCGTCCAGTCGGGCATCACCGTCAACTCCAGCAGCGGCCAGAAGGTCGTCGGTCACTGGTTCGGTGACCAGCGCCTCGACTTCCGTCCGCAGGATTACTGGAAGGCCAACTCCGACGTCACCCTGAAGCTCGACCTCGACGGTGTCGAGGGTGCCCCGGGCATCAAGGGCGTGCAGAAGAAGACGGTCTCCTTCAAGATCGGTCACTCCCAGGTCTCCACGGTCGACGCGAAGACCCACCAGATGACGGTCGTCCGGGACGGCAAGACCCTCAAGACCATCCCGATCTCGGCCGGCAGTCCCGAGAACCCCACGTACAACGGCAAGATGGTGATCTCCGAGAAGTTCAAGGAGACCCGGATGGACGGCTCCACCGTCGGCTTCAGCAAGGCCGACGGCAAGGGCGAGTACGACATCAAGGACGTGCCGCACGCGATGCGCCTGTCCACGTCGGGCACGTTCATCCACGGCAACTACTGGGGCAGCGGCATCTTCGGCGTGGCCAACACCAGCCACGGCTGCGTCGGCCTGGAGGACAAGCAGGGCGCGGACGACCCGTCCACGTCGGGCGCCTGGTTCTTCAGCAACTCGCAGATCGGCGACGTCGTCGAGATCAAGAACTCCAACGACAAGACCATCGCTCCGGACAACGGCCTCAACGGCTGGAACATGGACTGGAACGCGTGGGTGGCGGGCAGTGCGACCGGCGCGTAGCGCCTGACCCGTATGCTCCGGCAGCGGCCCGCCCGGCGGAACTCTCCGCCGGGAGGGCCGCTGCCGTTTTCGGGTGCGGGCCCGTTGCCGCCTGCGGCGGGGGCGCCCTGCGGGCGCGTCCTCAAACTCCCCCAGCTACCGCTGGGAGGTGCCCCCACGGGCTGAGTTGCGCACCCCGGGGGTCCGGGGGTTTCCCCCGGTTTCGGGAAGGGGCGGGGCTGGGGAAAAATCCCGGCGACAGCCCGCACTTCGCGCACGTACCGTCCCCCGGATGAGCGATGAACTGACCGTGGTGCGACTGGATCCGTGCCCCACCGCCGCCGCCGACAACGGCCCGATGCGCGCCGTCAACAAGCTGCTCGGCTACCGCCCCGAGCGGTCGGTCGGGCTGTTCCAGGTGCGGCTCCCGTCCGGGTGACGTCCGGCCGCGGGTCCCCCTTCCGGGAGAATGGGGCGTACGGACGTTGACGTGCCCTTTCCCGTATCCCGTATCCCGGAAGTGAGACCCGTGGCCAAGCGAAGCGACCGGCAGCAGGAACGGCCCGGGGGCCGGCCCGAGCAGCCGCCCGGTGACGACGAGCTGCTCGCGGGCGTCGAGACCGCGCTGGCCGGGTTGCGCGGGCTGCGGGGGGACGCCCTCGACGACGCCGTCTACGCCGCCGCGTCGGCCCTGGCGGCCTCCCCGGCCGGTCCCGCCGCCGTCGGCCGCGTCCTGCTGCGCGCGGCCGCCAGGGCGCTGCGCCGGGCCTGGGAGGGCGGCTGGCAGCCCGCCGACGTGGTCCGGCTCGCGCGGCGGGAGCTGACCGCCGCGGAGGCCCGCTTCACCGTCGACGCCGTCGCGGCGGAGGCCCGGCGCTATGCCCCGGACACGCTCGGCGCGCGCTGGGCGGCACAGCTGCGGGACCTCGACGCCCGCGTGTGGTGGGAGGCGGACGAGGCCTTCCTGGACGGCTTCGCGGGGCGCGAGCGGCTCAGCCGCTTCGAGACGGTGGCCTGCGCGCTCGGCGCGCTGCGGCTGGCCGGCGGACTGCCCCGGATCGGTGCGGCCGGCCCGCTGCCGGGCGCCGGGCACCGGCCGGCGGACGCCCCCGCGGCCCCGCCGAAGATGCTCGCCCGGATCCGCGCGCTGCTGGCGAAGGCGGAGTCGACGCAGTTCGCGGAGGAGGCCGAGGCCCTGTCGGCCAAGGCCCAGCAGCTCATGGCGCGGCACTCCATGGACGAGGCGCTGCTCGCCGCCCACGCCACCGGCCCCGTGGACGGCCCCGGGGCCTGCCGGATCGGCGTCGAGGGCCCGTACAAATCCGCGAAGGCGCTGCTCCTCGACGCGGTGGCCGCCGCCAACCACTGCCAGTCGGTGTGGTCGAGCGACTACGACTTCTCGACGGTCGTCGGCTTCGACGCGGACCTCGAACTGGTGGAGCTGATGTACACCTCGCTGCTGGTGCAGGCCACCACGGCGATGGCGCGCGCGGGCGACGACCACCACGCCCGCGGCCGCTCCCGCCGCACCCGTGACTTCCGGCAGTCCTTCCTCATCGCCTACGCGGCCCGCATCCGCGACCGCCTGACGGTGGCCGCCCGGGCGGAGGAGGCGACCGAGACCGAGGTCCTGCCCGTGCTGGCGGCGCGGGAGGTGGCGGTCGGCGAGACGGCGGAACGCATGTTCCCGACGACGACGGCGCACCGCCTGAAGGGGCGCGACGCGGACGGCTGGGCCCGCGGCGAGGAAGCGGCGGACGCGGCGAAGCTGCGCTAGCGGTGCGGGGCTGTGGGGGGGCGGCTCGAACCACCTCGCTCACGGCGCGAAGTACGTACCCGGCGGCACCCCCACCCCCCTGCGGAACGCCGCCACGAACGCGCTCGGCGACCCGTACCCCACCCGCCGCGCCACCGCGGAGACCGTCGCGCCCCCGGCCAGCAGAGGCATCGCCGCCTGCAACCGCAGCTGCGTGCGCCACTGCCCGAACGTCATGCCCGTCTCCGACACGAACGCCCGGGCCAGCGTCCGGCCCGCCGCCCCCACGACCGTCCCCCACTCGGCCAGCGTGCGGTTGTCGGCCGGGTCCGCCCGCAGGGCCCGCGCGACGCGGCGCGCGCGGGGGTCGGCCGGCATGGGGGCGCGCACGGTCGTCACCGACACGGGGCGCAGCAGGTCGAGGACGACGCTCTCGGCGCGCCGTCGGGCCTCATCGGTGAGCGCGTCCGGGCCCTGCGCGAGATGGCCGATCAGCTCCCGCAACAGCCCCGGTACGGGCACGACTTGCGGCTCCCGCCACGCGATCGGGCAGCGGTCCGGCCAGAAGTACAGGCTGCGCAGCAGGGCCGTGCTCGTCGCGCCGGTGGAGTGCTCGGTGCCCGCGGGGATCCACAGGGCGACGGTCGACGGCAGCACCCACGTACGGCCGCGGGCCCGTACGGCCAGGACGCCGTGCGGCGCCCACGCGAGCTGATGCGCCCCGTGCGCGTGGCTGTCGAACCACTCGCCGCCGTCGAGCGCGAAGCTGCCCACGGCGACGGCGCCGCCGGGCGGGGCGACGAGTTGGCCGGTGCCCGCCTTGCCAGCGGCAGGGCGAGGGACGCCGTGCCGGTCGTCCGCGTTCAACCGGCCGTCCCAGGGCTGTCGCACACCCGGGGGCGGCTGTTGTCCTTTTGGCGACATGGGTTGACCTCCTGGCCCGTATCCGACACACCTGCCATCTTCCTAGCCTCGGAACATGCCGATGAACCTCATCCACCGCCGTCTCTGCTCCTCCGACAAGTGGGCCCGCGCCGTCGAGGACGAGCTGTTGCCCTGGGCCCTTGAGGGCGTGCCGCTGGGGCCCGACACGCTGGAGATCGGCCCGGGTTACGGCGCCACCACGCGCGTACTGCTCCGCCAGGTCGCCAACCTCAGCGCGGTGGAGGCCGACGCGGGCTACGCGGCGCGCCTGCGGCGCGAGTTCGACGGCCGTGTCGAGGTCATCCACGGCGACGGCGCGGACCTCCCGCTGCCCGACACCCGCTTCGACTCCGTCGCCTGCTTCACGATGCTCCACCACGTGCCGTCGCCCGCCGCGCAGGACCGCCTCTTCGCCGAGGCCCACCGCGTGCTGCGCCCCGGTGGCCTCTTCACCGGCTGCGACGCCCTCAGCAGCTGGGGCTTCCGGCTGCTCCACCTCGGCGACACCTGTGTGCCCGTACCCCCGCGGACCCTGCCCGCGCGCCTGCGCGCGGCGGGCTTCGCCGACTGCGAAGTCACCCTGGGCAAGGGCAGCTTCCGCTTCCTGGCGTACCGGCGGTGAGCGTTCGCCCCGGGCGGAACGCGATCGGTTCTGCGCCGGGCGCCGCCCTTCTACCCTTGAGGGGTGACCAGCCACGCGTCGAACCGAGCCCGTGTCGTCCCGCTGCGCCCGGCCGAGGAGGCCCCGGCGGCAGGGGCCAAGGAGCCGCTGTGGCGGCACGTCGTCGGTGACGTCCTGCGCCGTGAACGCCTCGCGCAGGAACGCACGCTCAAGGACGTGGCCGACGCCGCGCGCATCTCGATGCCGTATCTCTCCGAGCTCGAACGCGGCCGCAAGGAGGCGTCGTCCGAGGTGCTCGCCGCCGCCGCGCACGCGCTCGGCCTCACCCTGGCCGACCTCCTCATCCTGGCCCAGGGCGAGCTCGTCCGCCTCGCGTCCGCCGGACGCGGCGGCTCCACGGTGACCTCCCTCCGCGCGCCGGTGGCCCGGCGGCAGGGCGAGGTGCGCCTCGCCGCCTGACCGGCGGCCGTACCCCCGCTGAACGACGGCCGCCGGATCCCGCGGGCGTATCAGGCGGCCGGCCGCCTCCGGTCGAGCACTTGGTCGGCCAGCCCGTACGCCACCGCCTCGTGCGCCGTGAAGACCTTGTCGCGGTCCATGTCCGCGCGCAGCGTCGCCACGTCGTGGTGCGTGTGCCGGGAGAGGACCTCCTCGACCTGCGAGCGGACCCGCAGCATCTCCTTGGCCTGGAGGGCCAGATCCGAGACCGTCCCCTGGTGGCCGCCGCTCGCGGGCTGCCCCAGCAGGACCCGGGAGTGTTCGAGGATGAACCGCCGCCCCGGGTCCCCTCCGGCCAGCAGCACCGCCGCGGTCGAGACCGCCTGTCCGACGCAGAACGTCGAGATCGGCGAGCCGATGAACGTCATCGTGTCGTAGATCGCCATGAGGGAAGTGAACGAGCCGCCGGGGGAGTTGAGATAGATCGCGATCTCGGCTTCCGGGTTCGACGATTCCAGGTGGAGCAGCTGGGCGATGACGACGTTCGCGACGCCGTCGTCGATCTCCGTCCCGAGGAAGATGATCCGCTCGGACAGCAGCCGGCTGTAGATGTCGTACGCCCGCTCACCGTTGGAGGTGCGCTCGACGACGGTCGGGATCGTGTACTGGCTCATCTCAGATCCCCATCCGCCGACGCGAACCGGCCGGGCGGACGTCGTCGAGCGATTCGACGACGCGGTCCACCATGCCGTACTCCTTCGCCTGCCCGGCCGTGAACCACCGGTCGCGGTCGCTGTCCCGGGAGATCGCCTCCTCGCTCTGCCCGGTGTGCCGCGCGGTGATCCGCTCAATGGCCTTCTTGGTGAACTCCAGGTTCTCCGCCTGGATCTCGATGTCGGCGACGGTCCCGCCGATGCCCGCGGACGGCTGGTGCATCATGATCCGGGCGTTGGGCAGGGCATAGCGCTTGCCCTCCGTCCCCACGGTGAGCAGGAACTGCCCCATGCTCGCGGCGAAGCCCATGGCGAGCGTGGAGACGTCGTTCGGGATCAGCCGCATCGTGTCGTAGATCGCGAGCCCCGCCGTCACCGACCCTCCGGGGCTGTTGATGCAGAGGCTGATGTCGGTCCGCGGGTCCTCCGCGGAGAGCAGGAGCAGCTGCGCGCAGACGCGGTTCGCGGAGACCTCGTCCACCTGGGTGCCGAGGAAGATGATGCGCTGCGCGAGGAGTTGGGCGGCGAGGTGGTCGTCGAACCGCGAAGGAGGAGTCTCCCCCTCGGCGGCTCGCGGGGCGAGGGCCGGATCCCATCCGGCGGTGAGCGTGGACATACGGTGCCTCCTCGGGACGTACGCGACTCTCCCGGCCGCGCCCTCCCACTCTCGGCCCCCACCGGCCCTGACGTCAGCTTTCTCTGCCCGTGGCAGATCTGCCGAGGGCAGAGCGCGCGGGGGCGCCAACCGGCTTCCGCGGAAAGCCCCGAGCCCCGTCTGCGGGAGCAGACGGGGCTCGGTGAAGACCGGTGCCGCCGCCTTTACCCAGCAGGCAGTTCGGCCTCGATGAGGTCAGCCGCCCGCCGGGTGCCGCCCTCCGCAGCCATCTCCCGCTGGATGGCCGTGAGGCGGCGTCCCACTTCCGGATCGGCGACGAGCGCGAGCACCGCCGCCCGGAGGGTGGCGGCGTCCGCCTGGTCCATCGGGAGGTGGCGGGCCACGCCGAGCCCCTGGAGCATGTCCGCGTTGCCGAACTGGTCGACGGCCTGGGGGACGGCCACCATGGGAGTGGCGGTGGCCAGGCCCTCCTGGCTGCCTCCCGCGCCGGCGTGCGTGATGAAGGCATCGGCCTTCCTCAGGACCGCCAACTGTGGCACCCAGTCGTGCACTTCGACGTTCCCGGGGATCTCCCCGAGCTCGTCGGCGGTGACGTGCTTGCCCACCTGGAGCACGATGTGCCAGCCCGGCAGGTCGCCGAACGCCTTGACGCACTCGCGGTAGAAACCGGGCTGCTTGGTGAAGGACGAGCCGAGCGAGACGAGCAGCACACGCTCGGCGTCCGCGGGACGCTCCCAGTTGCCCTGCGCCGTGCGGTCGCCCTGGCAGGCGCCGACAAAGGAATGGACGTTCTCGTCGACCCGGTCGGCATGCGGCTGCAGCGCCTTGGGGATGAGCACGATCGACCGGCCGGGTCGCCCGACGAACGGATCGGGATGCTGCGTGATCCCGTTCTCCGCCAGCCAGTTGGTGAACTTCTCGTAGTACGCCCTGCCGCGCTCGGTCTCCCTGGGCTCTGCCCATATCGGCTCGGCGACCTCCTCCTCGTACCCCTCCCACGCGACGAGGTTCGGCGAGAGGGAGATCGCGGGCACACCCCAGCGGTGAGCGAGGACGCGTGCCGGATACGAGGTGATGTCGTGCAGTACGAGGTCCGGCTCGTCCCCTTGGTACGCCTCGACGAGCTGTGGCAGCGCCTGGATCGCGTCGTCCAGGAACGGCTCGACGTTGTCGAGGAGCGTGGTCCCCCACGCCGACGGGTCGCTGTCGGGCGACGGCAGCGTCGTGCGGTACAGGACCGGCTCGGCACCGGTCTCGGCGATCTCCTTCTCCAGGCGGGGAGGAATCGCGTACGTGACGCGGTGCCCTCGGGCGACGAGCTCCCGGATCACTTCGAGGCTCGGGTTCACATGCCCATAGGCGGCGATGGAGAACATGGCGATATGGGCGCGTTTGCCTTGCTTTTGGGCCGTCATGCCCTCAAGCTAAGGGAGACGAGACGTCTCGTTCAACTTCTTTTTGGTCTGCCGCTTCGGGCGCCATGCCGATGGGGCGGCTCACGCAAACCTTCTTCACTTACTTCAAGGGCGCGCCTGCGGCGCGCCGGGCGGCCGGGCCGCCCCGGTCCGGGCTGCGGCCTGGCGGCCGGTCCCGGCCGGGCGCCCCACCGCCGGCAACGCAGGGCTACCGGCGGTGCGAAGGCGTCCGCCCTGGCGAGACCTGCCCAGCGCGCCGGGGTCTTTCAGGCCGCCCACGAGCGCCTGATCGGGTGGGTCGCGGACGGAACACGGGAACGCATCCTCGCGGCGGTACTCACTGCGGCAATGGCCAAGAGGGGAAGCTCGGTATTGACATTGACCATGCGGTCAATAATATTGGCCGCATGGTCAATAGCGTTGGGATGCAAGCACGCACACCTCATCGACTCGGTGCCGTCAGTGCACTGGTGTGGGGCTACGTCGCAGCCACGGCCGCAACCCTCGTGGCGCTGGCGCTCCTGGCGTCCACGGCGCCGGGGCAGGCGACTGAGGAGGCATGGGGGCACGCCCTGATCGTCATGTTCTTCGCGGTCCTCCTTCTGGTGCGACTCCGGGCGGCCCGGTCGGGCAGCACCAGGGCGGTACGGGCACTCGGCATCATCGCTGCGGCGCTGCTCGTCGTGAACCTGGTGGAAGCCGCCCTGCCGGACGCCTTCCCAGAGTGGATGCGGGTCGAGATGGTGGCGATCGCTCTCTGGATGGCGGCACTGCTTATCCTGGTCCGCCGTTCGGCGCGCCGCTGACCGGCGTACTGACCCGCAAGGAATGATGCTGTGAACACGCCCCACTCGGAACCTCGCCCACGCACCCGCCAGCGCCTCAGCGAGGAAGTGCGCCGGACACAGATCATCAAGGCCACCGTCGCGGTGGTCGCTGAACTCGGCTACGAGAGCGCCTCTTTGGCCCGGATTGCCGAGCGGGCGGAGGTCTCCAAAGGTCTGGTCTCGCACTACTTCACGGACAAGGATCACCTGATGGAAACGGCCGCCAGGACCACTCTGGCGACCACGAGACAGGCCATCGCAGACTCTCTCGTCCTGACCGATCCGGTCCCCGAGGTCCTTCGCGCCGCGATTCGCCGTGCGGCCAATCTGGGTACAACGCACCAGGATGAGCTGACCGCGATGCGACAGATCAGCACCAATCTGCGTAAGGCCGACGGCACCCCACGGCTCGGCCTCACCGACTACGAGCAGACCTACCAAGGCCAGGAAGCCCTGTTCCGGCGCGGTCAGGAAGAGGGCACACTCCGCAGCTTCGACACCCGGGTCATGGCGGTCACCTACCAGGGAGCCATCGACACGATGCTCACCTACCTCCACGACCATCCCGAGGCCGACGTCCACCACTATGCGGACGCCCTCGCCGACCTCATTGTCGCGGCCATCAGCCTCCCCCCAACGGCCACTTGACGCTCTTTATCACGGCCGTCACCCTGCTGACCACGGGAGTGGCGTAGGAGCGACGGTATGAGCAGCGGATGGCGCCGGACTCGCCGAGCAGGATCCAGGCCACCGGGCACCACTCAACTGACCTTTCCGAAGCGTGCAGCCAGCCGGGTTACCTCCACGGCCGCCGCCGTCGACAGCTCCAGCCGCACCACCCCGAGCCATCCGCCGCCGAGCCCGCCCGCAGCCGCACCCCGGACGCCTCCAGGCCCGCCGACACCAGCGCCGCACCGAGCTCCGCCGCCGCGTCACGCGCCGCAGCCCAGCCCATCACGTAGTCCACCCCGCGTACCCACAGCGCCGCGTCCGGGTCGAACTCCTCAGCCCCGAACTCCACGTCGCCGATCTCGAACGCCTTATCACCCGGCCGGACCACCCTTCTCGACTGCGGCCGCCGAAGCCGGCGCGGGAGCGGACGACGCGGTCGGCTTCCTGGACGATGCCGCCACGAGTGATCCCGGTGATGGCGCCACCGACCCCGAGTTCGTCGCCGCGCTCATCGAAAGCCAGCTGCCCGAGCAGTACAAGGGCGCGAACTTCTTCGGCGCCCGCTCCAGCATCCCGCCCGCCGTGCAGCACGCGCAGAGCATCGCGCGGCTGCTGGAGACCGCCACCGGTACGTCCCGGCAATCGCTCTTGCGCACCGGCGGCCGGGTCGCCGAGTTCATCGGCTGGCTGTACCAGGACCTTGGGGACTTCCGCCGTGCCGCCCTGTGGTCCGACCGCTCGATGGAATGGGCCCAGGAGGCCGCGGACGACCACATGCAGTCGTACATCCTGTTCCGCAAGAGCCACCAGGCCACCGCCAGGTCCAGCGCGGAGCGCGCCGTCGGACTGGCACGGGCCGCCCAGCGACTGCCGGACCTCACGCCGCAGATCACGGCTCTCGCCGCCCAGCAAGAAGCCCAGGGCCACGCTCGCCAAGTTCGACGAGGCCCATGCATTCGCATCCGAGCCCCCTGCTGCCGGGCCGGTCACGACGGTGGATACCTCGTACTGCACGCCGACGTACATCGAGATCCAGCGCGCCAACTGCTGGATCGATCTCGGCGACCCGCACAGGGCGATCGAGCTCTTCGAGGGCCAGCTGGCCGGGCATCAGTTCGTGGCCTGACGAGCTCAGATTTGATGAGAGATGCTGAACTCATGGACGAATTGATCACGCAAGCCACCACCGGCGACGAGCGTCGACGCGGCCCCGCCGTCGCCGTCCTCCCCGTGGGCAGCTTCGAACAGCACGGCGACCACCTGCCCTTGATCACCGACACGGCCATCGCCTGCCTGATCGCCCGCCGCCTCGCCGATGACCACGACCTGTTCCTCCTGCCGCCCATCACCATCACCTGCTCCCACGAGCACGCCCCCATGGCGGGCACCGTGAGCATCGGCGCCGCCACGCTGTACGCGATGGTCAACGACATCTGGAGATCACTCGAAGCCTCCGGCCACCCCGGACTGATCATCGTGAACGGCCACGGCGGCAACTACGTCCTGTCCAACGTCGTCCAGGAGCTCAACGTCGACGGCCCCCGCGTCGCCCTCTTCCCCGTCAGCGAGGACCGCGCCCAGGCCCGCGCGGACGCGGCGCTGGAGAGCAGCGGGGCCGAAGACATGCACGGCGGCGAGTTCGAGGTCTCACTCCTCCTCCACGGCGCGCCCCACCTCGTCCACGACGGCATTGAGGCGGACGACCACTCGGCACCCAAGCGCCCGCACCTGCTCACCCTGGGCATGCAGGGCTACACGACCAACGGCATCATCGGCCGGCCGTCGTTGGCGACGGCGGCCAAGGGGAAGGCGCTCCTGGACAGCTTCTCGCGGTCAGCGAGTTCCCACTTGAACGTGATCAGCCAGCGCTAACGGCAACGATCGACGTCTCCTTCCCACCGGGCGTACCGGAGAGGAGGAGCGCCGATCGCCGTTCTCGCGTCAGGCGCAGCGTCAGCCGTCCGCCTTGGCCACGCCCACGGGGCACGAGACGCCCGTGCCGCCGATGCCGCAGTAGCCCGTGGGGTTCTTGTCCAAGTACTGCTGGTGGTACGGCTCCGCCGCGTAGAACGGGCCCGCCGGGAGGATTTCCGTGGTGATGGCGCCGTAGCCCGAGGAGCGGAGGACCGACTGGTAGGCGTCGCGGGACGCCTCCGCCGTCGACTGGTGCGCGGGGGAGTGGGTGTAGATCGCGGAGCGGTACTGCGTGCCCCTGTCGTTGCCCTGGCGGAAGCCCTGGGTGGGGTCGTGGGACTCCCAGAAGAGCTTCAGCAGGGACTCGTAGGAGACCGCCGACGGGTCGAAGACGACGCGCACGGCCTCCGTGTGGCCGGTGAGACCGCTGCACACCTCTTCGTAGGCCGGGTTCGGCGTGTGGCCGCCCTGATAGCCGACCAGCGTCGTCCACACACCCGGCGTCTGCCAGAACTTGCGCTCGGCGCCCCAGAAGCAGCCCAGGGCGAAGTCGGCGACGACCAGGCCCTCGGGGTAGGGGCCGGCCAGCGGGTTGCCCAGGACGGTGTGGCGTCCGGGGAGCCGGAATTCCGGTTCCGGGCGGCCCTTGAGGGCCTCGTCCGGGGTCGGCAGGCGGGTTTCGTGGCGCGAGAACAGCATGGCGGCGGCTCCAAGGGAGGTGGCGTCCTCCCTACAACGTACGAGAGCGGAGGCCGATTCCCGTTCTCAGCGCCCGCCCGACTGCTCCCAGCCCGCAACGGCCAGCGCGCGGTACGTCGCGTACGCCGCGACCGGGTCCGCCTCGTACGACCACGGCACCGCGCCGATGTGCCCGTCGACCGCGCGCAGCTGCTCCATCGCCTCCGCGTACCGCTCGGCCCGGACCAGGAACCAGACCAGCAGATGGCGCACGTGCGGCAGTACGGGGTGGTCGGCGGGCGCGCCCGCCACCGCGAACTGGGCTCCCGCGATCGCCTCGGACACGACGGTGCCGAGGAACGCGTCGCGGGACAGCATGTCCGGCAGGTGGTCGTGGACGGCGAAGAGCGGGAGGGCCGGCAGCAGGCTGCCGGACGGCGCGGACGCGGCGGCGCGGCGGGCGAAGGCGTCGGCCTGTTCCCGCGAGCCGTGCCACTTCGCGCTCCAGTAGCGCAGGGCGGCCAGGTGTGCCCCCATGTGGTGTGGCGCGCGGCTGACGACCGTCTCCCAGACGGACTGGAATTCCGCTTCGCTGGCGCCGAGCCCCCGCGCGACGCCCAGCTGGACGATGTACGGCACGGGGTCGCCCGGGGCCAGCAGGGCGGCCTCCCCGCACACCGTGCGGGCCTCCTCCAGGATCATCCGGTAGTCCTGCGAGGACGGGTCGCGCAGCGCCTGCTGGACCAGGAACTCCGCCTGCACGGCCGCGCCGCCCGCGTCCTTCGGGGCCACGACCCGCCAGTGCCGCAGCCACATCCCGCCGGTGCCCGGAGCCTGGGCCAGCTCATGGGCGGCCGCGCCCGCCAGGGTCTGCACGCGCTGCCAGCGCAGCTCGGCGTCCGTGGTGGCGTCCGTGCGGGTCAGGAGCTCGGCGGCGGGCTTCCAGTCCTGTGTGCGGCTCGCCTCCTCGACGGCCGCGAGCAGCTGCGGGTCGGGCCCGGGCAGGCGCACGTCGAGCTGCTCGGCGGGGACGAAGCCGTACGCCCCGGCCGGGTCGACGGCCGCCTGGTGCCCCTGGAGGACGTCCTGCCCGGCGCGCCTGCGGCGCAGCGCGGGGACGACCAGGACGCCGCAGATGACGACGACGGCGAACAGGATGAACAGATACTCCATGGGCTTTCCTGACAGAACGGGGCAGAAACGGGAGACAGGGCGGAGGTGAGCATGGCGGCCCTCTGAGTGACAACGCCGCAGACCCGCGGATCGTTCATCCTCCAGTTACAAATGACAGGAGTGTTCACGTGAACGGGGTACTACCCTCGGTGTAATGAGCGACCAGCACTCTTTTGAAACCCTCGCCATCCACGCAGGTCAGGAGGCGGATCCGCTGACCGGGGCCGTGGTCCCGCCCATCTACCAAGTCTCCACCTACAAGCAGGACGGCGTCGGCGGCCTGCGCAACGGCTACGAGTACAGCCGCAGTGCCAACCCCACGCGCACCGCGCTGGAGGAGAACCTGGCGGCGCTGGAGGGCGGCCGCCGCGGCCTCGCCTTCGCGTCGGGCCTGGCGGCCGAGGACTGCCTGCTGCGTACGCTCCTGTCGCCCGGCGACCACGTCGTCATCCCGGACGACGCCTACGGCGGAACGTTCCGGCTCTTCGCCAAGGTCATCAGCCGCTGGGGCGTCGAGTGGTCGGTGGCCAACACCTCGGACCCGGCGGCGGTGCGGGCCGCGATCACGCCCCGCACGAAGGCCGTCTGGGTCGAGACGCCGTCCAACCCGCTGCTCGGCATCACCGACATCGCGGCCGTCGCGGGCGTCGCCCACGAGGCCGGTGCGAAGCTGGTCGTCGACAACACCTTCGCCAGCCCCTACCTGCAGCAGCCGCTGTCGCTGGGCGCGGACGTCGTCGTCCACTCCACCACGAAGTACATGGGCGGCCACTCCGACGTCGTCGGCGGTGCGCTCATCACGGCGGACGCCACGCTGGCCGAGGAGCTGGCGTACCACCAGAACGCGATGGGCGCCGTCGCGGGCCCGTTCGACTCCTGGCTGACGCTGCGGGGCATCAAGACGCTGGCCGTCCGCATGGACCGGCACAGCGCCAACGCGGAGCGCGTGGCCGAGATGCTCGTCTCGCACCCGAAGGTGACCCAGGTCTTCTACCCGGGTCTGCCGGAGCACGCGCTGCACGAGGTCGCGGCCAAGCAGATGCGCGCCTTCGGCGGCATGGTGTCCTTCCGCGTCGCGGGCGGCGAGGCGGCGGCGGTCGAGGTCTGCAACCGCGCCCAGCTGTTCACCCTCGGTGAGTCCCTGGGCGGCGTGGAGTCGCTCATCGAGCACCCGGGCCGGATGACGCACGCGTCCACGGCCGGCTCCCCGCTGGAGGTCCCCGCGGACCTCGTGCGCCTGTCGGTCGGCATCGAGTCGGCGGACGACCTCCTGGCCGACCTGGCGCAGGCGCTGGGCTAGCCGAAGCCCGCCTTTCCCCGGACGCCGTGCCACCCCAAGGGAGCCGGCGTCCGCGGAAGCGGCGCTGACGGGCGCTGCCAAGTGCCACCAAGTCGCCACCAGTGGTTACCAGTCGCGCAGCGGCGGCGCCACGTCCACCGGCGGTACGGCCCAGGGCCTCGCGGTCGCCGCCCACACACAGAACACCGCCAGCGCGACCACCAGCAGCCCCCACGCCGCCACCCGCACGGCCCGCCGTCTGCGCAGCAGGCGACGGCCCCGCTCAGCCGCCCGCAGGGCCAGGTCCGGCGGCAGCGCCGGATGCGGGCTCTCCAGCATCCTGCGTATCTCGTCTTCCTTGCGGTCGTACGGGCTCACGGCACACCCGAGGGCGTCCGGCGGCTGCGCAGGACGGCGACCGCGCGCGTGCACAGGACGCGTACGCGCTCCGCGGGCAGGCCAAGGCAGGCCGCGACCTGTTCCTCGGCGACGCCTTCGTGGAGGCGCAGCACGAGCACCAGCCGCTCCCGCGGAGCGAGGCGTTCCAGGACGCCGCCGCGGGTGTGGCGATAGCGCCGGGCGGAGCGCGCGAAACGGGCCGCGAGTTCCTGCCGCGCATGGTCGTACGGGTCCTCGCCGCGCAGCCGGTCCCAGCAGGCGTAGGTGTCGGCCAGAGCGGCCGTCAACAGCCGCTCGGCGGCCTCGTACGGGCCCGCGCCGGCCGGGCCGGTCTCCCCGGTGAGCAGGACGGCGGCACGCAGCAGCCTGCCGCCCGCGCCCCCGACGAACGTCTCGAACTCCCGGGCGCGGCGGCGCTCCCTGGCCGCCTGTCGCTCTCGCACCGCGCCTCCGCGCGCTCCTGTTCGTAGGCACCAGGAGAGGGCAGACGGCGGCGCCCGGTCAAGAGGTCGTCAAGAAGTGGGGGCGACCGGGAGGAGCGCGTCGGAGAGTGCGGAGTTGAAGCGGGTGAGCAGGTTGCAGAAGACGTCACGCTCGTCCTCGGTCCAGCCCTCGGTGACGAGGGCCATCAGCTCGCGACGCGAGGCCCGTACCTCGTCGAGGCGGGCCTTGCCGCGGGGGGAGAGCTGGAGGACGACGGCGCGGCCGTCCTCGGGGTGCGAGGTGCGCTTGACGAGGCCGGTGTCGACCAGCGGCGCCACCTGGCGGGTGACGGTCGAGGAGTCGATGCCCATGCCCGCGGCGAGCGCCTTGACACCCATCGGGCCTTCCTGGTCTAGGCGGTTGAGCAGCAGATACGCGGCGCGGTCCATGGAGTTGCGGACCTGGCCTACACCGCCGAGCCGGGTCTGTTCGGCGCGGCGGGCGAAGACGGCCACCTGGTGCTGGAGGGCGTCGAGGACGCCTGGGGCGAGGTCGGTCGTCATGTCCGAAGGGGTGGGCATGGCCTGGGGCTCACTTCGTGCGGCGGGCAGGGAATCGCTGAGGATTGGGGGACAGAGTACGCGGCCGGAAGGGCGCCCGTACGGGCGCTTCGCAAACCGCTCGGTATGCGGTGTCATGCGTGGTCGCGTACGCCTCGCCGTACGCCGTGCCGGTATGTCGTGCTGTATCCCTCCTGCGTCGGTCGTCACAGGTGCGAGCTGCGAGACTGGGCGGCATGGCTGCACGAGTTGGTGACGAGGACGGCCTCGGGGCGTCCGCCATGTCCGACGTATCCGCTCAGTCGGGTGCGGTTCCGCCGATGTCCGGCGCGTCCGTGCCGGATGTCTCCCTCGACGAGGTGCTCGACGCCCAGAAGATGCTCTCCGGGGTGGCCCGGACCACCGTGCTCGGGAGCAGCCGCTTCCTGTCCGGGCTGGTCGGAACGCCGGTCCACCTGAAATGCGAGAACCTCCAGCGGACGGGCTCCTTCAAGGTGCGCGGCGCGTATGTGCGCATCGCGGGGCTCTCCGAACAGGAGCGCGCGGCGGGCGTGGTGGCCGCCAGCGCGGGCAACCACGCGCAGGGCGTGGCCCTGGCGGCCGCGCTCCTGGGCGTGCGCTCCACGGTGTTCATGCCGGAGGGCGCGCCCCTGCCGAAGGTCGCCGCGACCCGGGAGTACGGTGCCGAGGTGCGCCTCTACGGGCAGATCGTGGACGAGACGATGCGGGCCGCGCAGGAGTACGCGCGGTCGACCGGCGCGGTCTTCATCCACCCCTTCGACCACCCGGACGTCATCGCGGGCCAGGGCACGGTGGGCCTGGAGATCCTGGAGCAGTGCCCCGAGGTGCGCACCATCGTGGTGGGCATCGGCGGTGGCGGGCTGGCCGCGGGCATCGCGGTGGCGGTGAAGGCGCTGCGGCCCGACGTACGGATCGTGGGGGTCCAGGCCGCGGGCGCGGCCGCCTACCCGCCCTCGCTGGCCGCCGGGCACCCGGTTTCGGTCGAGGCGCCGGCGACGATGGCGGACGGCATCAAGGTGGGGCGGCCCGGCGAGGTGCCGTTCCGCATCATCGCGGAGCTGGTGGACGAGGTCCGCACGGTCTCCGAGGACGAGCTCTCCAGCGCGCTGCTGCTCCTCCTCGAGCGGGCGAAGCTGGTGGTGGAGCCGGCCGGGGCGAGCCCGGTGGCGGCGCTGCTGTCCGACCCCGGGTCGTTCGAGGGGCCCGTGGTCGCGGTGCTGTCGGGCGGCAATGTGGACCCGCTGCTGATGCAGCGCATCCTGCGGCACGGCATGGCGGCCGCGGGCCGCTATCTGTCGCTGCGGCTGCGGCTGACGGACCGCCCCGGGGCGCTGGCCGCGCTCCTGGAGGTGCTGTCGGAGGTCGACGCGAACGTCCTCGACGTGAGCCATGTGCGGACCGATCCGCGGCTCGGGCTCACGGAGGCGGAGGTGGAGTTGCACCTGGAGACCAAGGGGCCTGAGCACTGCGCCGAGGTGGGTTCGGCCTTGCGGGACGCGGGATATCTGGTCATGGACTGATCCGGCGAGGGAGGTTCATTCACAGGGCGGAACGACTACTACGAACGTAAAATCGCGTAATACGTCACCCAAACGGGGAGAACCTCCATGCCAGGCGCCATTTTTGCCGAAGGCCTGGTCAAGACTTTCGGCGATGTCAGGGCTCTGGACGGCGTCGATCTCGACGTACCGGAAGGAACCGTTCTAGGACTGCTCGGCCCCAACGGCGCCGGCAAGACCACCGCCGTACGTGTGCTCACCACGCTCCTCCAGCCGGACTCGGGAACGGCCGTGGTGGCGGGCATCGACGTACTGAAGAAACCCAACGAGGTCCGCCGCGCCATCGGACTCTCCGGCCAATTCGCCGCCGTCGACGAATATCTGACGGGCCGTGAGAATCTGCGGATGGTCGGCCAGCTCTACCAGATGAGCGCGCGCGACGCGAAGGCCCGCGCGGGCGAACTGCTGGAGCGCTTCCATCTCGCCGACGCCGCGGACCGCATCGCCAAGACCTATTCCGGCGGCATGCGCCGCCGTCTCGACCTCGCCGCGGCCCTGGTCGTCAGCCCGCCCGTGATGTTCATGGACGAGCCGACCACCGGCCTCGACCCGCGCAACCGCCAGGAGCTGTGGGAGGTCATCCAGGAGCTCGTCGCCGGGGGCACGACCCTGCTGCTCACCACGCAGTATCTGGAGGAGGCCGATCACCTCGCGCACGACATCGCGGTGGTCGACCACGGCAAGGTCATCGCGCGCGGCACCTCCGACGAGCTCAAGGCCCGCACGGGCGGCGAGCGCGTCGAGGTCGTCGTGCACGCGCCCGAGCACATCGGCGTCGCCGACGAGGTCCTGCGCGGCTTCGGCAAGGGCGACTCCAAGATCGAGGCACACACCCGCAAGGTCACCGTCCCGGTCTCCGGCGGCGCCAAACTGCTCGTCGAGGTCATCAGAGAGCTCGACGGGCGCGGCATCGAGATCGACGACATCGCGCTGCGCCGCCCGACACTGGACGACGTCTTCATCTCGCTCACGGGGCACGCCGCCGTGAGCGAGGAGGAGCAGGACGGGAAGGAGGCGGTCTCGTGAGCACCCTCAGCGGCGCCGCCGGCAGGGCCGTGACACCCGGGGCGCTCGGCGGTGTCGGCCAGTCCGTGCGCGACTCCCTCGTCGTCGCCAAGCGCAATCTGATCCGGATGGCGCGGATCCCGGAGGTGGTCATCTTCGGGCTGATCCAGCCGATCATGTTCGTGGTGCTGTTCAGCTATGTCTTCGGCGGCTCGATCGCCGTGGGCGGCAACACCGACCCCTCCGCCTACCGGCAGTTCCTGATGGCGGGCATTTTCGCCCAGACCGTGACCTTCGCCACGGCGGGCGCGGGCGCGGGCATCGCCGACGACATGCACAAGGGGCTCATCGACCGCTTCCGGTCGCTGCCGATGGCGCGCGGGGCCGTGCTCACGGGCCGTACGCTCGCGGACCTGGTGCAGACCGCGCTGACGCTGGTGGTGCTGGCGGTCGTCGCGGTGATCGTGGGGTGGCGGACGCACGCGGGCATCCCCAAGGCGGTGGCGGGCTTCGCCCTGCTGCTCCTGCTCGGCTACGCCTTCTCCTGGATCGGCGCCCTGATCGGGCTGTCCGTCCGCACCCCGGAGGCGGCCACCTCGGGAGGGCTGATCTGGCTCTTCCCGCTGACCTTCATCTCGAACGCGTTCGTGCCGTCCGACAACATGCCGATGGTGCTGCGCAACATCGCCGAGTGGAACCCCTTCAGCGCGACCGTGCAGGCGGCCCGGCGGCTCTTCGGCAATCTGCCGGACGGCTATCCGGTGCCGTCCGCGTGGCCGATGCAGCACCCGGTGTGGGCCTCACTGATCTGGTCGGTGCTGATCATCGTGGCCTTCCGGACGCTGTCGGTGCGCAAATACCGCTCGGCCACCGCCTGAGCGGCCCCCGGCACGCGAAGAGCCCCGGACCCATGAGGGATCCGGGGCTCTTCGCGAGGGCTCAGCCCTGGTACGGCTTGGCGTCCAGGATGCGGACCTTGGCCTTGCGGCCGTTGGGCAGCTCGTACTCCGCGTCGGCGCCGATCTTCTTGCCGTTCACGCCGGTGCCCAGCGGGGACTGCGGGGAGTAGGTCTCGATGTCCGAGCTCGCGTACTCCCGGGAGGCCAGCAGGAAGTCCAGGGTGTCGTCCGGGTCGCCGTCGAAGGCGATGGTGACGACCATGCCGGGGGCGACCATGCCGTCCGCCGCCGGAGCCTCGCCGACCTTGGCGTTCTCCAGCAGCTGGGTGAGCTGGCGCACACGGAGCTCCTGCTTGCCCTGCTCCTCCTTGGCCGCGTGGTAACCGCCGTTCTCTCGCAGGTCACCCTCCTCGCGGGCCGCCGCGATCTTCATCGCGATCTCGGTGCGAGCGGGACCAGACAGGTACTCCAGCTCGGCCTTGAGCTGGTCGTACGCCTCCTGAGTCAGCCAGGTGACGTTGTCGCTGGTCTGGGTCACAGGTGCTCCTCGTCGGTACTGGGGAAAAACTTGGGGATACATCGGGGATACAAATGAACGCCCTACTCAGAAGGGTGCACCTTCAAAGGTGGGCGAAACCACGAGCCTAACAATTAGGTCCGGAAAGGGGGAAGAAGCCGCGGGGAGAAACTGCGCAAGAAACGCGTCAACGCAGGTCAGCGCCGGTCAGCCCCGGGAAGTGGTGGTGCAGCCCTCGAGCTCGGTCGCGGCCGCGTGCCTGGTGGTGCGGAACGTGACGCGCTCGGTGAAGTGATCCTCGCGGCGGTCCAGCGTGACGTCGACCCGGCCGACCTCGGAGCCGTCGGTGCCCAGCGAGCGCAGCGTGCAGACGCCCGTGTCCGCCTTGTTCTTGCGGACCTCGAGCACCGCCTGCACGGTGGTGTCCGTCATCGGCTTGGAGCGGATCAACTGGGCGCTGACATCCGTCTTGGTGAGGTAGTGCACACCGAACCAGACGAGCAGCCCGGCCAGCGCGGTGCCCAGCACCGCGGCGACGATCTTGAGCTTGCGGTCCGCGCGCTGGTCCGCCGACCGGCCGTAACGACCGTCGGGCAGCCCCTCGCGTGCCGCAGCCATGATCTTCCTCCTGGTCTGGGACCGGTCCCAGTGACCGGAATGAAACGTCGCCTGCTTCGGTCACTATAGGAGGCGCCCCGAAACACCGATAAGACGGGCCGTGACCAGTGACTGAGGATCAAGCCTTGACTGAGCAGCTGCGACTGATGGCCGTGCACGCCCACCCCGACGACGAGTCGAGCAAGGGCGCGGCCACGATGGCCAAGTACGTGTCCGAGGGGGTGGACGTGCTGGTCGCGACCTGCACGGGCGGTGAGCGCGGCTCCATCCTCAACCCCAAGCTCCAGGGCGACCCGTACATCGAGGAGCACATCCACGAGGTGCGCGCCAAGGAGATGGACGAGGCGCGCGACATCCTCGGCGTGAAGCAGGAGTGGCTGGGCTTCGTGGACTCCGGGCTGCCCGAGGGCGACCCGCTGCCCCCGCTGCCCGAGGGCTGCTTCGCGCTCCAGGACGTCGACGAGGCGGCCGGCGCGCTGGTGAAACTCATCCGGGAGTTCCGTCCGCATGTGGTCACCACGTACGACGAGAACGGCGGCTATCCGCACCCCGACCACATCATGACCCACAAGATCTCGATGGTGGCCTTCGAGGCGGCGGGCGACCCCGAGCGCTACCCCGAGGCAGGCGAGCCCTGGCAGCCGCAGAAGCTCTACTACAACCAGGGCTTCAACCGGCCGCGCACCCTCGCCCTCCACGAGGCGCTCCTGGCGCGGGGCATGGAGTCCCCCTACGGCGAGTGGCTGGAGCGGTGGCACAAGATGGGCCGCGAGCGGACCCTGACCACGTATGTGCCCTGCGGTGACTTCTTCGAGATCCGTGACAAGGCGCTGATCGCGCACGCCACGCAGATCGACCCCGACGGCGGCTGGTTCCGCGTGCCGCTGGACCTCCAGCGGGAGGTCTGGCCCACCGAGGAGTACGAACTGGCGAAGTCTCTCGTCGGGACATCCCTCCCCGAGGACGACCTCTTCGCGGGCATCCGCAACAATTGAGCCCATGATGAGCGCGACTGTCTCCCTCGCCGCCACCCACCTCGTGCCGCTCGCCGCTGACGATCTTGACAAGAACAAGGTCACCCCCGGGGTCCTCGGCTTCATCGTCTTCGCTCTCCTCGGCGCAGCCGTGTGGGTGCTGATGAAGAGCATGAACAAGCACATGAAGAAGGTCGCCTTCGACGAGATCCCGGAGGGCGCCGTGGCCATGGCCGCGACCGCCGCTCCGGCCACCGCCCCGGCGGCGACGGCACGCGGCGGCGCCAAGGCCGACGGCAAGGACGCCACCGAAGGCTGACGGTCAGCTGTCACGGGGCAGCACCGCCATGACCTCCCGGGCACGGCGGCCCGGCACCATGCCGAGCCGCCATGCCTGCCATCCCTCTTCCGGCTCGACGCCGCGCTCCAGCAGCAGGGCGAACGCGTCCGCGCAGTCCTCCAGCGTCGGGTCCGTCGTCCAGTCGGCGGACCGCAGCTCGAACAGCAGCTGCGCCAGCTCCTCCTGCGCCACCGCCGTGCCCACCACGGAGCCGCCCGCCGAGGTCAGCGGCAGCAGCGTGCACCGCAGGAACCGGGCCCAGGCCGCGCCCCGCCGGTCGCCGTAGCCCGAGAACAGCCGCTCCGCCTCCGTCACCAGCTCCAGCGCGGAGTCGGACCGGCCGTTGCCCGCGTCGACGACGGCCAGCTCCACACACGACCACGCCTCCCCGTGCGGCACGCCCAGCCGCCGGAAATCCGCCCGCGCGTCCTGGAGCAACTGCCGGGCGAAGCCGCTGTTGCGCAGGCTGCCCGTCTGCGCCGCCCGCTGGTCGCGGGTCACCCGCGCCGCGTGGTGCCGGGCGCAGGCCAGGCCATAGGCGTCCCTCATCCGGTTGAACATGGTGCGCGCCCGCTCCAGCGCGCGCAGGGCCGCCGCCCGGTCGCCGCCGTCCTCCAGCGACAGGCCCAGGTAATACAGCGACCAGGCCTCGCCGCGGGCGTCCTCGTTCTCCCGGTGCCGGGACGCCGCCCGGTGCAGCTGCTCCACCGCCGCGCCCGCGTCCCCCGCGACGAGCCGGGCCCGCGCCAGCTGGGTCAGCGCCCAGGCCTCGCCGCGGCCGTCCTGGGTGCGGCCGTAGAGCTCCTGGGCCTCGCGGAAGTCCGCCTCCGCCCGCTCGACCTGGCCCATCCGCAGCCGCACCTGACCGAGCTGGAAGTGCGCCCACGCCTGCCCGTGCAGGCTCTCGCTCTCGCGGTGCAGCTCCAGCGCCTCGGTCAGCAGCTCCAGCGCCCGCGCTATCCCGCCGCGGTCGCGCTCCACGGCGGCCAGCGCGTGCAGCGTCCACGCCCGGTCCCCGCTCAGCTCCCGGGCGCCCTGGAGGGCGAGCGCCTCCCGCAGCTTGTCGGTCGCCTCGCGCAACTGGCCCTGGTGCTGGAGGGTGACGCCCAGATCGCGCAGCGCCCGGGCGGCTCCCGCGGGGTGCTCGGCGTCGAAATACAGATCCACGACGGACGAGAGCGTCGTACGGGAGGTGTCCAGCTCGCCCAGCTGCCGGGCCGCGATGCCCGTGCGCCACTGCACCGAGCGGACCAGCAGGCTCCGGTCGGTCTTGCGGGTCAGCTCGCTCAGCTCACCCAGGCGGTACAGGTCGCCGCGCAGCAGGCAGTAGTCGCACAGGGCGCCCAGCAGATGCAGCACCGCCGCCTGGTCGACGCCCTCGGTGTGCCGCAGCGCCGCCGTGATGAAGCTCGATTCGTCGTCCAGCCAGCGCAGCGCCGCGTCCAGCGACGTGAAGCCGTGGCCGCCGGCCGCGCCCTTGACGAACATGTCGGCCCGCGTCGAGGTCTTGCCGTCGACCATCCGGATCACGGAGTCCGCCAGCTCCGCGTAGCTGCGGATCAGCCGCTCCTGCGCCGCGCTCAGCTCGCCCGGCCCCTCTTCCTCGTGCAGCCGCGCGTGCGCGAAGGACCGGACCAGGTCGTGCATCCGATAGCGGCCGGCGCGGACCTGCTCGATCAGGCCCGCCCGGGCCAGGGCCGCCAGCTCGCGCCCGGCCTCCCGCTCGTCCTGCGCGAGCAGCGCCGCCGCCGCGGCCGCGCCCAGCGAAGCCCGGCCCGCCAGCGCCATCCGCCGCAGCAGCTGCCGGGCGCTGTCGCTCTGGTCGATGTAGCGCAGCCACAGCACGCGCTCCACCGGGTCGTCCTGCCCGGACGCCGCCAGCTCCGCGGCCAGCAGGTGGGGGTCGCGCTCGCCCAGGGAGGAACCCGCCACCCGCAGGGCCAGCGGCAGCCCGCCGCACAGCTCACGCACCTGCGCCAGGGCCTTCTCGTCGTACGGCCCGGCCTGCGGCTCCTCGGACGCCGCCCGCAGGAGCTCCTCCGCGCCCGCCTCGTCCAGCGGGCCGACAGGCAGCTCGTGCACCCACGCCACCAGGTCGGGCGGCAGGGCCAGCGGGGCCCGCGCCGTGACCAGGACGAGGCTCTCGGAATGCTCGGGGATCAGGGTGCGGATCTGCTCCGCGTCCGACGCGTCGTCCAGCACGACCGTCACCGGCAGGTCGGTGAGGTGCTGGTGATAGAGCTCCGAGAGCCGTTTGAGGTGCTGCTCGCGCGAGGACCGCTCGCGGAAGAGCAGCTGGTCACGGGGTGCGCCCAGCCGGTTGAGCAGATGCAGCAGGGCGTCGCGCGTCGGCAGCGGCGGCTCGTCGGACTCGCCGCGCAGATCCACCACGGACGCGCCGCGGAACTGGTCGCGCAGGTGGTGCACCGCCCGGATCGCGAGCGTGGAGCGCCCCGAGCCGGGCGGTCCGTGCAGCAGCACCACCGTCGGCTTGGTCTCCGTGCTCGCCCGCGCCTGATGCACCCACTGGGCGATCCGCGCGAGGTGGTCGCGGCGGCCCGCGAACGGGCCCACCGCCTCCGGGATGTGGTCGAAGGAGTGCTCCAGCACATTGCGCCGCCGGGCCGCGGCGCTGCGGTCCGCGCCGCGCAGCACCGGCCCCCGCGCCGTGCCGTCCGCGCCGGGCCGCCCCGTCGTCCGCCCGCCGCCATTGGCCCGCGTCGCCGCGGACAGCATCCGCTGCTGGTCGAGGAACGGCCGCACCCCGCGCACCTCGACCGCTGTCAGCCACGCCAGTCTCAACTGCTGCGCGCCGCCCGGCTGCCCCCGCAGCCCGGCCCGCCGGTGCGCGGCGGGCCAGTGCCCCGCGGTCAGCTTGAGGACCGTGGCCGCGGAGCCCGCCACCGCCACGCCGACGCCCGCGCCCAGCGCCGTGCCCGCCGAGGTGCCGAAACCGAGGTCCGTGCCCGCCGCCGTGAGCGCCGCCACCGCTGTGACCAGC
Source organism: Streptomyces blastmyceticus (assembly GCF_039521185.1). Classification (NCBI taxonomy): domain Bacteria; kingdom Bacillati; phylum Actinomycetota; class Actinomycetes; order Kitasatosporales; family Streptomycetaceae; genus Streptomyces; species Streptomyces blastmyceticus. Next base: position 60,530 of record NZ_BAAABW010000004.1, on the reverse strand, counting down.
GCGGGGGTGGCCAGCGCCGAACGGGTGAGCCCGGCCGTCAAGGGCCGCCGGGTGGCCGCCTCCTCGTCGAGCGCGTGCACATACGCCTCGTACTCCTCGGTGGCCTTGGCCGCTATCGCCTCCAGCTCCGTCCGCGCGCGGCGCAGCAGCGCCGCGCCGTCGGTGGCCCCACCCGAACGGCGGACCTCCTCCTCCACCATCCGACCCAGCAGACCTTCGACTTCCGTTCGGTGACTGTCCCTCAGAACGGCCCGCACTCCCGCCATGGCTTCCCCCTCCACCAGCGATCGCTCTGTGCCCCAAGTGCTCAGTGCCTCAAGTGTTCCGTCTCCGCGAGATTTCCGGCAGCCCTGTGGATAACTCATCCTCGGGCCCGCGTGGAGGCGGGCTGCCGAAGGCGCCTGAGAGTCGGCGTGTTGGGCGCATGGCCGTGAATGAGATGCGTGCGCTGCTGGAGCGCCACGGGCGCATCGTGCAGGAGGTCGACGGCGGTAACGACCGCGGTGAGGACCTGCGTGTCACCTTCGCTGTCAGATGGATCCCAGGTCGACAGTCACGGAGAAGGGCGCGGCAGCCGTGATCACGCCGGTGAACATCTCGCCGTCCCTGTAGGCCTTGGTGGCGGGGTCGAGAACGTAGGTGTAGATGATCGGGACGCCGGTGGCGGCCTGTTCGACCCGCCAGTAGAAGGGGATGCCGGCCTTGGCGTACTGGTCCACCTTCACGATCCGGTCGGTGGTTTCCGAGCCGGGCGACACGACCTCGACGACCAGGAGTACGTGCTCGGGGCGGGTGGGCGTGAGATCGATGGTCTCCGCCCGGTAGACGACGACGTCCGGACGGCGGTTGGTGAGTGGAACGTCCTGCAGGCGGACGTCGAAGTCCGTGTCGGCGTTCCAGTCCGGGCCTGCGGCGGCGTCCAGGGCATTGGCCAGGATCCGGGCCAGCCGGTTGTGCCGCTTGGAGGCGCTCGGGCTCACGACGACCATCCCGTCCACGATCTCAATGCCTTCGCACTGCTCCTCTGACCAGGAGTCGTACTGCTCCGCGCTGATCTGCGTATGCATCCACGCGGGTGCCATCATCTCGGCGGTCATGACGTACCTCCTTCGAGGAGCCTCGACAGTTCCAGCGCTGCCGGCCTCAGCCTACTGTCCTGTGATGCCGGGGTGCCCGATTCGGGAGAGCGCCGAGCGAGGCAGCGCCTGTGCGGGCCTCGCAGGCGGGGCTGGGCATTGTGAGAGGCTGGGTCGCATGAACCGGTTGGCTGGCGCGACCTCGCCTTATCTGCTTCAGCACGCTGACAATCCGGTCGACTGGTGGCCCTGGACGCCGGAGGCTTTCGAGGAAGCACGGCGGCGCGATGTGCCCGTTCTGCTGTCGGTCGGCTACTCGGCGTGCCATTGGTGTCATGTGATGGCCCACGAGTCCTTCGAGGACGTGGAGACCGCCGGTTTCCTCAACGAGCACTTCGTCTCCGTCAAGGTCGACCGCGAGGAGCGGCCCGACATCGACGCCGTGTACATGGAGGCCGTCCAGGCCGCCACCGGGCACGGCGGCTGGCCCATGACCGTCTTCCTCACGCCCGACGCCGAGCCCTTCTACTTCGGCACCTACTTCCCGCCCGCGCCCCGGCACGGATCGGCGTCGTTCCCCCAGGTGCTGGAGGGCGTACGGGCCGCGTGGGCGGATCGCCGCGACGAGGTCGGGCAGGTCGCGGGCCGGATCGTGCGGGATCTGTCCGAGCGCACCCTCGCCCTCGGCATGCCGGGCGAGAAGGAGGGCGCTCAGCCGCCGGCCGCCGAGGACCTCCACCAGGCGCTGATGGGGCTGACCCGGGAATTCGACGCCGTGCGCGGCGGGTTCGGGGGCGCGCCGAAGTTCCCGCCGTCCATGGCCATGGAGTTCCTGCTGCGCCACCACGCCCGTACGGGTTCCGAGGCCGCGCTCCAGATGGTGCAGGCCACGTGCGAGGCGATGGCGCGCGGCGGGATCTACGACCAGCTCGGCGGCGGCTTCGCGCGGTACGCGGTGGACGCCACCTGGACGGTGCCGCACTTCGAGAAGATGCTCTACGACAACGCCCTGCTGTGCCGCGTCTACGCGCACCTGTGGCGGGCGACGGGATCCGACCTCGCGCGGCGCGTGGCCCTGGAGACGGCTGATTTCCTGGTTCGTGAAATGCGCACGGAGCAGGGCGGGTTCGCGTCCGCGCTGGACGCCGACAGCGCCGTGGCCGACGGGTCGGGCGAGCACGTGGAGGGGGCGTTCTACGTCTGGACCCCCGAGCAGCTGAGGGAGGTCCTGGGCGAGGAGGAAGCGCTGCTCGCGGCCGCGCACTTCGGCGTCACCGAGGAGGGCACGTTCGAGGAGGGCGCCTCCGTCCTCCAGCTGCCCGACCGCGAGCGGCTCTTCGATGCCGGGAAGCTCGCGTCGGTGCGGGCCAGGCTGCTGGCGGCGCGCGAGCAGCGGCCCCGGCCCGGCCGCGACGACAAGGTCGTGGCCGCGTGGAACGGCCTGGCCGTCGCCGCGCTCGCCGAGACCGGCGCGTACTTCGACCGCCCGGATCTGATCCAGGCCGCGACGGACGCCGCCGATCTGCTCGTGCGCACCCATATGGACTGGCACGCACGGCTGTTCCGCACCTCCCTGGACGGCGCCGCGGGCACCCACGCGGGTGTCCTGGAGGACTACGCCGATGTCGCCGAGGGCTTCCTCACGCTCAGCGCGGTCACCGGCGAGGGCGTCTGGGTCGACTTCGCGGGGCTGCTCCTGGAAACCGTGCTGATCCACTTCACCGGCCCGGACGGCAGCCTGTTCGACACCGCCGACGACGCCGAGGCGCTCATCCGCCGCCCGCAGGACCCCACCGACACCGCCACCCCGTCCGGCTGGACCGCCGCCTGTGGTGCGCTGCTGACGTATGCCGCGTACACGGGCAGCAGCGCGCACCGGGAGGCGGCGGAGCGGGCGCTCGCTGTCGTACGGGCGCTGGGGCCGCGGGCTCCGCGCTTCATCAGCTGGGGGCTGGCGGTCGCGGAGGCGCTGCTCGACGGTCCCCGGGAGGTCGCGGTGGTCGGTCCGGAGGACCATCCGGTCACGCGCGAGCTGCACCGCACGGCCCTGCTGTCCACCGCGCCCGGTCTGGCCGTGGCGGTCGGCGGCCCGCCCGCGGACGGTGACGGGGCGGGTGCCGAGGTGCCGTTGCTGGCACACCGGACGCTCCTCGACGGCCGGCCGGCCGCCTATGTGTGCCGCGCCTTCACCTGCGATGCGCCGACGGGTGATCCGGAGGTGCTGGCGGAGCGCCTGGCGGGGGAGGCGTGAGGCGGGGCGCGGTCAGAGGGTGAGGCCGCGGTCCAGGACGTCCAGGGTGCGGTCGATGAGGGCGATGAGGTCTTCCTGCTGGCCCTGTTCGACCCAGTACATGAGGGCTTCGTGCATGGCGCCGAGGATCGCGCTGGTGACGACGCGCAGTTCGACGTCGTTCGCGTCGCGGCCGGAGCGCTCGGCGAGGACGGTGCACAGCATCCGGGCCGACTGGCCCATGCCTTCGGCCTGGCGGCCGCGCAGGGAGGGCACCTCGCGGACGAGTCGGGTGCGCTGCCTGAGCTCGACGATGTCGTTGTCCATGATCTGGCGCATGGCCACGAGGACGCCCTGCCGGATGGCCTCGACCGGGCTCTCGCCGGCGGGGCGGGCCCGGATGGCGGCCTCCATCACCGGGTCGTACTCGCCGGTGAGGACGATGTCCTCCTTGGTCGGGAAGTAGCGGAAGACGGTGCTGGGGGAGACGTCCGCGGCCTCGGCGATCTGGTCGATCGGGGTCCCGTCGTAGCCCTGCCGCTCGAAGAGCAGGTAGGCGGCGCGGCGGATCGCCTGACGGGTCTGGATCTTCTTCCGCTCGCGCAGCCCGAGCCTGGGCTCGGACGTCGCGGCGGACGAGGTGTTCGCGGGGGACATGTCTGCATTCTCAGGCATCGGTCATCTCGGCGACCACAGCGTGACTCCGGGAAACGGACCGGCCGGGGCGGGTGTCGGGCAGGCAGGCGGTGGTCAGCATGGCGGCCAGGGTGGCGGTGATGCCGGCGACGAGCAGGGCGAGGTCCATGCCGTGGAGGTACGCGGCGTCCGCCGAGCGGGCGAGGGCCTCGCTGCCCAGCTCGGCGGCCACCTGGTGGGCGCTCCCGACGGAGGCGTCGGCGGCCTCGGCCAGCGTGGGAGGGAGCCCCGCCGTGTCGAGGTGGTGGGTGTACGTGCCCGCGATCAGGCTGCCGAGTGCGGCGATGCCGACGGCACCGGCGACCTGACGCAGCGTCACCAGTAGTCCCGAGCCGTTGCCCGCGCGGTCGCGCGGCAGGGCGCCCAGCGCGCCGTCCATGGCGGGAATGATGCCGAAGCCGAACCCGAAGCCCGTGAGGGTCAGCCACAGGGCCGTCCAGCCGTAGCCGTCGTGGACGCCCGTACGGCTGCCCAGCAGCGCGGCGACGGCCATGACGAACAGGGCGCCGGTGACGACGGGCCGCGGTCCGAAGCGCCGGACGAGCGGACCGGCCGCCCGGGAGGCGACGAGCAGCCCGCCCATCATCGGCAGTATCCGCAGCCCGGTGCCGAAGGCGTCCTGCCCCTTGACCACCTGGAGGTAGGTGGGCAGGACGAACAGCAGGCCCATGAACGTGAAGGTGATCAGTGACGCGGCGGCGGTGTTCCACAAAAAACCGCGGTGGCGCAGGAGGGTCAGGTCGAGCATCGGCCGGGAGCGGCCCCGCTCCCGGCCGACGAGCGAGGCGAGCAGCAGCGCCGAGGCGGCGAGCGTGCCGAGCACAGTGGCGGAGGTCCAGCCGCGGGTGGGGCCCTCGTTGAGGGCGAAGACGAAGGCGCCGAGGCCGGTGACGGCGAGACCGGTGGAGAGGGGGTCCACGGCGGGGGAGGAGGGGGCGCTGGTCTCGGGGAGGAGGAAGACGCAGGCGAGGATGCCGACGAGCGCCAGCGGGACGTTGATCAGGAAGATCGATCCCCACCAGTAGTGGTCGAGGAGCCAGCCGCCGACGACCGGGCCGAGCGGCATGCCGAGCGCGGAGGCGGCGGAGACCAGGCCCACGGCCCTGGTGCGCTCCTCGGGCGGGAAGAGCGCGGGCAGGACGGACAGGGCGAGGGGCATGATCAGCGCGCCGCCGACCCCGAGGACCGAGCGCGCGGCGATGACCTGGCCGGGGCTGTCGGCGACGGTGCCGAGCAAGGAGCCGCCGAGGAAGACCGTCAGCCCGGTGATCAGCATGCGGCGACGGCCGTAGCGGTCGCCGAGCAGGCCCGCGGGGAGCATCAGGGCGGCGAACACCACGAGATAGGAGTTGGCCATCCACTGCTGCTGACCGGTGTCGGCGCCCAGTCGGGTGGACATGGCCGGCAGCGCGACGCTGAGGATCGTGGTGTCGAAACCGAGGACGAGCATGCAGGCGACGAGTGCGCCGAGGGCCCACCAGCGCCGTGGGTCGGGTCGATTGCTCACGGGCATACCTCCGGGAGTCGGCGTTAAGTGGCAGTAACTCCCAAAAGGTTGAGGCTGTCAATCGCTGTGAACTCTTGATGGCACGCTGATTGTCAGTGGGGTGTGTGACGCTGGGTGCTGGGCAGGGGTGAGATCAGTGATGATCGATAAGGGGTGGTGACCGTGCTGGTCATGGTGAAGTTGCTCGCCGTGCTGGTGGGGGCCCTGTGTGTCGGGGGCTATGTGATCGTCGGCGAGATCGCCGTGGTGCTGGTGGCGCTGGCCGGTGTCGGCGCCCTGACATGGCGAGTGGCCGTGGCGTCGAGGCCACGGCCACTGGGGACGGCGGGTGCGGGGCGCGCCGCGCGCCCGGCGCGGGGGCGCTCAGGCGTGCGAATAGGCGACGAGCGAGATGCCCACGTAATGGACGATGAAGGCCGCCAGGGTCAGTGAGTGGAAGACCTCGTGGAAGCCGAACCACCGCGGTGACGGATTGGGCCGCTTGATCCCGTAGATCACGCCGCCCACGCTGTAGAGGAGGCCGCCGACGATCACGCAGACGAGCACGGCGATGCCGCCCGTGCGCAGGAAGTCGGGCAGGAAGAAGACGGCCGCCCAGCCCATGGCGATATAGCAGGGGGTGTAGAGCCAGCGCGGCGCGCCGACCCAGAAGACGCGGAAGGCGATGCCCGCGGCCGCCGCCGCCCATACCGCCCACAGCAGCACCTGACCCCGGCCGCCGGGGACGAGCAGCATGGTCAGCGGGGTGTAGGTGCCCGCGATGATCAGGAAGATGTTGGCGTGGTCGAGGCGGCGGAGCACCGCGTTGGTGCGGGGGCTCCAGTTGCCGCGGTGGTAGAGCGCGCTGATGCCGAAGAGCAGGCACGCGGAGAGTACGTAGACCGCGCACGCGATCCGGCCGCGGGTGCTGTCGGCGAGCGCGGTCAGGAAGACGCCGGAGATCAGCACGGCGGGAAACATCCCGGCGTGCAGCCAGCCGCGCAGCCGCGGCTTGGTGTCAAGTGCCGTGTCGGGTGCGGCAGGAGGGAGGGGAGCGGCGGGGGGTGCGGCGGCCGCGGCGCCGGCGGGAGCGGGGCGCGCGGGAGGCGCTGCGTCGGGCGCGGGAGTCATGGCGCCATGCTACCTACGCCACCGTAAGTTACGGATCAGTATCACGTGGCGATGGTCACGGGAGCGCCCCCTGGACAGAACGGAATCCGAGTCGGATGATCAAATGAGTGCGGGCGGCACCGGATGAGCGGTCACGAAGCGTCTGGGTCGCAGCCCCCAAGGGGCAACCTTCCACAGAAGCGGACTACGCCGTCGGAGCAGCTGCCGCGGCCCAGCCCGTTCAACCCTCAACATCTGACGCCGGGGCAGCGTGGTTTCCGGCGGGACGGAGCGATCGTGGCGCGCAGCAATGCGGCTCCCACCACCCTCACCAACCACCAGGAGCTGATCTCCTGGGTCGACGAGATCGCCGCCCTCACCGAGCCGGACCGGGTGGTCTGGTGCGACGGTTCCGAGGCCGAGTACGAGCGCCTGTGCGAGGAGCTCGTCGCCAAGGGCACGTTCAAGAAGCTTGACCCCGTCAAGCGCCCCAACTCGTACTACGCCGCCTCCGACCCCAGCGACGTGGCCCGGGTCGAGGACCGTACGTTCATCTGCTCCGAGAAGGAGGAGGACGCGGGTCCGACCAACCACTGGAAGGCTCCCGCCGAGATGCGGGAGATCTTCGCAGGCGAGGGCGGGCAGGGCGGCATCTTCCGGGGCTCGATGCGCGGCCGCACGATGTACGTCGTGCCGTTCTGCATGGGCCCGGTCGGCTCGCCGCTGTCCGCGATCGGCGTCGAGATCACCGACTCCGCCTACGTCGCCGTCTCGATGCGCACCATGACCCGCATGGGCCAGGCCGTCCTCGACGAGCTCGGCACCGACGGCTTCTTCGTCAAGGCCGTCCACACGCTCGGCGCCCCGCTCGCCGAGGGCGAGGCCGACGTCCCGTGGCCGTGCAACACCACGAAGTACATCTCGCACTTCCCCGAGGACCGCGAGATCTGGTCCTACGGCTCCGGCTACGGCGGCAACGCCCTGCTGGGCAAGAAGTGTTACGCCCTGCGCATCGCCTCCGTCATGGCCCGCGACGAGGGCTGGCTGGCCGAGCACATGCTCATCCTCAAGCTGACCCCGCCGCAGGGCGAGTCGAAGTACGTCGCCGCCGCCTTCCCGTCGGCCTGCGGCAAGACCAACCTCGCCATGCTGGAGCCCACCGTCTCCGGCTGGACGGTGGAGACCATCGGCGACGACATCGCCTGGATGCGCTTCGGTGACGACGGCCGCCTCTACGCGATCAACCCCGAGGCAGGCTTCTTCGGCGTCGCGCCCGGCACCGGCGAGCACACCAACGCCAACGCCATGAAGACGATGTGGGGCAACTCCGTCTTCACCAACGTCGCGCTCACCGACGACAACGACGTGTGGTGGGAGGGCATGACCGAGGAGCAGCCCGCGCACCTCACGGACTGGAAGGGCAACGACTGGACCCCGGCCTCCGGGATCCCCGCCGCCCACCCCAACGCCCGCTTCACCGTCCCCGCCTCGCAGTGCCCGATCATCGCGCCCGAGTGGGAGGACCCCAAGGGCGTCCCGATCTCCGCGATCCTCTTCGGCGGCCGCCGCGCCTCGGCCGTCCCGCTGGTCACCGAGTCCTTCGACTGGCAGCACGGCGTCTTCCTCGGAGCCAATGTCGCCTCCGAGAAGACCGCCGCCGCCGAGGGCAAGGTCGGCGAGCTGCGCCGCGACCCCTTCGCCATGCTGCCCTTCTGCGGGTACAACATGGGCGACTACATGGGTCATTGGCTGGAGGTCGGCAAGGACAAGGACGCCGCCAAGCTGCCGAAGATCTACTACGTGAACTGGTTCCGCAAGGACGCGGACGGCCGGTTCGTGTGGCCGGGCTTCGGCGAGAACAGCCGGGTCCTGAAGTGGATCGTCGAGCGCCTGGACGGCAAGGCGGAGGGCGTCGAGACGCCGATCGGCATCCTGCCGACGAAGGCCGCGCTGGACACGTCCGGGCTCGACCTCGACGACGCCGACCTCGACTTCCTGCTGACCGTCGACAAGGACGTCTGGCGCGAGGAGGCGTCCCTGATCCCCGAGCACCTCAACACCTTCGGTGACCACACGCCGAAGGAGCTGTGGGACGAGTACCGCGCGCTGGTCCAGCGCCTGGGCTGATGCCCCGCCCGCCCCGGCTTCCGGGGCGGGCGCCCTGCCGACATGTGGCCGCCCTCACCAGGCATCTGACGCATCGCCAGCAGATCGATGCCCTCTGCATGCTGTTACATTTCCGGTAAGCGTGTCCGGAAATACGGCCAATGGCACGCACTTCTGCCTGTGGGGGGCTTTTCGTCATGTCGCAATTCAGACGCTTCACCTCCGTCCCGCTCGTCCTCGCGCTCGGCGCCGCCGCGCTGACCCTGGCCGCGCCCGCGCACGCCGACTCGGGACCGGCCGCCGACACGGTGACGAAGCTGCCGGTGAAGTCGTACGGCCAGATGGTGGTCGACGAGGCGAACCAGCACATCTTCATCACCGAGAGCAGCAACTCCGGGACCACGGCCGAGAAGCTGCTCGTCTACAACTTCCGGGGCGAGCTGGTCAAGACGATGGACGACGTCGTGTCGGCCACCGGGATGACGCTCAGTGCGGACGGGCGGAGCCTGTACCTCGCCCTCTCCGGCGGGGTCTACGAGTACGACACCGCGACGTTGACCAAGAAGATCAAGAACCACTTCCCGTGGGCGGGCTGCGACCGCCAGATCGCCCTGTCCGGCGACAAGCTCTGGTACACGCAGCAGCACAGTTCGGGCCAGGCCTGCGCCGACGGCGACTTCGAGCTGTGGAACGTGAAGGGCCCGGCGGACAACGAGACCCGCGAGCGGGACTTCGTCTACGCCATCAACGGCCCCATGCGCATCGCCACATCACCCAAGCTGCCCGGCAAGATGGTTCTCGCCACGGACGCCACCCGCGCGAAGCCCAACCCGGCCCTGTATCTCTTCGACGTCTCCGGCGAGAAGATCAAGATCGAGCGCCAGCGGTTCTTCGCCCTGGATTCCGCCGCCGGACTCGACCTCAAGGACATGGCGTTCACTCCCGACGGCACCCGCCTGGCCGTCGCCGACGCCAAGGGCGGGCACCGCCTCCTCAACGCCTCGGACCTCTCCGACGTCGGGACCGGCTACTACCCGCCGCTCGCCGACGGGACCGTGTCCACGGCGGTGGCCTTCAGCGGCGACGGCACATACGTCGCCCGTGGCGCGGCCGCCTCCGGCGGTACCGATCTCGTCGTGCAGAACGCCGACCCCGCGACCGGCACCCAGCAGCGCGCCTACACCTTCGACGGCAAGGACCACCAGGGCGACCAGGTCGCCCAGCACGGCCTCGGCTGGGGCGACAAGGGCCGCGCGCTCTTCGCCGTCACGACGAACGCGGAGCACAGCGGCTACTGGCTGCGCGTCCTGCACGACCCGCAGCCGCTGCGCGACGCGCGGTTCGCCGGCGAGCTCACCTCCGGTACGCAGAAGCCCGTCGTCGGCGGGCAGTTGAAGATCAACGGTCGGCTGGAGCGGGACGGGGCCACGCCCGCCGAGCCCGTGAAGGTCACCGCGGTGCGCGAGGACGCCGACGGCAAGCACGCGCTGGCACCGGCGACGGTCGGGGAGGACGGTACGTTCACCGTCGAGGACACGCCCTCCCGCGTCGGCAGCACCACGTACACCGTCTCCTTCGCCGGTGACGCCGCGCACCGGCCCGCCAAGGACGTCACGCTCACCGTCGAGGTCGCCAAGGCGGGCACGGCCGTCGCCCTCTCCGCGCCCGAGCGCTCCCGCATCGGCCACACGCTGGACTTCACCGGGAAGCTGACGTCCAACGGCGCGCGGATCCCGGACGGTCAGCTCGTGACCGTCGTCCGCAAGACGCCGCTCGGCACGAAGATGCTGGGCACGGCGCCGGTGGCCGCCGACGGTACGTTCCACGTCGTCGACACGCCCTGGGCGGCCGGCTCCACGACGTACACCGTCACCTGGAACGGCGACGGCTCGCACGAGGGCTCCTCGTCGTCGGCGACGGTGAAGGTCGGCCTGCGCCGCTGAGTACGGCGGGTTGTGCGGCCCACTCGCCTCGGGGGCGGGTGGGCCGCGCGCCGATTTCAGAGCCGCACGGAACCGGGTCGGGGAGGTCATGGCGAGGGGTAAAGAGTTCTACGCTCTACGTCCGCTCGGCGGTGGACGGGAGTGGGATGTGGCGCCGTCGGACATTCGGGCGCTGGCGCAGGACGAGGTGCTGAGAGTTCGGGTCGCGGAGGCCAATGCGCGCTCCGGGGTCCGGGTTATGTGCCGGTATTGCGACCGGTTGCGATTGGACCGCGCGATGGCATTGCGGGAGTTCGACCGGGGGCGAGTGGACCGTATCGACAGGGAGTTGGAGGACCACGCCCGGGCGGGGCATCCGCCGTTGCGGGCTGCGGAGCGGTGAGGATTTCCCCCAACCGCACCGGAACCCGTTCCTCAAGCTCCGGGCGGGCCGGCGGTGACCGGCCGCGGCGTACGGAGCAGCCGCGGCCAGGGCTGTGCCGGCAGGGCCGCGTTTGGGATCATGAACGCATGAGTCTTCTGATACGTCGCTTAAGCGCTGTGGTCGTGCTCCTTGCCGGTATAGCCCTCGGCCTGTGGTTGGCCTTCGGAGCTCCCCACGAGTGGGACGGCAGCTTGAAGCTGTTGCGTTTCGCCCTGGGGCTGGGCGTGGTCGGCTTGGTCACCGGCAGCGCGAAGCTGATGTTCCCGGCCGGCTCCGAGGGCGTTCTGGCAGGTCGCCGCGCCGGCTGAGGCGGACCCCGCCCGTACGCCTCGAAGCGTGCGGGCGGGGCGGCGGGGCTGAAGGAGGATCAGCCGAGGCCGACGATGTACTTTCCCCTGGCCTTGGCGGGGTTGTAGGTCGCGTTGCCGTGATAGACGGCGGTGTAGCCGGAGAATGCCGCCGAGGCCATCAGCTGCGGGTCGGAGATGTTCGAGCCGGAGTCGAGGTTCGCGTCACCGTTGGAATCGGTCGTCGCGCGGCCGAACTCCTGGTTCGTGCTGGTGACGACGAAGCTGATCGGCTGAGCCTTGATCCCGGTACCGTCGGCGTTGGTGAGATTCGCGCTCACCTGGGCCTGCGCCATGCCGATCAGGCTGCCGCGTACGGTGCTGGCGGTGAGGATGACGTTCTCCTTCTCGTGCGGGAGGTCACCGCTCGAGTGCTGCTGCTGGAGCTGCTTCCACTGTTGGAATTCCTGCCACTCCTGGAACTGCTGCGCGTCCGAGCTCATGGGGGACATCTGAGTACTCCTCTCGTCACATGCGATGAGTTTCTTCACCGAGCCGGTGTGCGGAGATCGGCATCCGAGGAGGCAATTTCCCGTCACCCGAAGAGAAAAGTCCTATGATCTGGACATCTCTCGGTGGTGCCCTTGCCTCCGTCTCCTTGCCGCACTGAAACGGTAGGTCAATTGCCGACCTGAATGCATCGGCCCTATCGGGCCACCGGCCCATGGGTAGGGGAATTGGGCCATGGCGCCCACCGGTGCGGGGTCGAGCCCGTCGCGTGAACCGGCCGCAGGTGCCCAGGAATTGAGTGTGGCCACAGCTCCGACAGCAGCCCCGGCTGTGGGCTGTACGGTCTTGGCCGGGATTCGCCCGACAACCGTTTCTGCTGACAGGAATCAGGCCGGGAAGGGCCAAAAACCGCTAAAGGGCGAGACCGTGACGCTTTATCACCAACGACGTCAAGGTGAACGGGTCGCGGCCACAGGATTTCGGCGCCCCGGTTCGCTTCCCCGCCGGTCGGGTCAGACCGCGTCCGGGATGCCCAGGGCCGCGGCGTGCGCCCGCAGGCGTTCCGCCGCCAGTGCCGCGCCCGTCGCGTCGCCGCACGACGTCGCCACGACCAGCGCCTGGCCTGCGAGGGTGTGGGCGCGCTGGTGGAGGGCGGTGACGCGGGGCGCCGTGGCGCCGGGCGCCGTCGGGGTCGCCCGCAGGGGCGAGCGGCCGTCGTTCAGGGCCGTCACCCGGTCGGCGAGGCGCTGTGCGGCCTCGTCCAGCGCGGGCGACGGGGTGAGCGCGCGGAGCTCGTCCGTCACGGTGAGCAGCGCTGTCAGGTGGCCCGCGAGCCGGATGTCCAGCTCCTCCTCGCGGGAGCGCTGCGGCCCGCGGGTCCTGCGGCACGGTTCGGCCATGGTGTGGACCGACTTCGTGCGGATCGGCTCGTACATGGATGGCCTCCTGCAATCGCTAAGAAGGCCATCCTAACTTAGACGGCGTCTAAAGTTGTTCTGCTTACAGATCGGGCCGGATCTATGGCTGGCTGTAACCGTCCAGGAAGTTGCCGATCCGGGTCACGGCCTCCGCCAGATCCTTGGTGTTCGGCAGCGTGACCAGGCGGAAGTGATCCGGCTCCGGCCAGTTGAAACCCGTGCCGTGCACCACCATGATCTTCTCGGCGCGCAGCAGGTCCAGGACCATCTGCCGGTCGTCCTTGATCTTGTAGACCTTCGGATCGAGCCTCGGGAACGCGTACAGCGCACCCTTCGGCTTCACGCACGTCACACCCGGGATCTGCGTCAGCAGGTCGTGCGCGACGTCGCGCTGCTCCAGCAGTCGGCCGCCCGGCAGCACCAGATCCTTGATCGTCTGCCGCCCGCCGAGCGCCGTGGCCACCGCGTGCTGGGCGGGCATGTTGGCGCACAGCCGCATGTTGGCGAGGATCGTCAGGCCCTCGATATAGCTCTCGGCGTGCGCCTTCGGGCCGCAGACCGCCAGCCAGCCGCTGCGGTAGCCCGCGACGCGGTACGCCTTGGAGAGGCCGTTGAAGGTGAGCGTCAGCAGATCCGGCGCGATGGCGGCGGTCGGCGTGTGCGTCACACCGTCGTAGAGGATCTTGTCGTAGATCTCGTCGGAGCAGACGATGAGATTGTGACGGCGGGCGATCTCCGTCAGGCCGCGCAGCATCTCGTCGTCGTACACCGCGCCCGTGGGGTTGTTGGGGTTGATGATGACGATGGCCTTGGTGCGGTCGGTGACCTTGCGCTCGATGTCGGCGAGGTCCGGCATCCAGTCCGCCTGCTCGTCGCAGCGGTAGTGCACGGCCGTGCCGCCGGCCAGCGACACCGACGCCGTCCACAGCGGATAGTCCGGCGCCGGGACGAGCACCTCGTCGCCGTCGTCGAGCAGCGCCTGCATCGACATCTGGATCAATTCCGAGACGCCGTTGCCGAGATAGACGTCCTCGACGGACAGCTCGATGCCCTTGGTCTCGTAGTGCTGCACCACCGCGCGCCGCGCGGACAGCAGGCCCTTCGCGTCACCGTAACCGTGCGCGTCGCCCACATTGCGCAGCATGTCCTCGAGGATCTCGGGCGGGCACTCGAAACCGAAGATGGCGGGGTTGCCCGTGTTGAGCTTGAGGATGCGGTGACCTGCCGCTTCCAGCCGCATTGCCTCCTCGAGCACCGGGCCACGGATTTCGTAGCAGACATTGGCGAGCTTCGTTGACTGGATCACCTGCATGACGGCCACCTTACGGGGGCGTAAATGGGGTCGCGCGCGGTTTAAGGCCGCCCGGGTTGCCCACGGACGGGCCCGGCGCGCCCTGGATCACGTGACCGGCGTGCGCCTGACCGTGCGCCCCGCGATCACGTCCGTACGCCTGCCGTCTTCCATTACAAAGCGCCCGTCAATCAGGACAAAAGGAATGCCGGTCGGAAGGGTCCTCGGGGCTTCGAAAGTAGCGCCCGCGGAGATCGTCTCCGGATCGAAGAGAACGAGATCCGCACGGAATCCCTCGCGCACGAGACCCCTGTCCGGCAGCCTCAACCGCGCCGCCGGGCGCGACGTGAGATGCGCCACGCACTCCTCCAGCGACAGCACCCCGAGCTCGCGCACGTAGTGACCGAGGTAGTGCGGGAACGTGCCGTACGCCCTCGGATGCGGCTTGCTGCCGTGCAGGATCCCGTCGCTGCCCGCCGTGTGCACGCGGTGCCGCATGATCGCCCGGACGTTCTCCTCGTGCCCCACGTGCTGCAGGATCGTCGGCCCCAGCCGGTCGGCGACCAGCAGCCTGCGAGCCGTCTCCCACGGCTCCTCACCGCGCAGCCGGGCCGTCTCCGCAACCGTCCTGCCGACGTGATCGTCCAGGGCCGGCTCCGTGACGCCGGAGATCTCGATCGCGTCCCAGTCGATCGGCACGCCGTGACATCCGTCCGCGCCCTCGACCTCCATCACATGCCGGATCCGCTCGGCCGTCGCGTCGTCCCGCAGCCGCGCGAGTACCGCCTCCGGACCGCCCTCGCTCGCCCAGCTCGGCAGCATCGCGGCGAGCGTGGTGCAGCCGGGGGTGTACGGATAGGTGTCCAGCGTGATGTCCGCGCCCTCCGCGAGCGCCTTGTCCAGCAGGGCCAACAGCTCCGGGGCGCGGCCCTTGTTGACCCCGAAGTTCATCGTGGCGTGCGCGAGGTGCAGCGCGCAGCCCGCCTCGCGGGTGAGAGCGATCATCTCCTCGTACGCGGCGAGCGCCCCCGCCCCGTACGAGCGGTGGTGCGGGCAGTAGTAGCCGCCGTACGCCGCCACCACGCGGCACAGCTCCGTCAGCTCGGCATCCGTCGCATACATTCCGGGTGTATACGTGAGCCCGGACGACATGCCGACCGCACCCTGCTCCATTCCCTCCGCGACCAGTTGCTTCATCCGCTCGATCTCGGCGGGCGTCGCCCGGCGGTCCTCCCAGCCGGTCGTCATGGCGCGGACGGTGCCTTGCGGTATGAGGTAGGCCGCGTTGACGGCCGTCCCTTGGCGGTCGAGGCGGTCCAGATACTCGCCCACGGTGCGCCAGTCGAATTCGATGTCTTCGCCGTGGCCGTTCCAGCCGGTGATCTGGGTGCGGATCTCTTCGAGCGTGTGGGGGGTGACGGGGGCGTAGGAGAGGCCGTCCTGGCCTATGACTTCGAGGGTTATGCCTTGGGATGCTTTTGCGGTGTGGGCGGGGTCTTGGAGGAGGGCGAGGTCTGAGTGGGCGTGCATGTCGATGAAACCGGGGGATAGGGCTAGGCCGGTGGCGTCGAGGGTGCGGTTGGATGTGGGGCGGTTGCCTTGGCCTTCGGGGTGGATTTCCTTTATTCGGCCGTTGGCCAGGGCGATGTCGGCTCGGTATCGGGGGTTTCCGGTGCCGTCGATGATGGCGGCGTTCTGGATGACTAGGTCCATGGGGGTGCGCTGCCTTTCGCTGTGGCGGGCGGGTTTTTCCCCTACCCCGCCCCTTCCCGAAACCTGGGCGCGTGCCCCGGGCCCCCGGCTGCGGGTCGGTTGCCGCCTGCGGCGGGAGCTCCCTGCGGGAGCGTCCTCAAACGCCGGACGGGCTGATTTCGCTGGTCACGGTCCTCGAAATCCAGCCCGTCCGGCGTTTGAGGACAGCGCGCGGAGCGTGCTTCGGGGTCTGGGGCGGAGCCCCAGTTCGGGAAGGGGCGGGGTGGGGAACAACCCCGCCGCAGGCGTCCGCTGGGCTCAGAAGAACGTGCGGATGTAATCCGTTACCGTTCCCGAATCCTCCGCCAATGGAATGAGTTGCCACTTGTCGAAGACCGTGCACGGGTGCGACAAACCCAGGCCCACCCAGTCGCCGACCTCCAGCTCGGCCTCCTCCGTAAGGGAGACGAACGCGTGCTGGTCCGCCAGGCCCACCACGCGCATGCCCGTCGCCGGGCGGACGGAGCCGTCGCGGGAGGAGCGGACGAGCTGGGGTTCGGGGAGGTCCAGGTCGTACGCCGCGTCCCGCTTGCCCGCGTTGAGGTAGGCGCGGCCCGGTTCCGGGCGGGAGACGACCTGGGCCCAGAGGCGGAACGCGGGGCGCAGGGCGCCCTCTTCGGGGTGGCGGTTGAACGGTGTCTTCTGGCGGTACGTACCGTCGTCGTGCGTCACGTACGCCCCGGAACGCAGCAGCTTCAACACCGGTGCGGACAGCGGCGGAAGCTCCGCGAAGACCTCGGCGACCGCGTCGAACCACGCGCTGCCGCCCGCGCTGACGACGATCTCCTCCACGCCCGCGAACCGGCCCGCCTTGTCGAACTCGACGGCCAGCGCGGTCATCCGCCGCAGCCAGGCGCGTACGAGTTCGCCGTCGGCGCCCGGGATCTCGGCCTCGTACCCGGCGACGCCCACCAGGCGCAGCGTGTCCGTTGCCGCCACGGCGTCGGCGACGGCGGTGCCGTCGGCCTCGGTGCGGATGCCCGTACGGCCGCCCTCGGCGCCCAGTTCGACGACGACGTCGAGGGGGCGGGTCGCGCCGGCCGCGCGCAGGGCGGTGTCCATCAGCTCGACGCCGCGCACGGAGTCGACGTACGTGACCAGGCGGAAGTCCGGATCGGCGGCTAGCTCGGCCGCCATCCAGCGGAGGGCGGACGCGTCCACGACCTCATTGGCGAGGAAGATGCGCCGGACGCCGAAGGCGCGGTACACGCGGACCTGTGTGGGCACGGCCGCCGTGATCCCCCAGGCGCCGTGGGCCAGTTGGCGTTCCAGCAGCTGCGGGGCGAGGGAGGTCTTGCCGTGGGGCGCGAACGCGAGGCCGTGCTCGGCGGACCAGCGTTCCATGAGCGCGAGGTTGTGGTCGAGCGCCTCGGCGGAGAGGGCGAGCACGGGCGTGGTGAAGCCATCGGTGAACAGCGAACGGCGCTCCGCCGCCAGCGCGCCGACCGTCAGCCCCTCGGCATCCGGGGGCAGGCCCTTGAAGCGGTGGTCGACGCGCTCCTCGGCGAGGCGGGCGAGGGCGTCTCCGGCGGCGGCCATGGAGCCTCCAGGGTGTGTCGGTGGCATTGCAGCATGTGCAACTTCCATTGCATATAACGCTCGTCGCTGTCTAACATCCCGACAAGCGCCGGGTCAACGGTTGTCCCGGCTCCCCGGGAGACCGTCACAGAGTGCGCATAAAGCGCGGATCAAGGAGCGGGATCGTGGTTGCCGACGTCGTCTGCCTCGGTGAATCCATGGTCACCTTCCGCCCCTCCCGCCCCGGACGCCTCGCCGACGTCCCCTCCTTCGAGCGCGGCATCGGCGGCGCCGAGTCCAACGTCGCCTGCGCACTCGCCGCCGCCGGGCACCGCACGCGCTGGATCAGCCGCGTGGGCACGGACGGCTTCGGCGACCATGTGGTCGAGGCGATCGCCGCGTACGGCGTGGACGTGAGCGGCGTGCGGCGCGATCCTTCACGGCCTACGGGGGTGTATTTCCGTACGGCGGGGGAGCGGGTGCTGGGTGACCTTTCGGGGGCTGATGCCTCGGAAGTGGTCTACTACCGGGCCGGGTCGGCGGCTTCGGCGATGTCCCCGGCGCTGATTCCCGCTTCGGACGTTTGGTCCGGTCGAATTCTGCATCTGTCAGGGATCACGGCCGCGCTGTCGGCGGATTGCCTGGCGCTCATGCGCGAGCTTTTGGTTCGGCGGGATGGGCGGCCGGTGGTGTCTTTCGATGTGAATTACCGGGCGGGGCTGTGGCGATCCGGAGCGGCGGATGTTCTGGCCGAGCTTGCTCGGGGCTCGGACATTGTCTTTGTGGGGGAGGATGAGGCGGAGGCGCTTTGGGGCGTGCGGGGGGCTGACGCGGTGCGAGCGTTTTTGCCGGAGCCGTCGGTTTTGGTGGTGAAGGGTGGCGCGGTCGGGGCGACGGCGTTTTTTTCCCCAACCCCGCCCCTTCCCGAAACTGAGGCTCTGCCCCAGACCCCGGACGGGCTGAATTGCGCACCCCGAAGCTCAGCCTCGGACGGGCTGGGGGTGACGGGAGGGGGCGGGACGCGCAGGGGTGACGCGGGACGTAAAGCGAAGCAGTCCCGTGTTACCCCGGAGCGTCCCGCCCCCGCACCCGACAGCGAAGGCCGGCCAAATCCAGCCCGTCCGGCGTTTGAGGACGCGCCCGCAGGGCGCTCCGCCGCAGGCGGAAACGGACCCGCGCTCGGAAGCGCGCGAGAACCCACCGACCACGTGGTCAAAGTCCCCGCCCTGCACATCGACGTAGTCGCCCCCGTAGGCGCCGGCGACGCCTTCGCCGCAGGATTCCTCTCCGGAACACTGCGCGGGCTGCCCCTCGAAGCCCGCGTAAGGCATGGGCACCTCGCCGCCGCCGCCGCGCTGACCGTGCCAGGGGACCTCGCCGTGCCGCCGGAGCGGGCGTTCGCCGACCGGCTGGTCGCGCTCGACGATGACGCCTGGGGGAGACTGCGTCTCGGCCCCGGCTGGACCGGCCGGAGCTTGAGTGTGGAAGAAGGCACCGCCGTATGAGTCAGACCGTCGACCGCGCCCTCAGCATCCTGCCGCTGCTCGCCGAGGGGCCCGCCAACCTCGAACAGGTCGCGCGGCGGCTGGACGTCCACAAGTCGACCGCGCTGCGGCTGCTGCGCACCCTGCACGAGCACGGGTTCGTCTACCGGCAGCAGGACCAGCGGTACCGCCTGGGGGCCCGTCTCTTCGCTCTCGCCCAGCAGGCCGTGGAGAGCCTCGACGTACGGGAGATCGCCCACCCCCACCTCGTCGCCCTCAACGAGCGCTGTGGCCACACCGTGCACCTGGCCGTACTGGAGGACAACGAGGTCCTCTACATCGACAAGGTCGACAGCCGCTATCCCGTACGGATGTACTCCCGCATCGGCAAGCCCGTCGCGATCACCGTCGCCGCCGTCGCCAAGCTGCTCCTCGCGGATCTGCCGGAGCCGGAGCGGCGGGCTGTCGCCGAGCGGCTCGACTACCCCTCGTACACCGCCCGTTCCACGCCCAACGCTGCCGCGTTCCTCAAGGAGCTGGCGACTGTACGCGCGCAGGGGTGGGCCACCGACCTCGGCGGGCACGAGGAGTCCATCAATTGCGTGGGGGCGCCGGTCCGGGGTGTCGACGGGCGCGTGGTCGCCGCGTGCTCGATCTCCGCGCCGAATGTCGTCGTCTCCGCCGAGGAACTTCTTCACCTTCTCCCGCTGTTGCGCCGCACCGCCGACGCCATCAGCGCGGAGTACTCCGGAAACACCACACCGCCCATGAACTCCCCCAAGGAGAAGGCATGACCGAGAAGCTCGAAAAGATAGCGATCACCCCCGCCGGGCACAGCGCGCCGCCCGCGAAGTTCTCGCACGGGGTGAAGAAGGGGAACATCCTCCAGGTCGCCGGCCAGGTCGGCTTCCTGCCGGCCGCGGAGGGCGAGGAGCCGGTCGCGGCGGGGCCGACGCTGCGCGATCAGACGCTGCAGACTCTGGCCAATGTGAAGGCGATTCTGGAGGAGGGGGGCGCGGCGTGGGAGGACGTCATCATGCTGCGCATCTATCTGACGGATCCGTCGCAGTTCGACGAGATGAACGCGATCTACAACGAGTACTTCGCCGATCTGAAGTCGGTGCCGTCGGCTCGTACGACGGTGTATGTCGGGCTGCCGGGTGATCTGCTGATCGAGATGGACGCGCTGGCCGTTCTGGGCTGAGGTTCTCGCCTGCGGCGGGCTTCGTTCCCCTGCCCCGCACTCGACAACGAAGGTCGGCAAAATCCAGCCCGGCCGGCGTTTGAGGCCGCCCGCCGCAGGCGCAGCGAACCCGCACTCAACAACGGCGTTGTACCAGCGGAAGGGGCCCCAAAATAACCGCACTTCTCGCCGTGGCCACCCTCGGCATAGCCCTCCTCCTTCTGCTCATCATCAAGGTGCGGCTCCAGCCGTTCGTCGCCCTGCTCACCGTTTCCCTGGTCGTCGGGCTCGCGTCCGGGCTTTCCGTCACCGAACTCCTCGGCACCGTGCAGAAGTCGAATGCCGTCTCCGTCGTCGAATCCGGCATGGGGGGCACTCTCGGCCATATCGCGATCATCATCGGGCTCGGCACGATGCTGGGTTCGATCCTGGAGGTGTCCGGCGGTGCGGAGGCGCTGAGTTCACGGCTGCTGGCGCTGTTCGGCGAGCGGCGGGCGCCGCTCGCCATGGGGCTGACCGGTGTCGTCTTCGGCATTCCGGTCTTCTTCGACGTCGGCATCTTCGTCCTCGCGCCGATCGTGTACGCGGCGGCCAGGCGCAGTGGCCGGTCGATCCTGCTGTACGCGCTGCCGCTGCTGGCCGGCCTGTCGATGACGCACGCGTTCCTGCCGCCGCACCCGGGGCCGGTGGCCGCGGCCGGGCTGCTGGGGGTCGACCTGGGGTGGGTGATCCTGATGGGCGCCGCCGCGGGCGTACCGGCGGTGCTGGCGGCCTGGGTGTACGCGGCGTGGATCGGCGGGCGCGTCTTCGTGCCCGTACCCGAGGACATGGTGGAGGCGGCCCGGGAGGCGAAGTCCGCGGTCGTGGAGGAAGGCTCCCCGGCCGCGGCGCCCGTGCCGCTGGGGACGCTGCTGGCGATCATCGGGACGCCGCTGGTCCTGATCCTGCTGGCCACGTTCTCCTCGGTGGTGTTCGACCCGAGCACCGGCCGCTCGGTCGTGGAGTTCTTCGGTCACCCCTTCGTCGCCCTGACGATCGCGCTGTTCCTCGCGTACTACCTGCTGGGCATCCGGCGCGGCTGGTCGCGCAAGGCGCTGGAGACCGTGTCGACGGCGTCGCTCAAGCCGGTGGGCAACATCCTGCTCGTCGTCGGCGCGGGCGGGGTGTTCGGCGCCGTGCTCAAGGCGAGCGGGGTGGCCAAGGCGCTGGCGGACACCTTCGACAGCGCGGGCCTGCCCGTCATCGTCCTGGCCTGGCTGATCTCCGTGGTCCTGCGGGTCGCGCAGGGGTCGGCGACGGTCGCGATCGTCACCACGGCGGGCATCGTCGCGCCGATGCTGTCGGACGGCCACTTCTCGCAGCCGCAGCTCGCGCTCGTCATCGTCGCGATCTCGGCGGGCTCGATCTTCGCCTCGCACGTCAACGACGGCGGTTTCTGGATGGTCTCGACGTACTTCGGCATCTCCGAGCGGGACACGCTCGCCTCGTGGACGGTGCTCGAATCGGTGCTGTCCGTGGTGGGGTTCGGGGTGGTCTGCGTGCTGAGTGCGGTCGTCTGACGGACGTGTTCCGGTTGTTGCGGGTGTGAACTCCGGCCTGCCGAGTGATATTTGAGATCACCTATCCGGGCCGATCCCATTGCGCCGGGCCCCACCACCCCCAACAATGCACACGTCAAAACGAACGCACGTCCCGGATGCCTCCAGAGAGGACCCACCCCCCATGACGCGCATCAGAAGACCCCTCGTCGGCACGCTCGCGACGCTCCTGCTCGCCGGGGCCACCGTCGCCGGCGCCGGTACGGCGTCCGCGGCCTCGCAGGCGCCCGCGGGCAAGACCAAGGCCGTCGACTTCGCCGGCACGGTCGCGCTCAGCAACTGCTCCGGATCGCTCATCAAGATGCCCAACTCGACCGACAGCGACCCCGGTCTGGTCATGACCAACGGCCACTGTCTGGAGACGGGCATGCCGGGCCCGGGCGAGGTCATCACCGACCAGCCGTCGTCCCGCACGTTCACGCTGCTCAACTCCTCGGCGGGCAGCGCCGGTACGCTCCGCGCCACCAAGGTCTCGTACTCCACGATGACCGACACGGACGTCACGCTGTACGAGCTGGACATGACGTACGCGCAGATCAAACAGCGCTACAAGATCGACGCGCTGAACCTCTCCGCCGACCACCCCACCGCGGGTACGCCGATCAAGGTGGTCTCCGGTTACTGGAAGAAGATCTACTCCTGCAACGTCGACGGCTTCGTGTACCAGCTGCGCGAGGGCGACTGGACCTGGAAGGACTCCCTGCGCTACACGCCGTCGTGCAACACGATAGGCGGGACCTCCGGGTCGCCCGTCATCGACGCCAACTCCGGCAAGGTCATCGCCATCAACAACACGGGCAACGAGAACGGTGAGCAGTGCACCGTGAACAACCCCTGTGAGGTGGACGAGAACGGCCAGGTGACCGTGCGGCAGGGCACCAACTACGCCGAGGAGACGTACGGCATCGGCAAGTGCTTCGGCTCCGGCAACAAGCTGGACCTGACCCTGCCGGGCTGTGAACTCCCGCGCACGACGGACGACGGGCTGGCGCGGCAGCGCTAGTCAGCAGCGGTAGCCGACTGCCGGACGGGCTGGTCCCAGCCCGTCCGGCGATCGAGGGCAGGGGTTACGGCAGGCCGTGGACGTGCGGGCCCACGCCGTTCGACCAGGTGTTGGCCGCCGTCGCGTCCCAGTTCGTCGACCAGGTCATCGCTCCCCGGATGCCCGGGTACGTCCTGGACGGTTTGAAGGCGCCGCAGGAGGTGCCCTTCGCCAGGCAGTCCAGGGCGTTGTTCACCACCGACGGGTCGACGTAGCCGCTTCCCGCGCCCCGTGTCGACGCCGGCAGGCCGAGGCCCACCTGGGAGGGATCGAGGCCGCCCTCCAGCTGGATGCAGGCGAGGGCAGTGAGGAAGTCCACCGTGCCCTGGGAGTAGACCTTGCCGTCGCAGCCGTTCATGGAACCGCTGTTGTAGTACTGCATGTTGACGACCGTCAGGATGTCCTTGATGTTCAGCGCGGTCTTGAAGTAGCCCGCTGACGTCGACTGCATGTCGATGGTCTGCGGGGCCATCGTGATGACGAGCTTGCTGCCGGCCTTCGCCGACAGGGCGCGCAGCGCCTGCGTCATGTACGTCGGGTTGAGCCCGTTCTCCAGGTCGATGTCGACACCGTTGAAGCCGTACTTCTGCATCAGGGCGTAGACGCTGTCGGCGAAGTTGTTCGCGGACGCGGAGTCGTTGACGCTGATGGTCCCCCGCTCGCCGCCGATGGAGATGACGACGTTCTTTCCGGCCGACTGTTTGGCGGCGATGTCGGCTTTAAACGCGGCTTCCGAATAATTCAGCGACGGATCGAGCGTGAAGTCGACCGCCCCCGGCGTGGTCGTCGCGTCCGCGAAGGCGACGGCGATGATGTCGTACTGGCTCTGGACGTCGCTGATCTTCTGGACCGTGGCGCCGTTGTTGAAGTTCTGCCAGTAGCCGGTCACCGCGTGCTTCGGCAAGGACGGGCCATTGCCGCTGCCCGCGCCGGTCGTGGCGGTGACGGGTGCTGATTTGGGTGATTCGCCGGTGGCGTTGGTGGCCGCCACCTCGAAGCGGTACGCGGTCGACGGGGCGAGCCCGGTGGCGGTCGCCGAGGTGCCGCTGACGGACTGGACCTTGGTGCCGTCCTGGTAGAGGTTGTAACCGGTCGCGCCGGAGGACGGGTTCCAGGAGAGCGCCACGGACGTCGGCGTCACCGCTCCGGCCGTGAGCCCGCCGGGCGCTGCGGGGACGGGGTCGCCGGGGTTGCCCGGGTCGCCGCCGGGGCCGGTCAGGGTGACGTCGTCCGCGACGTACGCGGGCTGCCCGTACCAGCCGTGGGTGTAGACGGTGACGGACGTGGTGTTCGCGCCGGTGGTGAACGCCGTGCTCAGCTGCTGCCAGCCGCTCGCGGACGGCGTCCACGTCGACACGTCCGTGGTGCCGGTGCCGCTCGCGCCGAGGTAGACGTACGACCCCTGAACCCATGCGCTCAGGGTGTACGAGGAGTTGGGCTTGACGCTGACGGTCTGCGCGCACTGTGCGTCGTCGGAGCCGGCCGGAGTGGCCTTCAGGGCGCTCGTACCGCTGTGCACGGGTGAGCCGACCGTGGTGCCGCTGTCGCTCGAACAGGTCCAGTTGGAGAGCCCGGACTCGAATCCCGGGTTCTTGACGAGGTTCACGTCCGCGGCATGCGCGGGCGCGCCGCCGAGCGCGGCCAGGCCGGTGGCCGCGAGCGCGGTGGCCAGGAGGGCGCCCAGGCGGCGTCTCGTTCCGGTGCGGGTGCTGCGTATCGCACGTTCCACTACTGCCTCCGGTGGGAAGGGAGTCGATGGTGGGGTTCGGGGGGATGTCGGGGTGTCCGTACGTGGGGGATGCGGCGGATGGTCGCCGTCGTCTGGCGTAAAGATGGTCTAGTCCAATGCGTCCGTCAATACATTCGGCACGGCTTTCCGTGAAGACCCCCAGGCCACCGCGGGGGCACCCGGCCCAAACCCCCAGGAGCGGTTCTCAGCCGACCCGTTCGTGGATAAAGTGCGGAGGCGCCAGCACAGGGCAGTATCGATCTGCGTCCGCCGCAGCCCCCCGCGGCCGGAGTGAACGGGGAAGCCGACGTGCCCATTGCGATAGCAGTCACCAGCCCCGACCTGGTGCTCCCGACCCCCGATGGGCAGACCCCCGACGCCGCCGTGTTCCAGCCGCCCGAGGCGCAGCCGCTCGACACCGCGGTCACCCAGACCGCGATCCTCCTCGACCAGTGCGGCTATGTGGTCACCCTCTACCCGGACTCGCTCCCCGGCCCGTACGTCCGGCGCCTGCACATGATCCGGTCCGTCCTGGAGAGCGACCGGCTCGCCCTCCTGCCCGTCGCGCTGCCGCCGCTCGCCGTCGGCGTCCTGGCCCGCCAGCTGCGCCAGCTGTCCGTCTCCGACCTCAGCCCCGGAGTGCTCGCCTCCGCCGCCCGGCTGCTCGCGCACTACATCTACGCGGGCGCCCAGCTCGCCAGCGTCGCCCGGCTCGACCGGGTGGACGTCGGGCTCGCCACCCACCTCGGCTCGTTACTCCCGGGCGCCCGGTTCGCGGTCCTCGTCAACCCGGTGCCCCGGCTGTCCAGGATCAGCGGCGACGAGGCGCCCGAGGGCCCCGGCTTCGCCACCCGGCTCACCGTCGCCCGCGGCAAGGCCCTCAGGGGCGACGACTGGGTCGTGGACACCCTCGCCCCCCACTGGCGCGTCCAGGGCGTCCAGGAGACCGCCCTGCCCGCCGAATCGGCCCGCTGGTGGGGCACCCACCGGGCCGTCGAGTTCGCGGCCGCCATCCCCGACCCCTCCGTGCTCTACCAGCTGGTGTCGTCCGTACGGCGCGAGGAGTGCCACTGGTGCGGACTCGAACTCATCGGTGACCGCTGCGGGTTCTGCGCCGGACCCTTGCCGCGCGCCGCCGGTGGCCCCGCGCTCGACCCGCCCCCACGCCACCGCCTCGCACCGGCCGGAGGCTGAGCCGCCGTGCCGCCGCCCCTCCCGCACGACCACCGGTACCGTCCCCGAACGAGGTCCGCCGCCCCATGAACTCACGTCAGCGCCGCGGGATCATCCTGCTGCTCCTGTCGGTCCTCTGCGCGCTCGGAGCGTTCGCCGGGGTCTTCTCGGTCATCCACGACGCGGAGTCCAAGGCCGGCCCCGGGACCACCGCGTACCGGCTGCGCGCCGACATCCCCGCCTACCAGCCGCTCGAGGAGGCCCGGGACCGGTTCGAGAAGATCTCCATGCCCAAGCGCTGGCTGCCCTCGACCGCCGTCACCGACCTGGGCGAGCTGTCCGGGAAGATCGCCGTCACCCCCCTGCGCAAGGGGTCCCTCCTCCAGGAGGACATGATGGCCGCCCGGCCCGAACTCAAGCCCGGCCAGCAGGAGATCGCCATCATGATCGACGCGGCGACGGGCGTCGCCGGGAAGATCAACGCCGGTTCGAAGGTCAACATCTTCGCCACCTTCGACGGCAAGGACCAGGGCACCAAGCCCGTCTCCAAGGTCATCGTGAGCGGCGCCCAGGTCATCGCCGTCGGCAAGCTGAAGGCCCTCGACCACGACGGCTCCACGGGGGCCACCACGCGGCGTGCCGGGGAGGCCGTGCCGATCACCTTCGCCCTCGACACCAAGGACGCCCAGCGCGTCGCGTACGCGGAGTCGTTCGCCTCCCACGTACGGCTCGCCCTGATCGCCCCCGGCGGCGACGACGGGATCAGCAGCGCAGACCGCACCTACACGCTCGACAGCGACAAGTAACGGCGACGGACAGCGGTCCAGGAGAGGCAAGGGGACACGGTGACGATCAGAATTCTCCCGGCCATCGGCGACCCGGACGCCGCCCGCGCCATCGGCGGGCTCCTCGGCCAGCTCCCCGGCGTCGAACCCCTGCCGACCGCGGGCGACTCCACCCGCCTCCTCGACACGCTCGCCGTCCTGGGCGCCGCCTCGGTCGAGGAGCTCCCCGAGGTCGTCCTCGTCCACGAGCGCCTCGGGCCGTTACCGGCGCTCGAACTCATCAGAGAAGTGGCCCTCCGCTTCCCCGCCACCGGCGTCGTCCTCGTCACCGCGTCACCCAGCCCCGCGCTCTACGCAGCCGCCATGGACTCCGGCGCCCGCGGCCTCGCCGGGCTGCCGCTCTCGTACGACGAACTGGGCGCCCGGGTGCAGGCCGCCGCCCAGTGGGCCGCGGGCGTGCGCCGCCACCTCGGCAGCGGCGGCGACACGGCCGCCGGAACGGGGCCCGGCGGCACGCTCGTCGCGGTCACCGGCGCCAAGGGCGGCGTCGGCACGACCGTCACCGCCGTCCAGCTCGCGCTGGCCGCCTGCGCCGCCGGGCGCAGCGTCGCCCTGGTCGACATGGACCTCCAGTCCGGAGACATCGCCTCCTATCTCGACGTGCAGTTCCGGCGGTCCATCGCCGACCTGGCCGGCATCAGCGACATCTCCCCGCGCGTCCTCCAGGACGCCGTCTTCCCGCACCCCGCCGGGCTCGGCCTGCTGCTCGCCCCGGCGGAGGGCGAACGCGGCGAGGAGGTCGGCGACCTCGCGTCCCGGCAGATCGTGGGCGCCCTGCGCGGCCGCTACGAGCTCGTCGTCGTGGACTGCGGCACCCAGATCACCGCCGCCTGCGCCGCGGTCGTCGAGACGGCCGATGTGGCCCTGCTCGTCACCACACCGGACGTGGTGTCCGTACGGGCCGCCAAGCGCATGGTCCGGCTCTGGGAACGGCTCCAGATCCGCAAGGCCGCCGAGACCGTCACCGTCGTCAACCGGCACACCCGCAGCGCGGAGATCCAGCCGTCCCTCGTCGAGCGCGCCACCGGCACCCGGGCGGCCCGCACGACGGTCCCGGCCGGCTACAAGGAGCTCCAGGCCGCCGTCGACTCCGGCCGGATGCAGGACCTCGACGCCCGGTCCGCCGTCCGGCAGGCCCTGTGGACCCTCGCCGCCGAACTCGGCCTGGCCACCGGGTCCGCCCCGGCAGGCAGGCCGCGCGCCGCCGCCCACGCGGACCGCTCGCTCACCGGAGGGCTGCGCAGGCGCCGGGCGGCGATAGAGCCCGGCGGCTCGGGCGGCACCGGCCCCGACCAGCTCGCGCCCGTACCGACGAGCCGCTTCCGCAGGCGCGGCGGCGGCGACCGGGGTCAGGTGGCGGTGGAGTTCCTCGGCGTCCTGCCGCTCATCCTGGTGATCCTCGCCGTGGTCTGGCAGTGCGTCCTGATCGGCTACACGTACTCCCTCGCCGGCGACGCGGCCGACAAGGGCGCACGCGCCGGAGCGGCGGGCGGCGACTGCGCAGCGGCGGCCTCCGCCGACGTACCGGGCGCGTGGGGCACGGACGGCATCGGCTGCGGCCCCGAGGACGGCATCTACCGCGCGAAGGTCTCCCTGTCGGTCCCGGTGCTCTTTCCGGGGGCGGTCAGCTGGCCGTGGCGGGTGGAGGGTTCGGCGGGCGCGGCGTCGGAGGAGGGCGAGTGAGGGTGAGGGTGCGCATTCAGCCCGTGGGGGCACCTCCCAGCGGTAGCTGGGGGAGTTTGAGGACGCTCCCGAAGGGAGTTCCCGCCGCAGGCGGCAACGGGCCCGCACCCACACAAGGTCATCGCGACCGCGGATCCGCCTCCATCGAGCTGCTCGGCTTCCTTCCCGTGCTGCTGCTCGTCGCCCTCGCCGCCCTCCAACTCGGCCTCGCCGCATACGCCGCCCAACAAGCCGGCAGCGCGGCCCGCGCGGCAGCCCGTACCGCCTCCCAGGACGACCCGAGGATCACACCGGCAGACGCGGGCCGTGCCGCGCTCAGCGGGTGGCTGCGGACCGACGGCGAGCCCGACGCGCCGCCCTGCGAGGGAGCCGGGGAGACCACCGCCACCGTGACCGTCAGGATCCCGGCCGTCCTGCCGCTCCTGGGCGACCGTGCCGTCACCCGCCGGGCCACCATGCGCTGCCCCGCCGAACCGCTGCCCCTGCCGAGGAGTGCGCCATGAGCCTGCGGGCGAGGATCGTCGCACCGGAAGCACCCACGGACGGGCGGGAGTCGAGCCACCTCGTCCCCGTCTACCGCGCGAAGTTGCTGGAGGAGATCGACCTCGCCGAGATGTCCGCGCTCGCCGCCGCCGAGCGCCGCACCCGGTTGGAGCGGGTACTCGGCCACATCATCAGCCGGGAGGGCCCGGTCCTCTCCACCTCCGAGCGCGACCGGCTCATCCGCCGCGTCGTCGACGAGGCACTGGGGCTCGGTGTCCTCGAACCGCTCCTGGAGGACCCCTCGGTCACCGAGATCATGGTGAACGGCCCCGACCAGATCTTCGTGGAACGCGCCGGCCGCGTGGAGCTCGTACCCGTACGGTTCGCTTCCAACGAGCAGCTGATGCAGACCATCGAACGCATCGTCTCCACCGTCAACAGGCGGGTGGACGAGTCGAATCCGATGGTCGACGCGCGGCTGCCCAGCGGCGAGCGTGTCAACGTCATCATCCCGCCGCTCGCGCTGAACGGTGCGACGCTGACCATCCGCCGCTTCCCCCGCGCGTACACCCTGCCGGAACTCATCGGCATGGGGACGCTCGACGAGCGGATGCTGGTGCTGCTCTCCGCGCTCGTCCGGGCGAAGTTCAACGTCGTCGTCTCCGGGCCGACCGGCTCCGGCAAGACCACCCTGCTGAACGCGCTCTCCGGGCTCATCCCGGAGGGCGAGCGCATCATCACCGTCGAGGACGCCGCCGAGCTCCAGCTCCAGCAGGCGCACGTCATCCGGCTGGAGTCCCGGCCGCCCAACGTCGAGGGCAAGGGCCGCATCACCATCCGCGACCTCGTCCGCAACTCCCTGCGGATGCGCCCGGACCGCATCATCGTCGGCGAGGTGCGCGGCGGCGAGACGCTCGACATGCTCCAGGCGATGTCGACGGGCCACGACGGCTCGCTCGCCACCGTGCACGCCAACAGCGCGGAGGACGCCCTGATGCGCCTGCAGACGCTCGCGTCGATGTCCGAGGTGAAGATCCCGTACGAGGCGCTGCGCGACCAGATCAACAGCGCCGTCGACTGCATCGTCCAGCTCACCCGGCACGCCGACGGCTCACGGCGGGTCGTCGAGATCGCCCTCCTCGACTCGCACGGCCGGGAGGACTACCGGCTGGCCACCGTCTGCCGCTTCGACCCCCGGCCGATGGACTCGGACCGCATCGTGCGCGGGCAGTTCTCGTGCTTCCCCGTCCCCGAACGAGTCGCGGAACGGCTGCGGATGGCGGACGAGGCCGTGCCCGCCGCGTTCGGTGTCGCCGCGTTCCCCACCGAGCTCACCGTCCGAGAGGCGAGGCAGAGGTAGCCGCACATGAACGCACTTGTACTGCTGACCGCGGGGGCCACCCTGCTGTGCTGCGCGCTGGGCACCGCGGGCGTGCTGGTGTACGCGGCCGGGAAGGCACAGCGGCAGTCGCTGGTGGAGCGGCTCTCCGACGCCCCGGCCCTGCCGCCGGCGGGGCGTGCGCGGCACTTCCGGGGGCTCGACCGGCGGCTGCGCGCCACGCGGGCGGGGCGGCGGCTGGAGAGGCGGCTCGCGTCGACAGGACTGGACGTCACACCCGGCGAGTTCACCGTCTGCGCGCTCGCCGGGGCGGCTGGGCTGTGGCTCGTCGCGGCCTCCGTCCTCGCGCCCTTCTTCGGGCCGCCGGCCGCCCTGGCCGCCCTGTGGTCCGCGTCCGCCTTCCTCGGCCTGCAACGCCGCAAGCGCATCGAACGGTTCATCAACCAGCTGCCCGAACTCTCCCGCATCCTCGCCAACGCCACCCAGGCCGGACTCGCCCTCCGTACCGCCCTCGGCATGGCCGCCGACGAGATGGAGGCACCGGCGGGCGAGGAGCTCGCCAAGGTCGCCGACAAGCTGGCGATCGGACACTCGGTCGACGACGCCCTCGGCGAGCTCGCCGAGCGGCTGCCCTCGCGCGAACTCGTCGTCCTGGTGACGACCTTGGTGCTGTCGAACAGAGCGGGCGGCACGGTCGTCACGTCCCTGCGCAACCTCACCAAGACGCTGGAGGAGCGCAAGGAGACCCGCCGGGAGGTGCGCACCCAGCTGTCCCAGGTGACCGTCACCGCCTATGTCGTCCCCCTGATGGGCATCGGCACCCTGCTGCTGATGGACCGCATCGCCCCCGGGTCGATCAACCGCATGACATCCACCTTCCTCGGCCAGGCGGCCGTCGTCGCCGCGTTCTGTCTCTACGGGCTCGGCTTCCTCGCGATCCGCCGCCTGTCCAGGATCGACGTCTGAGGGGTGGGAATGGGGCTTCTGCTGGGGCTGCTGGCCGCGCTGTCCGTCGCGGGCGCCTGCGCGGGCATCGCGCTGTACCGCAGCGAGGTGAAGCTGCCGACGGACCTGGTCCTGGCCCTGGAGGTCGGCTCGACCCGGACCACCGCCGTGGGCTCGGCCGTCGACCGGCTCGGCATGCGCTACGCGCCGCTCGTGCTGCGCCTGATGGGCGAGAAACGGGTCGCCAGGGTGCGCGGCCGGATCGACCGCGCGGGCAACCCCGGCGGCCTCACGGTCGACCGCTACGCCGCCCGCCGCGCCGTCTACGGCTTCCTCGGCTTCGGCGGCGCCGTCGTCATGCTCCTCGACGGGCGGCTGGTCGTCGCCCTGCTGCTGGTCGCCTTCGGGCTCTTCTGGATCGAGGTCGGCATCTGGGCCGCCGTACGCGAACGCAAGGACGCGATCGACCGCACGCTGCCGGACTTCCTGGATGTCCTCGCCGTGGTCGTGAGCGCGGGGCTGAGCTTCCGGCAGGCGCTCGACCGGGTGGCGGAGAAGTACGAGGGGCCGTGGGCCGACGAACTCCGCATCACCCTGCGCCAGCTGGACATGGGCGTCAGCAGGCGGCAGGCATTCGAGGAACTGCGCGTCCGCAACGACTCCGAACAGGTCGCGCAGTTCGTCACGGCCCTGCAGCAGGGCGAGGAGCTCGGCGCGCCCATCGTGGACACGCTGATCGCCATCGCCGACGACATGCGCCGCACGGACGCCCAGCGGGCCCGCCGCCGCGCGGCCCGCGCCGTGCCGAAGGCGACGGTCGTGATCACCACCTGCATGGTGCCGGGCACGATGATCCTGATGGTGGCGGGATTCTTCCTGGGGTCGGGGACGAACTTCGCGACGATCATGGGGCGTTGAGCCCGAGTGGGGGTGGGGTGTGTGGGGCGGGCGGGTTCCGTGAGGCATATCTGTTCGGTGGTGTCCCAACTCCCGTTCAGGGGAAGGGAATGGTGCCGGGCGCACTGTTCCGCAAGTGCCGTTCCGGCGTACTTTTCATGTGTCGTGAGCGACACCACGCACCACACCCGAATTCCGTACCGCACGGGGATCGCCGTCGATGGAGGGGAACAGCATGGAGACGTCGCGCGAGCACATCCCGGGAAACGACCGGGGCCCGCGGAGAGACCCCGAGGAGCGCCGCCGCTCTTTCCGGGGCGACCGGGGGCAGACCGCGATCGAGTACCTGGGCATCATCGCCGTGGTCGTGGCGATCGTCCTGGTGCTGACCCGGACGGACTTCGGCAGCGCGATCGCCAGCGCCATCTCCGACAAGATCTCCCAGGTCACGAGCGGCTGACGCGCGCCGCCGCCCTCCGCGCGCGGGGCGACAGGGGACAGGCGTTCCCGATCTACGTCACGGCCGTCGCCGGACTGCTCTTCCTCGCGCTGGCGTTCTTCGCCGTGGGCCAGGCGGGAGCGAACAAGAACGGCGCGCAGACGGCCGCGGACGCCGCCGCCCTGGCCGCGGCCCAGAGCTACCGGGATCAGCTGCGTACGGGGCTGCTGACGGCCCTGGGGACCGGAGCAGGCTGGGCGGACTGGCTGAGCGGGCGCACGGGCGACCCGGAGGCGGCCTGCGGCGAAGCCGGGACGTACGCCCGCAGCAATGGCGCCGAGGTCGTCGGCGGGTGCGGGACGTCCGCCCCGGGGACGCTCCCCGCCGCCTTCACCGTCACCGTCCGCTCCTCGTCGGCCGTCGGCCGCTCGGTCGTCCCCGGCACCGAGGACGTCCACGCGACGGCCACGGCCCGCGCGGTCGTGGAACCGCGCTGCGCGGGAAGGTCACCCGAGAGCCAGAAGCCACCCCTCGACATCGTGTGCGACGGACGGGTGGTGACTCTCGACCCGACGCGCCCCGACGACCTCGCGAGAGCGCTCGGAGCGCTCTTCTCCGTACGCCTCGCCGACTGAAGCGACCCGCCCGGCGGTCTCCGTTCCCCGAAAGGACGCGTCCTCATGAGCATGCGGCACAGCACGAAGTCCCGTGGCCGCGCGGCAGCGGTGGCGGTCGCGTCCCTCCTGGCCCTCGCCGTGTCCGGCTGCGGCGGCGACAGCGGCGGGAAGGACGCGGACGCCGCGTCGGCCAAGAAGTCGGCCGGCCCTCCGGGCAGCGCGAAGAACGCTCCCTCGGGCAAGCCCGGCGAGGTCATAGGCGAGATGAAGGGACCTGACGGCGTCGTCATCGCCGTCAATTCCGCGGTACGGGACAGCGGCGGTTTCGTCACCGTCAGCGGAACGCTGACGAACGGCGGGAGCAAACCGTTCAACGCCATCCACTGGCTCTCGAAGGAGACGGACATGAAGTCCCGCTCCTCCATCTCCGGCGCCTCGCTCGTCGACGGGTCGAGCAAGAAGCGCTATCTGGTGCTGCGCGACACGGACGGCGAGTGCCTGTGCAGCACGGGCCTGACCAACATCAAGCCGCAGGAGAGCAGGCCCGTCTTCGCGCAGTTCCCCGCACCGCCCGAGAACGTCACGGACGTCGACTTCCAGGTGCCCACCATGCCGTCCGTCCGCGTGCGGATCTCGGAGTGAACCGCACCGGCTGGGGACCGGCCGTCGCCGTGGCCCTGTCCACCGCCCTGCTGGTCACCGCCCAGGCCCCCGTCCCCGCCCGCGCGCAGAGCGGACCCGGCAGCCAGGCCGACACCAGACCGCCGGTGAAGATCGACGGCTCCGCCCACGGCCTGCGCATGCGCCCCGGCGCGAAGCTCGCACCCGGCCGGGTCCTCGACATCAAGTCCGTCGTCGAGACGGACGACGGCGGCGAGCGGCGCGAGGACACCAACGTCGACGTCACCTTCGCCCTCCAGGCCG
Source organism: Streptomyces blastmyceticus (assembly GCF_039521185.1). NCBI lineage: Bacteria > Bacillati > Actinomycetota > Actinomycetes > Kitasatosporales > Streptomycetaceae > Streptomyces > Streptomyces blastmyceticus. The sequence continues at coordinate 26,803 of NZ_BAAABW010000004.1, read as the reverse complement.
AGGTGCTCTTCGACAAGGACAGCGCGACGCTCGGCGCGGCGGCGGACAAACGCATCCGGACGATCGCGGACGAGGTAAGGAAGCGGCACGCGACCACGCTCCGCGTCTTCGGATTCACGGACAACCTGGGCTCCGCGGAGCACGGGGTGGAGCTCTCGAAGCAGCGAGCGAACGCGGTGCAGCGGCAACTCGCCTTGGACGTCGGTTCGTCGGGCGTCACCTACCAGATACGGGGCTACGGCGAGGACTACCCGATCGCGGACAACTCCTCGGAGGAGGGCCGCCGCCGCAACCGCCGAGTGGAGGTCAGCTTCCCGACACGCGGCTAGGGGGAACCCGAGGCTTTTTCCCCTACCCGCCCCTTCCCGAAACTGGGGCTCGGGCCCCAGGCCCCCGGCTGCGGGTCTGTTGCTCCCCCAGCTACCGCTGGGAGGTGCCCCCAGCGGCGGAGCGCCCTGCGGGCGCGTCCTCAATCGCCGGACGGGCTGGAAAATCCAGCCCGTCCGGCGATTGAGGACAGCGCGCGAAGCGTGCTTCGGGGGTCTGGGGGCTTGCCCCCAGTTTCGGGAAGGGGCGGGGCTGGGGAAACAAGCCCGCCGGGCCGCACTCGAGCACGGGTCCGGGGCGGAGCCCCGGCCTCGGCGGAGCCGAGCATCAGATGCTGCGGGAAGGGGCGGGGTTGGGGAACAAAGCCCGCCGCAGGCGCCTCGCGTGCGGCACCCACCACGCGGCAGGATGAACCCCCGGAAGCCGGAACGCGCCAGGGAGGCGGAAGATGCGCCGCGGACTCATCGGGGCAGCAGCCCTGAGCATGCTCGTCGCCGCCGCCGCGAAGACAGAAGCGACAGGCGAGAGCACCGCCCCCGTCACCTCGTACAGGATGGCCCCGGACGCACAGGAGCTGAACGGCTCCGAGACCACCGCCGACGCCCCCTTACTGAAGCCGGGCGCGCACACCTACAAGGACCGCGTCGAGCCCGGCCAGCGCAAGCACTACGCCGTGCAACTGGACGCGGAGTCCAGCGCGTACGTCTCGGCCGTGGCCGTACCCCGGCCCGGCGACTCGATGGGGGCGCGGGACGGGATCTCGGTGTCCCTGGAGGCCATGGACGGCACACAGTGCGGCGTGGGCCGCCACCGTACGTTCCTCTCGGCCGGTGGCGCCTATCCGGTCGCCGACTACGCGGAGCGGGTCGCGGGCGCGGGCGGAGCCTGCAAGGCGGCGGGGACGTACCGCTTCGTCGTGGAGCGAGGCGACGCGTCGGGCGGCGACCCGACCGCCGTGCCGGTCGAGCTGAAGTACGTGAGTGTGCCCGCGAATTCGGCGTCCGCGAGCGATCCGGCCGGGGACAGGACGGCGCTGGCCGCGCCCGGCCCGGGCGGCGGCGGAGTGGGCGTCCAGGGCGGTGGGGTGCAGGGAGGCTCGGGGTTCAACGATGCCGCGGAGATCCGCCCCGGCGTCTGGAAGGACCAACTCTGGCCCGGGGAGACCCACTTCTACCGTGTCCCGGTCGGCGCCGGCGAGCAGCTCGCGGCGGACGCCCGGTTCGGGAGCGCCCCGGACGCCGCGGGCCCGCCCTATGTGATCACCGGGGTGCGGATGGGGCTGAGCAACGCGGCCCGCGGCTACGTCATGAACAAGACCGGCGGCTATCAGGGCAAGCCCGCCACCCTCTCGCTGACCACGCCCGCCGCGGCGGGCGACAGCGGCGGCGCGGGCGGGGACGCCGCCCGGGGCATGCGCCTCGCGGGCTGGTACTACCTCCAGGTCAGCCTGAACCCCAAGGTGGGCCAGGGGAATCCGGGCCGGGTGCCCGTCACGCTCACCGTGGACGTCGGCAAGGCCCGGAAGGAGGCGCGGCAGCCCGGAGGGAGCACACGCCCGACGGCGGCGGTCGCCGTGCGGCACCGGGACGGACGGCTGCGGGCCGTCGGCTACGCGGGCGTCACCACCGGGTCGCTGCTGCTCCTGGGCCTCGGCGGGTGGACGCTGGCGGCCCGGCGCGGCGGCGAGTGAGGACGCCGTTCGAGGGCGCCGTTCAGGGAAGGATCTCGACGCGCACCCCGGGCCGCAGGCCCCAGAGCCGCATGGCACCCGCCGGTGCCTCCAGTACATGGCGCGAGCGGACGCGCGGCGCCCCGAGGCGCCAGGGACGCATGGTGCGTACGGCCAGGACGGTCAAGTGCCGGTCCAGATAAGCCACGTCGATGGGGAAGCGCATCCGGAAGGTGTGGACCGACGACGCGGGGGTGAGGAGCAGCGCGCCCTCGACGGAGTCGCGGCCGAGGAGACCGCGGGTGCGGGCGCGGCAGGAGGCGGCGACCTCCAGGGGGATCACGAGCCCGGGGCCGCGCTCGGGGCCGCCTTCCGTGCCGGGTGCGCCGCCCCCGTGCGGGACGCGGAGCCTTGCGGTGCCGTCGTGCCGACGCGGCATGAGAGGTCCCTTCGGCCGTGGCCCGTGCGGGGCGCGGTGCCCCCGCGGGCACTTTATCCACAGGCCCCGACGGAGATCGGCGGTTCTGCGTAACCTCGGTTCATGGACGCGTTGTTGATCGTTCTCGCCGCCCTGTACGGGGCCGTGGCAGGGGTGTTGCTGCCCCGGGCGCGCTATCGGCTGAGCGTGGAGCCGGAGGAGCCGTGGCGGTCGGCCGGCTCGTGCGGGCACGCGCTCGCGGGGTGGCTGGGGCGGGGCCGGTGCGGGGAATGCGGGGAGCGGTACGCACCGGGCGCGCCGTGGTGGGCCGCGGCGACCGCCCTGGTGTGCGCGGGGCTCGCCGCGGTGGTCGGGGCGCGGCCCGAGCTCGCGGTGTGGCTGCTGGCGGCGCCGGTGGCGGTGCTGCTCGCGGCGGTCGACCGGTCGGTGCGGCGGCTGCCGGACGTGCTGACGCTGCCCCTGGCGGCGGGCGTCGCGGCGCTGCTGGGCCTCGCGGCCCTCATACCCGGGTCGGCGGGGTCCTGGCCGGGGGCGCTGCTGGGCGGGCCGGTGCTGGGCGGCTGCTATCTCGCGCTGTTCCTGATCCACCCGAGCGGCATGGGCTTCGGCGACGTGAAGCTGGCGGTCGGCCTGGGCTGCGCCCTGGGGTGGTACGGCTGGCAGGTCCTCCTCCTGGGCGCCTTCGCGGGCCTGCTGCTGGGCTCGCTCTACGGCACGGCGCTGCTCCTGACCCGCCGGGCGGCCCGCGGCACGGCCCTGGCGCTCGGGCCCTTCATGCTCGCGGGCGCGTGGCTGGGCCTCCTGCTGGGAGGTGCCACAGGGGCGTGAGCCGGGGGATGTGAGCCGAGGGGCAAAGTATTGGACCGTGTGATCCAAAACGGGTACGGTTCGAGGCATGGCCCGGCCGAGGATGTTCGACGAGGAGAGGGCGGTCGACGCCGCGTTGCAGGCGTTCTGGACCGCCGGGTACGAGGCGACCTCGACCCAGGATCTGTGCGATGCCACAGGGCTGGGCCGCAGCAGCATCTACAACACCTTCAAGAGCAAGCACGACCTCTTCCGCAGGGTCCTGCTGCGCTACATGGACAGCAAGGCCGAGTTCCAACAGGCCCTGTTCGACGGCGATCTGCCCGTACGGGAGAAGCTCCGCACGCTGCTGGAGGTCGTCGTCGAGGAGGAGTGCGGGCCGCCCGGCGACCGCCGTGGCTGCCTGGTCGTCAACACCGCCGTCGAGCTCGCCGGCCGTGACGCCGAGGTGGCGCGCGACCTGGAGCGCGACTACCGCAGGCGGCTGGAGCTCCTGACCGGAGCCATCGCCGAGGGCCAGCGCGCCGGTGACATCGACGCGGGCAAGGACGCCCGCGCCCTCGCGCACTTCATCATCGCCGCCATCGGCGGCATGCGGGTCTCCGCCCGCGCGGGGGTCGGCCGTTCGGCGCTGGAAGGCGTCGCCCACGCCGCGCTCGCCGCGATCTGACGCGCCCGCGTACCGCCCCTGCTGTCGACACCCCCTCTGCCCGGCCTTTTTCGCGCCCTGATTTTGAACTGCACGTTCCAAAACTCTTTCCCGAACACGCTTCCCGACGCGTTCCGAAACAACGACAAGGTGACCTGCCGTGCCACGAGCCATATACGTCCTCGCCCTCGGCATCTTCGCCATGGTGACCAGCGAGTTCGTCGTCGCCGGACTGATGCCGCAGATGGCCGAGGGGCTGGACGCGACCATCCCGGAGATCGGCTACCTCATCACCGCCTTCGCGGTGGCGATGGCCGTCGGCGGTCCGTTCCTCACCGTGGCCGTGCTGAGGCTGCGGCAGAAACAGGCGCTGATGGTGCTGTTCGCCGTCTTCCTGGCCGGCAATGTGCTGGCCGCCACCGCGTCCACCTACGGAGCCATGGTGGTGGCCCGCGTCGTCACCGGCGTCGCCTCGCAGGCGTTCTTCGGCGTCTCCGTCTCGCTGTGCGCCCAACTGGCCCGCCCCGAAGCGCGCGGCCGCGCCATCGCGGTGGCCATGAACGGCCTGATGCTGGGCACCCTGCTCGGGCTGCCGCTGTCCACCGTGATCGGCGAACACCTCGGCTGGCGCGCGGCCTTCTGGGCCGTCACCGCGCTCACCGTCGCCGCCGCCCTGTGCACTCTCGCCGGCGTTCCCCGCCTGGACCGCGCCCCCTCCGAGAACGGCGGGGGCGTACGCGGCGAACTGGGCGTCTTCCGCCGCCCCGCGCTGTGGCTGGCCCTCTCCACCAGCACCTTCATCATCGGTGCGACGTTCTCCGCGTTCAGCTACCTCACGCCGATCCTCACCGAGGTCACGGGCTTCGCCGTCGGGACCGTACCGCTGCTCCTCGTCGCGTACGGCGCCGCCACCGTGGTCGGCAACACCGTCGTCGGGCGCCTCGCCGACCGCCACACCCTCGGCGTCCTGCTGTGCGGCCTCGTCCTGAACCTGGCGTTCCTCACCGGGTTCGCGCTGTTCGCCCACCTGCCCGTACCGGCGGTCGCGTTCATGCTGGGCATCGGCCTCGTCGGCGTCACCATGAACCCCGCGATGGCCACTCGCGTCCAGCGCGCGGGCAACGCCGGGCCGCTGGTCAACACGATCCACTCCTCGTTCATCACCTTGGGCATCGTCTTCGGGACCTCGGTCGGCGGGCCGGCCATCGACGCCTTCGGGCTGCGGGCGCCGCTGTGGATCGGGGCGGGCATGGCCGCGATCGGCGTCCTCACCCTCGTCCCCGCCCTCACCCGCCGCCCGGCCGGACCGTCGGGCCCGGCCGCCCCGCCGGAGGGGTATATCACCCCAAAGGGAGCAATTCACCAGGAATCCTTCAGGAGGCAGACCCGGACCGTCAGCCGCCAAAAGACGTCAAAGGCGTCAAGCTGATGATGAATTTTCAGGAAGTTTTCGTAAGGGCCGAGCGGAGACATCCGGTCGAGTCCCGAATGGCTTGTTCTACGCCGTAAGCCCAGCGCTGGCAGGCTCTATGCGGTCGCGGGCGAGGTCGCTCCACCGTCGAGTTCAAGATCAATAACGTCACCGAGCGTCAGCATCGCACGCGCCGTCACCCTCGTCGGTGCGCGAAGCACGGCCTCAGGGGGGTTAAGGTGGAAACCCCCCCTCGGGCCGGTCCGTATCCCCCCCACGGACCGGCCCGTTTTCTTTCCCTCACATCACGGTGCGTGATGATTCGTATGAGGTTTGGAAGACGATCTAGGAACCGTTGCGGCTCGCCCAGATGTTGACACCTTCGGTGCTTACCGCGAAGGAATCGATCTCCACCAGCTCCTCATCGGTCAGCTTCGGGGCACCGAGCGCGGCCACGTTCGCCTCCAGCTGACGCACGCTGGACGCGCCGATCAGCGCCGAGGTCATCCGCGGGTCGCGCAGCACCCACGTCAGGGCGAGCTGGGCCAGCGACTGGCCGCGCCCCCGGGCGATCCCGTCGAGCCCGCGCAGCCGCCGCACGACGTCCTCCGTCAGCAGCCCCGGGTCCAGCGACTTGCCCTGCGACGCCCGTGAGCCCTCCGGGACGCCGTGCAGGTACTTGTCGGTGAGCAGCCCCTGCGCCAGCGGCGCGAAGGAGATGCAGCCCATGCCCTCCGTCTCCAGGGTGTCCAGCAGCCCGTCGTCCTCCGTCCAGCGGTTGATCATCGAGTAGGACGGCTGGTGGATCAGCGCGGGCACGCCCATGGACCGCAGGATGCGCGCCGCCTCACGGGTGTTCTCCGCGCTGTACGACGACACGCCCGCGTAGAGCGCCTTGCCCTGCTGGACGGCGGACGCGAGCGCGCCCATCGTCTCCTCCAGCGGGGTCTCCGGGTCGAAGCGGTGCGAGTAGAAGATGTCGACGTAGTCGACACCCATTCGGCGCAACGACGCGTCGAGGGACGAGAGCAGGTATTTCCGGGAGCCCCACTCGCCGTACGGGCCGGGGTGCATGAGGTAGCCGGCCTTGGTGGCGAGCACGATTTCGTCGCGGTACGGGCGGAAGTCCTGGGCGAAGATCTTGCCGAAGTTCAGCTCCGCGGAGCCGGGCGGCGGACCGTAGTTGTTGGCCAGGTCGAAGTGGGTGACGCCCAGGTCGAAGGCCCTGCGGAGAATGGCGCGCTGGGACTCCAGCGCGCGGTCGTCGCCGAAGTTGTGCCACAGTCCGAGCGAGATGGCGGGCAGCTTGAGGCCGCTGTGCCCCGTGCGGCGGTACTCCATCGCGTCATAGCGGCTTTCGGCCGCACGATAGTGAGCGGAATGAGTGGAATCGGTCATGTGCATCTGACTATCACGGACCTGTGACAGACCGAGTTGGGTTCTCGTGACACGCGGGCAGTAGTGTGGCGCCCTCGGGGCGACCGCCGTGGCATGGAGGGGCTGGAAGACGTGAAGTTGCGCGACCTGGTGTACAGGCTCTACGCACGCCGGGTGGAAGGCCGCCTCGACCATGCGCAGGTGCCCAAGCACATCGGAGTCATCCTCGACGGCAACCGCCGCTGGGCGCGCGCCGACGGCCGGACGCCGGAGCAGGGCCACCAGGCGGGCGCCGACAAGATCCATGAGCTGCTCGGCTGGTGCGCCGAGACCGACGTCGAGGTCGTGACGCTCTGGATGCTCTCCACCGACAACCTCGACCGGCCCGCGGACCAGCTCAACCCGCTGCTCGGCATCATCGAGAACACGGTGCGCGGACTCGCCGCGGACGGCCGCTGGCGCGTCCACCACGTCGGCACGATGGACCTGCTGCCCGCCCGTACGCAGTCCGTGCTCAAGGAGGCCGAGCAGGCCACCCTCGGCGTCGACGGAATACTGGTCAATGTCGCGGTGGGCTACGGCGGTCGGCAGGAGATCGCGGACGCGGTGCGCTCGCTGGTGCTCGAAGCGGCCGACAACGGCACCTCTTTCGAGGAACTCGCCGAGATGGTCGATGTGGAGCACATTTCCAAGCACCTCTATACGCGCGGCCAGCCCGACCCGGATCTGGTGATCCGCACCAGCGGCGAACAGCGGCTGTCCGGCTTCATGCTCTGGCAGAGCGCGCACTCGGAGTACTACTTCTGCGAGGTCTTCTGGCCGGCCTTCCGAAAGGTCGATTTCCTCCGCGCGCTGCGTGATTACGCCGCGCGGCACCGCCGCTACGGCTACTGAGCGCGGCAGGGGAGCGGGCTCCGCGGACGGAGTTCGGGCGCGGCTACGGCCGCTGACGGATCGGGCGTTCACCTCGCCGTCGCATATGCCGTTGCATGGTCAAGCGGTCCAGCGGGAATATCCCCTCCAGGTCGACGGTCTGTCCAAAGACCGTCGCTCTGCCAGCGGGTGGCATGGGGCCGCCCGCCCGGGAGGCCCTTTGCACACGGACGACGACCGTGCGGACCGAGCGGACCCGCGGGCCCGTGCGGACGACGCGGAGGGCCGGCGTCCGGCCCTCGAAGGGCATGGACCCGGCCCAATTCCCCAGGCGACGTCGTCGCGCCCCGACCTCTCCCCGAGGGGGTTCGTCCACCCGTGGTGACCAGCAAGAAGCGCCGTGAGAACGACCGGCGCACCTATGTCCTCGACACCAGCGTCCTGCTGGCCGACCCAGGTGCCATGGCCCGCTTCGAGGAGCACGAGGTCGTGCTGCCCGTAGTGGTGGTCACGGAGCTGGAGGCCAAGAGGCAACACCCCGAGCTCGGTTACTTCGCGCGGCAGGCGCTGCGTCTGCTGGACGGGTACCGGGTGCAATTCGGCCGCCTCGACTCGCCGATCCCGATCGGCGAGCTGGGCGGGACGCTCCGGGTCGAGCTCAATCACTCGGACCCCGGCATACTGCCCGCCGGGTTCCGCCTCGGTGACAACGACTCGCGCATTCTCGCCGTGGCCCGCAACCTCCAGGCCGAGGGGTACGACGTCACCGTCGTCTCCAAGGACCTGCCGCTGCGGATCAAGGCGTCCGCGGTCGGGCTGCTCGCGGAGGAGTACCGCGCCGAGCTCGCCATCACCGACTCGGGCTGGACGGGCATGGCGGAACTCGCCGTCACCGCCGAGCAGGTGGACGAGCTCTACTCCGCCGAGGTGGCATATGTGCCGGAAGCGGCCGAACTGCCCGTGCACACCGGCCTGGTGCTCCAGTCGGAGCGCGGCAAGGCGCTGGGCCGGGTCACGGCCGACGGTTCGGTGCGGCTGGTGCGGGGCGACCGCGAGGCGTTCGGGATCCACGGGCGCAGCGCCGAGCAGCGGGTGGCGCTCGACATGCTCCTCGACCCCGACATCGGCATCGTGTCGATGGGCGGCCGGGCGGGCACGGGCAAGTCCGCGCTGGCGCTGTGCGCCGGCCTGGAGGCCGTCCTGGAGCGTCAGCAGCACCGGAAGGTGATGGTCTTCCGTCCGCTGTACGCCGTCGGCGGGCAGGAGTTGGGGTATCTGCCCGGCAGCGAGGCCGAGAAGATGAGCCCCTGGGCGCAGGCCGTCTTCGACACCCTCTCCGCCGTGACGAGCGCCGAGGTGATCGAGGAGGTCGTCGGGCGCGGCATGCTGGAAGTGCTGCCACTGACGCACATCCGCGGACGATCGCTGCACGACGCCTTTGTGATCGTGGACGAGGCGCAGTCGCTCGAAAGGAATGTCCTGCTGACCGTTCTGTCGCGCATCGGGGCCAATTCGCGGGTGGTGCTCACCCATGACGTGGCGCAGCGCGACAACCTCCGGGTCGGACGCTACGACGGCGTGGTCGCCGTGGTCGAAAAGCTGAAGGGACATCCGCTCTTCTCCCATGTCACGCTGACGCGTTCGGAGCGTTCGCCCATCGCGGCACTGGTGACCGAAATGCTGGAGGACGGCCGCATCTGAGGGAGTGGGCAGGGGAATCGCCCCACCGGGGGCGATTCGAACCGGCGGCGCGCGGCGGAAGCGAAGGAGCTTAGCCGCGCGTTGTCATGCCGCGCCGCACTTTCCGCAAACAGCCTGGACCAAACGCCATGTGAGCTTTCCCACGCAACGCGGAATTGCCTCGGAGTGTCGGCGTCGGGCAGAGTCTGGGTCCTGTCAGGCCCCGCATACGGCACTTCAGCACCCTCCGGGTGCTGCACCACAAGAACTGAACAGCGTCGTCGTATGCCGCCCGAGCATCACGCGGACCTCCCTGCGGAGGGCCCACCGGGTCAGTGCCTCCTGTGACCGGCCGGTCCCGCCTTCCCGCGGGGTCGCGCAAGACGGAGGCCAGCGCCAGGGGCACGATTGCGCCCGCGAGGTCACCTAAGCGGGCGATGCTGGAAGGAAACCGTGTGAGCCGGATTTCGGTCCGGGGGTTCGCCGTGGCATCCGCCACCGCGGTCACCACCGTAGGCGCCGTCGTAGGTGTCGCGTCGGGCAGCGAGCAGGGCACGACCGGTCAGGTCGAGGCCACCGCAGCCGACACGACCCTCCTCGCGGACATCCCCGCCGGACAGAACGTCCAGGAGCAGGCCGCTTTCCTGACGCAGCAGGCGGACACCCAGTCCGACGCCGCCGACACGGTCGCGAAGAAGGACGCCGAGGAGACCGCGCGCAAGCAGGCCGCCGAGGACGCCACCGCCAAGAAGGAGGCCGCGGACGCCGCGGCCAAGAAGGAAGCGGAAGACAAGGCGGCCAAGGAAGCCAAGGAGCGCGAGGACAAGGACACGGTCAGCAGCCGGTCCGCCACCCGCGACGCCTCCGACTTCGCGGTCAAGGGCTCCTACTCCACCGCCGAGATCCAGGCGATGGCGCGGCAGATCGTCCCTGGTGGCCAGTTCCAGTGCTTCAGCAACATCGTGAACAACGAGAGCGGCTGGGACTACACCGCCACCAACGCCTCCTCCGGCGCCTACGGTCTGGTGCAGTCGCTGCCCGGCTCCAAGATGGAGTCGGCCGGTGCCGACTGGCGCACCAACCCGGCCACCCAGATCAAGTGGGGCCTCGGCTATATGAACGAGCGCTACGGCAGCCCCTGCGGCGCCTGGTCGTTCTGGCAGGCCAACCAGTGGTACTAGAGCGGCCGGACCGCTGACGGTCCCGACCCTCATGCCTTCACGAAGCCCCCGACCTCAACCGGTCGGGGGCTTCGCGGCGTCTTGAGACAGGTACCGTCGAAGCGGATGACCACGGGGGACAAGGGGTAGAGGAAGAAGAATGTCCAGATTGCCACAATGGGTCGGCGGCCTGGGGACGGGTCTGATACGACTCGCCGACCGTCTCGACCGCCGCGGGGCGGCGACGTCGGACGTGTCGGACGCGCAGTCGGCGCCCCGCCCCGTATCCGTGCCCGACCCCGCCCCCCGTCCGGATCCGGCCACCGCGCCCGCCGCCGGGCCGCCCGCCGCCGAGCCCCCTGCCGCCGGGTCGCCCGGTTCGCGGGCGACCGATCCCGAACCGTCCGCCGCCCAGGAGTCCGTGCCCGCGCCGCCCAGCTACGCGCCCGCCGTCGCGGCGCGGCCCGACCCGGTCGCCGCCGTCCCGTGGGGCGTGCGGGTCGCGGCCGAGGTCGGGTGGCGGCTGCTGGTCCTGGCCGGAACGCTCTGGGTGCTGATGCGGGTGATCAGCGCGGTGCGCCTGGTGGTGCTGGCCTTCGTCGCCGGCCTGCTGATCACCGCGCTGCTCCAGCCCACCGTCGCCATGCTCAAGCGGCGCGGCGTGCCGCGCGGGCTCGCCACGGTCATGACCTTCGTCTCCGGCTTCATCGTGATGGGGCTGGTCGGCTGGTTCGTGGTCTGGCAGGTGACGGACAACCTCGACGACCTGTCCCAACAGGTGCAGCACGGCATCAAGGAACTCAAGCGCTGGCTGCTGAACAGCCCGTTCCATGTGACCGAGGTGCAGATCAACAACATCGCCGACAACCTCAGCAAGGCGATCGGCAGCAACACCAAGGACATCACCTCGGCCGGCATAGAGGGCGTCCAGGTGATCATCGAGGTGCTGACCGGCGTCCTGCTGGCGATGTTCAGCACGCTCTTCCTGCTCTACGACGGCCCCAAGATCTGGGAGTGGCTGCTCAAGCTGGTGCCGAGCGCCGCCCGGGACGGCGTGGCGGGCGCCGGTCCGCGCGCGTGGGCCACGCTGACCGCGTATGTGCGCGGCACGGTGATAGTGGCCCTGATCGACGCGATCTTCATCGGCGTGGGGCTGTTCTTCCTCGACGTCCCGCTGGCCGTCCCGCTGGCCGTCTTCATCTTCCTCTTCGCCTTCATCCCCCTCGTCGGCGCGGTCGCCTCCGGTGCGCTCGCCGTCGTCGTGGCGCTGGTGACGCGCGACATCTTCACGGCGGCGATGGTGCTGGTCGTGGTGCTCGCGGTGCAGCAGATCGAGGGCCATGTGCTCCAGCCCTTCATCCTCGGCCGCGCCGTGCGCGTGCACCCGCTGGCCGTGATCCTCTCGGTCGTGGCCGGCTCGCTGGTCGCGGGCGTCGGCGGCGCGGTGGTCGCGGTGCCGCTGGTGGCGGTCACCAACACGGTCGTGGGCTACCTACGGGCGTATTCGAGACAGCAGGCGACGAGCGTGCCGGAACCGGAGACCGCACCGGCACCGGTACTGACGGGGTCCGAACCCCGGCACTGACTCCGGTGGGGGTCGCCCCTCACGCGCCGCAGGGCGGCCGCCAGGCCGCCCCGGCGGCGCCCGGCGGGCAGGAAGATCCAGGACCGCTCCAGGGCGCGCGTACGGGCCATTTGGGCGGTCCGGCGGACAGAAACAGGGCCCCACCAGGCATTCGCCTGGTGGGGCCCTGTTCGTATCGCCGTGCCGTGGGCCGAGTTACTCGGCCAGCACCGCCTCGGAGTCGAGCGTCGCGCCGACCGCCTGGAGGACGGCGGCGATCTTGAACGCCTCCTGGACCGTCTCGCGGTCCACGCCGGCCTTGCGGAGCACCTGCTCGTGCGAGTCGAGGCACATGCCGCAGCCGTTGATCGCGGAGACGGCCAGCGACCACAGCTCGAAGTCGACCTTCTCCACGCCCGAGTTGCCGATGACGTTCATCCGCAGGCCCGCGCGCAGGTTGCCGTACTCCGGGTCCGACAGCAGGTGCCGGGTGCGGTAGTAGACGTTGTTCATCGCCATGATGGCGGCGGCCGACTTGGCCGCGGTGTACGCCTCGGGGGAGAGGTTGGCCTTGGCCTCCGGCTCCAGTTCCCGCAGCACGATCGGCGAGCGGCTCGCGATCGCGCAGGCGAGGACCGTGCCCCACAGCTGCTGCTGCGGGAGCGGGGAGTTGCCGATGACCGAACCGAGGTTCAGCTTCAGGTCCTTGGCGAAGTCCGGTACGCGCGACTTCAGCTCGTCGAGGGCCATGTCAGGTCACTCGCCCGAGAGCAGCGCGACCGGGTCGAGGGTCGTCTCGCCCTTGTTCCAGTTGCACGGGCACAGCTCGTCGGTCTGCAGCGCGTCGAGGACCCGCAGGACCTCCTTGGGGTTACGGCCGACGGAACCGGCGGTCACCATGGTGAACTGGATCTCGTTGTTCGGGTCCACGATGAAGACGGCGCGCTGGGCGTAGCCGTCCTCGCCCTCGACGCCACAGGCCTGCATCAGCTCGTGCTTGGCGTCGGCCAGCATCGGGAAGGGCAGGTCACGCAGGTCGGCGTGGTCCTTGCGCCAGGCGTGGTGCACGAACTCGGAGTCGCCGGAGACGCCGAGGATCTGGGCGTCACGGTCGGCGAACTCGTCGTTCAGCTTGCCGAACGCGGCGATCTCGGTCGGGCAGACGAAGGTGAAGTCCTTCGGCCAGAAGAAGACGACGCGCCACTTGCCCTCGTAGGACTTGTTGTCGATCTGCGCGAAGGCCTTGTCCGCGTCGAGGTCCACACAGGCAGTCAGGTCGTACTGGGGGAACTGGTCACCGACAGTGAGCACGCGCTCTCCTTGCATCGAGGAAGACCATGGCGGAACTTCCTGCGGGGGTTGGACTCCGGCCACCCTGCCACAGGAGGCATTGATAACGGAAATAGCTAGACTGAGTGAAGTTGATCGGAGGTGGTTATCAGTATGTCGTCCATAAGCCCGGAGGCGGAACCCGCCGGGACCCCCGCGGAGCCCCCGCGCACCGGCCCCGCCAAGGCCACGCCGACCCGGCCCCGCCAGCCCAGCCTCGCCCAGCTCCGCGCCTTCGTCGCGGTCGCCGAGCACCTGCACTTCCGTGATGCGGCGTCCGCCATCGGCATGAGTCAGCCCGCGCTCTCCGGTGCCGTCTCGGCGCTCGAGGAGGTGCTCGACGTGCAGCTCCTCGAGCGTACGACGAGAAAGGTGCTGCTCAGCCCCGCGGGCGAGCGCCTGGCCGTACGGGCCCGCGCCGTCCTCGACGCCGTCGGCGCGCTCCTGGAGGAGGCCGACGCCGCCCGCGCGCCCTTCACCGGGGTGCTGCGGCTCGGTGTGATCCCCACGGTGGCGCCGTATCTGCTGCCCACGGTGCTCCGGCTGGTCCGCGACTCCTATCCGGACCTCGACCTCCAGGTGCACGAGGAGCAGACCTCCTCGCTGCTGGACGGGCTGTCCCAGGGGCGGCTCGACCTGCTGCTGCTCGCCGTGCCGCTCGGTGCGCCCGGGGTCGTCGAGCTGCCGCTCTTCGACGAGGACTTCGTGCTGGTCACTCCGAGTGACCACTGGCTGGCCGGGCGGGGCGACATCCCCCGGGACGCGCTGCGCGAACTCGACCTGCTGCTGCTCGACGAGGGCCACTGCCTGCGCGACCAGGCCCTCGACATCTGCCGCGAGGCGGGGCGTACGGCGGGGCTCCCCGTCACCACCAGCGCCGCCGGGCTGTCCACGCTGGTCCAGCTCGTCGGCGGCGGCATGGGCGTCACCCTGCTGCCGCGGACGGCACTGCGGGTGGAGACCGGCCGCGACGACCAGCTGGCCACGGGGTACTTCGCCGATCCGGCGCCGTCGCGGACGGTGGCGCTCGCGATGCGGTCGGGGGCGGCGCGCCAGGGTGAATTCGAGCAGTTCGCCGGGGCGTTGCGGGGGGCGCTCGCGTCTTTGCCGGTGCGTATCGCTGACGTCTGACGCTAAGAACAAGTCCGCCGCAGGCGGCAGCGCTCAGTCCGCTTCGGGCTCGGCCTTTCTGGGGCGCCCCCTGCGGGGGAGGGCGCCCGTGCCGCGGGGGAGGCGGCCCGCTTCCGACAGGGCCTTGCGCAGCAGGAATTCGATCTGCGCGTTCGCGCTGCGCAGCTCGTCGTCGGCCCAGCGCGTGAGCGCGTCGTGGACGAGCGGGTCGAGCCGCAGCAGCACCTGCTTGCGCTGCCGCGGCCCCCGCTGCTGCGGTGGGAGATCTTCTGTCACTGGTAGAGAGTGCCCGTGTTCAGGACGGGCTGTGCGGCGCGGTCGCCGCACAGCACCACCATCAGATTGCTGACCATGGCCGCCTTCCGCTCCTCGTCGAGCTCCACGATGCCCTGCTCGCTGATCCGCGACAGCGCCTCCTCGACCATGCCGACCGCGCCTTCCACGATCAGCTTCCGGGCGGCCACGACCGCGCCCGCCTGCTGTCGCTGGAGCATGGCAGAGGCGATCTCCGGCGCGTACGCGAGGTGGGTGAAGCGCGACTCGATGATCTGGACGCCGGCGGCCTCGACGCGGGCGTGCAGCTCGACGGCGAGCTTCTCGGTGATCTCCTCGGCGTTGCCGCGCAGCGACAGCGCGTCGTCGTCGTGCGCGTCGTAGGGGTACTCGATGGCGATGTGCCGGACGGCCGCCTCGGTCTGGGTGGCGACGAACTCCTGGAAGTCCTCCACCTCGAACATCGCCTGCGCGGTGTCCTCGACCCGCCAGACCACGACCGCGGCCAGCTCGATGGGGTTGCCGTAGGCGTCGTTGACCTTCATGACGGCGGTCTCGTGGTTGCGCACCCGGGTGGAGACCTTGTCGCGGCTGGTGAGGGGGTTGACCCAGCGCAGGCCCTCGGTGCGGATCGTGCCGCGGTAGCGGCCGAAGAGCTGGACGACGCGCGTCTCGCCCGGGGCGATGGTGTTGAGCCCGCTCATGGCCGTCAGCGAGCCGATGCCTATGAGGATGCCGCAGACGACGAGCGCGGCGCACAGCGCGCTCTTGCCGTCGTGGCCGAAGGACACCGCGAGGGCGATGGCGCCCGCGGCGACGAGCAGCCCCACCAGCCCGAGCAGCAGCGCGGTCCCGCCGCCGATGTCACGGGCGGGGAACTCGCGAACACGTGGTTTCCGCTCGGCCGGAGCGTCCGCCGCGGGCGTGGTGTCGGCGGCGGCGATGGCGCTGTCCTGCATGGAGGTTCCCCGTTTCCTCTGCGTTGCGCGGTGGTCGGCCGCGCCCCGGTGGATGTCTAGCAAAGTGATATCACTTTACCGCCCTGTACGGTTTTCCGCACTGCGCCGTACCCGGTTCCCGCCACCCGGGGTGCTGTATGTCACGTGCCGCAAAGCCTTGATCGATGGGCGTTTGGTGACAGTTGCGGTGTTAGCTTCGTGAGCTGGGTTGGGGGCGGACAGAGTGGAGCTACGGGAGAGATGGGCCGAGCGGAAGCGCGACGGGCGCAGAAGAGCACCCGCACAGCAAAGGGCAAGAGGCCCAAGAAGACCGGCATACGCCGCTTCTTCACCTGGAAGAAGCTGCTTGCCTACTTCGTGGCCGTCATCGCCCTCGGCGCCGGCGCCTTCGTGGCGCTCTACATGTACGTCGATGTGCCCGACGGCAAGCTCGAGATGCGACTGCAGAGCAATGTCTACAAGCTCGAGAACGGCACGGTGCTGGCCCGTACGGGACAGGTCAACCGTGAGGAAGTGACGCTGGACAAGGTCCCCGACAGCGTCAAGAACGCCGTCGTCGCCGCCGAGAACAAGAACTTCTGGAACGACTCCGGCGTCGACATCAAGGGCACCGCGCGCGGCATCTTCAACACCGTCATGGGCCGTGGCAAGCAGGGTGGTTCGACCATCACCCAGCAGTACGTGAAGAACTCCTACCTGAGCCAGGAGCAGACCATCACCCGCAAGGTGAAGGAGCTCATCATCACGCTCAAGGTGGACCAGAAGGTCGACAAGAAGGAAATCCTCGCCGGGTACCTGAACACCAGCTACTTCGGCCGCAACGCCTACGGCATCCAGGCCGCGTCCCGCGCGTACTTCGACAAGGACGTCAAGGACATCACCACCGAGGAGGGCGCCTACCTCGCCGCCCTGCTCCAGGCGCCGAGTCAGTACGACTGGGCGGCGGCCTCCGACGCGGGCAAGCGCAACGCGATGGCGCGCTGGAACTACGTCCTCGACAAGGAGGTCGAGCAGAAGTGGCTCGATCCCGCGAAGCGCAAGGACATGAAGTTCGAGGAGCCGAGGCAGCCCACGCCCCCCAAGGGTCTGAACGGGCAGAACGGCTATCTGGTCGAGGCGGCCAAGAAGGAGGTCGAGCAGGCCTTCCGCAAGAGCGGGCGCGGCGAGAGCGCCTTCGCGGCCGGCGGCTGGACGATCACCCTCAGCATCGACCCCAAGCGCCAGAAGGCCCTTGAGCAGGCGGTCCAGGACAAGGTCACCTCCAAGCTCGACCCGCAGGCCCGCAAGGTCGACGCGTACGCCCAGGTCGGCGCCGTGTCGGTGGACCGCAAGACCGGCAAGGTCGTGGCCATGTACGGCGGCCAGGACTTCGCCAAGCACCAGATCAGCAACGCCACCCGCGAGGACTACCAGCCGGCCTCCACCTTCAAGCCGGTGATCTTCGCCTCGGCGCTGGAAAACAAGTCCAAGACGCAGGACGGCCAGCCGATCACGGCGGGCTCGATGTACGACGGCACCAACGAGCGGCCCGTCAAGGGCAGCGACACCCCGTTCGCGCCGCAGAACGAGGACCACGCGAGCTACGGGGCGGTGACGGTCCAGGAGTCGATGAACAAGTCGATCAACTCCGCGTTCGCGCAGATGGCCGTCGACGTCGGCCTCGACAAGGTCAAGAAGACCGCGGTCGCCATGGGCATGAACGGCGAGGCCGGCGGCTTCGTCGAGCGGCCCGCGATGTCGCTCGGCTCCATGAGCGCGAGCCCGCTGCACATGGCCGGGGTCTACGCCACGCTCGCCAACCACGGCAAGCAGACCACCCCGAGCATCGTCGCCTCCCTGAGCCGCGGCGGCGAGAAGGTCGCCATGCCGGACTCGGTCGGCCCGCAGATCCTCGACCGCACCAGCGCCGACGACGTCACCCAGGTCCTCAAGGGCGTGGTCAACGACGGTACGGCCAGCGTCGTGCAGAGCTCGCAGTACGCGGTGGCGGGCAAGACCGGCACCTCCGACGACAACAAGTCGGCCTGGTTCTCCGGCTACACCCCGGACCTCATCACCTCGGTCGGCATGTTCGGCGAGGGCCCCGGCGGCAAGCAGGTGCCGCTGACGGGCACCGGTGGTGTCGACGGCGGCCGCGTCAACGGCGGTGGCTACCCGGCCGAGATCTGGGCCGCGTACACCGGGCAGGTCGCCGACGGTGACACCGAGTTCGACCTGAAGACCGACGACGCGGGCGCGGTGCCCCCGCCGCCGGCCCCGACGGCCTCCTCCAGGCCCTCCACGGCACCGTCCGGCAAGCCCTCCACGGCG
The DNA here is from genome assembly GCF_039521185.1 of Streptomyces blastmyceticus. Classification (NCBI taxonomy): domain Bacteria; kingdom Bacillati; phylum Actinomycetota; class Actinomycetes; order Kitasatosporales; family Streptomycetaceae; genus Streptomyces; species Streptomyces blastmyceticus. The sequence goes on along the minus strand of NZ_BAAABW010000004.1, from coordinate 8,845 downwards.
CCGTCCACCGGCCCGTCGACGCCGCCGTCGCCGAGCAACTCCAGGAACGTGCCGTCGCACAACCCGACGCCGCCGACGACCAAGCCGACGCCGCCCACGCCGCCGACGACCAAGCCGACGCCGCCCACGCCTCCGACGCCGCCCACCGGCGGTGACGGCGGTGACCCGCCGCTCAACAACCGCGACTGACCTGGTCGAACACGACTCCGGCCGCCGCCCCGCACCTGCGGGACGGCGGCCGGAGTCGTCTCGTACGGGGCCCGTCAGCCGCCGTTGACCGCGGTGGCGATCCGGTCGCCCACCTTCTTGTCGATGTTGCGCCAGTACTGGAAGGCGCGGTCCAGCACGGGCCTGCTCACGCCCTGCCGCAGGTGGCCGGAGACATTGGCGACCAGGCGGTCGCGCGCGGCGTCGTCGAGGACCTGGCGGACCATCGTCCCCGGCTGGCCCCAGTCGTCGTCCTCACGGTGCAGCTTGTACGCCTCGCGCACCATCTCGCCCGCCGCGGCCCAGCCCGCGATCTCACCGAAGCGGCCGGTGTCGGCGGCCGGGCCGCCGTACGAATTCGGCGCGTACGGCCGGGCCACGTTCGCCGGTTCGTAACGCATCGGCCCGTCCTTCGCATAGGAATTCACGGCCGAGCGCGCCCGGTTGGGCGGCAGCTGGGTGTAGTTCGGGCCGATGCGGTAGCGGTGGGTGTCCGGATACGAGAACAGCCGGCCCAGCAGCATCTTGTCCGGCGACGGGCCGATGCCCGGCACCAGATTGGACGGCTCGAACGCCGCCTGCTCGATGTGGACGAAGAAGTCCTCCGGGTTCCGGTTCAGCGTCATCCGGCCGACCTCGATCAGCGGATAGTCGCCGTGCGGCCACACCTTGGTGAGGTCGAACGGGTTGAAGCGGTAGTCCGGGGCGTCCGCGAAGGGCATCACCTGGACATACATGGTCCACGAAGGGGCGTTGCCGCTCGCGATCGCCTCGGACAGGTCGCGGCGGTGGTAGTCGCCGTCCTCGCCGGCGATGCGGTCCGCCTCCGCCTGGGTGAGGAAGTCGATGCCCTGGTCGGTCTTGATGTGGTACTTGACCCAGAATTTCTCGCCGCCGCCGTTCACCCACATATAGGTGTGGGAGCTGTAGCCGTTCATGTGGCGCCAGTTCTTGGGAATGCCGCGGTCGCCCATCAGCCAGGTGACCATGTGCGCGGATTCCGGGGACAGCGTCCAGAAGTCCCACTGCATGTCGTTGTCGCGCAGCCCGTTGTCGGGGCGGCGCTTCTGCGAGCGGATGAAGTCCTGGAACTTCTGCGGATCACGCACGAAGAAGACCGGGGTGTTGTTGCCGACCAGGTCGTAGTTGCCGTGTTCCGTGTAGAACTTCAGCGCGAAACCACGCGGGTCGCGCCAGGTGTCCGGGCTGCCCTGCTCGCCCGCGACGGTCGAGAAACGGGCCAGCATCTCGCACCGCTTGCCGGGCTGGAACAGATCGGCCTTGGTGAACTGGCTGACATCATTGGTGACTTCGAAGACGCCGTAAGCACCGCCGCCCTTGGCATGGACCACCCGCTCCGGGACCCGCTCCCGGTTGAACTGGGCCATCTTCTCGATCAGATAGTGATCCTGGAGCAGGATGGGGCCGGTATCGCCGATGGTGAGCGAATGCTCGTCGCTCTCCACGGGAATGCCGACATTGTTGGTGGTGTACGGAACCTGCTGCGCCGAGTCGGTCATTGGGACGCCTCCCGGAACGGGGATTGGGAGAGGGCGCGTCCGTGCCGCCCTCCACCCGAGCCAGTGAACTCCGCCGACAGCGCGTCGGCAACAGGAGCCTGGACACTGTCCAGAATTTCACCCCGTACGGGCGAAACGGAAGGCCCGCCGGAAGCCCGGACACCCCGGCGCGTGCGCGGCGCCCTCAGCGGGCGTGCGCGGGCAGCGCCATCTCGAACCACACCACCTTCCCGGTGCTGAGCCGGGTGGCTCCCCACCGCCTGGCCAGCCGGTTCACCAGATACAGCCCCCGGCCGCCCTCGTCCGAGGGCCGCGCCTGCCGCAGCCGCGGCAGCTGCGGCACATCGTCGCCGACCTCGCAGCGCAGCACGTCCGTCCGGAGCAACCGCAGGGATATGGGCCGTTCGGCGTACCGCACCGCATTGGTGATCACCTCGCTGACCAGCAGCTCCACCGCGTCGCTGAGCTCGTCGAGACCCCAGCGCGCCAGCGCGCGCCTGGCCAGCCTGCGCGCCTGGCGGGCCGTCTGCGGGCGCGGGTCGAGGAACCAGTACGCCACGTCGCTCGGCGCGATCCCCTCGAAGCGGGCCGCGAGCAGCGCGATGTCGTCGTCACGGTCGCCCGGGCCGAGCATGCCCAGCACCTCGTCGCACAGCGGCTCCAGCGGGGGCGGGTTCGGGCCGGTCAGCCGGGCCGTCTCGATCAGCCGCTCCCGCAGCTGCTCTATGCCCGTCCACACATCCCTTATCCGCGACTCCACCAGGCCGTCGGTGTACAGCAGCAGCGTCGCCCCGGCCGGGGCATCCAGCTCCACCGCCTCGAAGTCGACCCCGCCCACCCCGATGGGCGCGCCCGGCGGCACGCGCAGCACCTCCGCGCGCCCGCCGCGGTGCAGCATGATCGGCGGCGGGTGCCCGGCGTTGGCAATGACGATGCGGTGGGCGACCGGGTCGTAGACCGCGTACAGGCAGGTGGCCATGCGGTCGGAACCCAGCCGCTGCGCCTGCTCGTCCAGGTGGTGCAGCACCTCGGCCGGGGGCAGGTCCAGGCCCGCGAGGGTCTGCGCGGTGGTCCGCAGCTGGCCCATGATCGCGGCGGAGGTCATCGAGTGGCCCATGACGTCACCGACGACCAGCGCCACCCGGTTGCCCGGCAGCGGGATCGCGTCGTACCAGTCGCCGCCCACCCGGGCCGTCTCGGCCGCCGGGAGGTAGCGGCTGGCGAGCCGGACGCCCGTCGGCTGCGGCAGGGAGTCGGGGAGCATGGTGCGCTGGAGCTCGTCCGCGATGTAGACCTCGCGGCCGTAGAGCACGGCCTTGTCCACGCCCAGGGCGGTGTGGGTGGCCAGCTGCGCCGCCACCAGCAGGTCGTCGCCCTCGAACGCGGGCCGGTCCGCGCGGCGGATGAACACCGCCGCGCCGATCACCCGCCGCCGGCCCCGCAGCGGCGCGAGGATCGTCCGCTGCCGGTCCGGCACCGTACGGTCCTCGCCCAGCAGCTCCGGGAGCGCCGCCCGCGCGGCGGAGGAGTCGCCGTAGACGGGCCGGACCCCTCGCAGCACCTCCGCGAGCGGCCCCCCTATGCGCACCTCGCAGCGCTCGGCCGCGACGGCCGCCAGGTCGGTGGCGGGGTCGCTACGGTCCGCCGGGGCGTCGGGGTCGGCGGGGTCGCCCAGGCCCCGTACGTGCTCGGGCAGCTGGTCGGTGCGGCGCAGCCGCAGCACGACGGGGCCCACGGGCCGCTCGTCGCCCACGGGCAGCGGGTCGCGCAGATAGACGAGGATCGCGTCGGCGAAGGTCGGCACGGTGGCGCGGCACAGGCCCAGCACGATCTCGTCCAGGTCGATCCCGCGCGCGATCCGCCGCGTCGCGGCCCCCACGAACCGCAGCCGCTCCCCACCGGTGGTCCCGGCGCTGGGCATCCCGGCCACACCGGGCGCCTCCGGCGCACGTCGCGGCACGTCACCGGCTTCGGGCCGCGGGCCTCTCCCCGGCGCCCGCCGCCCGCCACCGGCCGCTCCTCGGGCGCCGTCCTCGGCGCCGCCCCCGGCACGGCCGGATTCGTCGCGATCGCCCCGGCTCGGCCCGTCCGTGGCGCGGCCGGTGGAGCCGTCGTGCTCCTCGGCGCGGCCGGAAGCGTGGGCCTGGTCGGTGGCCGGATCGCCGGATCCCGGGTCCTGCCGGTCGGACCCGTCCGCGGGGTCGCCGGTGGAGCCGTCGTGCTCCCCGGCGCCGCCGGAAGCGTGGGCCCGGCCGGCGGCCGGATCGGTGGGTTCCGGACGCGGTTCCGGACGGCTGAGGTCGCGCGGACCACCCGCGCGACCGTCCGGCTGGCGCGGCAGGCGGGCGGCGGCAGCGGCGGCCTCAGAGCCAAGCGCGGCCGTACCCGTCGCAGGGGCAGCGGGCTGCCGCGTCGGCGCGGTCCGCTGTCTTCCGTGGGAGTTGGGATGCTCCGTCACGCGTGGGGTTCCATCCGTCGGGGCCGTACGCCCGGGTCGTTCAGGGGCGCACCGTGGGTCAGGCGCGTCGCAGATTGAAGAAGAGCTGGATCTCTGGTGGTACGTCCGTACTCGCCGGGGCGTACGCCAGCGTGCTTTCCCCGGCGACGTCGAAGCCCGCCTCGCAGACGACCTGGCGCAATTCGTCCCGCAGATATCCGGATACCCGGATCGTGTTCCCCAGGAACGGGATCGCGAAGTCGTCCACGTCGGCCTCGACCATCGACAGGGCCAGCAGCCCCCCGGGTCTCAGCAGCCCGTGCACCATCCGCAGGGCGTGCGGGATCTCCGAGCGCGGCAGCATCAGCAGGGTGAAGAACGCGGCGACCCCGTCGAACGGGCCCAGCCGCCCGTCCCGCAGCTCGGCCATGTCCAGGCGGAGGAACCGTGCCTCGGGGACGTTGCCGCGGGCCAGGTCCAGCATGCCGGGGGAGAAGTCGACGCCGACCACCTCGTGGCCCGCGTCCGCGAGCTGCCGGGCGGTCGGCAGGCCCGTACCGCAGCCCAGGTCCAGGATCCGGGAGCCGGGCGGCAGCGTCTCCGCCAGCCAGGCACCGGCCGCGAGCTGGCCCTCCTTGTGCGGGAAGGCCTCGTCGTAGCGCTCGCCTATCGCGTCGAACGCCTCGGCCTGACCACTGCGGTCCAGCCCTAAGCGGGCGTAGCCCTCGTAGCCCCGCCCCTCGTCACCGCTCACGGCTCCGCCCTCCTGTGACCGTCTTCTGTGAACATGCGTCACATGCCGTGCTCTGTTCGCGCCGTGCCGTGCTGCTGTGCAGTATCGCGGAGGCCGATCCTACGGTTGTCCGTCGGGGGCCCGCCAAGCGGTTCCCGAGGTTACGCCCGGATCCGGGCCGGGGAACGGTCCCAGTCGGCGGGGAGCGCGGGCACGGTCCAGGCGGGGTCGGGCCGCCAGTCCTCCCAGCCGCCGGCGAACGGCGCCCCCCAGGACTCGATGCGCGCGACCGCGTCGTGCCCGGCCGCCCGCACCCTGGCCGCCTGGCCGGCGGACATCAGGCCCGCGCGCTGCGCCTGGGTGAACTCGTCCTCGTCCTTCCACTCCCAACTGCGGTCCGGATAGACGGCGATGTCCAGGAAATGGTCCTCGGAGTCGACGCCGCCCGCCCAGCGCGCGAGCGGCTCCTCGAGGTTCACGTACCAGTTCTTGAAGCCCCAGTCACGGTCCCAGAACAGCCAGACCGACCAGGCCTCGCCGGGCCGGGCGAGCTTGAGCACGCCGGTGCCGAACCAGCGGGAGACGACGGTGGTGCGCGGCTTGGTGTAGCGGGTGGCCAGCGGCTCCTCGTGGATGGACGTGCCGTCCGCGAGCCGCGGCTTGACGCAGTCGGTGCCGGGCGCCATCCACACGGCGAGGAGCTCGTCCGTGTCCTGGACGACGGTGACGGGACGGCAGATGTGGACGCGATCGGTGCCGTTGCCCCGGTAGCGCCAGAGGATGTGGTCCCCCGGCGCCCAGGGGGCGGCGCTGCCTGCTGTCGTGTCCACGGTGTCCGCTGTCATGCGCAGATCCTAGGCGGGGTGGTGGCAGGTGCGCCGTGATGTGCGCCGCAATTGGTACGGTCCAGGTGGTGGGGGTTGACGGGGCTGTCCGCGGGGCTCAGCCGGTCACGGGCGCGTCATCCGCAGCACGTCCAGCGCCGCGTCCAGCTCCTCCCGCGTCAGCAACCCCCGCTCCACATAGCCCGATTCCAGCACCACGTCCCGGATCGTCTTCCGCTCCGCGAGCGACTTCTTCGCCACCTTCGCCGCCTCCTCGTACCCGATGTAGCGATTCAGCGGTGTGACGACGGACGGCGAGGACTCCGCGTACTCCCGCGCCCGCTCCACATTGGCGGTGATGCCGTCGACCGTGCGGTCCGCGAGCAGCCGGGACGCGTTCGCGAGCAGCCGGACGGACTCCAGCAGGTTCTTCGCCATGACCGGGAGCATCACATTGAGCTCGAAGTTTCCGGCGGCGCCCGCCGTGGCCACGGTCGCGTCGTTGCCGATGACCTGGGCGGCCACCATCAGGACCGCCTCGGGGATCACCGGGTTGACCTTCCCCGGCATGATCGACGAGCCCGGCTGGAGGTCGGGGAGGGCGATCTCGGCCAGGCCGGTGCGCGGGCCGGAGGACATCCAGCGCAGATCGTTGGAGATCTTGGTGAGGCCGACCGCGATCGTGCGCAGCTGGCCGCTGGTCTCCACCAGGCCGTCGCGCGCGCCCTGCGCCTCGAAGTGGTCGCGCGCCTCGGTCAGCGGCAGCCCGGTGGTGCGGGCGACCTCCGCGATGACGGCGGCGGAGAAGCCCGCCGGGGTGTTGATGCCGGTGCCCACGGCCGTGCCTCCGAGGGGGAGTTCGGCGAGGCGGGGCAGGGAGGCGTGCAGCCGCTCGACGCCGTAGCGCACCTGTGCCGCGTGGCCGCCGAACTCCTGGCCGAGGGTGACGGGCGTGGCGTCCATCAGGTGCGTGCGGCCCGACTTGACGACGTCCGCGAACTCGGCGGCCTTGCGCTCCAGCGCCTCCGCCAGGTGCTCCAGCGCCGGGACCAGATCGCCCGTGACGGCCGCGGTGGCGGCGATGTGGATGCTGGAGGGGAAGACGTCGTTGGAGCTCTGCGAGGCGTTGACGTGGTCGTTGGGGTGCACGTCACGGCCGAGGCGCTCGGTGGCGAGGGTGGCGATGACCTCGTTGGCGTTCATGTTGGACGACGTGCCCGAGCCGGTCTGGAAGACGTCGATCGGGAAATGGTCGTCCCAGCGCCCCGCCGCCACCTCGTCCGCCGCCTCCGCGACGGCCTCGGCGACATCCTTGTCGATCACGCCGAGCTCGGCGTTGACCTTGGCGGCGGCGGCCTTGATCCGGGCCAGCGCCTCGATGTGCGCCCGCTCCAGGCGCTGCCCGCTGACGGGGAAGTTCTCCACCGCCCGCTGGGTCTGCGCGCGCCACTTCGCGTGGGCCGGGACCCGTACCTCCCCCATGGAGTCGTGCTCGGTCCGGTACTGCTCACTGTCGGTCATCGTCACTTACCTCCTGTACAGCACAGCGTTTGTCCGGTCCGACGTGTTCCCAAGAGGCACTCCCACCTAGTAAATACCGCGGGTAACAACTGAAATCGGGGAGGCTCCATGACACGCAGACCCACCCTGCGCTGTGCCCTCGCCGCCGTCGCCGCGTTCACCGCGGCGCTCGGCGGCATGGCCGCCACCGGACCCACCGCCCACGCCGCCGGCCGTACGGCCGCCTCCACCCCCCTGACCCCGGAACTGGAGAAGATCCGCGCCGCCGAGGCCACCGGGCTCTACGGCGACGCCACCGAGCGCCCGCTCGCCGACCGCAAGACCTCGCTGGTCTCGCTCGGCGACAGCGAGATCTCCGGCGAGGGTGTCGGCAACTACGAGCCGGGCACCGCCGGCCCCGCCAACTGGTGCCACCGCTCGCCCGACTCCGCCATCCACCGCACCACCATCCCCGCCGACGTGACCTACAACGTCGCCTGCTCCGGCGCCGCCACCGGCAACATCCGCATCGGCGGCAGCAAGCAGTACGCGGACGAGCTGGTACAGAGCGACGCACTGGCGATCAAGGCCCGCAACACCCGCGTCAAGCTGGTCCTGCTGGTCGCGGGCGCCAACGACGACCTCCAGTTCGGCCCCGTGATGACCGACTGCGTCGAGCGCTACGTGCTGCTCCAGGGCACCTGCGAGCCGAAGTACGCGCCGGGGTGGCAGGCCCGCGTCGACGGCCTCGTGCCGAAGGTCGAGCAGACCGTACGGGACCTGCGGGCCGTCATGACGGGCGCGGGCTACGCCGACGGCGACTACAAGCTCGTCGTCATGGGCTACCCCAGCCCCATCTCGCCCGACTTCGAGGACAACCCCGACTACCCGGGCAAGATCCCGGGCGGCTGCGTCGGCTACACCTCCGACGCCGCGTGGGGGCGCAACACCGCCGTGCCCGCCTTCGAGCGCGGCATGCACCAGGTCGCCCGCGACACCGGCGCGATCTTCCTCGACAACTCGCGCCTCTTCCACGGCCACGAGGTGTGCACCGAGGACACCTGGGCGCGCGGCCTCTACATCGACCTGTCCAACCCCTTCCCCCCGGACGCCAACTCCGTGCGCCAGTCCTTCCACCCCAACTACCGCGGCCACGGCGCCTTCGCGTCCTGCCTCAGCCAGCTCTATGCCTCCGGCTACCGCGAGGCGGGCTGCACGGACCCGGCGAGCACGGGGTCACCGGTGCTGTACCAGGGCGCGTGGGACGACGCGTACAAGCCGCTGAAGAACGAGGCGACGGGCGCGTGCGTGGACGCGTACGCGGCGAGCAGCCGCAACGGCACTGAGGTCGGGGGCTGGCCCTGCTCCGGCGCGCGCAACCAGGGCTGGTGGTACGACGCGTCGCGGAAGTCCGTGCACACGGAGTTGTCGCAGGACCGGTGTGTGGATGTGCCGGGTGGAAAGTATGCGACCGGTGCTGCCGTCGAGCTGTGGGATTGCCACGGTGGCGTCAACCAGCGTTTTGCGTGGAGTGGTTCCACGTTGAGGCCCGAGGCCGCGCCTGATCTGTGCCTGACGCTTGCTGCGGCGAAGGATCCGGTGAAGTTGCAGCGCTGCGACGGCT
>NZ_BAAABW010000003.1:62073-77550 GCF_039521185.1 Streptomyces blastmyceticus | reverse complement strand
AGGACAGCGCGCGAAGCGTGCTTCGGGGGTCTGGGGGCTTGCCCCCAGTTTCGGGAAGGGGCGGGGTGGGGGAAAACCCGCCGGGCCCAGCCGCCTCCCCGCGTCAGTAGCGGTAGTGCTGCTCGTCGTGCCCCGGCCCCAGACCCTGGTTCGGGTATTGCGGTGGGGCATCCGTGTCGCGCTGCTGGGGGACCCAGACCCCGCCCGGCGGGGTGTCCATGTCGTACTGCTGCTGCGGCGCATACGCGTCCGCGGAGTACGCACCCACCCCGTACTGCTGCTGGGGATAGGGCCCGTACTGCGGCTGCCCGTACGCGTCGTACTGCTCCTGCGGCTGCTGCGGGCGGCTGCCGATGTAGGGGTCGGAGTAGGCGGCGTACTGCCCCTGCCCGTAGTCGAATTGGCCGTCCTGCGGCGGGGTGCCCTGGTTTGCGTAGGGGTCGTACGGGGCGGCCACGGGCGGGAGATACGCCGTGTCGTCGTAGCCGTCGCCGTACGGGGCGGGCTGGTGGGCCGCGTTGGGGAGCAGGTCCGGCGCGTCGTGCTCGGTGATCTGCGGGAGCACGGCGGTCTCGGGGGCCGGCTCGGGGAGCGGGGCGGCCTTCGGCTCGGCCGGCCGCTCGGTCCTGCGGCGGCGCCCGGAGCGTCCCTTCTCCTCGCCCGCGGGCTTCCCGCCGGTGTCGGCGCCCTTGTCGCGGCGGATCGCCCAGCCCGTGGAGAACCCGCGCCGGAACGACAGCGTCACATAGGTCTGGCCGACCGCGAAGGCGATCGCGCCCACGGCGATGACCGGCACGGACGAGAGGACCACGCCCGCGACGACGCCGAGGAAGCCGCCGAAGGCCAGCAGCCGCCAGCGCAGTCGCGCCTTGTACTGGAGCAGCACCTCGCCCAGCAGCCAGAGCGCGACGATGCCGAACGCGATGTAGAGGACCGTCCAGCCCATTTACGCCCCTCTCGTGCGGCTGTTGCCCGGGGAACAGCCGTCAGGACCGCTGGTGCAGTCCCAGATTCTCGTAGATTTCCAGCGTCGCCGTGGAGTGGTTCAGGGTAATGAAGTGCAGCCCCGGGATCCCCTCGGCCATCAGCCGCGAGCACAGCTCGGTGGCGTACTCGATCCCGATCGAGCGTACAGCGGCCGGATCGTCCTTCACCGCGAGGATCCGCTCGGCCAGTTCGGGCGGGAACGCGGCGTTGCTGAGCTGCGCGAACCGCTCGATCTGGCGGACGTTGGTGACCGGCATGATCTCGGGGATGATCGGGGTCGCGCAGCCCGCGGCCGCGACCCGGTCGCGCAGCCGCAGATAGTCCTCGGGGTAGAAGAACATCTGGGTGATCGCGAAGTCGGCGCCCGCCCGGCACTTGTCCACGAAGTGACCGATGTCGGTCTCCCAGTCGGTGGAGCGCGGGTGCATCTCGGGGAAGGCGGCGACGCCGACGCAGAAGTCGCCGGACTCCTTGATGAGCCTGACGAGTTCGGCGGCGTAGCGGACGCCCTCCGGGTGGCGCACCCACTCGCCCGTGGGGTCGCCGGGCGGGTCGCCGCGCACGGCCAGCATGTTGCGGATGCCCGCGTCGGCGTACTGCCCGATGACGTTGCGCAGCTCCGCCAGCGAGTGGTCGACGGCCGTCAGGTGCGCGACGGGCGTCAGCGTGGTGTCGGTCGCGATGCGCTCGGTCGCCCGCACGGTGCCCTCACGGGAGGAGCCGCCCGCGCCGTAGGTCACGGAGACGAAGGTGGGGCCGACGGCCTCGATCCGCCGGATGGCGTTCCACAGGGTCCGCTCGCCCTTCTCGGACTTCGGGGCCGCGAACTCGAACGAATAGGACTGCTCGCCGGAAGCGAGCAGGTCGCGCACCGTGCGTGCGTGGTCTGTCCTGGTGGAGGCTGTGCCAAGGGCCATATCCGCAAGTTAACCAGCGGTTCCGCGGAGCCCCAACCCACATTTGCGATATGACCGATTCGCCGGTCTCTCGTCCACTTTCTGGACAGTCTGTTCATGTCCCGTTGACATTTGGCTGACCGTTCCCTGACCGGTCCGTGACGGACCGGCCGGACCCGGCCCCACCCGAGCGTCGCCGGGTGACTACGCTCCGTACGCCCGGATGCGCTTCGCGAGCCGGGCCGCGGCGTCGCCGGGGTCGTCGGCCTCGGTGATCGCGCGGACGACCACGACCCGGCGGGCGCCGGCGTCCAGCACCTCGTCCAGGTTGGCCGCGTCGATGCCGCCGATGGCGAACCAGGGCCGCGCGGGCTTCAGCGCGGCGGCGTAGCGGACCAGGGAAAGGCCCGGGGCGTGCCGCCCCGGCTTGGTCGGGGTGGGCCAGCAGGGGCCGGTGCAGAAGTAGTCCACGCCGGGCTCGGCGACCGCGGCGTCCACCTCCGCCTCGGCGTGGGTCGAGCGCCCGATCAGCACCTCGTCGCCGAGGACGGCGCGGGCGGCGGGCACGGGGAGGTCGCCCTGGCCCAGGTGCAGCACCTGGGAGCCGATGGCGTGGGCGACGTCGGCGCGGTCGTTGACCGCGAGGAGCCTGCCGTGGCGGCGGGCCGCGTCGGCGAAGACGGCGAGGTGCTCCAGCTCCTCCCCCGCCTCCATGCCCTTGTCGCGCAGCTGCACGATGTCGACGCCGGCGGCGAGGACCGCGTCCAGGAATTCCGGCAGGTCGCCCTGGCGCTTGCGCGCGTCGGTGCACAGATACAGCCGGGCGTCGGCGAGCCGCTCGCGCGCGGTGACGGACATCGGGTGGTTCCCCCCCGGGTCGGCGGTGTACGGGCCGGGCTGCCCCGGCCCGTACACCGGACGGTTTTCTCTCGGCGTCTACAGCGCCTGCGGACGGGTCAGACGGCGAGCGCCTGGGCGCGGCGCTTCACCTCCGTGCCACGATTCTCGCGCAGGGCCTGCGCCGGGGTGCCGGGCAGGGTCGGGTCCGGAGTGAAGAGCCACTCCAGCATTTCCTCGTCGCTGAAGCCGTCGTCCCTCAGCAGCGTCAAGGTGCCTGCGAGGCCCTTGATCACCTTGCCGTCGCCGAGGAACTCGGCGGGCACCTGGAGCACCCGGTTCTCGCCGCGGCGCACCGCGATCAGCTGGCCCTCCTTGACCAGCTGCCGGACGCGCGTCACCTCGACATCGAGCATTTCCGCGATGTCGGGGAGGTTGAGCCAGGCGGGGACGAGAGCATCGATCTTTGCGTCAATCTCGGTCACGGGACAAGCCTGCCATCTGGGACTGACAGTCGGTAGCCAGGTTGACCCGACCTGATGTCGGCGGGCGCGTCGCGAGGGGCCGCGGGCGGGCCCGGAAGGGGCCCGCGCCGTCAGCCGGTTCTCACAGCGCGGCCGCCTTCAGCTGCACCGACGCGTTCGCCGCCCGCCCCCGGTCGATGGCCGCGCCCCGCTCGATGAGCTTGCGGCCCTGGGCCAGGTCGCGCGGGCGGCCGACGGCCAGGAGGGCGACGAGGACCTCGCCGCGCACCCAGCAGACCGTCCAGGCGGCGCCCGTCGGATCGCCGCGCCAGATGAGCTCGTCGCCCTCGTCGTGGTGGCCCGCGTACTGCACGAACCTCCCGAACTGCTCGGACCAGAAATACGGCACCGGGTCGTAGACCGGCCCCTCGGCCGTGCCGTGCACGATGTTCCCGGCGACCGTGCGCGGGCCCTGGAGGGCGTTGTCCCAGTGGTGGACCAGGAGCCGCTCGCCGTAGCGGGCGGACGGGAAGGACGCGCAGTCGCCGACCGCGTAGACGTCGGGCACGGAGGTGCGCAGCCGGTCGTCGGTGATCACGGAGCGGTCCGCGGCGAGCGTGACGCCCGACCCCTCCAGCCAGTCCGTGGCGGGCCGGGCGCCGATGCCGACGAGGACGGCGTCGGCGGGCAGCCGGGTGCCGTCGGCCAGCACCACGGCGCCGGGTTCCAGGGAGGCCACGCGCGCGCCGGTGAGCAGGCGGGCTCCGCTGTCGGCGTACCAGTCGGCCATGTGGGCGGCGACCTCGGCGGGCAGGGCGCCCGCCAGCGGCCGGTCCGCGGCCTCGACGACGGTCACCCGGCAGCCCGCCTCGCGCGCGGCGGTCGCGAACTCGGCGCCGATCCACCCGGCGCCGACGGCCACGACGTCGCGCTGCCCGGCGAGCACCGGGCGCAGCCGCTCCGCGTCGTCCAGGGTGCGCAGCAGGTGCACGCCCGGCAGGCCCTGGCTGCCGGGCAGTTCGATGGGCTGCGCGCCGGTGGCGACGACCAGCACGTCGTACGCGACGGGTCCGGCGGAGGTCTCCAGCAGGTGCTCGGCGGGCCGCAGCCGGGTGGCCTCCCGGCCGAGTTCGAGGTCTATGCCCAGCGACGCGAAGTCCACCTCGAAGGCGGAGCCCTCGGCCTTGCCGAGCAGCACGGCCTTGGACAGCGGCGGCCTGTCGTACGGCCGGTGGGGCTCGGCGCCCAGCAGGGTGATCGTGCCGGTCCAGCCCTGCTCGCGCAGGGCCACGGCGGTCTGCACCCCGGCCATCCCTGCTCCGACGATGACGGCGCGCCGGTCACTGGCGGTATGCGGTTCGTTCCGGTGCTCGCTCACCCGATCACTGTAGGGCGGCGGCCGGTCGGGACCGGAGCACCGCGTAGCGAGACCTCTGACACAACGTCACGGTGTTTGACGCGCTCCGGGGCCGCGCACGCCCCCCGTACGGCCTTCCGGGCGGTTCACGGCCCGTACTAGGGTGGCCGCTGTACAAGCACTCGCGGGAGCCCGGACGCACCGGGCTGAGAGGGAGGCTGGCCGGCCTCCGACCGTACGAACCTGATCCGGGTCATGCCGGCGAAGGGAGGGGCTGGACGCCCATGTATGCGTCTTCCACCGCGTCACCGGGGCCGTGCGACGTCCTCGTGGTCGGCGGCGGTGTCATCGGACTGGTCACGGCGTGGCGTGCCGCGCAGCGGGGCCTGCGCACCGCCGTCGCGGATCCCGCGCCGGGCGGCGGCGCGGCCCACGTGGCGGCCGGGATGCTGGCCGCGGTGACCGAGCTGCACTACGGCGAGCAGGAGCTGCTCGCGCTCAATCTCGCGTCCGCGCGGCGCTATCCGCAGTTCACGGCGGAGCTGGAGGAGGCGAGCGGCCGGGACACCGGCTACCGCGCCTGCGGCACCCTCGCCGTCGCCCTCGACGCCGACGACCGCGCCCACCTGCGGGAGCTCCACGCCCTGCAGCAGCGGTGCGGGCTGGACGCCCAGTGGCTGTCGGGGCGCGAGTGCCGCCGGCTGGAGCCGATGCTCGCGCCGGGCGTGTGCGGGGGCGTGCGGGTGGACGGCGACCACCAGACCGACCCCCGGCGGCTCGCCCTGGCCCTGCTGACGGCCTGCGAACGGGCGGGCGTGGCCTTCCACCGCTCGGAGGCCGTACGCCTGCTGCTCTCCGGCGACCGGGCCACCGGCGCCGAGCTCGCCGACGGCACCCGTGTGTCCGCCGGCCGGACCGTGCTCGCCGCGGGCAGCCGCAGCGGCACCCTCGAAGGCGTCCCCGCGCGCGTCCTGCCGCCGGTGCGCCCGGTCAAGGGCCAGGTCCTGCGGCTGCGCGTGCCCCCCGCGTACGCGCCCTTCCTGTCCCGGACCGTGCGGGCGGTGGTACGCGGCGGCCATGTCTACCTGGTGCCGCGCGAGAACGGCGAGCTGGTCCTCGGCGCGACCACCGAGGAGCTCGGCTGGGACACCACCGTCACGGCGGGCGGCGTCTACGAGCTGCTGCGCGACGCCCACGAGCTGGTGCCCGGCATCACCGAACTGCCCCTGGTCGAGACCCTCGCAGGGCTGCGCCCCGGCTCGCCCGACAACGCCCCCCTGCTGGGCCCCACAGCCCTGCCCGGCCTGTTCACCGCCACCGGCCACCACCGCAACGGCGTGCTCCTCACCCCGCTGACCGGCGAGGTGATGGCCGAGGCGCTGACCACCGGACGGCTGCCCGACGAGGCCCGCCCGTTCTCCCCCCTACGCTTCTCGAACGCGCTCCAGGAGCTGCCCGTATGAACCCCATGGACCCCACCGACAGCCCCGAGGCCCACGTCGGCATCAGCGTCAACGGCGAGAGCCGCTCGGTGCCCCGGGGCCTGACCCTCGACGGCCTGGTGGCCGGACTGACCACCGCGCACAGCGGCGTCGCCGCCGCCGTCAACGAGGCCGTCGTACCGCGCGGCCAGTGGGCCGCGACCACTCTCGGCGAGGGCGACCGCGTCGAGGTCCTCACCGCAGTGCAGGGAGGCTGATCAGCCCTGATGGCAGACGATCTGCTCACCATCGCCGGCACCACCTTCACGTCCCGCCTGATCATGGGCACGGGCGGCGCGCCCAGCCTGGACGTCCTGGAGCGCGCGCTGCTCGCCTCCGGCACCGAGCTGACCACCGTCGCGATGCGGCGGCTCGACACGAACGTACGGGGCTCCGTGCTGTCGCTGCTCGCCGAGCACGACATCCGCGTCCTGCCGAACACGGCGGGCTGCTTCACCGCGGGCGAGGCGGTGCTCACCGCGCGCCTGGCCCGGGAGGCGCTCGGCACCGACTGGGTCAAGCTCGAAGTGATCGCCGACGAGCGCACGCTGCTGCCCGACCCGGTCGAGCTGCTGGACGCCGCGGAGATCCTGGTGGACGACGGCTTCACGGTGCTGCCCTACACCAACGACGACCCGGTGCTCGCCCGCCGCCTGGAGGACGCCGGCTGCGCCGCGATCATGCCGCTGGGCTCGCCCATCGGCTCGGGCCTGGGCATCCGCAACCCGCACAACTTCCAGCTGATCACCGAACGCGCCGGTGTGCCGGTGATCCTGGACGCGGGCGCGGGCACGGCCTCGGACGCGGCCATCGCGATGGAGCTGGGGTGCGCGGCGGTGATGCTCGCCTCTGCGGTCACGCGCGCGCAGGAGCCGGTGCTGATGGCGGAGGCGATGCGGCACGCGGTCGACGCGGGGCGGCTGGCGTACCGGGCCGGGCGCATCCCGCGGCGCCATTTCGCGGAGGCGTCGTCTCCTGCGGAGGGCTTGGCCGATTTCGACCCGGAGCGTCCGGCGTTCGGCGGCGCGTAGCCACAACTGGGGCTCCGCCCCAGACCCCGGTCCTCAAACGCCGGACGGGCTTTCGCGGACCGTAACCAGCGAAATCAGCCCGTCCGGCGTTTGAGGACGCGCCCGCAGGGCGCCCCCGCCGCAGGCGGCGAACCGGCCCGCGCCCGGAGGCTCATAGACTCCTAGCGTGGATACGACGCTAGGAGACCCGCTTGTCGGGCATGTGCTGGACGGCCGCTACCGGGTCGAGGCCCGGATCGCCGTCGGTGGCATGGCCACGGTCTACCGCGCCCTCGACACGCGGCTCGACCGGGTGCTCGCGCTGAAGGTGATGCACCCGGGGCTCGCCGCGGACGAGGTGTTCGTGGAGCGCTTCATCCGCGAGGCCAAGTCCGTGGCCCGGCTCGACCACCCGAATGTGGTGGGCGTCTTCGACCAGGGCACGGACGGCACGTACGTCTATCTCGCGATGGAGTACGTGGCCGGATGCACCCTGCGCGACGTGCTGCGCGAGCGCGGCGCGCTCCAGCCGCGTGCCGCGCTCGACATCGCGGAGCCGGTGCTCGCGGCGCTCGGCGCGGCCCACCTCGCGGGGCTGGTCCACCGGGACATGAAGCCGGAGAACGTGCTGATCGGGGACGACGGCCGGGTGAAGGTCGCCGACTTCGGGCTCGTACGGGCCGTGGACACCAACTCCACGGCGTCCACCGGCTCGGTCCTCGGCACGGTGTCGTACCTGGCCCCCGAGCAGATGGAGCACGGCACGGCGGACACCCGCGTGGACGTCTACGCCTGCGGTGTCGTCCTCTACGAGATGCTCACCGGAGCCAAGCCGCACGCCGGCAGCACCCCGGCGCAGGTTCTCTACCAGCACCTCCACGAGGACGTGCCGCCGCCGTCGGCGGCCGTCCCGGGGCTGGCGCCGCAGCTGGACGAGCTGGTGACCACGGCCACGGCCCGCGACCCGCAGCGGCGCCCGGCCGACGCGGTGGGCCTGCTGGCCATGGTCCGTACGGCCCGTGAGGCGCTGTCCGACGCACAGCTGGACGCCCTCCCCCCGCAGGCGCGGACGCCCGAGCCGGGCGCGTCGAGCGGTTCCGAGGACCGTACGAGCGTGATTCCGCGGCCCGCCGCGGCCCGGCCCCTGCCGCCCGCGCAGGACGAGCAGCTGAACCGCACGACGCGGCTGGAGCAGCCGCCCGCTCCCCCGGCCCCGCCGGGCGCGGCGGCACCGCGGGCCGGCCGGCCCCACCGCCGCCGGCCGAGCCGTGGGCTGCTCGCGGCGCTCGTGGCCGTGCTGCTGGCCGTGGTGGGCACGGGCGTCTGGTACATCAGTTCCGGCCAGTTCACCACCGTCCCGGCCGTCCTGGACATGACCCAGGCGAAGGCGGAGCAGACGCTCCACAAGGCCGGGCTCGGGGTGAAGACCCAGCAGGACTTCAGCGACACCGTCGAGCGGGGTCATGTCATCTCGACGGACCCCGGTCCCGGCGGCCGCGTCCGCAACACCGGCAAGGTGACGGTCACGCTGTCGAAGGGCCCGGCCAAGGCCGAGGTGCCCAATGTCGTCGGCATGCCCTTCGACGAGGCGAAGCGGAAGATCGAGGGCGCGGGCCTGACGGTCGGCGAGGTCGGCAAGCAGTTCAGCGGTGAGACCCCGCAGGGCTCGGTGCTGGCCACCGACCCCAAGCCGGGGGTGGAGCGCAGGCCCGACTCCCCGGTCGCGCTGACCGTCAGCAAGGGCGCGGCCCTGAGCGTGCCGAAGGTGCAGGGCCTGTCCGTCGCGGCCGCCACCTCGGCCCTCGAGGACAAGGGCCTGAAGGTCGAGGTCTCGGACGCCCAGGTCTACTCCGACGCCCCCAAGGGCTCGGTGGCGGCGCAGTCCCCGGCCGACGGCGGCCAGGTCGCCAAGGGCGACACGGTCACGCTCACGCTCTCCAAGGGCAAGGAGATGGTGACGGTCCCGGACGTCACCGGGAGGAGCGAGGCCGACGCCAAGCAGGCCCTCACCTCGGCGGGCTTCAAGGTCGAGGTCGACCGGCCGTTCTTCTTCCCCCGGGACTCGGTCGACAGCCAGTCCGTCAAGGGCGGCGACCAGGCCGCCAAGGGCGACACCATCACCATCAGGCTCAAGGGCGGCTTCTAGACCAGTGCGTACTCCCCTTTCGTCCCCGCTTCCCTCCCCGCGCCTGCGCAACCCCGTCGGCGGGCACATCCCCGTCGCCGGGGGTCTCGCCCGGACCGGGCTGCCGTACGCGCGGGAGATGTGCGCCGAGACGGTGCAGGTCTTCGTCGCCAACCCGCGGGGCTGGGCGACGCCGGCCGGCAACCCCCGGCAGGACGAGGAGTTCCGGGCGGCCTGTGCGCAGGAGTCGCTCCCGGTCTGGGTCCATGCCCCGTATCTGATCAACTTCGGCTCGCACACCGAGGCAACGGTCGAGCTGTCCGGGGAGTCGCTGCGGCACTCGCTGCGCCGGGGGCGGGCGATCGGTGCCCTCGGGGTCGTCGTCCACACGGGCTCGGCGACCGGCGGCCGGCCGCGCGGCGAGGCGCTGGCGCAGGTCCACGAACGGCTGCTGCCGCTGCTCGACGAGCTGACCCACGACGACGACCCGTGGCTGCTGCTGGAGCCGACGGCGGGGCAGGGCTCGTCGCTCTGCTCACTGGTCGAGGACCTGGGCCCCTACTTCGACGCGCTGGAGCGCCACCCGAAGCTGGGCGTGTGCCTGGACACCTGCCACGTCTTCGCGGCGGGCCACGACCTCGCCGAGACGGGCGGGATGAAGCGGACGCTCGACGAGCTGGTCTCCGTGGTGGGCGAGGGACGGCTCCGGCTGATCCACGCCAATGACTCCAAGGAGGGGGTGGGAGCGCATCGGGACCGGCACGAGAACATCGGCTCGGGCCATATCGGGGCGGATCCTTTTGCGGAGCTCTTCTCGCACCCTGCGACGGCGGGAGTGCCGCTGACGATCGAAACACCGGGTGGCCCTGCGGGCCATGCGGCGGATGTGGCGCGCTTGAAGTTGCTCCGGGACGGCGCGGCGGCCTGACGGGGATTTCCCTCGAACTCCCCCGGCCGCTAAAGCTCCGGGCCCTCGCCCGGTTTTTCCTGGTAGGAATAGCGCTGTTCGCGCCACGGGTCGCCCACGTTGTGATAGCCGCGCTCTTCCCAGAAACCGCGGCGGTCAGCCGTCATGTACTCCACGCCGCGCACCCATTTGGGCCCCTTCCAGGCGTAGAGATGCGGGACCACCAGCCGTACGGGAAAGCCGTGCTCGGCGGTGAGCGGCTCGCCGTCCTTATGGGTCGCGAAGATGCTCTGCTCGGACGCGAAATCCGCGAGCCGGAGATTTGAGCAGAAGCCGTATTCGGCCCACACCATCACATGGGTGACCTCGGGCGCGGGCGGGGCGAGTTCGAGGATCGTCCGTGCGGGAACGCCTCCCCATTCGGCGCTCAGCATGCTGTACTTCGTGACGCAGTGCAGGTCCGCGACCACCGTCGAATACGGCAGGGCGGAGAACTCGTCGTGCGTCCAGCAGTGCTTGTCGCCGTCGGCGGTCGACCCGAAGACACGGAACTCCCAGCGGTCCGGCCTGAACTTCGGGACCGGCCCGTAGTGCGTCACCGGCCATCCGCGCTGGAGGCGCTGCCCCGGGGGGAGCTCCCCTTTGCGGCTTTCCGACTGACCCATGTCCCCATGGTGTCAGACCTTCGGCAGTGCTGATGACCAGGGGTTCCGCTATGGGGACAACTCCCACTAAGTGTGCACTTACTGGACGGTTCCGGGGGGCGGTGCAAGGATGCGCGCAACCTGCCAGTCACCCTCTTGGAAGGAGCCTCTGCAATGCAGGGCGACCCCGAGGTCATCGAATTTCTCAATGAACAGCTGACTGCCGAGCTGACCGCCATCAATCAGTACTTCCTGCACGCGAAAATGCAGGAGCACCTCGGCTGGACGAAGATCGCCGCGCACACCCGCGCCGAGTCGTTCGACGAGATGCGCCACGCGGAGGTGCTCACCGACCGCATCCTCTTCCTGGAGGGGCTGCCCAACTATCAGCGGCTCTTCCATGTGCGGATCGGGCAGTCGATCGTGGAGATGTTCCAGGCCGACCGGCAGGTGGAGGTCGAGGCGATCGACCGGCTCAAGCGCGGCGTGGAGGTCATGCGGGCCAAGGGCGACATCACCTCGGCCAATATCTTCGAGTCGATCCTCGCGGACGAGGAGGAGCACATCGACTACCTCGACACCCAGCTGGACCTGATCGAGAAGCTCGGTGAGCCGCTCTACCTCGCCCAGTTCATCGAGCAGTCGAACGGCGGGGCGGAGTGACCCGGGGCTGAAGGTCAGGCCGCCTGGACCTGGACCACCCGGGGCGCCTGCCGTATGTGGGGCACCTCGGTGCCCAGCACATCCTGCTCGCCCTGGTCGGCCAGCTCGCGGCGCGGGCACGCGCCGCGGCCGAGCAGGGACTGGATGCGGCGCACGCAGCTGCCGCAGTCGGTGCCGGCCTTGCTCACGGAGGCTATCTGGCGGGGCGTGCACGCGCCCTTGTCCGCGTGGTCACGCACCTGCTGCTCGGTGATGCCGAAGCATGAGCAGACGTACACGCGGGTCACCGCCCTACCGGGTTGATCAATAAGGTAACCCTTACCTTACCCGGCCCGGTGGCCGAATAACAACGGCGTGGGGCGCGGATCACTTTCCGATCCGCGCCCCACGCCGTTCAGCAGGGTCCTCTACTGGTCGCGGTACATCTCCGCGACCAGGAACGCCAGGTCCAGCGACTGGCTGCGGTTGAGCCGCGGGTCGCAGGCCGTCTCGTAGCGCTGGTGCAGGTCGTCGACGAAGATCTCGTCGCCGCCGCCCACGCACTCGGTGACGTCGTCGCCGGTCAGCTCCACGTGGATGCCGCCCGGGTGGGTGCCGAGGCCCTTGTGGACCTCGAAGAAGCCCTTGACCTCGTCCAGCACGTCGTCGAAGCGGCGGGTCTTGTGGCCCGAGGCCGCCTCGAAGGTGTTGCCGTGCATCGGGTCGCAGATCCACGCCACCTGGGCACCGGACGCCGTGACCTTCTCGACCAGGGTCGGGAGCTTGTCCCGGACCTTGTCGGCGCCCATGCGGGTGATGAAGGTCAGCCGGCCGGGCTCGCGCTCCGGGTCGAGCCGCTCGATCAGCGTCAGCGCGTCCTCGGGCGTCGTCGTCGGGCCGAGCTTCACCCCGATCGGGTTGCGGATCTTCGACGCGAACTCGATGTGCGCCCCGTCCAGCTGGCGGGTCCGCTCACCGATCCAGACCATGTGGCCGGAGACGTCGTAGAGATCGCCGGTCCGCGAGTCGACGCGGGTCAGCGCGGACTCGTAGTCGAGGACGAGCGCCTCGTGGGAGGCGTAGAACTCGACGGTCTTGAACTCCTCCGGGTCCACCCCGCAGGCGTTCATGAAGTTCATCGCCCGGTCGATCTCGCGGGCGAGGGCCTCGTAGCGCTGCCCGGACGGGGAGGACTTCACGAAGTCCTGGTTCCAGGCGTGCACCTGGCGCAGGTCCGCGTAGCCACCGGTGGTGAAGGCGCGGACGAGGTTCAGGGTGGACGCCGAAGCCTGGTACATCCGCTTCAGCCGCTGCGGGTCCGGCGTACGGGCCTCGGGCGTGAAGGCGAAGCCGTTGACGGAGTCGCCGCGGTAGGTCGGCAGGGTCACGCCGTCGCGGGTCTCGGTCGGCTTCGAGCGCGGCTTGCTGTACTGACCGGCGATCCGGCCCACCTTCACGACGGGCACGGAACCCGCGTAGGTCAGCACGGCGCCCATCTGGAGCAGCGTCTTGAGCTTGTTGCGGATCTGGTCGGCGCCGACGGCGTCGAACGCCTCGGCGCAGTCGCCGCCCTGCAGCAGGAACGCCTCGCCACGGGCGACGGCTCCCAGGCGCTGGCGCAGCTGGTCGCACTCACCCGCGAAAACCAGAGGCGGATAGGACTCGAGCTCGGCGATCACATCGCGCAGAGCCTCTTGGTCCGGCCAGTCAGGCTGCTGCGCCGCGGGAAGGGAGCGCCAGGTGTTGCCACCGGCGTGGAGTTCAGCGTTCACGGTCACGCTCCAACCCTACGGGGTCACGACGGCGGTCCATCCGCAGGACCGCAGTGTGAGACGGCCCCTGGGCTGCGGGGAGTGGCGAAAAAGCGCCGTCCGTCGGGCGCGGACCGGCGTGCCGGGCGCCCCGCGCTCCGGTGCGCGCTTCCCCGCCACCACCGTGGATCCGTCACCACCCCCCGGCCCGTCCGGTAGGGTGCGCAGCATGTACGCACCGACCAACCAGAACTGGTGGTGGACCGCTCATCCGGCGGCCCACTGATCGCGCGTACACGAAAGACACACCGCGAAGGCCGCCCGGAGGGGCGGCCTTCGGCGTTTCCCGGGGCCGTTCCTCTCCTCACCGGAAGGAACCCAGATGACCGGCGACACCCACGCCCTCCTCGCACGGCTGACCGACCCCGCCTGCCCGCCCTTCGCCCTGCTGCACCGCCGCACCCCCGGCCGGGCGGGCGACGGCGTCGAGCTGCTGACCGGCCCCGTGGTGGAGGTCGGGCGACTGGCCGACATTCCCCTGCCGGACGGCCCGCCCGCCGGTGACCGACCGGCCCTCGACGCGCTGGCCCTCGTCCCGTTCCGGCAGATCCGCGAGCGCGGCTTCGACGTCCGCGACGACGGCACCCCGCTGGCGGTGCTGCGGCCCGAGGAGGCGTACGAGCTGCCGCTGTCCGACGTCCTGGAAGCGCTGCCCGCGCACGAGGTGCGGGTGGAGGGCGGGGCCTTCGACGTGGACGACGACGCGTACGCGCGGATCGTCGAGCGGGTGATCAAGGACGAGATCGGGTCCGGCGAGGGCGCCAACTTCGTCATCCGGCGGACCTTCGAGGGCGAGATCCACGGCTTCTCGGCGGCCGACGCCCTGGCGCTGTTCCGGCGGCTGCTGGCGGGCGAGCGCGGCGCGTACTGGACGTACGTCGTGCACACCGGCGACCGGACGCTGGTCGGCGCCAGCCCCGAGGTGCACGTCCGGATGGCCGGGGGCACGGTCGTGATGAACCCGATCAGCGGCACCTACCGCTATCCCGCCGACGGCCCGGACCGGGCGGGGCTGCTGGCCTTCCTGCACGACCGCAAGGAGGTGGAGGAGCTGTCCATGGTCGTGGACGAGGAGCTGAAGATGATGTGCACGGTCGGCGACATGGGCGGGGTCGTCGTCGGGCCGCGGCTGAAGGAGATGGCGCACCTCGCGCACACCGAGTACGAGCTGCGGGGGCGCTCCTCGCTGGACGTGCGGGACGTGCTGCGGGAGACCATGTTCGCGGCGACCGTGACCGGGTCGCCGGTGCAGAACGCGTGCCGTGTCATCGAGCGGTACGAGCCGCAGGGGCCGGGCGGCGGGCGCGGCTACTACGCGGGCGCCCTCGCGCTCATCGGCCGGGACGCGGGCGGCGGCCGGACGCTGGACTCGCCGATCCTGATCCGCACCGCCGACATCGACCGGCGCGGGCGGCTGCGGCTCGCGGTCGGGGCCACGCTCGTCCGCCACTCCGACCCCCGTGGCGAGGTCGCCGAGACGCACGCGAAGGCGGCGGGCGTGCTGGCGGCGCTCGGGGTGCGCACCGCGCGCCGCGGTGGGGCGGTCCCCGCCGTACGGCTCGCGGACGATCCCGAAGTGCGGGCCGCGCTCGACGCGCGCCGCGAGGACCTGGCCCCGTTCTGGCTGCGGATGCAGGGCCCGGCGTCCACGGCGCGGCTCACCGGGCACGCGCTCGTCGTCGACGGCGAGGACACGTTCACCGCGATGCTCGCGCACCTGCTGCGGACCTCGGGGCTGACGGTCACCGTGCGGCGCTTCGACGAGCCGGGGCTGCGGGACGCGGCGCTGGCGCACCCGGGCCCGGTGGTGCTGGGGCCCGGCCCCGGCAACCCCTCCGACACCGCCGACCCCAAGATGCGGCTCCTGCGCGACCTGGCGGCGGAACTGCTGCGCGGGCACCGGCACGGCCTGCTCGGCGTGTGCCTCGGGCACGAACTGATCGCGGCGGAGCTGGGGCTGGAGATCGTACGGAAGGCGGTGCCGTGTCAGGGGGCGCAGGAGCGGATCGACTTCTTCGGGCGGGCGGAGACGGTGGGCTTCTACAACACGTTCACCGCGCGCTGCGCGGATTCCGCGGAGGCGGAACTGGCGATGCACCGGGTGGAACTGAGCCGGGATGCGGCGACCGGTGACGTACACGCGCTGCGCGGGCCCGGCTTCGCCGGCGTCCAGTTCCACCCGGAGTCGATCCTGACGCTGTCGGGAGCGACGCTGGTGGCCGAGCTGCTGGCGAGGGTGCTGGTCTGAAGTCTGTTCCCCAGCCCCGCCCCTTCCCGAAACCGGGGCTCCGCCCCGGACCCCGGTCCTCAAACGCC
>NZ_BAAABW010000003.1:0-62006 GCF_039521185.1 Streptomyces blastmyceticus | reverse complement strand
CGCCCCAGACCCCGAAGCACGCTTCGCGCGCTGTCCTCAAACGCCGGACGGGCTGATTTCAGCCCGTCCGGCGTTTGAGGACGCGCCCGCAGGGCGCCCCCGCCGCAGGCGGCGAACCGGCGTCAGCCGAAGAACGTGCGGGCCTCCTCGTACAGCGGCGCCGGGACCGTCTTCAGGCGCGCCGTCGCATCGCGCAGCGGAACGCGGACGATGTCCGTGCCGCGCAGCGCGACCATCCGCCCGAAGTCCCCGTCGCGCACCGCCGCGATCGCGTGCAGACCGAAGCGCGTGGCCAGCCACCGGTCGAACGCGCTCGGCGTCCCCCCGCGCTGCACATGCCCCAGCACGATCGTGCGGGCCTCCTTGCCCGTGCGCTGTTCGATCTCCTTCGCCAGCCACTCGCCCACCCCGGACAGCCGGACGTGGCCGAAGGAGTCGTGCGCGGCGGCGCCCTTGAGCACGAGGTCGCCGTCCTGCGGCATGGCTCCCTCGGCGACGACGACGATCGGGGCGTAGCTGGCGCGGAACCGGGAGGTGACCCAGCCGCAGACCTCTTCGAGGTCGAAGCGCTGCTCGGGGATGAGGATGACGTTGGCGCCCCCGGCGAGGCCGGAGTGGAGGGCGATCCAGCCCGCGTGCCGGCCCATGACCTCGACGACGAGGACCCGCATGTGGGACTCGGCGGTGGTGTGCAGCCGGTCGATGGCCTCGGTGGCGATGTTGACGGCGGTGTCGAAGCCGAAGGTGTAGTCCGTGGCGGAGAGGTCGTTGTCGATGGTCTTGGGGACGCCGACGCAGCGGATGCCGTGTTCCTCGTGGAGCCGGGCGGCGACGCCGAGGGTGTCCTCGCCGCCGATGGCGATGAGGGCGTCGACGTCGTCCTTGGCGAGGTTCTCCCGGATCCGGTGGACGCCGTCCGGGTCCTTGAAGGGGTTGGTGCGCGAGGAGCCGAGCACCGTGCCGCCCCGGGGCAGGATGCCGCGCACGGCGGGGATGCCGAGCGGCACGGTGCTGCCCTGGACCAGCCCCCGCCAGCCGTCGCGGTAGCCGATGAATTCGTGACCGTAGTCCTGGACGCCCTTGCGGACGGCGGCGCGGATGACCGCGTTGAGCCCGGGGCAGTCACCGCCGCCGGTCAGCATTCCGACCCGCATGACAATCTCCCTTCAGCCGGGGACACCGCCCGGCCGGGAACGGTCAGGCGCCGTCGAGACCTCGCTCTATCGCGTAGCGCACGAGCTCCACGCGGTTGTGCAACTGGAGTTTGCCCAAGGTGTTCTGAACATGGTTCTGCACCGTCCGGTGCGAAATAACCAGCCGTTCGGCGATTTGCTTGTACGAGAGTCCCTTGGCGACGAGCCGCAGCACCTCGGTCTCGCGGTCGGTCAGCCGGGGCGCCTTCGGCTCGTCGGGGGCGGCGGGGGCCGGGTCGGCGGCCAGCCTGCGGTACTCCCCGAGGACCAGTCCGGCCAGGCCGGGGGTGAACACCGGGTCGCCCGCGGCCGTCCGGCGGACGGCGTCCAGCAGCTCCTCGGTGCTGGCGGACTTCAGGAGATAGCCGGTCGCGCCGGACTTCACGGCCTCCAGGACGTCCGCGTGCTCGCCGCTCGCGGAGAGCACCAGGACGCGCAGCGCGGGGTTCTCGCCGACGAGCTCCTTGCAGACGGCGACGCCGGGCAGGCCGGGCAGGTTGAGGTCCAGGACCAGCACGTCGGGTGCGGCGGCGCGGGCCCGGCGTACCGCCTGGGGGCCGTCGCCGGCGGTCGCCACCACGTCGAACCCGGCGGCGGCCAGGTCGCGGGCGACGGCGTCGCGCCACATGGGGTGGTCGTCGACCACCATGACCTTCACGTTCTGCTCGTCTCTCATTTCCCGACCCCGCTCCCCCGTGGAACTTTCAATTCGACTTCTGTGCCCTGGCCGGGCACGGACAGCAGCTCGGCGCTGCCGCCCAGGTCCCGCAGCCGGCCGCGGATCGACAGGGCGACGCCCATGCGCCCCTCCCGTTCCGCCGCCGCCAGCCTGCCCTCGGCGATGCCCGGGCCGTCGTCCCGCACGGTGACGATCACCGCGTCCGGCTCGTCCTCCAGCAGGATCCAGGCCCGCGCGCCGTCCCCGGCGTGCTTGCGGACATTGTCCAGGGCGGCCCCGACGGCGGCCGCCAGCTCCGCCGCCGCGGCCGCCTCCAGCAGGACGGGGGTGCCGGGCCCGGCGAAGGAGACGGCGGCTCCCGCGTGCGGTGCGAGCAGCGCCCCCACGTCGCAGGGCCCCTCGGGGGGCCGTGGCGCGGTCCCCACGGACCGCAGCAGCTCCGCGTCGTCGGCGAGCTGCTCCGGTGAGGCCTGCGGGGGCAGCAGGCCCCCGGCGACCAGGGTGCGCAGGGCGATCTCCTGCTCGCCCGCCATCCGGCCGAGCTCGGCGGCCTCGCCGCCCAGCGCGGCGCCGCGGCGCTGCACCATGGCGAGCACCTGGAGGACGCCGTCGTGGATGTCGCGGGCGAGCCGTTCGCGCTCGCGGGTGGCCGCCTCGATCTGCAGGGCGCGGGCGAGCGTGCGCTCACTGGCCCGGGCGACCTCCACGATGTAGCCGATGGCGACGCTGGAGACCCACACCAGCAGCACGTTGTGGACGGTGTCGCGGGCCGGGCCGCCGCGCTCGGCGAGGTTGGCGGCGGCCACCAGGGTGGAGCCGACGATCGCCCAGCGCCAGCCGCCCTTGATGGCGCAGCCCAGTACGGCGCCGCCCGCCCAGATGGACGGGAGGGTGGCCGCGCCGCCGTCGATGCGCTCGGCGGAGTCGACGACGGAGGTGAGCAGGATCCCGCCCAGCGCGACGGCCAGGTCGGCGACGAGGAACCGTTTGGTGCAGCGCTCGGGGGAGGTGACCCGGTTCCAGGTCAGCAGCATCCAGAGGGTGAGTGCGCCCATATAGAGCGCTGCGCCGGGCGGATGGGCGTACTCGCGGTAGTTCAGGAAGAACAGTGCGAGTGCGTAGCCGAGCGTCAGAATGCGGTAGCCGGTCAGCGCGCGCCACAGCGGCAGCTCCACCGACATCCGTACGACGCGCGGCTTCCTGCTGCGCGGTGTCATCGACCCAACCCCCCGGTCCGGGCGCGGCTACGCCTCGGGCCGCTTGTCCGCCTTGTCGAGTCCGGCGGCCTTCGCCGCCTTCTCCTCCTCGGCCTTGCGCTTCGCCTCGTCCGCGATCTGCCGCTTGGCGGCGGTCGCGTAGATGTCGACGTACTCCTGGCCGGACAGCTCCATGATCTTGTACATGACCTCGTCGGTCACCGAGCGCAGGATGAAGCGGTCGCCGTCCATGCCGTGGTAGCGGCTGAAGTCCAGCGGTTCGCCGATCCGGATGCCCGGCCTGATCATCTTGGGCAGGACCTTGCCCGGGGGCTGCACCTTCTCGGTGTCGATCATGGCGACGGGGATGACGGGGGCGCCGGACAGCAGCGCCACCCGGGCCAGGCCGCCGGGCTTGCCGCGGTAGAGGCGGCCGTCCGGGGAGCGGGTGCCCTCCGGGTAGATGCCGAACAGCTCACCGCGCTCCAACACCTCGAGACCGCTCTTGATCGCCGCTTCGCCGGCCCCGCGGCCGCCCGAACGGTCGACGGGCAGCTGGCCCACACCCTTGAAGAACGCGGCCGTCAGCTTTCCCTTGACACCCGGGGAGGTGAAGTATTCCTGCTTCGCGATAAAGGTGATCTTGCGATCCAGCACCGCGGGGAGGAAGAAGGAGTCCGAGAACGACAGGTGGTTGCTCGCCAGGATCGCGGGCCCCTCGGCCGGGATGTTCTCCAAGCCCTCCACCCACGGCCGGAAGGCAAGCTTCAGCGACCCGCCGATGGACAGCTTCATAGCGCCGTAGAACAACCGAGAACCTCCTGTAGTGACGAGGAGACCTTAACCTGCCTACCCGCCGTGCGGCGCTCCGCGTACGCTGAGGGCCAGACCCCTTTTCCCGTTCCATCGATCGGAGATTCCGGTGCCGCTCCTCCCCGGCGCCGAGCCGTTCCGCCACGACGGCGGAGAGGTCGGCGTCCTCGTGTGCCACGGCTTCACCGGTTCCCCGCAGTCCGTTCGGCCCTGGGCCGAGCATCTCGCGGAGCGCGGACTGTCCGTCTCGCTGCCGCTGCTGCCCGGGCACGGCACCCGCTGGCAGGACATGCAGCTCACCGGCTGGCAGGACTGGTACGCGGAGGTCGACCGCGCGCTGGGCGAGCTGCGGGAGCGCTGCTCCGAGGTCTTCGTCTGCGGCCTGTCCATGGGCGGGGCGCTGACCCTGCGGCTGGCGGCCAGGCACGGCGACGCGATCAAGGGCATCGTCCTGGTCAACCCGGCCAACAAGGTGCACGGCCTCGCCGCGAAGGCGCTGCCGGTGGCGCGCCATCTGCTGCCCTCGTCCAAGGGCATCGCCAGCGACATCGCCAAGCCGGGCAACGAGGAGGTCGGCTACGACCGGGTGCCGCTGCACGCGGCGCACTCCTTCCGCCGGGGCCTGCGGGCGCTGGACTCCGAACTGCCCCAGGTGACACAGCCGTTGCTGCTGCTGCACAGCCCCGAGGACCATGTGGTGCCGCCCGTGGACTCGGCGCGCATCCTGGCCCGGGTCTCCTCGCGCGACGTCACCGAGCGGCTGCTGGAGCACAGCTATCACGTGGCGACCCTGGACCACGACGCGGAGCTGATCTTCGACGAGACGTTCGCGTTCATCAGCCGGCTCTCCGCGGGGGTCGGCGAAGTGGGGACGGCCTCCCGTGGCTGAGCGCGACGCGGACCACGACCGCGACCGCGACGAGAGCCGCGACCCCCTGGACGAGGACGCCGCGTGGGCGGAGCTCGTCGCCGCGTACGGGGAGCAGCCCGACCCCGAGGCGGGCCGCTGGCCCGCCTCCGGCGATGTCACCGACGCCTCCCCCGAGGCGGCGCCGGAGGATCCGGAGGCCGCCGCGAAGACCCCGCCGGCACCGCCGGAGGGCCAGGACCGGCCAGTGGGCAGCTTCGTCGTCTACGCCCCGGGGGTGGGCCCGCGCGACTGGGACACCCCGGGCGCCACGGGCGAGGACGACTTCGACGAGCCGGACGAGGGCCACTTCGTGCCCCCGGAGCCGCCGCCGGTCCCCACCGGCGACGTCACCGCCCGCTTCGCGTGGATCGCGGTGCTGGGCGGCCCGCTGCTCCTGCTGATCATGGTGCTGCTGCGCCAGGAGCTGACCTGGTGGATCACCACGCTCGGCGTGGGCGGCTTCCTCGGCGGCTTCGCGACGCTGGTGCTCCGCATGAAGGACACCGACGAGGAGGACGACGACCCGGGCCGCGGCGCGGTGGTCTGACCCCATACGGGCCCGCGAAAATCCAGCCCGTCCGGCGTTTGAGGACACCGCGCGGAGCGCGGTTCGGGGGTCTGGGGGCTTGCCCCCAGTTTCGGGAAGGGGCGGGGCAGGGGAACAAGCCCCGTGCTACGAAGCCGGCACCCGCAGAGCCGCCAGCACCGGCAGATGATCCGTCGCCACCCGCAAGTCGACCTCAGCCACCCCCGGCAACCCCATCGGCACGCCACACCCCAGCACCTCGACCCCCTCCGTCGCGAAGACCGCGTCGATCCGCTGGAGCGGGTCGCCGAGCCGGGTCGTGTGCTCGCGCCCCCACGGCTTCGTGGCCCAGCCGTCCTGGAGCGCGTCCGCGAGGAGGCCGAACGTCCGGCCGTCGGGGCGGTCGTTGAGGTCACCGGCGGCGACGGCGTGCGGGACGTCCAGGGCGGCCAGCGTGTCGAGCAGCAGCTTCCCCTGCCCGTACCGCTCCTGGTCCTTGATGCTCAAGTGGCAGCTGAGGACGCCGAGCCGGGCCCGGCCGAAGCGCAGCACGGCGGTGGCGAAGCCGCGTTGGTGCAGTCCCGGCGTGCGGGGCAGCAGGATGTCCTCCGTGCGCTCCACGGTGGCCCGCAGCGAGGACAGGACCATGGGCCCGGAGGCGGTGGCCCCGCCTGTGACATGGACGAGCTCGGACGTACGGGCCAGCCGGGCCGCGGCCTTGCGCCAGCGGAAGAAGCGCGGCGCCTCCTGGACGCAGACGACGTCGGGGGCGCAGGCCCGGATCACCCGGGCCAGCGCCCCCACGTCGTCACGCATGGAACGGACGTTGTAGCTGAGCACGCGGACGACGGCCGAACCGTCGGACTCCGTGCGCGACGGGGGCAGATCCGCGAGCATCATCACTCCTCGGTGCTACAACGTCCGGAAAGCCCTCACGGGCCCTTGGGTCAGCCCTGGCGGGCCAGGTCCGCCGCGCCCACGAGGCCCGCCTTGCCGCCCAGTTGCGCGGCCAGCACCTGGGCGTGCGGGCGCCACTGGCCGCCGACCAGCCAGCGGCGGAAGGACTTGCGGATCGGGTCGAGGACGAGGTCGCCCTCGTCGGAGACGCCGCCGCCGACGATGAACGCCGACGGGTCGAAGAGCGAGGCGAGGTCGGCGAGGCCGGCCCCGGCCCAACGGGCCAGCTCCCGGAAGGAGTCGATGGCCACCGGGTCGCCCTGGCGGGCCGCGTCGCTGATGTGCTTGCCCTCGATGCCCTCGGGGGTGCCGTCACCGAGGCCGAGGAGGATCTCGGCGTTCTCCGGGGTGGCCTGGGCGCGCTGCCGGGCGTAGCGGACGAGGGCCCGCCCGGAGGCGTACTGCTCCCAGCAGCCCTGGCTGCCGCAGCCGCACAGCAGGCCGTCCGGCACGACCCGGATGTGGCCGAACTCGGCGGCCACGCCGAAGCGTCCGCGGCGCAGCTTGTTGCCGATGATGATGCCGCCGCCGAGGCCGGTGCCCAGCGTGATGCAGATGACGTCGTCGTGGCCCTGGCCGGCGCCGAAGCGGTACTCGCCCCAGGCCGCGGCGTTGGCGTCGTTCTCCACGACGACGGGGAGGCCGACGCGCTGCTCGACCTTGTCCTTCAGCGCCTCGTGGCGCCAGTTGATGTTCGGGGCGAAGAGGACCGTGGCCCGCTTGTCGTCCACATAGCCGGCGGCGCCGATGCCGACGGCCTCGACCTCGTGGTCGGCGCTGACCGTGCGTACCGCGTCCGCGATGGCGTCGACGACGCCTTCGGGTGTCGACGGGGTCGGTACCTTGCACGTCGCGAGGATCTTGCCCTCCTCGTCGACCACGCCGGCCGCGATCTTCGTGCCGCCGATGTCGACGCCGATGGTGAGTCCCATGTATCCCTCAGTTATTCGCTCGAACCCCGCCGCGACCCACCGTACCGGAGGCCCAGGTCAGTCGAGGTCGATGCGTTCGGTACCGCCCGCTCCCGCATCGCCCCGGCCGGGCCCGTCGGACCCCTCGGCGGGCTTCGCGCTCTCGCCGCGCGTCCAGCGGGCCTCCTGGCCCTGGACGGCCGCGCGGTAGGCGGCGAGGAGCTCGGAGCCCGCGGAGGCGAGGTGGTCGAAGACATCGGGGTTGCGCTCGATGACCGGTTCGACGGCGGCCTTCGCCTGGGCGATGACCTGCTGGACGACCTCCTGGGCGGCCGCTCCGGCCAGCGGCAGCTGGAGGGCGGAGACCTTCTCGGTCACGGCGTCGACGAGCTTGCGCAGCTCCTCGGCGGCACTGCCGGGCTGCTGGTCCCGGCCTCTGCGGCGGGCCCGCTCCGCGGCGAGATCCTCTGCGCACGCCTGCTCCCAGGCATCGGGATCGGCCGCCGCGTCGGGTGCGGGGCGCTCGGTGGCATCGCTCATGGCGGACTCCTGCGACTGGAATTTCCTCCGACGTTACCTGAACGGTGGAACGGCGTTCAGACGGTCCGCGGCCAGAGGGCGGGGTCGGGCGTGAAGCGCACGCACAGCGCCCCGTCGCGCAGGCCCGCCCCCGAGACGGTGCAGCGCCGCAGCGCCGACGGCAGGGGCAGGACGCGGCGGAACGGGCCGACGCCGACGATGAGTTCGTCGCCCCTGCGTATGAGGTCGAGGGCGTCGCGGTCGGCGCCGGGCAGCGGCAGCCGCCAGAGCAGCACCCCGTCGGCGGCCAGCCGGTCCTCCACGGTCCAGGCGTCGGGCTCGGGGCCGGTGGCGGGCCAGCCGTCGAGCTCGTCGGCCAGGCCCTCGCCCTCGACGATCCCGACGGTGCCGCCCGCGCCGCCGATCGTCGTCGACGCGGCGCCGTCGACGAGCGCGCCGAGGTCCTCGTGGCCGCGGGGGTCACGGCCGAGGTGCGGCAGTTCACAGAGGGTGACGCCGTCGATCAGGTACTCCTCGTAGAGCGCCTTGAGGGCGGTCTGCTGCTCCGCGACGAGCCCGGCCAGCCAGGAGTCGCCCGCGGCGCCGTCGCCGGCGGGCAGCACGCGGTTGGCGACGAGGGCGTCGAGGCGGCAGCCCTGGAGGGCGAGCCCGGCGCGGGTGAGGCGCAGCGCGTCGACGGCGAGCGGCCCGGGGTCGGCGACGAGGCGTACGGTCGTGCCGCCCGCCTCGATGACGTCCTGGACGGCGGCGAGTTCGGCCTCCCAGCGCTCCGCGGTCTCGTACAGCCGCTGCGCGGGCATCGGCACCCCGGCCAGCTGGGCGAGCATCGGGCGCAGGGCGCGGGCCGCCTGCCGCTCGGCGGGCAGCAGCCGCCGCAGGTAGCGGCGCAGTTGCTCGGGCAGGGCGAGGAGGCGCACGGTCTCGTGCGCGGGCGGCATGTCGACGACGAGCAGGTCCCACGCGGCGGCGGTGTGGGCGGCGCGCAGGGCGGCGAGGACGGCGAGCGGCTCGGCGCCGGGGAGTTCGGTGAGCTCCTCGGGGTCGAGGGGGGTGGCGCCGAGGAGGTCGAAGAGGGAGGCGCCGCGCTCCTGGAGGTCGCGGGCGCGGTCCTGGAAGTGCTCGCCGGTGGCGACGCGGGCGGCCCACAGGCCGGGTGCCGCCTCGACGGGCCGGGCCCAGGGCGCACCGGCCGTGCCGTCCGCGGGCGGCAGCGGCAGGGCGGTGCCGAGCACCGCGTCGGGCGCGGGGCCGCGGTCGGTGGTGAGCAGCAGGACGCGGCGGCCCCGCCGGGCCGCGGCGAGCGCCGTGGCCGCGGCGGCGGTGGTGCGGCCCGCGCCGCCGGTGCCGGTGACGAGGACCGTACGCAAGGGGGGTGCCTCCTGATGTGACCTGGTGTGGTGCGGCGCCGTCGCCGGGGCTCCGCCCGGCGACGGGTCAGGACTTCGCCGCGCCGCTCTCGACGCGCTGCTTCAGGCCGTCGAGGGCCCGGTCGATGATGACCTTCTCGGCCTTGCGCTTGATCATGCCGAGCATGGGGATCTTGACGTCGACGGTGAGCTGGTAGGTCACCTTGGTGTGGCTGCCGCCGGCCTCCGGCTCCAGGCTGTACGAGCCGTCGAGCTGCCGCAGCATCTGGGACTTGACCAGGGACCAGCTGACGACGTTCTCCGCGGGCCAGCTGTAGGCCAGCGTGTGGTCGTCCTTGATCGCGCCCGCGTCGAGGACGAGGCGCACCTGTGCGGCGCGGCCCTGCTCGTCCTTCTCGAGCACCTCCGCCTGCTTGACCTCCCCGGTCCACTCCGCGTAGCGGTCGAAGTCTGCGATCACCGCCATGACATCGGCGGGGGTCGCCTCGATCGTGATGCTCGAGCTGGTGTGTTCCGCCATCTCCGTGGCTCCTCCGTACCGGTCCCGCCGCCTCGTATGCCTGCCGGTGAAGGCTACATCCCGGCGCGCGTCACCACTCCAGCACCCAGGGTGTACCGCTGGAGGCGAAGTGGCCGACGTTGACGCACTCGGTCGCGCCGATGCGCATCCGGCGCGCGAGCGGCTGGTGGACGTGGCCGAAGAGCGCGTAGCGGGGGCGGGTCGCGCGGATCGCCTCCAGCAGGGCGGCGCTGCCGGTCTCGAAGCGGCGGGCGACGGTGTCGTAGCAGAGTTCGGGCACGTCGGGCGGGATGTGCGAGCAGAGGACGTCGACGTGGCCGAGTGCCTCGATCTTGGCGGCGTACTCCTCGGCGCCGATCTCGAAGGGCGTCCGCATGGGCGTTTGCAGGCCACCGCCGACGAAGCCGAAGACGCGGCCGCCGATCTCGACGCGCTCGCCGTCGAGGACGGTGGTGCCGGGGGCTGCGTACTCCGGCCAGAGCCGGGGGATGTCGACGTTGCCGTAGGTGGCGTAGGTGGGGGTGGGGAAGGCGGCGAAGAGTTCGGCGTACTGCTTGCGGACCGCGGACTCGATCGCGGCGTCGCGGTCGACGCCGGCCCACAGCCTCCGACCCAGCTCGCGGGCCTCCTCGAAGCGGCGGGCGGTGCGCAGCTCCACGATCCGGTCGGCGTTCTCGACGCCGAAGAGCTCGGGGAAGATGCCGCGCGAGTGGTCCGCGTAGTCGAGGAAGAGGATGAGGTCGCCGAGGCAGACCACGGCGTCGGCGCCGTCGCCCGCGCGTGCGAGCCCCTCGCTGTTGCCGTGCACATCGCTGACCACGTGAACTCTGAAGCCACCTCGCATACGGATCACCCTAGGGTCTGCGGGCAGCCGTCGGAAGGTCCCCGACCTGCGGTTACTTCCCGGTCACCAAGCGGAGGGGCTAGGGTGCGGAAGGCGGTCCGGTGGCGTGTGACGCACAGAACATCTGGGCGCCACCCCTATTCGAAAGCCGTACTGGTGGGTAACGTCCGGGCAGTCCAATACCCCCCTTGCCTGATCATGGACCGCAGCCGACGCAGCGCCCCTCAAAGACGCGGCGGCGCCGGCGCCCGACGAGGAGCAGCAGTCTTGCGCGAGTTCAGCCTTCCGGCCCTCTATGAGGTCCCTGCGGACGGAAACCTGACGGATCTGATCCGCCGCAACGCCGCGCAGCGCCCCGACGTCGCCGTCATAGGGCGCAAGGTCGACGGCCGCTGGGAGGACGTCACCGCAGCCGCCTTCCTCGCCGAGGTCCGCGCCGCCGCCAAGGGACTCATGGCTTCCGGTGTCCGGCCGGGCGACCGCGTGGGGCTGATGTCCCGCACCCGCTACGAGTGGACGCTGCTGGACTTCGCCATCTGGAGCGCGGGCGCGGTGACCGTGCCGGTCTACGAGACGAGCTCGGCCGAGCAGATCCAGTGGATCCTCGGCGACTCCGGCGCCGTCGCCTGCCTGGTGGAGACCGAGGCGCACGAGAGCGCCGTCGCGTCCGTCAGGGACCGGCTGCCGGAGCTGCGGCACGTCTGGCGGATCGAGGACGACGCCGTGGGCCGGCTGGGCACGGCCGGGGAAGGACTGACCGACGAGGAGGTGGACGAGCGCAGCGCGCTCGCCAACGCCGACTCGCCCGCGACCATCGTCTACACCTCCGGCACCACCGGGCGCCCCAAGGGCTGTGTGCTGACCCACCGCAGCTTCTTCGTCGAGTGCGGCAACGCGGTGGAGCGGCTCAAGCCGCTGTTCCGCACGGGCGACTCCTCGGTGCTGCTCTTCCTGCCCACCGCCCATGTCTTCGGGCGGCTGGTCGAGATCTCGGCGGTGCTCGCGCCCATCAAGCTGGGCTGCGTCCCGGACATCCGGAATCTCACGGAGGAGCTCGCCGCCTTCCGGCCGACGCTGATCCTCGGCGTTCCGCGCGTCTTCGAGAAGGTCTACAACTCGGCGCGCGCCAAGGCGCAGGCCGACGGCAAGGGCAAGATCTTCGACCGGGCCGCGGACACGGCGATCGCGTACAGCCGGTCCATGGACAACCCCGGCGGGCCGTCGTTCGGGCTCCGCATCAAGCACGCGATCTTCGACCGGCTCGTCTACGGCAAGCTGCGTGCCGTGCTCGGCGGCCGGGCGACCCACGCGATCTCCGGGGGCGCGCCGCTGGGCGAGCGCCTCGGCCACTTCTACCGGGGCATCGGCTTCACCGTCCTGGAGGGCTACGGCCTCACGGAGTCCTGCGCGGCGACCGCCTTCAACCCCTGGGACCGGCAGAAGATCGGTACGGTCGGGCAGCCGCTGCCCGGCTCGGTCGTCCGGATCGCCGACGACGGCGAGGTCCTGCTGCACGGCGAGCACCTCTTCCAGGGCTACTGGAACAACGAGGCCGCCACCGCGGACGCCCTCTCCGACGGCTGGTTCCACACCGGTGACCTGGGCACGCTCGACGAGGACGGCTACCTCACGATCACGGGCCGGAAGAAGGAGATCATCGTCACCGCGGGCGGCAAGAACGTCGCCCCCGCGGTCATCGAGGACCGCATCCGCGCGCACGCCTTGATCGCCGAGTGCATGGTCGTCGGCGACGCCCGCCCGTTCGTCGGCGCGCTGATCACCCTCGACGAGGACTTCCTGCCGCGCTGGCTCGCCGACAACGGCAAGCCGGCCGGCACGACGCCCGCGGAACTGGCGGACGACCCGGACCTGCTGGCGGCCGTGCAGAAGGCCGTCGACGACGGGAACGCGGCGGTCTCCAAGGCGGAGTCGGTACGCAAATTCCGCATCCTGCCGGCGCAGTTCACGGAGGAGTCGGGGCATGTGACGCCGTCGCTGAAGCTGAAGCGGAATGTTGTGGCGAAGGACTTCGCGGACGAGATCGAGGCCATTTACCGCGGGTAGCGGCGGCTCTGGGTGCGGGTGCGTTGCGCCTGCGGCGGAGCGCCCTGCGGGCGCGTCCTCAAACGCCGGACGGGCTGGAAAACCAGCCCGTGGGGGCACCTCCCAGCGGTAGCTGGGGGAGTTTGAGGACCGGGGTCTGGGGCGGAGCCCCAGTTACAGGAGCTCCCGCAAGCGGTTCGCCAGCAAATCCCAGCGCCACCGCTCCTCCACCCACGCCCGCCCCCGCTCACCCATGCGCGCGCGCAGCGCGGGATCACGCAGCAGCGTCACGATGCGGTCGGCCGACTGCTCCGGCGAGCCACCCCGGACCACAAACCCCGTCTCGCCGTCCAGAACCGCATCCGGCGCCCCGCCCGAATCGCCCGCCACCACCGGAAGCCCCGTCGCCGACGCCTCCA
This sequence comes from Streptomyces blastmyceticus, assembly GCF_039521185.1. Classification (NCBI taxonomy): domain Bacteria; kingdom Bacillati; phylum Actinomycetota; class Actinomycetes; order Kitasatosporales; family Streptomycetaceae; genus Streptomyces; species Streptomyces blastmyceticus. Next base: position 49,088 of record NZ_BAAABW010000003.1, on the reverse strand, counting down.
GGTAGACGATGCCGAGGCCCTCGACGTCCAGCCCGCCCCGCCGCGTGCGGCACGGCATCGCGAAGACGTCGCCCGCCCCGTAGTGCGCGGGCAGTTCCTCCCACGGGACGGGTCCGGTGAAACGGACGGCGTCGGCGACGCCGGTCTCTTCGGCCAGCTTGCGCAGGTCCTTCGCGTAGGGGCCGCCGCCGACGACCAGCAGGACCGCGTCCGGTACGGCCGCCAGGATCCTCGGCATCGCCTGGATCAGCGTGTCCTGGCCCTTGCGGGGGACGAGCCGGGAGACGCAGACGACGACGGGGCGGTCGGCGAGCCCGAGGCGGGCCCGTACGGCGTCGCCGCCGGAGCCCGGGTGGAAGGTCTTCTCGTCGACGCCGGGCGGCAGTTGGACCATCCGCGCGGCCGCCTCGGGGGTCAGCGCGCCGGCGATCCGGGACCGGGTGTACTCCCCCAGGTAGGTGAGGGTGTCCGTGCCCTCCCCGATCCGCCGCAGCAGCTGCCGGGCGGCGGGCAGCTGCGCCCAGCCCGCCTCGTGGCCGTGGGTCGTGGCGACGAGCCGCCGGGCACCGGCCCGGCGCAGCGCGGGCGCCATCAGCCCGAGCGGCGCGGCGGCCCCGAACCATACGGAGGAGCAGCCGTGTTCGCGCAGCAGCCCGGCCGCGCGCCGGGTGACCCGGGGCGTGGGCAGCAACATGGTCGTGCGGTCGCGGACGACCGGGAAGGGCTGCTCGGCGTCGAAGCGGGCGGTGGCCTCCGCGCCCTCCTGGCCGCGCTTCCAGGTGGAGGCGTAGACGACGATCTCCGACGGGTCCAGGCGCAGCGCCATGTTGTGCAGGAACGCCTGGATGCCGCCGGGCCGGGGCGGGAAGTCGTTGGTGACGATCAGGGTCTTGTCCATCGGGCCCGACAGTACCGGGTGTCCGGGGGCGGCGATCGGGCGGCAACGGCGCCGTGTACCGGCACGTCACCGGCCGTGGGCGGTCCGGGCGGGCATCATGCCTTCCAGCGGCGGGGTGCTCACGGCAGGTGAGGACCGTGGAGAACGAGGTGAATGATGGCGGGCGCTGGATTGCGGCTCTCGATCGCGGTGTGGGCCGTCACCCGGGCCGTGCTGCTGTTGTGCGTGTTCCGGGTGTGGGTGATGCCGGGTTCGGACGTCTCCGTCGACATCGAGGTGATCTACCAGGGCTGGTACGGGGTGCTGCGCACCGGCATCTTCCCGTACGACGACGTGACCTGGCAGTACCCGCCGGCCGCCGCGCTCGCCGTGCTCGCCCCGGGGCTGCTGCCGTTCCTCGACTACGCCCCGGCGTTCTTCCTGGTGTGCTTCCTCGCGGACGCCGCGGTTTTCGCGCTGCTGCTGTACGCGGTGCGGGGCGGCAGGCGCAGCGCGAAGGGGGTCTGGGTGTGGGTGGTGGGGGTGCCGCTGCTGGGGCCGATCGTCTATGCGCGCTATGACGTGATGGTGACGGCCGTCGCGGTCGCGGCCCTGCTGGCGGCGGGCCGCCGGACCCGGCTGGCGGGGGTGCTCATGGGCTTCGGCGCGCTGCTGAAGGTCTGGCCCGTGCTGCTGCTCGTCGGGACGCCGCGCGGCCCGCGCACCCGTACGGCCTGGACCGCCGCGGCGCTGGGGGCGGCGGGCATCGGGCTGCTGTTCGCGGTGACGATGCCGGGGGCGCTGGCGTTCCTGACGTTCCAGCGGGCCCGGGGCACGGAGGTGGAGTCGCTGGGGTCGCTGGTCTTCCATCTGGGCCGGCACGTGGGCTGGCACGGCCACGCCCGGCTGAACTACGGCTCGGTGGAGTTCCTCGGGCGGTACGTCCACACGGTCAGCAGGCTCGCGCTCGCCCTGACCGTGCTGGCCTTCGGCTGGCTGCTGGTGTGGCGGCTGCGCGCGCGGAGGTTCACGGCGTGCACCCCGTCCGACGCGGCCTTCGCGGCCGTCCTGCTGTTCACCACGACGAGCCGGGTGATCAGCCCGCAGTACGTGGTCTGGCTGATCGGCCTCGCCGCGGTCTGCATGACGATGCGGACGACGCGTCAGGGCCTGCCCATCGCGCTGGTGCTGCTGGCGGCCCCGCTGACCCAGCTCGAGTTCCCCATCTGGTTCTCCCATGTGGTGGCCAGCGACAAGCTGGGCGTCGCGACGCTGGCCCTGCGCAACACCCTGCTGGTGGTGGCGACGGTCATCTCCTGCGCCCGGCTGTGGCGGGAGACGGTGACCAGGGCGGGGCCCTCCGGTGCGACGGACCCGCCCGCGGAGAAGGAGCCGGCGCTGACCGCCGGCTGACCCGGTGTCCGCTCAGCCGAACCGGCTCGCCACATAGGCCCGCCACCGCTGGGTGAACCCGTCCTCCGAGACGCCCAGCACCTGGTGCAGCGCCGCCGACACCGCCCCGGGCCGCCGCTGGTGGCCGCCCACCGCGCGGTAGAACGCGACGAGCTTCGCCTCGCCCCAGCGCTCGGCGATCATGCGGCAGGCGAGCCAGCCCTCCTCGTACGCGCGGGCGAGGCGCCCCTGCTCCCCCGCGAAGCCGAAGTCGGCGTCCGCGGGCAGGTCCTTCGGCGGCTTGCCCTCGGCGACGGCGCGCGCCAGCTCGGGGGCGGCCTGGGCCGCGGTGCGCCCGGTGCCTCGGTAGGCGGTCCAGTCCGCGAAGCCCTCGGAGAGCCACAGCGGGGTCGCGGCCGAGGTCAGGCTCCGGGTCGCGACATGGGCGGTCTCGTGGGTGAGGACGACCCGGCGGCCGAAGTCGCCGAGCGTGCCGTACGCCTCGGGGTTGACGATGATCCGGTCGGCGGGGGCGTTGCCGGAGCCGCCGACCTCGCCGGTGGTGACGGCGGCGATGCCCCGGTAGTTCGCCACCGGTGAGTCCAGGAGCTCGGCCATCCGGTCGACGGAGGCGGGCATCTCGACGACGACCCGGCCAGGCCAGTCGCCACCGCGGCGGGCGGCGGCGCCGGCCGCCGCGGTGGCGCCGGACTTCGGCGGGGCCGTGCCGGGCGCGGTCCGCCCGCTCCCCCAGGCGGTGCTCACCGCGGGCACCGCGCTGTCGGCGAGGTCCGCGAGGGCCTTGAGCCGCGCCTGGTCCTGGCCGACGCCGAGCACCAGGCTGTGCGCGCCCCGTACGGCCGTGACCGGGCCCTGCTGCCAGAGCTGCCGGGGGCCGTGCCGGGTGTCCTCGGCCGCCACGTACCACTGGTCGTCCTTCCGCACGACCGTGAACCGCGCGGTGGTGGTGACCGGGACGGTGTCGTAGTCCGCCAGCCGGTAGCGCAGTTCGGCCTCGGCGGCGACGCGGTGGCCGTCACCGCCGGAGGGGACGAAGCCGCCGGTGCGCACCAAGCGGTAGTCCCAGGAGGCGAGGGGCACGGCGGCGAGGTTGGCGAAGAGGGCGCGCTGCTCGGTGCGGAAGCCCTCTGCGTCGGGGTCCACGACGGACAGGAAGGCACGTTCGTCGCGGTCCCGGAGCGCCTTGGCCCACCGGTCGAGCAGAGCGGTCACGGCCTTGTGCTCACCGTCCTGACCGCCGGAGAGCCCCATGGAACCGCAGCCGCACAGGAACTGGAGGGCGAGCAGACCCGCCAGCAGCGAACGGACGAGCGCCCCGCAAGGGGCGCGGGGAACTGCGCGACCAGCCCCCACCGGCCCGCAGTCGGAAGGCAGGCCGCAGGGCCGTCCGCCAAGGACTCCGCTCCACCTCCACCGGCCCGTCACGCCCCGCATCGTACGAGCCACGTGACCCGCGCCGTGCGTTCAGCCGGCGTTCATGGCCGGGTGACGGACGAAATCGGCATCATGTTGGCCGGGTCGTAGCGGACCCGGGCGCCCGGGTAGGGGGCGTGCACGACCTGCCCGTTGCCGACGTACATGCCCACGTGGCTGGCGTCGTTGCGGTAGATCACCAGGTCCCCCGGCTGGGCCTCGGACAGGGACACGTGGCGGCCCGCGTTGCGCTGCGCCTGCGAGGTGCGCGGCAGGCCCACCCCGGCGCGCCCGTAGGCCCACTGCATCAGGCCGGAGCAGTCGAAGGCGCCCGGCCCGGTCGCGCCCCAGGCGTAGGGGGTGCCGACGGCCGACCGCGCGGCCATCGCGGCGGCGGCGCCCCGCGAGGAGAGGCCGACGAGGCTCGGCAGCCCGGCGAGCGAGCCCTGTGAGCGGTCCCCGCCGGAGCGCGACGCCCGCGCGTACGCCTCCCGGTCCCGCTCCGGCAGGGAGTTCAGCAGCCGGCGGGCCGTGGCCAGCTTGCCCTCGACCTCGCGCTTGTGGTGCTCCACGGCCTGCCTGCTGTCCTCCAGCTGCGCCAGGACGCCGACGGCCTCCGAGCGCTCCTGGCGCAGGGTGCGCTGCGCCTCCAGGAGCGCCTTGAGCTGCTCGGCCTGGCGGCCGGTGACCCGGTCGAGGGTGGCGGCCCGCTCCAGATAGGCGTCCGGGTCCGAGGACAGCAGCAGCTGAATCGCCGGGTCGACGGCGCCGTTGCGGTACTGCGCGGTGGCGATCATGCCCAGCGCCCGGCGCATCCGGTTGACCTGCTCCTGGCCGCGGACGACGCGGTCGGTGGCCTGGGCGACCTTCTGCCGCAGGGTGTCGGTGCGCTCGCCGGCCGCGTTGAACTTCTCGGTGGCCTGCTCGGCCTGCTCGTAGAGCCGGTCCACCTGCGACTTCACCGTGCCGGTCCCCTTGGCCGTGCCGGAGGGGCCGCCGGGCGCGGCCCCGGCGGGTGCCGCCAGGCCGGCGGCCGCGGTGGCCACGGCGGCGGACAGGACGGTGACCCGGACGCTCTGGGTGAGACCGGGCTGCGCGGGACGACGGTGTGACGCCACGGGCTGCCGCACTCCTTCCGTTCTTCCACTGGGTGCGCGGTGCCCTCGCCGCCCGGGAACGGGCGGAGCACTGTGCCGGGTGCCGCGCGCCAGACAGTAGCGGCGCGGTCACCCCCGGTTCAAAGACCCTGTGGGACGGGAATATTGACGCCCCGCCGGAGACGCAGGTCACCGGCGGGGCGTGGAGTCAGCAGGGGCTGTCGCGGTTCGCCCGAAAGAGCGGCACGTCAGCCATTCGGCCCAAGCGCGTCAGCCTATGCGCACACCGAACTGGAAGGGCATGTTGCCCATGGACTCGTAGCGCACGTTGGCGCCCGGCTTGGGGGCGTGCAGCGTCATGCCGTTGCCCGCGTAGAGACCGATGTGGTGCAGGTCGCCGTAGAAGAGCACCAGGTCGCCGGGCTTGAGCTGGCTCTGGTCGTAGATGCGGGTGCCGTCGTTGGCCTGGTCCTGCGAGACGCGGTCCAGGGTGACGCCCGCCTGCGCGTACGCCCAGGAGGTCAGGCCCGAGCAGTCGAAGGAGTCCGGCCCGGTCGCGCCCCACACGTACGGGGAGCCGATGACGGACTGCGCGGCGGCGAGCGCGGCGCCGCCGCGGCCCGAGCCGGCGGGGATGTTGATATCCGGGCGGCTCCCGCCGCGGCTGGCGCGGTCACCGCCACCGGCGCCGCCGCCCTTGCCGGCGTCCTTGCCGCCGTCCTTGCCGTCGCTGCCGGTGATCTCGGCGCGCTCCTGGGCGCTGAGGGAGTTGAGGACGTCCTTGGCGTCGGCGAGCTTGCTCTGGACCTCCTCCTTCTTCTCACCCAGTGCCTTGCGGGTGTCGGCGAGGTCCTTGAGCTTGCCGGTCGCCTCCTCGCGCTGCTGCTTGAGGGTGCGCTGCTTCTCGGATATCTGCTTGAGGGTGTCGGCCTGCTTGGCGCTCAGCTGGTCGAGCGTGGAGGCCTTCTCCAGGAAGGTGTCCGGGTCGGAGGAGAGGAGCAGCTGGAGGGAGGGGTCGATGGCGCCGCTGCGGTACTGCGCAGTGGCCACGGAACCGAGGCTGTCGCGGAGCTTGTTGAGCTCCTCCTGGCCGCGGGCGACCTTGTCCTGGAGGTCGCCGACCTGCTTGTCGAGCTTGTCCTGCTTCTCCTTGGCCCCGTTGTACTTCTCGGTGGCCTGCTCCGCCTCTTCGTAGAGCTTGTCGACCTTCGCCTTGGCGTCCGACTTGGACGGCGAGTCCGCGTGCGCGGCCTGGGAGGAGAGCGCGACGGCCGCTGCGGCGGTCGCGGTCAGCACGGTCACGCGGGTGCGGCCCGGCTGCTTGGGTCGACGGTGGGACGCCACGGAGACGGGCTCCTTCTTCCTCAGCCGCCTGCCGCGCGAAGTCCGCGGTTCCGGCGGGACCTTCACCGTCACCCCGAATGGATGATCACCGCGCGAAGGTTCGAGGCCCGACCTTAGTGACCTCCCCATGATCCGTTCAAATCCCCGGGCGAAAAATCTCGCCCCACAAGCGCATCCTTTACCCGCGCGACACAGTGGGTCACCCCTGATGGACACTCAGGCACCGGAAACCGACAGAGCGTGCCGGGAGACGGGCACGGGAGGCGGGCAACGGTCAGGTGCGGGCCAGCCGCTTGAGCAGCAGCGCCGAAGCCACCGGGCGGGCGCCCGCCTTCGCCACCCCGTCGGCGACCTCGCGGTCGGTGGAGACCACGACGACCGGCCGGCCCGGCGGCTCGGCCCGTACGAGCTGGCGGATCAGCTCGTCCGCCGTCACGCCGGGCTTGCTGAAGAGCACCCGCACCCCGCGCGGCGGTGCCAGCAGCACGGGCGCGGCCAGCTCCGCGCCGTCGAAGACGCAGGTCATCTCCGCGCCCGTCTGCGCGGCCAGCATCGCGAGGCCGCCCAGCAGCCGCAGCCGCTGCTTGTCGAGCGGCATCGTCGGATAGCCGGTCTTGGTGACGTTGTAGCCGTCGACCACCAGATGCGCCTGCGGCAGGGCCAGCAGCTGGTCCAGGAGCGCGGGGTCGGTCTCCGACAGGGCCCGCGTGGCGATGTCCTTGGGCGTCATCCTGCCCGGCTCCACGGCGTCCACGGTGTCCGCGGGGCGGGTGGAGGCGGGCGGCAGGGCCAGCTCGCGGCGCAGTCCCTGCGCCGCGTCCAGGACGGTGTCCAGCAGCAGCCGCAGCCGCATGTCCTCCACGCTGCGCCCCTCGCGCACCGCCCGGCGGCTCGCCTCCAGCCCCGACTCGGCCTCCGCGAGCCGCGCCTTGAGCCGCCGCGCCTCGCCCAGGGCGGCCGCCTTCTCGGCGGCACCGGCGGACCGTACGGACTCCAGCTCGGCCTCCGCCTTGCGCAACGCCGCCTCGCCGCGCCGCACATCGCTCATGGCGCTGCGCAGCTTGCGCTGCATCGCGTCGTTCTCCTTGCGGGCGGCTTCGAGCTCGACGCGGATCCGGTCGGTCTCCGTGCGGGCGTCGGCGCGGGCCTCGGCCAGCTCCTCGCGCAGCCGCCGCAGCTCGCGCTGGGCCTCCTCGCCGGCCCGCTCGGCGCTCGCCCGCTGGGCCTCCTCGCCGGCCGCGGTGACCAGCTTGACCCAGCCCGCGGGCCGCAGCACGAAGGCCATGGCCGCGACGTCCTCGGGGTCCGCGGCCGCGGGCGGCGCGCCGGCGTCGAGCGCCTCGGCCAGCTCGGAGCCCGTCTCCCGCAGCCGGGCGGAGATCCGCTGCCGGAAGGCGGCGTCGTTCTCCACGGCGGCGGCCATGGCGTTGCCCGCGAACTTGGCCCGGCGGCTCGGGGTGAAGCGGGCGTACTGCCGCAGCGCGGGCGGCAGTTCGGTGACCGTCAGGCCGCCGAACGCCTCCGCGACCAGGCCGATGACCCGCCGCCTGACGCCCTCGGGCAGGGGTCGGTCGAGCACCTCGGCGACGCCGTCGGCCCCACCGGTGTCATCCGGTTCACCGGCCGCGTCCGCGCCGCCTGTGTGCTCAACCACCGCTCACCGCTCCCGTTCTTCAGGCGCTCGCGCCCGGCCTGTCCACCAGCTCGATCTGGTCGACCGCGTTGCACCACCGGCAACGTACGGACTCGATCGTCTCACTGACCACGTCCCGCTCCTCCACCCGAGGCTCTCCGGCCAGGTCGAGGTGCACATATTCCACGGCCTTGGTGGTGCGCGTGACGTCGAACCGGGTCAGGTTGCCGCACAGCGTGCAGCGCCAGCGCGTTGCGTCCGTCGGCTGGGGAACGCCCATGATGTCGTCGTCCGTCCTCGTCAACTGTTCCGTCCGCGACAACGCCGTCGGACCGCGTGGTGCCGTCACTGCGGGAGTGCTTCCCGTAACCCTACGGCCTGATGGTCATGCGGCGCGGGGCACAGTCGCGCACAGGCCGTCCGGCACCGGCCCGGCGAGGCACTCTGTGCGCTTTGCTGCCCGTACGCCATGATCTGGCCATGCTCGGAAAGGCAGCGCGCCGGAGCCCACCGTCCCACCGCCGGGCCGCACCCCTGGTCACCTACGCCCTCATCGGCATCTGCTGCGCCGTCTTCCTGCTCGGCCCCGCGTCGGGCCTGACCGGTCCCCCGGGCCCGCACGGCGCCGGCGACCTGCTGGTCGCGCAGACCGCCTACTTCGAGCGCTGGGGCGTGGTGCCCGAGGAGCTCTGGCACGGCTCGCCGGAGCGGCTGCTCACCCCGCTCACCGCTCTCTTCGTGCACGGCAACTGGCTGCATCTGCTGGGGAACATGCTCTTCCTCTATGTCTTCGGCGCCATGGCCGAGGAGCGGATGGGCCGGGCCTCCTTCGCCCTCTTCTACCTCGCCGCCGGGGTGCTGGCCCTGCTCGGCTACGCGGCGGCGCACGCCGACTCCCTCCAGATGCTGGTCGGGGCGTCCGGGGCGATCTCCGGGGTGCTCGGAGCCTTCCTCTGTCTCTTCCCCAGGGCCCGGGTCACCAGTCTCTTCCCGTTCCTCTTCTTCCTGCCGCTGCGCTTCCCCGCGTGGGCGGTGCTGCTCTTCTGGTTCGTCCTCCAGTGGCTGGCCGCCCGCACCGCGGGCGACCGGCCCGGGGTGGCCTACCTGGCCCATGTGCTGGGCTTCGCGCTGGGCTTCCTGTACGCGTGGGCCCGGTACAGGTGTGCGGCTAGAGTGAAGAGCACGGCCGCGTCCGGCGACGGGCCGCGACCTCCCGGGGACCCACCCCCCGGCCCCCGATAGGAGCCCAGCCGTGATCACCTCGATCGTGCTCATCAAGACCGACGTCGACCGGATCCCCGAGATCGCCGAGCAGATCGCCGCGCTGGAGGGGGTCAGCGAGGTCTATTCGGTGACCGGGGCGCAGGATCTGATCGCCATGGTGCGGGTGGCCCGGCACGACGACCTGGCCGACGTCATCCCGGGCCGCATCAGCAAGGTCCCCGGAGTCGCCGCCACGGAGACCCACATCGCCTTCCGCACGTATTCGCAGCACGACTTGGAGGCGGCGTTCGCGATCGGCCTGGAGGCGTAGCGATCCGGCGGAGCCGGGGAGCGCGCCGTTACACGGGCACGCAGCGGCCGTTCTCGGTCCGGTAGGTCCACCGCGCGCCGTCCCTGACCAACTCACGCACCGCCCGCACGAACCGCTCCACATGCTCGTCCGGCGTCCCCGCCCCGAAGCTGACCCGTACCGCGTTCAGCGAACCCCCGTCAGGGGCCCCGCACTCGCCCGAGGCGTCCCGGTCGCCGCCCAGCAGGGTCCGCACCAGGGGATGCGCGCAGAACAGCCCGTCGCGCACCCCGATGCCGTACTCCGCGGACAGCGCCGCCGCGAAGTGCGAGCTGTTCCAGCCGTCCACGACGAACGACAGCACGCCGACCCGCGGGGCGTCGTCGCCGAAGAGCGAGAGCACCCGCACCCCCGGCACCGCGGCGAGGCCCTCCCGGACCGTCGCGATCAGCTGCCGCTCCCGCTCGACGAGCCGGTCGAAGCCCGCCTCGCTCAGCGCCTTGCAGGCCGAGGCGATGGCGTAGGCGCCGATGACATTGGGCGAGCCAGCCTCGTGCCGGGCGGCGCTGTCGTGCCACTCGACGTCCACCCCGCCCCCGGCGCCCCGCGTCACCGCGCGGCTGGCTCCGCCGCCCGCGAGGTAGGGCTCCGCGTCCCGCAGCCAGTCGGGGCGCCCGGCGAGCACCCCGGCGCCGAACGGCGCGTACAGCTTGTGCCCGGAGAAGGCGATCCAGTCGGCGTCCAGGTCCGCGAGGTCCACCGGGTGGTGCGGCGCCAGTTGGGCCGCGTCGACGACGATCCGGGCGCCGTGCGCGTGGGCGGCGGCCGTCAACTCCCGTACGGGCCACAGCTCGCCGGTCACGTTGGAGGCGCCCGTCACACAGACCAGGGCGGGGCCGTAGGGCTCGCGGTCCGCGAGGGCGTGCTCCAGGATCTCGACCGCCTGGCGCGGCGAGCGGGGCGCGTCGAGGTAGGTGACCGCGACGTCCGCGCGCCGGTCCCACGGCAGCAGCGCCGCGTGGTGCTCGGACTCGAAGACGAACACCCGGGTGCCCTGCGGGAGTACGGCCGCGAGGAGGTTGAGCGAGTCGGTGGTCGAGCGGGTGAGGACGACCTGGTCGTCGGCGCGGCAGCCGAGGAACGCGGCGATCTCCGCCCGGCTGTTCTCGAAGAGGTCGGTCGACAGCTGCGAGAGGTAGCCCGCCCCGCGGTGCACGCTGCCGTAGTACGGGGCGTACGCCGCCACGTCGTCCCACACCCGGCGGAGCGCGGGCGCGCTGGCCGCGTAGTCGAGGGCCGCGTAGGTCACCTCTCCCCCGGTGACGAGCGGGACGCGGACGTCGTTGCCGAGGACGGGCAGGGGGGCGCGGTCGACGGTGGGCTCGGCGGCAACAGGGCATGCGGACATGGCGAATTCTCCCGGGTACAAGGCGGAAAGGCTGTGTACACGCACCCGCGAGAAAGACCTCTGCGGTGTGCGGAAAAGGCGACTCGGCGCACAGCTGTAGCCATGCGGAGCGCAGGGGAAACGGGCCCGAGGCCCTATCGCATTCGCTGAATCATGGAGGATCTCCCTCGACAACCAGGATCCCTGGCGAGGGATCCGCGCTTGCCGCAGACCTCTTTGCCTGCGACCTGGTCATCACCCGGGGCACCCCGCCACGGAAGGAGGGTTGCCGGACAGCGGGCCGGGGCCGTGTCGCTGTCACTCGTGACCTGGCGGAGAGTATGGCACAGCTGATCGTCGGGCGGAAAGGGCGTCCGCATCACGGACGCCGTCACGGGGGCCGCCCGGCGTCCCGCGTCGGTGTCCGGGTGCTCCCCGGACACCGATACGGGCCGTACGGCTACGCGTTGCTCGCGGCGACCCAGCGGTCCAGCGCCCGCTTCGCCGCGCCGGAGTCGACCGACTCGGCGGCGCGGGCGATGCCCGCCGCGATCTGCTCGGTCAGGGGCGCGTCCGTGGGGGCCAGCGCCACCAGCGCGGCGGCCGCGTTCAGCAGCACCGCGTCCCGCGCGGGCCCGGTCTCCCCGGCCAGCAGGCGGCGGGCGACGTCGGCGTTGTACGACGCGTCGGCACCCTTGAGCGCCTCGACCGGGACCAGCGGGATGCCCACGTCCCGCGGGTCGAAGGGCTGTTCCTCGACCCGGCCGTCGCGGACGAGCCAGACCCGCGAGGTCGCGGTGGTGGTCAGCTCGTCCAGCCCGTCGTCCCCGCGGAAGACCAGCGCCGAGGAGCCGCGCTCGGCGAGCACCCCGGCGAGGATCGGGGCCATCCGGGCGTCGGCGACACCGGTCGCCTGGGCGCGCACCCGCGCGGGGTTGGTCAGCGGGCCGAGCACGTTGAAGGTGGTGCGGATGCCCAGTTCGCGCCGCGCGGCCGCGACATAGCGCAGCGAGGGGTGGAACTTCACGGCGAAGCAGAAGGTGATGCCCGCCTCCTCGGCGACCTCCACCACCCGGCGCGGCGTCAGGTCCAGATTGACGCCCAGCTTCTCCAGGACGTCCGAGGCACCGCTGGAGGAGGACGCTGCGCGGTTGCCGTGCTTGACGACCTTGGCGCCGGTGCCGGCGACGACGATCGAGGCCATCGTGGAGATGTTGACGGTCTTGGCGCCGTCGCCGCCGGTGCCCACGATGTCGACGCTCGGTCCCGGCACCTCGATGAGGTTGGCGTGCGAGTACATCGCCCGGACGAGGCCGGAGATCTCGGCGACCGTCTCGCCCTTGGCCCGCAGCGCGACCGCGAATCCGGCGATCTGGGCGTCGGTGGCCTCACCGCGCATGATCCGGTCCATGGCCCAGGCGGTGTCGTCCGCGCCGAGGTCCGATCCGTTCAGCAGGGCGTTCAGCAGACCCGGCCAGGAGGGTGCCACCGCGCTGTCGCCGCCTGCCGGGGTCACAACGTTCATGGTCCACGCTCCTGGTGGTCGGTCGGAGAGCCGCGGCCGTCCGGGGCTCTGCCGGTCCAGCCTATCCAGGCCCACAGACGGCGAAGAGCCCCGTCCACGCGCTGGACGGGGCTCTTGCTGTGGCGATCAGCGATCACTGACCGGCCGGGGCCGGTCTGACCGGGATCAGTGGTGGCCGTGGCCGCTGGTGATCTCCTCGAACTCCTCCGCGGTGGCCTTGGGGATCTGCGTCCCCTCGCCGTAGAAGCCCTTGGAGAGCTTCACGCGGAGCTTCTGCGTGGCGCCGGCCTTGCGCTCGACACCGTTCTCGTCGACCTCGGGAACGAGCTCGAGCGGCTTGGGCTGCTCGTGCGCGGTGAGGGTGTGCAGCTGCTCCTGCGAGAGCGGCTCGTGGACCTCGACGAACTCACCGTGCGGCAGGCGCTTGATGATGCCCGACTCGCGGCCGTGCAGCACCTTGTCCCTGTCGCGGCGCTGGAGGCCCATGCACATCCGCCGGGTGGCCACGAAGGCCAGGACCGGCAGGACGAAGAAGCCGATGCGGACGAACCAGGTGATGGCGTTGATCGAGAGGTGGAAGTGGGTGGCCCACAGGTCGTTTCCACCACCGATGAGCATCACGAAGTACGCGGTGATCCAGGCGACACCGAACGCGGTGCGCGTCGGGGCGTTCCGCGGACGGTCCAGCAGGTGGTGCTCGCGCTTGTCACCGGTCACCCAGGACTCGACGAACGGGTAGACGGCGATGGCGCCCAGGACCACGGGGAAGACCATCATCGGGATGAACACGCCCAGGACGAGCGTGTGGCCCCAGAGGTTGATCTCCCAGCCCGGCATGACACGGATCAGACCCTCGGCGAAGCCCATGTACCAGTCGGGCTGGGCGCCGGTGGACACCTGGTCCGGCCGGTACGGGCCGATGGCCCAGATCGGGTTGATCGAGGCGAGCGCGGCGATGGCCGCGATCACACCGAAGACCAGGAAGAAGAAGCCGCCCGCCTTGGCCATGTAGACCGGCATCAGCGGCATGCCGACGACGTTCTTGTTGGTCCGGCCGGGGCCGGGGAACTGCGTGTGCTTGTGGTAGATCACGAGGATCATGTGCGCCACGACCAGGCCGAGCATGATGCCCGGCAGCAGCAGGACGTGGATCGAGAAGAACCGCGGCACGAAGTCCGCGCCGGGGAACTCTCCGCCGAAGAGGAACATCGACATGTACGTGCCGACGATCGGGAAGGAGAGGATCGCGCCTTCCATGAACCGCACACCGGTGCCGGACAGCAGGTCGTCCGGCAGGGAGTAACCGGTGAAGCCGGTGAACATGCCCAGCACGAACAGCAGGAAGCCGAACAGCCAGTTGATCTCACGCGGCTTGCGGAACGCGCCCGTGAAGAAGACGCGCATCATGTGGACGAACATGCCCGCGAGGAAGATCAGCGCGGCCCAGTGGTGGATCTGCCGGACCAGCAGACCGCCACGGACGTCGAAGCTGATGTTCAGCGTGGAGGCGAAGGCCTCCGACATCCGCATGCCCTGCATGGGGACGTAGGGACCGTGGTAGACGGTCTCCTGCATGCTCGGGTGGAAGAACAGCGTCAGATACACACCCGTGAGGATGATGATCAGGAAGCTGTAGAGGCAGACCTCGCCCAGCATGAAGGACCAGTGGTCCGGGAAGATCTTGCGCATGTTGGCCTTGGCCAGGCTGTAGATGCCCAGCCGGCCGTCGGCCCAGTCGGCTACCCGCTCGCCCGCGGGCGCCTTGCGCCTGTTGTCTGTTGCAGTACTCATCCGCGCTCCCAGAAGGCAGGACCGACGGGCTCGGCGAAGTCGCCCATCGCCTCGAGGTAGCCCTTGTCATTGACCTTGATCCGCAGCTGCGGCAGAGCGTGTCCGGCCGGACCGAAGATCACCCGTCCGCCGTCGGACAGGTCGAAGGTGGACTGGTGGCACGGGCAGAGCACGTGGTGCGTCTGCTGCTCGTAGAGGCTGATGGGGCAGCCGACGTGCGTGCAGATCTTGGAGAAGGCGACGATACCGTCCGCCGACCAGTCGAGTTCCTTCTTGTCCTTGATGTTCTCCGGACGGAGCCGGACGATCATCAGGGCGGCCTTGGCGATCTCCTTCTGGAAATCGTGGTCCTCCTCCTTCATGCCCTCGGGCATGGCGAAGGTGAGGGACCCGACCTGGATGTCCTCGGGGCGCAGCGGCTGATTCGTGTTCTGGTTGATCAGCATCTTGCCCTCGGACCAGGCGGTCTTGCGGAGCTTGGTGCCCGGCAGCGGACCGAGGTCGCGGAGCAGCACCACGCCGGAGAGCGGCACCAGGGCCAGCGCGCCGAACATGGTGTTGCGGATCAGCTTGCGACGGCCGAACGCCGACTCCTCGGCACCCGCCGCGAAGTCCGCCAGGACCTTGGCCTTGACCTCGGGCTCGGCGGCGATCGCGTGCCGCTCGTCGGCGACCTCCACGTCGGACATCAGGGTGCGGGCCCAGTGGACCGCGCCCGCGCCGATGCAGAACAGCGCCACACCGAGGGTGAGCCCCAGCGCGAAGTTCAGCGCGCTGATGTGGCCGATCGGGAAGACGTAAATGATCTTGCCGACCGGGATGGACACGTACGAGGCGATGAACCCGACCGTGGCCACCATCGACAGCAGGAACAGGAAGGCGACCGCCCGCTCGGAGCGCTTCGCGGCCCGCTCGTCGATGTCCTGGACGCGGTGCTCGTGCGGCGGCAGGCCCGGGTCGGCGAACGGGTCGCCGGCCGGCTTGGTCACGGCGCTGGTGTGCGTGTCGCCCTGCGCGCTCGGCAGGTGCTCTTCTGGAATGTCTTGGCTACTCATGACTTCTTGGCCTTTGCGGTCCGGGCGGCGACCCAGATGGCGACGGCGATCAGCGCACCGAGGCCGAAGATCCACGCGAACAGGCCCTCACTGACGGGGCCGAGGCCACCGAGTTCGAGGCCGCCCGGGCTCTCCGACTTGCTGCTGTTGACCGTGTCGAGGTACGCGATGATGTCCTTCTTGTTCTTCTCCGTCATCGTGGTGTCGGGGAAGGAAGGCATGTTCTGCGGGCCGGTCTGCATGGCCTCGTAGATGTGCTTCGGGTTGACGTCCGTCAGGTCCGGAGCGAACTTGCCGTTGGAGAGCGCGCCGCCCTTGCCGGTGAAGTTGTGGCACTGGGCGCAGTTCGTCCGGAAGAGCTCCCCGCCCTTGGCGATGTCCGCGCCGTCGGGGCTGTACTGGTCCTTGGACGGAACCGAGGGACCGGCGCCGAGCGAGGCGATGTAGGCGGCGAGCTGGTCGATCTGAGCCTGGTCGTAGATCGCCTTCTTCTTCGGCGCCTGGGCGCCCTGCTGCTGGAGCGGCATGCGGCCGGTGCCGACCTGGAAGTCGACGGCCGAGGCGCCCACGCCGACGAGGCTCGGGCCGTCGGTGGTGCCCTGACCGCCGGTGCCGTGGCAGCTTGCGCAGCCCACGGAATAGAGCTTCTTGCCCTCCTCGATGGCAAGGGACTGGGCGGCGGTGTCATCGGCCTTGGCCGTGTCCGCCGGCGCGAACGCGGCGTACAGCCCCCCAGTTACCGCCAGCGCGAAGAGTAGGACGACGACCGCCGCCAGCGGATGGCGTCGTCGTGCGGAGAGCTTTTTCACGGATTACCCCGGTGTCAGGATCTTCTGCGTCGATGCTGGACTGTTGGTCCGGTGCGGACCGAACCGAAATCTTCGATTACTTGATCAAGTAGATCGTGGCGAAGAGGCCGATCCAGACCACGTCGACGAAGTGCCAGTAGTAGGACACGACAATGGCCGCCGTCGCCTGGTGGTGAGTGAACCTCTTGGCCGCGTACGTCCTGCCCAGGACCAGCAGGAAGGCGATCAGGCCGCCCGTCACATGCAGTCCGTGGAAGCCGGTCGTCAGGTAGAACGCCGAGCCGTACGGGTCGGAGGACAGGGAGAGCCCGTCCTTCTTGACCAGGTCCGTGTACTCGAAGATCTGACCGCCGATGAAGATGGCACCCATCACGAAGGTGATCGAGAACCAGGTGCGCAGCTTCTTCACGTCGCCACGCTCGGCGGCGAAGACGCCGAGCTGGCACGTGAGGGAGGAGAGCACCAGGATCGTGGTGTTCGTCGCTGAGAACGGAACGTTCAGCGACGACGCCATCTCCTTCCAGTGGTCCGTGCCCGTCACCGATCGGAGGGTGAAGTACATCGCGAAGAGGGCCGCGAAGAACATCAGCTCGGAACTCAGCCAGATGATGGTTCCGACGCTGGTGAGGTTCGGCCGGTTGACCGACGGGTGCGCGTGCCCGGTATCTACTGCTGTTGCTGTCGCCACGACCGACATTATGTCGGTCGCTTATCTCGCGCTCACTCCGGGGGGTGCCGTTCGGTGTGTCAAGACCGTATGCGCTGCTCGTACGGCCCAGGGCGGCGATCCCCCAAAGGGGGGAAGCGCGGCCTCCGCGGGCCCGTGCGGCCCCGGCGGGCGGCGCTGGTGACGGCCCGTCGGCCCACGTGGCGGCGCATCCGGGTTTTCCCGCCCCTCCTCGGGCGCGGCGCTCGCGGAGTAGCATCCGCGCATTGGTGCGTTCCGCATCCGAGCCACAGCCGTGCCCTCTGTCCACAAGCCTGGAGGAACGATGCAGCCGACCGCCACGGTGCTGGTCTACAGCGATGACGCCGGCACCCGCGAGCAGGTGCGGCTGGCCGCCGGGCGCCGCCCCGCCGCCGATGTGCCGCCGGTTCAGTATCTGGAGTGCGCGACGCTCCCGGCGGTCCTGAAGGCCCTGGAGGAGCGCCGGATCGACGTGTGCGTGCTGGACGGCGAGACGGCGCCCGCGGGCGGCATGGGGGTCTGCAGGCAGCTCAAGGACGAGGTGTTCCGCTGCCCGCCGGTGCTGCTGCTCATGGGCCGCCCGCAGGACGCCTGGCTGGCCACCTGGAGCCGTGCGGACGCGGCCGTGACCCATCCGCTGGACCCGGCCGTGTTCGCCGACGCCCTGGCCGGGCTGCTGCGCGGCGCTGCGCGGCAGCCCGACGGCCCGGGGAAGCACGTGGTGGGCGCCTGAGGGCCGGTCACGGCCCGCGTGGCGGCTAGAGCTGCGGGCGCAGGCGGGCCGCATCGGCGGGACTGCTCCCGTCGCGTTTCCCGGCCGCCAGGGCGCTGCCCTCGCGCCACTGCTGCCACGACATGTTCCAGTCGCCGAAGCCGTTGTCGAAGGGCGTCATGGTCGCCCCCGCGCTGCCCACGACCTTGACGACGTCGCCCAGGTGGATGGTGTCGAAGAACCACTTGGCGTTCTCGGTGCTCATGCCGGTGCAGCCGTGGCTGACGTTCTCGGCGCCCTGCGACCCCTCGGACCAGGGGGCGGCGTGCACGTACTCGCCGCTCCAGGTGACGCGGGTCGCCCAGTAGACGGGCAGGTCGTAGGAGTCGTCGCTGCCCTCGGCGATGCCGATGCTGGTGCCGCGCATCCGTACGAAGGATTCGCGGCCGAGGACCACCTTGACCCCGTTGCGGGTGGCGTAGCCGGGCTTGCCGGTGGTCACCGGGATGGACCGGATCTCCTGGCCGTTGCGGAACACGCTCATGCTGTGGCCGGCCGCGTCGGTGACGGCCTCGATCCGGTCGCCGATGGTGAGCTTCACGGGTTTGGAACCGCCCCCGTAGAGCCCGCCGCCCACCTTGATGCCGTCCAGGCCGGAGCGTACGTCGACGGTGGCGTGGGCGGGCCAGTACTCCTTGGGACGGTAGTGCAGGGTGCGGTTGTCCACCCAGTGCCAGGCGCCCTCCACGGAGGGCTCGGAGTCGACCTTGAGGGCCCGCTCGATGGTGGACCGGGCGCCCGGGTCCTGGACGGGGGCGCTGAGTTCGGCGGTGATGGGCTGCCCCACGCCGTACGTGCCGCTCTGCGGGCCGAAATTGACCCTCAGCAGGCGATCTGCCGCACTGGTGTCGAAACCGATCGTGCGGCGCCCCTGGGCGCCGTTCTCGTCCTCGGTGCTCACCCGCACCGTGTAGTGGGCGCCGGCGGCCAGGGCGCCGGTGCTGTGCCAGTTGGTGCCGTCGGCGGCGAGCTCGCCCTGCACATAGCGCCCGGCCGCGTCCGTCGCGGTGACGTCGGTGATCCGGTCGGAGCCGCTCGCCCGCACCTCCAGCGGCTTGCTGGGGTCGGCCTTCTCCCCGTCGCCGGCGCTGTTGAGCATGACCTGCCCGGTGGCGTCGTAGGGCTTGTCCGCCAGCGGGTTCGACGAGTCGCCGCACGCGGAGACCCCCAGGGCCAGGGACACCAGCAGGAGGGCCCCCCGGAACACCGTGCGGCATCGAGGTGAGTGACTCATGGTCACACCGTAGGAAGGAACGGGGGCCGCGGCCCGTGGGGTGACTGCAAACGGGTGCATTCGGGAACGGGGCCCGCCGTTGCTCCAACCGTGGCGGCGCCCCGGGATCCACGGGAAAAACGGCCGGGCCCCGCACACCTTGCGGTGTGCGGGGCCCGGCGTACGCGGTCCGGCGGAACCTACTGGTTCGCGTTCTCGCCGCGGTAGAACTCGAACACCCAGCCGAAGAGGCCGACCAGGATCATCGGGGCGGAGAAGTACATCAGCCACCAGCCGAAGACGACGCCCATGAAGGCGAGCGCTCCACCGAGGGCCAGGGACAGCGGCTGCCAGCTGTGCGGGGCGAAGAAGCCCAGCTCACCGGCGTCGTCCGCGACATCGGCGTCCGAGTTGTCCTGGGCGCCGACGTCCACCCGGCGCGCGGTGAACGCCAGGTAGTAGCCGACCATGATGCACAGGCCGAAGGCCAGGAAGAGCGCGGTGGTACCGGCAGGCTCCTTCGACCACACGCCATAGACGATCGCCATGGCGAGGACGAAGACGGAGAGCCAGATGAACATCCGGCCTTGGACCTTCACTTGCCGGCCTCCTTGCCACCCGCGAGGGCCTT
Source organism: Streptomyces blastmyceticus (assembly GCF_039521185.1). Classification (NCBI taxonomy): domain Bacteria; kingdom Bacillati; phylum Actinomycetota; class Actinomycetes; order Kitasatosporales; family Streptomycetaceae; genus Streptomyces; species Streptomyces blastmyceticus. The sequence goes on along the minus strand of NZ_BAAABW010000003.1, from coordinate 29,927 downwards.
GTCGTGCGCGAGGTTCTCCTCGAGCTCCAGCGCCGCGATCTCCGGGTGGTGGAGGTCGAAGGCCGGCGATTCGGAGCGGATCCGCGGCAGGGTGAGGAAGTTGTGCCGCGGCGGCGGGCAGGAGGTCGCCCACTCCAGCGAGCGGCCGTAGCCCCACGGGTCGTCGACCTCGACCTTCTTGCCGTACTTGGCGGTCTTCCAGACGTTGTAGAAGAACGGCAGTATCGACAGACCGAGGAGGAACGAGCTGATCGTCGAGATCGTGTTCAGCGTCGTGAAGCCGTCGGCGGCCAGGTAGTCGGCGTAGCGGCGCGGCATGCCCTCGACGCCCAGCCAGTGCTGCACCAGGAACGTGCCGTGGAAGCCCACGAACAGCGTCCAGAAGGTGATCTTGCCCAGGCGCTCGTCCAGCATCTTGCCGGTGAACTTCGGCCACCAGAAGTGGAAGCCGGCGAACATCGCGAAGACGACCGTACCGAAGATCACGTAGTGGAAGTGCGCCACCACGAAGTACGAGTCGGAGACGTGGAAGTCCAGCGGCGGCGAGGCCAGGATGACACCGGTCAGACCACCGAAGGTGAAGGTGATCAGGAAGCCGATGGCCCACAGCATGGGCGTCTCGAAGGAGAGCGAGCCCTTCCACATGGTGCCGATCCAGTTGAAGAACTTCACACCGGTCGGGACCGCGATCAGGAAGGTCATGAAGGAGAAGAACGGCAGGAGCACGCCGCCCGTCACATACATGTGGTGCGCCCACACCGTCACCGAGAGACCGGCGATGGCGATCGTGGCGGCGATGAGGCCGCCGTAACCGAAGAGCGGCTTCCGGCTGAAGACCGGAATGACCTCGGAGATGATGCCGAAGAACGGCAGGGCGATGATGTACACCTCTGGATGGCCGAAGAACCAGAAGAGGTGCTGCCACAGCAGTGAGCCGCCATTGGCCGCATTGAAGATCTGCGCACCGAATTTACGGTCCGCCTCCAGGGCGAACAGCGCGGCGGCGAGCACTGGGAAGGCCAGCAGGACCAGGACACCGGTCAGCAGGACGTTCCAGGTGAAGATCGGCATGCGGAACATCGTCATGCCGGGCGCGCGCATGCAGATGATCGTGGTGATGAAGTTGACCGAGCCGAGGATCGTGCCGAAGCCGGAGAAGGCCAGACCCATGATCCACATGTCGGCGCCGACACCCGGCGAGCGGACGGCGTCCGACAGCGGGGAGTAGGCGAACCAGCCGAAGTCGGCCGCACCCTGCGGGGTGAGGAAGCCGGCCACCGCGATCAGCGAGCCGAAGAGGTACAGCCAGTAGGCGAACATGTTCAGCCGCGGGAACGCCACGTCGGGCGCACCGATCTGGAGCGGCATGATCCAGTTCGCGAAACCGGCGAACAGGGGCGTCGCGAACATCAGCAGCATGATCGTGCCGTGCATCGTGAACGCCTGGTTGAACTGCTCGTTCGACATGATCTGCGTGCCGGGACGGGCGAGCTCGGCGCGCATGAGGAGCGCCATCAGGCCGCCGATGCAGAAGAACGCGAACGACGTGACCAGATACATCGTGCCGATGGTCTTGTGGTCAGTGGTGGTGAGCCACTTGATCACCTGATTACCGGGCTGCTTCTGGCGTACGGGTGGTGCTGCCGTGGCTGTCGCGGCGGCGGCACCCTGGGGTTCGTTGAGGATGCTCACTTGTTCTTGGTCTCCGCGTTCTTCGCGTGATCCGTCTGCGCGATGCCCGCCGGCTGGTAGCCGGTCTGGCCCTTCTTCGCAAGATCCTTCAGATGCTGCTGGTAGCGCTCAGGAGAGACGACCTTGACATTGAAGAGCATGCGGGAGTGGTCCTGACCGCAGAGCTCGGCACACTTGCCGAAGAAGGTGCCCTCCTTGTTCGGGGTCACCGTGAAGCTGTTGGTGTGCCCCGGGATGACGTCCTGCTTCATCAGGAACGGCACCACCCAGAAGGAGTGGATGACGTCCCGCGAGGTCAGGACGAACTCCACCGTCTCACCCTTGGGCAGCCACAGGGTCGGGCCCGGGTTGCCGTTCTGCGGGTTCCGCTCACCGGGGGTACCGACCTCGTACACACCCTCCGCGCCCGCCGGTGCCTTCTTCAGGAACCGGTCGGGAATCGCGTCCAGCTCCTTGTTGGCACGGAGCGGCTGCGCCGGGGTGGCGGTGTTGCCGTCGACGTTCTCCATGTAGTTGAACGCCCAGCTCCACTGGAAGCCCACCACGTTGATGAGGTGCTTCGGCTTCTCAGGGTTGGTCAGGAGCTTGTTCTCATCGCGCGCGGTGAAGTAGAAGAACACCGACACGATGATGATCGGAACCGCGGTGTACAGCGCCTCGATGGGCATGTTGTACCGGGTTTGCGTGGGGATCTGCACCTTCGTCCGGCTGCGCCGGTGGAAGATGACGCTCCAGATGATCAGGCCCCACACCAGAACGCCGACCACGAGGGCGGCGGCCCAAGAGCCCTGCCACAGGGAGAGGATCCTCGGGGCCTCTTCCGTGACGGGAGTGGGCATTCCGAGGCGGGGGAAGTCCTTATATGTGCAACCGGAGGCGGTCGCCAGGACAGCGCCCGCGGCCAGCGCCTGCAGCAGCTTCCGCCGCACCGGGCGCCGCGACGAGCGGTCGGAGCCGTTGGGACTCACGTAGCGCCTTCCCGAGAGTCTCGCCCGTGCGGCCGGCTGCGGCCGTCTCGCTGGTCGGTCGCCGGCCCGCAGCGGGCAGGGGTTTGGATGTTTATGCGGACCAAACCCTACTGGACGCTATTTGGGGTCGCGCGGGGAGGGTGCCCAACGCGCCGGGTCACTCCCCGAAGGGATGGAATCTCGGCATCCGGAGGCTATCTGGAGGACCGTCAGCGAACGCGGCCGACGCGCGGTGAGGTCACGCGATGGGGTGGCACGCGGGCCGCTTGTGCCGGCCCGCCCGGCGTCCGGGGACGCCCGCCGCGGGCCCGCGTTAGCGTTAGCCGTGCCCTACTTCGACGCCGCCTCCGCCGCCCCGCTGCACCCCGTCGCCCGCCAGGCCCTGCTGGCCTCGCTCGACGAGGGGTGGGCGGACCCCGCCCGGCTCTACCGCGAGGGGCGGCGGGCCCGCCTGCTGCTGGACGCCGCGCGCGAGGCCGCGGCGGACGCCGTGGGCTGTCGGCCGGACGAGCTGGTGTTCACCCCTTCGGGTACCCGCGCGCTGCACGACGGCATCGCAGGCGCCCTCGCGGGCCGTCGGCGCGTCGGCCGCCATATGGCGGTGTCCGCCGTGGAGCACTCCGCCGTCCTGCAGTCGGCCGCGGCGCTCGAAGCGGCCGGCGGCAGCTTCACCGAGGTCCCGGTGGACCGTACGGGCCGGGTGGCGCCTGGCGCGTACGCCGCGGCACTGCGCCCGGACACCGCCCTCGCCGCCCTCCAGTCCGCCAACCACGAGGTGGGCACGGAGCAGCCGGTCGCCGAGGTCGCCGAGGAGTGCCGGGCCGCGGGCGTGCCGCTGCTCGTGGACGCGGCGCAGTCGCTCGGCTGGGGGCGCGTCGAGGGCGGCTGGTCCCTGCTGACGGCCAGCGCGCACAAGTGGGGCGGGCCGTCGGGCGTGGGGCTGCTGGCCGTGCGCAAGGGGGTGCGGTTCGCGGCCCAGGGACCGGCGGACGAGCGGGAGTCGGGGCGGGCCCCCGGCTTCCCCGACCTGCCGGCGATCGTGGCCGCGGCCGCCTCGCTCCGGGCCGTACGCGCGGAGGCGGCGGCCGAAGGGGCGCGGCTGCGGGCGCTGGTGGACCGCGTCCGGGCGCGGGTGCCGGAGCTCGTACGGGATGTGGAGGTCGTCGGCGACCCGCGGCGGCGGCTGCCGCACCTGGTGACGTTCTCGTGTCTCTATGTCGACGGCGAGAGCCTGCTGCACGCCCTGGACCGGGCCGGGTTCTCCGTGTCGTCCGGTTCCTCGTGCACGTCCAGCACACTGACGCCCAGCCATGTGCTGCGGGCGATGGGGGTGCTGTCGGAGGGCAACGTCCGGGTGTCGCTGCCGGTGGGCACCGCCGAGGAGGACGTCGAGCGGTTCCTGGAGGTGCTGCCGGGGGTGGTGGCGTCGGTGCGCGAGCAGCTGGGCGCCCCGACGGAGACGGCCGCTCCGGCCGGGGAGGCGGCGGAGCTTGTCGTCGACGCGCTCGGCAAGCGGTGCCCGATCCCGGTGATCGAGCTGGCGAAGGCGTTCCCGGGAGTACCGGTGGGCGGCCTCGTCACGGTGCTGTCGGACGACGAGGCGGCGCGGCTGGACGTGCCGGCGTGGTGCGAGATGCGGGGGCAGGAGTACGTGGGCGAGCACTCGGTGGAGGGCGGGGTCGCGTACACGGTGCGTCGCCTGGCTTGAGGCGGACGTCAAACGCCGGACGGGCCGGAGAATCCGGCCCGTCCGGCGTTGGCCCGTGCAACCGGCCTCAGCCCAGGCGGGACTTCACCTCAGCGGCGGCGTCCTCGCCGTACGCCTTCGTGAAGCGCTCCATGAAGTGGCCGCGGCGCAGCTCGTACTCCTGCGTGCCCAGCGTCTCGATGACGAGCGTGGCCAGCATGCAGCCCAGCTGGGCGGAGCGCTCCAGGGACAGCTCCCAGGTGACGCCCGCGAGGAAGCCCGCGCGGAAGGCGTCGCCGACGCCGGTCGGGTCGACCTTGGCCTCCTCCTGGGCGCAGCCGACCTCGATGGCCGGCTCGCCGGCGCGCTCGATGCGCACGCCCCGCGCGCCCAGCGTGGTGACGCGGGTGCCGACCTTGGCCAGGATCTCGTCCGCCGACCAGCCGGTCTTGGACTCGATGAGGGCCTTCTCGTACTCGTTGGTGAAGAGGTACGTGGCGCCGTCGACCAGCTGGCGGATGTCGTCGCCGTCCAGCCGGGCGAGCTGCTGGGAGGGGTCGGCGGCGAAGGGGATGGCACGGGTGCGGCACTCCTGCGTGTGGCGGAGCATCGCCTCGGGGTCGTCCGCGCCGATCAGGACGAGGTCGAGGCCGCCGACGCGGTCGGCCACCGGCTGGAGCTCGATCTGGCGGGCCTCGCTCATCGCGCCGGTGTAGAAGGACGCGATCTGGTTGTGGTCGGTGTCCGTCGTGCAGACGAAGCGCGCGGTGTGCAGCACCTCGGAGATGCGCACGGACGCGGTGTCGACGCCGTGCCGGTCGAGCCAGGCGCGGTACTCGCCGAAGTCCTGGCCGGCGGCGCCGACGAGGACGGGGTGCAGGCCCAGAAGGCCCATGCCGAAGCAGATGTTGGGGCCGACGCCGCCGCGGCGCACGTCGAGTTCGTCGACGAGGAAGGAGAGCGAGACGGTGTGCAGCTGGTCCGCCACGAGCTGATCGGCGAAGCGGCCGGGAAAGGTCATCAGGTGGTCGGTGGCGATGGAGCCGGTGACAGCGATACGCACGGCGGGTCTGCTCCTGCGGGGCGAGGTGAACATGGCGGCAAGGCTGGAGGAACGAGAACGGGAAAAGCCACACCACGCTACCGGGTCCGGGCCTTGTGCCAGGGTCCGGATCCAGCCACCGAAGGGACAAAATTACCTAATAGTAGCCCTTTCTCGGTGTGCCCCGTGGTGCGTACGGTGCCGGTATGGCGAACCCTGTGAAGCACGTCACTCTCCCCGTCGTCGAGCGCGACCCCGAGTCGCTGGAGGAGCTGCGCGGGCTCTGCGCCCGGATGGCGCCGCACTGGTCGGCCGCCCCCGCGGCCGCCGCCGTCACCCCCGTACCGCCGTCGCGCATCCACGGGGTGTCGGTGCCCGTGCGGTCGGCGCGGCTGCTCGACGCGATGTCGGAATACGGCGACTGAGCACGGGTGGAACCGCTCACTCCTCTGCTCCGTCCAAGCGCCGTCCCCTTCTCGGGGGACAGGGCAGTACAGACTTTGAGCGGAGTGAAGGAGCGATGTGGTGAGCACCGAGGGCGGCACGCCGGACAGCAACGCCGATCGCACCCCGGACCCCAAGGGGCGGCGGAAGCATCCGCGGCTGGCGGTGGCGTCGGTCGCGACGGCGGTGCTGCTGGCCGGTGGCGGAGGCGCGTACTGGGCCTCGACCGCGGCGGACGGCACGGACTCCAAGGCGTCCGGCGGGCCGGGCGGTGACGGCTCTCCCCCACCCCTGGCGCTGGACGGCTATCGCACGGGCGGCGGTTCCTCGCAGGGGATCGCGGTGGGCGAGCCGGATCCGCACGGCGTGCGCTACCAGGCGGAGGGACAACTGCCGGACGGGCCGCGGAAGGCGCCGGTCTACGCGCCCGGCGGCCAGGTGGCCGCGGACGAGGTGGCGGCGCTGGCCAAGGCGCTGTCGGTGCAGGGCGCGCCCCGGCTCGAACAGGGCGTCTGGCGGGTGGGCGGCGCGCCGGGTTCCGACGAGCCGACGCTCCAGGTGAAGCAACAGGGGCCGGGCGACTGGTCGTTCTCGCGGTACGGCGCGCCGGGCGGCGGCTGTGTGCACCCGCCGGGCTCGGGCCCGGAGAAGGGCACCGACAAGGGCCTGGACAAGGGTCTCGTCTCCCCCGCCATGAACTGCCCGCAGTACCGGGGGATCGCGCCGGGTGACGCGCGGGCGGTGACGCAGGAGAAGGCGAAGAACGCGGCCGCGCCCGTGCTGAAGGCCCTCGGCCAGTCCGGCGCGAAGCTCGACGCGCACCAGACCTTCGGGGCGGTGCGGGCCGTCCGCGCCGACCCGGTGGTGGACGGCACGCCGACGTACGGGCGGCAGACGACGCTGGAGGTCGGCTCGGACGCGCAACTGGTCAAGGGTGCCGGGCAGTTGCAGGCTCCGGTGAAGGGTGCCGAGTATCCGCTGATCAACGCGACGGACGCGCTGAAGGAGCTCAACAAGCACAGCGGGCCCGGGCAGCCGGTCGCCATCGGCGGCTGCGCGAGTGCCGTGCCCGCGGCCCCGGACGCGTCCGCGCCCTGCCCGCCGGAGTCCGTGAAGGCGGGCGGGGAGCCGGCGGTGGTGCGGAGCGCGTCCTTCGCGCTCGCCCAGCTGTATGTGCGGGGGCGGGAGACGCTGGTGCCGTCGTGGGTCTTCCAGGTGCGGATGACGGGTTCGACGGATCAGGAGGCCACGGTGCCGGTCGTCCAGCCCGCGGTGGACCCGAAGTTCCTCGCGGCGCCGTCCGCCCCGCCCTCGGCGCCGTCCGGCGCACCGGCGACGGGCAGCCCCAAGTCGACGCCTGCGCGGGTGTATTCGTACGACCAGGACGGCAGGAATCTCGTCCTGCACTTCTGGGGCGGGGTGTGCGACACCTACGCGGCCTCCGCCGAGCAGTCCTCGCAGGCGGTGACGGTGAAGGTCGTCGGCACGGAGAAGCAGCCCGGCCGGATGTGCGTGATGATGGCGGAGCGCTTCGACAAGACCGTGACGCTGGACCGGCCGCTGGACGGGCGGAAGGTCGTGGACGCGGTCACGGGTGACCCGGTGCCGGCCGCTCGGGGGAAGTAGCGGACGGGAGAACGCCGAAGGCGGCGCCCCTCGGAGGGGGCGCCGCCTTCGTGCGTCGTTCCTGGCCGTGCCGAGCGGCCGGTCCGCTTAGCTGAAGGAGTCGCCGCAGGCGCAGGAGCCCGTGGCGTTGGGGTTGTCGATCGTGAAGCCCTGCTTCTCGATGGTGTCGACGAAGTCGATGGAGGCGCCGCCCAGGTACGGGGCGCTCATGCGGTCGGTGACGACCTTGACACCGTCGAAGTCCTTGACGACATCGCCGTCGAGCGAGCGCTCGTCGAAGAAGAGCTGGTAGCGCAGACCGGAGCAGCCACCGGGCTGGACGGCCACACGCAGGGCGAGGTCCTCACGGCCTTCCTGCTCCAGCAGGGCCTTGACCTTGGCGGCCGCGGCGTCGGACAGGAGGATGCCGTCGCTCACAGTGGTCTTCTCGTCCTGAACGGACATCTGCTTCACTCCCGGGTTTCGTGCGGACTGCTTGCCCTCGGCTGCAACCGCCGGCCTCCCGGATTCATTCCGGGTCCGCCATGTCACTTCTCGCTTTCATGCTCGCACACCACACGCCGGATCGGGAATGCGTCACATCGACACAATGGGCATCGTCAAACTGACGTGAAGCAGTTATGATAGATAGCGTCAAATTGACGACAAGGCCGTCAGGGCCGTCCGCAGAACAGAAAGGGTGCGTGTCGTGACCACCGCCCAACCCTTGGATGTCCAGCCCACCCCCCTCGCGCTCCTGCTGCTCGGCCGCGACGCCGACCCCAAGAGCGAGCGCGGCGTGGAGTGTCCGGGCGACCTGCCGGCGCCGTCCGACCCGGACCTCGTCGAGCGCGCCCGTGCGGCCAAGGCCAGGCTCGGCGACAAGGTCTTCGTGCTGGGGCACCACTACCAGCGCGACGAGGTCATCGAGTTCGCGGACGTCACCGGGGACTCCTTCAAGCTCGCGCGCGACGCGGCCGCCCGGCCCGACGCCGAGTACATCGTCTTCTGCGGCGTGCACTTCATGGCCGAGTCCGCGGACATCCTCACCACCGACGCCCAGCAGGTCGTCCTGCCGGACCTGGCCGCCGGCTGCTCGATGGCCGACATGGCCACCGCCGAGCAGGTCGCGGAGTGCTGGGACGTGCTGACCGAGGCGGGCGTCGCCGAGGCCACCGTCCCCGTCTCGTACATGAACTCCTCCGCCGACATCAAGGCCTTCACCGGCAAGCACGGCGGCACGATCTGCACCTCCTCCAACGCCGAACGCGCCCTGACCTGGGCCTTCGAGCAGGGCGAGAAGGTCCTCTTCCTCCCCGACCAGCACCTCGGCCGCAACACGGCCGTCCGCGACCTCGGCATGTCCCTGGACGACTGCGTCGTCTACAACCCGCACCGGCCGAACGGCGGGCTGACCGCCGAGCAGCTGCGGGCCGCGAAGATGATCCTGTGGCGCGGGCACTGCTCCGTGCACGGCCGCTTCTCGCTGGACTCCGTGCGCGACGTGCGCGAGCGCATACCGGGCGTCAATGTGCTGGTGCACCCCGAGTGCAAGCACGAGGTCGTGGCGGCGGCGGACTACGTCGGCTCGACGGAGTACATCATCAAGACGCTGGAGGCCGCCCCGGCCGGCTCGAAGTGGGCCATCGGCACGGAGCTCAACCTCGTACGGCGCCTGGCGAACCGTTTCGCCGATGAGGGCAAGGAGATCGTCTTCCTCGACAAGACGGTCTGCTTCTGCTCCACGATGAACCGGATCGATCTGCCGCATCTGGTCTGGGCGCTCGAGTCCCTGGCGGACGGCAAGGTCGTGAACCGCATCGAGGTCGACGCGGAGGTCGCGGCGTTCTCGAAGCTGGCGCTCGAGCGCATGCTCGCGCTCCCGTAGGGGGCGGTTTCCGGGGCCGGGTGCGGGTCCGTTGCACGGGGCTCCGCCCCGGACCCCGGAGCACGCTTCGCGCGCTGTCCTCAAACTCCCCCAGCTACCGCTGGGAGGTGCCCCCACGGGCTGATCTCGCGTGCCCCGAGGGTCTGGGAAACTACTCCGCCCTCGGGCGCACCAGCCCCGACTCGTAGGCGATCACGACCAGTTGGGCCCGGTCGCGCGCGCTCAACTTCGCCATCGCCCGGTTCACATGCGTCTTCACCGTCAGCGGGCTGACAGCGAGCCGCTCGCCTATCTCGTCGTTCGACAGGCCCCCGGCCACCTGCACCAGAACCTCGCGCTCGCGCCCCGTGAGGGCGCCCAGCCGGGTCGCGGCCCGGTCCTCGTCCTCCCCGTACGGCGCGGGGTCGCCCTGTGCCAGGAACTTCGCGATGAGCCCCTTCGTCGCGGCCGGTGACAGCAGCGACTCCCCCGCCCTGGTGATCCGGATCGCGGACAGCAGTTCCTCCGGTTCCGCGCCCTTGCCGAGGAAGCCGGAGGCGCCCGCGCGCAGCGACTGCACCACGTACTCGTCGACCTCGAAGGTCGTCAGCATCACCACCCGCACCTCCGAGAGGGCGGGGTCGGAGCAGATCGCGCGCGTGGCCGCGAGGCCGTCCGTGCCGGGCATCCGGATGTCCATCAGGACGACGTCCGGGAGGTGGCGGCGGGCGAGTTCGACGGCCTCCGCGCCGTCGGCGGCCTCCCCCACCACGGTCATGTCGGGCTCGGAGTTCACCAGCACCCGGAAGGCGCTGCGCAACAGCGCCTGGTCGTCGGCGAGGAGGACTCGTATGCGTTCTGCGGGCGGCTCGTCAGGCATGGCCCTCAGCCTAGGCGCGGTTGTCCCGCCGTACGGCCGTCGAGCGGCAGCCGGACCCGGACCCGGAAGCCCGGGGTGCCGTCGCGGGGGCCCGTCTCGCAGGTGCCGCCCAGGGCGCAGGCGCGTTCGTTCATGCCGATCAGGCCGTGACCGCCGGAGGTGCGGCCGGTGGCGTCGGGCGGGCCCGGCTCCGGTGGCGGGTCGCCGCCGTCGTCCAGGACGGTGACGAGGAGGGCGTCCGGGCCGCGTACGAGGGTGACCGCGGCGTGGGCGGCGGGTCCCGCGTGCTTCTGGACGTTGGTCAGGGCCTCCTGGAGCACGCGGTACGCGGCCAGGTCGACGGCGGCGGGCAGCTTGCCGACGACGGCGGCCGCCCCCGCCGCGTCCATGCCGGGGCCGGGGCCGCCGGGGAGGTCCGAGGCCGTGCTGACATCGACGCGCAGACCCGCGCGGGCGAAGCCGTCGACGAGGTGGCCGAGCGCGGCGAGGCCGGGGGCCGGTTCCGTGGGGGCCTCGGGGTCGCCGTACTGCCGCAGCAGGCCGACCGTGGCGCGCAGCTCCGCCAGGGCCGAGCGGCTGGCCTCTCGGACGTGCGCGAGGGCCTCCTTCGCCTGGTCGGGACGGCTGTCCATGATGTGCGAGGCCACCCCCGCCTGGACATTGACGAGGGCGATGTGGTGGGCGACGACGTCGTGGAGCTCGCGGGCGATCCGCAGCCGTTCCTCGGCGACGCGGCGGCGGGCCTCCTCCTCGCGGGTGCGCTCGGCCCGTACGGCCCGCTCCTCGATCGCCGCGATATAGGCGCGGCGGCTGCGGACGGCGTCGCCCGCGGCGGCGGCCAGGCCGGTCCAGGCGAGGAGGCCGAGGTTCTCCTGCGAATACCAGGGCGGCACCCCGGAGAGCATGACGATGCCCGCGAGCAGGGCGACGGTGAGCGCGGCGATGCGCCAGGCGGCGGGGCGCTCGGTGCGGGACGCGACGGTGTAGAGGGCCACGACGACGGCCATCGCGATCTGGGTGCGCGGGAGGTCGTCGCGGCCCGCGACGACCTCGACGAGCGTCAGCGCGGAGGTGGCGCAGAGCACCGTCCGCGGGGCCGCGCGGCGCGCCACGAGGCAGGCGCAGGCCAGGGCGCTGAGCAGGACGAAGCCGAGGCCCGGCGGGGGCAGGGTGCCGGAGCGGCGGTTGACGACCGAGCCGATGAGGACGGTCGCGAAGGTGGCGGCGGCCAGCAGCGAGTCGGCGGCGAGCGGGTGGGCGCGCAGCCAGCCGCGGGGGCGGGCCAGACCGGTGACGGCGAGAGAGGTCATCGGGTCCCATCGGGAGGGGCCTCGCGGCACCGCCGCGCCGCCGGGGCGCACCGGGGAGGCGGCCGCGCCCCCGCCCCACAGGGGGCGGGGGCGCCGCGGGTGCTGGAGTGTGCGGGGGCCGGCCGGGGCGCGGGCGGCGGTCGGTCCGCGGCGTCAGCCGGGGATGAGGCCGTCGTCGCTCAGCATCTCCCTGACCTCGGCGAGGGAGGCGTCGGGCGAGGGCAGGATGAGCTCGGAGGGCTCCAGAGCGTCGTCGGGCAGGGGCGTGCCGAGGCGGCGCACGGCGTCGAGCAGCGAGCCGAGGGTGCGGCGGAAGCCCTCCTCGTCACCGCTCTCCATCTCCGCGAGCAGCTCGTCGTCCAGCCTGTTCAGCTCGGTGAAGTGGCTGTCGGCCAGCTTCACCTGCCCCTCCCCCATGATCCGCACGATCATGACGGTCTCCCTCGGTCCGGTGCCTGCTGACTCACTGCCGATCATTACCCGGTCACTGCTTGTCGAAGCGCGGCCGTTCCTGCGGCTGCGCCTGGTGCGCCTGGCCGCCGTTGCCGCCCTCGATGGCCTGCTGCTGGCCGCTGGTGCCGCCCGCGAGCTCGGCCTTCATCCGCTGGAGCTCCAGCTCCACGTCCGAGCCGCCGGAGAGGCGGTCCAGCTCGGCGGTGATGTCGTCCTTGGCGGTGCCGGTGGGGTCGTCGAGGGCCCCGGAGGCGAGCAGCTCGTCGATGGCGCCGGCGCGGGCCTGCATCTGCTGCGTCTTGTCCTCGGCCCGCTGGATGGCCATGCCGACGTCGCCCATCTCCTCGGAGATGCCGGAGAAGGCCTCGCCGATGCGGGTCTGGGCCTGGGCGGCGGTGTAGGTGGCCTTGATGGTCTCCTTCTTGGTGCGGAAGGCGTCGACCTTGGCCTGGAGTCGCTGTGCGGCCAGCGTCAGCTTCTCCTCCTCGCCCTGGAGCGTGGTGTGCTGCGTCTCCAGGTCGCTGACCTGCTGCTGCAGCGCGGCACGGCGGGAGAGCGCCTCACGCGCCAGGTCCTCGCGGCCGAGGGCGAGCGCCTTGCGGCCCTGGTCCTCGAGCTTGGTGGACTGGCCCTGGAGCTGGTTGAGCTGGAGCTCCAGGCGCTTGCGGGAGGTGGCGACGTCGGCCACTCCGCGGCGCACCTTCTGCAGCAGTTCGAGCTGCTTCTGGTACGAGTAGTCGAGGGTCTCGCGCGGATCCTCGGCCCGGTCCAGGGCCTTGTTGGCCTTCGCGCGGAAAATCATTCCCATACGCTTCATGACACCGCTCATGGGCCTCGGGCGCCCCCTTCTGACGGACTACGAACTCCAGCACATCTTGCAGAACCCACAGTACGGGGCCTGCTTCCATTACCGCACTGTTCGGGCCTCGATGCGCTCCTCCTCCAGGACGATCAGCAGATCGTCCTTCTCCGGCGCAAGGAGTACGGAGACATCGGGGAACCGGCGGGGTGCACCCCGGCCCGCTCCCGTACGGTGAACGCGCCGCCGTTGCCGGATCGTTCCCCCGTGCGGCTGGGGGCCCGCCGCCCGCACCCCGTACCCTTGGGTTTCGTGTTCCGAAGCCGTTCCACTTCCAAGGATGAGCAGGCCGCAGCCGCCAAGGCGACCGCGGACCGGTCTCAGCAGCCCCGTGACCCGCAGGCCCCGAAGGGCCGCCCGACCCCCAAGCGCAGCGAGGCCTCCTCGCAGCGCCGCAGTCTGGCCAGCACGCCGACCAACCGCAAGGACGCCTCCAAGCGCGCCCGCGAGGCCCGGCGCGTGGATCTGGCCAAGCAGCGCGAGGCCCTCGCCAACGGGGACGAGCGGTTCCTGCCGGCCCGTGACAAGGGCCCGATCCGCCGCTTCGCGCGCGACTTCGTGGACGCGCGGTATTCCGTGGCGGAGTTCTTCCTCCCCCTCGCCGTGGTCATCCTCGTCCTGAGCATGATCAACCGCGGCTCCTTCCAGGCGTATGTGCTGCTCGCGTGGATGGTCGTCATCGCCCTGATCGTCATCAACTCCGTGATCACGGGCATCACCCTCAAGCGCGCCCTCAAGCAGCGCTTCCCGAGCGAGAACCTGCGCGGCGCGGTGCCCTACGGCCTGATGCGCACGCTCCAGATCCGCCGGCTGCGACTGCCCAAGCCCATGGTCAAGCGCGGGGCGAAGCCCTGACCGGTGCCGCCCTCGCGGCCGGTTTCGGCGGTGGCGCCGAAGCCTGGCTACGAGGGCTCGGGGGGGTACGGAACACCGTCCGGCAGGAGCTGGTGGCGCGCCAGCTCGACGAACAGATAGCGGCCCGCTTCCCGGTGGGCCGCCGGCTGCGCGTCCTCGACGTCGGCCTCGGCCAGGGCACCCAGGCGCTGCGGCTGGCCCGCGCCGGTCACGAGGTGACCGGCCTGGAGTCCGACCCGCGGATGGTGGCCGCCGTCCGCCAGTCGCTGGCCACGGAGCCCGAGGGCATCCAGGAGCGGGTGCGGATCATCGAGGGCGACGGGCGGGACGCCGGCGCGCACTTCCTGCCCGGCGCCTTCGACGTCGTCCTGTGCCACGGCGTCCTGATGTACGTGCCGGAGCCGGACCCGATGCTCGCCGGGCTGGCCCGGGTGCTCGCGCCCGGCGGCCTGCTGTCCCTGGTCGTGCGGAACGCCGACGCGCTGGCGATGCGGCCCGGTCTGGCCGGTGACTGGGAGACCGCGCTGGCGGCCTTCGACTCGCCCGCCTACACCAACCGCATCGGCCTCGACGTGCGCGCGGACCGGCTGGAGAACCTGACCGCGACCCTCGCGGGCATCGGGGCGCCGCTCCACGCGTGGTACGGCGTGCGGGTGTTCACCGACCAGGCGGGCGACGCGGCGGAGCCGCCGTCCGGCGAGGCGCTCCACCGGCTGCTGGCGGCGGAGGACCGGGCGGGCCGTACCGACCCCTACCGGGCGGTCGCGGCACTGCTCCACCTCTGCGGCGTGCGGGGCTGAGACCCCCGGCCGGCCCGACGCTCTCCGCCCCGCCGTTGTCGCGCGCGGGGCGGAAGGCCACCGATGCCTCACCGGCCGGGACAGGCGGCGGCACGGACGTGATACTCCGACTATGGACGGTTCACGTGCCCGTAGCCTCCCCCGCCGGATCCTCCTCCCCCTGACCGCCGCGGCCTGCGCGGCCGCGCTCCTCGCCGGGTGCTCCGCCTCGCACACCCGGACCTCTCCGGCCCCGTCGACCGGATCCACCGCTTCCACCGGCTCCCCCGTGGCCCTCGGGTCCGCCGGGGACCTCCAGGCCGCGTACGAGAAGGTCGTCAAGGACGTCCTGCCCTCCGTCGTGCAGATCACCACCGGCGAGGGCCTCGGCTCCGGGGTCGTCTACGACGACAAGGGGCACGTCGTCACCAACGCGCACGTCGTCGGTGACGCCACCACCTTCAAGGTCACCCTGGCCACCGGCGGCGACTCCGTCGGCGCCCGGCTCGTGTCGAGCTACCCCGACCAGGACCTCGCCGTCGTCCAGCTCGACAGCGTGCCCAAGAACCTCAAGCCCGCCACGCTCGGCGACTCCGCCAAGGTCGAGGTCGGCCAGATCGTGCTGGCCATGGGCAATCCGCTGGGCCTGTCCAGCAGCGTCACCCAGGGCATCGTCTCGGCCGTGGGCCGTACGGTCAGCGAGGGCCGCAGCGGCGGCGGCACCGGCGCGACCATCTCGAACATGGTGCAGACGTCGGCGGCCATCAACCCCGGCAACAGCGGCGGCGCCCTCGTCAACCTCGCCGGTCAGGTCATCGGCATCCCGACGCTCGCGGCCACCGACCCCGAGCTGGGGCAGGGCGCCGCGCCCGGCATCGGCTTCGCCATCCCCGCCTCGACGGTGCACACCATCGCCGGTCAGATCATCAAGAGCGGCAAGGTCACCGAGTCCGGCCGCGCCGCGCTGGACATCACCGCGCGGACGATCGTGGGCCAGGACTTCGCGCCGGCCGGGGTCGCGGTGGTCTCCGTGGGGGCGGGCGGGGCCGCCGACAAGGCGGGCCTCAAGGCGGGCGACATCATCACCCGGCTGAACAAGGACCCCATCACGACCATGCAGTCCCTGACCGTGGCGCTCGCGGGCCTCAAACCGGGCGACCGGGCCGAGGTGACGTACGACCGGGACGGCTCGGAGCGCACGGCGACCGTGACCCTGGGCGAGATGTGAGCACGGCCCGGCACCCGTGACGGGTGCCGGGCCGTCCCGGAGCGGGGGCCGCGGTCAGCCGTCCACCGCGGCGCGCAGGCTCATTTTGTAGATCTCCGTGCCGTCCTCGAACAGCGTGACCTGCTCCGCGCCACCGTCGAGGAGCTCCTTCCAGACCTCGCCGATCCAGGACTCCGCGTCGCCCTGCGTGCTGAAGTCCTCCGGCTCCACCGCGGGCGACGTCTCCGTCCCGTCGGCCTTCTCGAACCGCCACACCCACGCCATGTCCGCCTCCTGGGACTCGGATACGCCGAACCGTGCAGCGCAGCCTAACGGCCCGCGCCCGACAAGAAAGGGTGAGCCCGGCGCGCCCGTGGTCCGCGGACGCGAGACGATCAGGACGTGGAACTCACTCTGCTCGGCACCGGAGCCCCCGACGGGCTGCCGCGCCCCGACTGCCCCTGCGCGTCCTGCGCCACCGCCGTCGGCGACGACGCGCGGGCCGCGACCGCGCTGCTCGTCGACGGGGCGCTGCTCCTGGACCTCACCCCGGGCCCGGCCTTCGCGGCCGCGCGGGCGGGCCGGTCGATCGCCGGGGTGCGGCAGGTGCTGCTCTCGCACCCGCACGACGGGCCGTCGGTGGAGTTCCCCGCGGGGCTGCCCGCGCCGGTGCGGGTGCCGGACGGGCGCGAGCTCTCGCTGATCAGCGGGCACCGGGTGCGGGCGGTGGCGCTGGACTCGCCGGGCACCGGTTACGAGGTGACGGCCCCCGAGGGCGAGCGCCTGCTCTACCTGCCGCCGGGCGGCGCCCCGGCCGGCCCGGTCGGGGCGAAGCCGTACGACATGGTGCTGCTCGACGTCGTCGGGCGGCCCGACGCGCTCGCCCGGCTGCGCGGCGCGGGCGCGGTCGCCGCGACGACCGACGTGCTGGCCGTCCACCTCGACCACGATGTGCCGCCGGGCCGTGAGCTGCACCGGCGGCTGGCCGCCGCGGGCGCGCGGGCCGTGCCGGACGGCACGACCCTGGTCGTCGGCGACTACCACGCGGTGCCGGACCTGCCGCGCCGGACGCTGGTCCTGGGCGGTGCCAGGTCGGGCAAGTCGGTGGAGGCGGAGCGGCGGCTGGAGTCCTTCCCCGACGTGCTGTACGTGGCCACCGGCGGCACGCGGGAGGGCGACGCCGACTGGGCGGCCCGGGTGGCCCTCCACCGCGAGCGCCGGCCGGGTTCCTGGCGTACGGCGGAGACCTGCGACCTCGTCCCGCTGCTGACCGCCGACGGCCCTCCCCTGCTGATCGACTGCCTGTCGCTGTGGCTGACGGACGCGATGGACTCCGTCGGGGCGTGGGACGACGCGACGTGGTCGAACGGCGGCTCCTCCGCGCTCGCCGACCGGGTGGACGCCCTGGTGGCGGCCCTGCGCGCGACGTCCCGCACGGTGGTGACCGTCAGCAACGAGGTCGGGTCGGGCGTCGTCCCCGCCACGTCCTCGGGCCGCCGCTTCCGCGACGCGCTGGGCCGGCTGAACACGGCGGTCGCCGGCGAGTGCGAGCACGTGGTGCTGGTGGTGGCGGGGCAGGCGCTCCCCCTGCGCTGACCCCGGCGCCGACGGGCCCGGCGATCCCGGCCGACCGGAGCAGGGATACCCCTCGCCCTCACGGGTAGTGTTGCGCGGATGAGCGGTCTGAATCTTGATGACTTCGCCACCCTGATCGAGCGCCCCGACCCCGGCGTCCGCAGGGACGCCGAAGCGCGGCGCGAGCGCCTGACGCCCCGCCCGGGCGCCCTTGGACGGCTGGACGAGCTCGGCGAGTGGCTCGCCGCGGCGCAGGGCTCCGTACCGGTGAAGCCGGTCGAGCAGGTCACGGCGCTGCTGTTCGCAGGCGACCACGGCGTCGCGGAGCTGGGCGTCTCGGCGGGCCCGAAGGGCGGTGCCCACGAGCTCGTACGGGCGACCCTGGACGGGCGGAACACCGCCGCGATCCTGGCGCGGCGGGCGGGCGCGCGGCTGCGCGTCGTCGACATGTCCGTGGACTGCGACCCGGACGGGCTGCCCGAGGACGTCACGCGGCACCGCGTGCGCCGCGGCTCGGGCCGGATCGACGTCGAGGACGCGCTGACCGCCGAGGAGGCCGAGGCCGCGTTCCGCGCGGGGATGGCGATCGCCGACGAGGAGGCCGACTCGGGCACCGACCTGGTGGTCCTGGGCGACCTCAGCGTGGGCGGCACCACCGCGGCGGGCACCCTGATCGGCGCGCTGTGCGGCACGGACGCCTCCGTGGTCACCGGCCGGGGCGGCGCGGGCATCGACGACCTGGAGTGGATGCGCAAGTGCGCGGCGATCCGGGACGCGCTGCGCCGGGCCCGTCCGGTGCTGGGCGACCAGCTCAAGCTGCTGGCCGCGGTCGGCGGTGCCGACCTCACCGCGGCCACGGGCTTCCTGCTGCAGAGCGCGGTGCGCCGGACGCCGGTCATCCTCGACGGGGTGGTCTCGGCGGCGTGCGCGCTCGTGGCGCAGCGGGTGGCGTTCCGCGCGCCCGACTGGTGGCTGGCCGGGCAGTCGAGCGGCGATCCGGCCCAGGCGAAGGCGCTCGACAGGATGGCTCTCAACCCTTTGCTCGATCATGGCGTCACAGTGGGCGAGGGGACAGGAGCCCTGCTCGCCCTGCCATTGGTGCAGGCGGCCGCGGCCCTGGCGGCCGAACTCCCGGAGCGTGACTGACAGGCCCCTGAGTCCCGGGGGTCCGTCGGACGCCGGCAGTTCACCGCAGAAGGTGCCCCATATGCTCACTTTTCATGGGAGAAGCTCGCTTGACTCCGGATGAAGGAACGCCGACCGGCAGCACCTGGCCACGGCGTTCCGCCGTTTTCGCCGTGTGGTATCTGCGCGTTGTCACGTTCGTCAATCTGCTCAGCGCGGTGTGGGTGTCGTTCGGCGCGGACATCCGGCGGCACAACGTCGACGAGTTCTTCACCCCCTATCTGCTGACGGCGGGCTTCGCGTCGGCGCTGTGGTCGTTCGTCATGGCGGTCACCCTGCGCCGGCGCAAGCGCGCGTCGTGGATCCTCAACCTGGTGCTGTCCGGGCTGTTCCTGGTGTTCATGGCGCTGCTCATGACCGACCACCAGTTCAACCGGCACGGCCTGAACTGGTTCTCGCTGGTGATGACCGGTCTCTTCGTCGCCGCGCTGATCACCGGCCGCCGCGAGTTCTACGCCAAGGGCGACCGCGCCAACCCCAGGCTCGCCTCGCTCGTCGCGGCGGGCGGCCTGCTGGTCACCTCGCTGGTCGCCGGGCTGCTGGTGACGGCCACCAACGAGGCCGCCGACGCGTACCGCTCCACGTTCTGGGACCGCTGGATGTACGGCTTCATGCGGCTGATCTCGATCTCCGTGGACGAGGACCGCTATCCGGGCGTCTCCCCGCCCAGCTGGGTGAACGTCTTCATCAACGTCATGAGCACGGCCCTGCTGCTGCTCGTGGTGTACGCGGCCTTCCGCGCCCGCCGCGCCACCGACCCGCTCACCGAGGGGGACGAGGAGCGGCTGCGCGCCCTGCTCGCCAAGCACGGCGACCGGGATTCGCTCGGCTATTTCGCGCTGCGCCGCGAGAAGAGCGTCATCTGGTCGCCCAGCGGCAAGGCGGCGGTGACCTACCGGGTGCTCGGCGGGGTCTCGCTGGCCTCCGGCGACCCCATCGGCGACCCCGAGGCCTGGCCCGGCGCGATCGAGCCCTGGCTGACGGAGGCGCGCGAGCACGGCTGGAGCCCGGCCGTGATGGGCGCGAGCGAGGAGGCCGGGACCATCTACGCCCGGCACGGTCTGAACGCCCTGGAGATCGGCGACGAGGCCATCGTGGACACCGGCGAGTTCACGCTCGAAGGGCGCGCGATGCGGACCGTGCGCCAGGCGTACAACCGGGTCAAGCGCGCCGGTTACAGCGTCACCGTCAGGCGCCACGAGGACATCCCCGAGGCGGAGATGGCCGAGCTGCTGCGGCGCGCCGACGACTGGCGCGACGGGGCGACCGAGCGCGGCTTCTCGATGGCGCTCGGCCGGCTCGGCGACCCGGGTGACGGCCGCTGCGTGATGCTGGAGTGCCACGACGGCGAGGGCGAGCTGCGGGCGCTGCTGAGCTTTGTGCCGTGGGGCCCCAAGGGCCTGTCCCTGGACCTGATGCGCCGCGACCGCGACTCCGAGAACGGCCTGATGGAGTTCATGGTCATCGAGCTGCTCCAGCAGGCCAAGGGGCTCGGCATCACCCAGGTGTCGCTGAACTTCGCGATGTTCCGGTCCGTCTTCGAGCGGGGCTCCCGGCTGGGCGCGGGCCCGGTGCTGCGCATCTGGCGCTCGCTGCTGAGCTTCTTCTCCCGCTGGTGGCAGATCGAGTCGCTCTACCGAGCAAATGCGAAATACCGCCCCATCTGGGAACCTCGTTTCATGCTGTTCGAGAAGAGCAGCGATCTGCTGCGGATCGGGATCGCGAGCGCCCGGGCCGAGGGCTTCCTGGAGGCCCCGGGGCTGCCCAAGTGGCTCAACCGCAAGCATCTGGAGAGCCCGCGATGAACCGCGCGGCGCTGCGTCGCGCCGCGTATACCGAATGGGGTCCGCTCGTCGGCACCGTCCGGCGGGCGCTGGTGCGCAAGCGGTTCCGCGCGATCCCGATGACGCTCACGGCCGTGGTCCTGACCTCGGTCTTCCAGCTGGTGCAGAACCAGCCCTGGGGCTTCGAGCCGGTGCAGAAGCTGGGGTCCGTGCAGGCGCAGCTGCCCTGGTGGCTGGCGCTGCTGCGGACCCCGCTCTCGCTGTTCGTCCCCGCCCTCGACCTGCCGGTGTGGGGCGCGCTGGCGCAGCTCCTGCTGGTCTTCGGCATCGCGGAGATCTGCCTGGGCAAGTGGCGCACGCTGGCCGTCTCCTACCTCGCCACGCTCGCCGGGACGATGTACGCGCGGCTGGCCATCCACATCGGGCCGGACTCCGTCTTCGGGCTGCCGCCGGAGGCCGCCAAGGTCATCGACACCGGTCCCTCGGCGGCGGTCGTGGGGCTCGCGGTGTACGTCTCCTGGCGCTACCGCGCCTGGTTCACCTGCGCCACGGTGGTGCTGGCCATGGTGGCGGAGGCCGTGATCAAGCCGAACCTGGCGGGCAAGGAGCACATCGCGGCGGTCCTGGCGATGCTCGTGGTGTGCGTCGCCGACGAGGTGCGCAGGCGGGGCAAGCCCGGGCACGACGCGTACGAGGAGGACGGTCAGCGGTCCGGGGCCCCCGCCAGCAGGTCGTGAAGGCGGTTGCGCACCGCCGCCCAGCGGGCGTCGTGGCGGTAGGCGCGCACCCGCGCCTTGCGGCGGGCCCGTGGCCGGTTGCGGTAGAACCGCCGCGCCCACGGTGACCCGGGCCGGGCCAGCCGCACCGCGCCGATCAGCGCCACCAGCGGCACGACACAGCCGATCACGGCGATCCGCGGCTTGCCCTTGGCGAGGGCGAAGAGGGCGATCAGGAAGTTGACCACGAAGTTGGTCACCACGATGCTGCGGCTCTGGAGCTCGTCCGGGGTCAGCTCGTTCACACCGAACGGCAGGAAGCCGGAGAGCACCAGCCCCACCAGCGCCGCCGTCATCACCACGACCTCGACGCTCTTGCGGCCCTGCTCCGTCCAGTACACGTCGTCCAGGTGCAGGACGAGCGCGAACTCGTCCAGCACCAGCCCGGCGCCGGTGCCGAAGAGCACGGCCGACACCGAGGCCCCGAAGCCGTGCCGGCCCTCCGCGACCGCCCCGAAGCCGCCGACGACCATCAGGACGATGCCGGGCACCACATGGTGCACATGCAGCCCGCCGGGCCTGATGTTGCGGAAGGGACCCCGGCCCGCCCGGATCAGCCGGGTGATCACCCGGGTCACCAGGAAGGTCATGACGAAGGCGCCCAGCGCGAGCAGCAGGGGCAGTTTGCCCGGTTCGACAATGTTGCGCGCCAGCCAGTGGCCCATGGATCTCCCGCTCCCGAACGCCTCTCACCAGCAAACCTACTGCTCCGAGGTGACGGGATAGGGTGCCCGCGATGACCGACACGACTCCAGCCCGCGCGACCCCCGGCGAGGCCCTCCGGTTCGCCTTCGGCACCCTGACCGTCCTGCCCGTACGGGTCGCCCGCTGGGACCGGGCGGCGGCGCGCGGCGGCATGCTCGCGGCACCGCTCGCGGGGCTGGCCGTGGGTGTCTGCGCGGGCGCGCTGGGCCTGCTGCTCCTGCTGCTCGGCTCGGGCCCCGCGGTCGCGGCCGTGGCCACGGCCGCCGTGCCCGCGGTCCTCACCCGCGGCCTCCACCTGGACGGCCTCGCGGACGTCGCCGACGGCCTCGGCAGCGGCAGGCCGGCCGAGGACGCGCTGCGCATCATGAAGCAGTCCGACATCGGGCCGTTCGGCGTCGTCACCCTGCTGCTGACCCTCCTCGGCCAGGTGGCCGCCCTCGCCTCGCTCTACGCCGCGGCCCCCGCGCGCGGCGCGCTCGCGGCCGTGGTGGCCGCGGTGGCCGCGCGCTGCTCCCTGACCCTCGCGTCCAGGTCCGGCGTCCCGGCGGCACGGCCGGAGGGGCTGGGCGCGGCCGTGGCGGGCGTCGTACGGGGGCGGGCCGCGGCGGCGGTGGCGGTGCTCGTGATCTGCTCGAGCGCGGCGGCCGGCCTGCCCACCGGCCCGTACGGCGCGCTGCGCACGGCGGTCGCGGTGGCCCTCGCCCTGGCGGCCGGTGAACTGCTCCTGCGGCACTGCGTACGCCGCTTCGGCGGGGTGACGGGCGACGTCTTCGGCGCCCTGGCGGAAACGTCGGCGACGACGGCACTGGTGGCACTGACGCTGGGCTAGGCCCGCTCGGGGGCGAGCCCCCAGACCCCCGGGGTGCGCAATTTCAGCCCGTCCGGCGTTTGAGGACGCTCCCGCAGGGAGCTCCCGCCGCAGGCGGCAACGGACCCGCACCCGACGAACGACCCGCACCCCAACCCCCAGTTACGACCAGGGGCACGGAGGGGAGAGAACAACCGACACATACGATGCGCAGGGTACGGTCGGCCCACCCATCGGCCGAGGAACTCAACGGAAGTAGGGACCCCACCCCGTGTCTGCTCTGACTCTCAGCACTTCCAGTGCGGCGACGCTCCGCGCGGACGCCATCGTCATCGGTGTGGCGAAGGGCCCCAAGGGCCCGGTCGTCGCGCCCGGCGCCGAAGCCGTGGACAAGGCGTTCGACGGCAAGCTCGCCGCCATCCTGGAGACCCTCGGCGCCGGTGGCGGCGAGGGCGAGACGACCAAGCTCCCCGCCCCGTCCGGGCTGAAGGCCCCGGTCGTGCTGGCGGTCGGGCTGGGTGACGCTCCGGCCAAGGACGACGGCTACGGCCACGAGGCGCTCCGCCGCGCCGCGGGCTCCGCGGCCCGCGCGCTGACGGGCACCAAGAAGGCCGGCTTCGCCCTGCCGGTGGAGGACGCCGCGGCCGCCGCCGCGATCGCCGAGGGCGCGCTGCTCGGCGCGTACTCCTTCGTCCCCGTCGACGGCAGCAAGAAGAACGCCGACAAGTCCGACAAGAGCGCGCCCCTCGGCGAGGTCGCGCTGCTGGGCGCCAAGCCCCGCGACAAGGCGTTCAAGGCGGCCGCCGAGCGGGCGACCGCGCTGACCGAGGAGATCAACCGGGCCCGCGACCTGGTCAACCTCCCGCCGAACGACCTCACCCCGAAGGTCTTCGCCGCCACGGCCCAGGCCGCGGGCAAGGAGCACGGCCTCAAGGTCGAGGTGCTGGACGAGAAGGCGCTGCTCAAGGGCGGCTTCGGCGGCATCATGGGCGTCGGCCAGGGCTCCGCGAACCCGCCGCGCCTGGTGCGCATCGGCTACACCCACCCCAAGGCCGAGAAGACGATCGCGCTGGTCGGCAAGGGCATCACCTACGACTCGGGCGGCATCTCCCTCAAGGCGGCCGGCCACAACGAGACGATGAAGTGCGACATGGCCGGCGCCGCCGCCGTGTTCGCCGCGGTCGTGGCCGCGGCCCGGCTCGGGGTGCGGGTCAACGTGACCGGCTGGCTGGCCCTCGCCGAGAACATGCCGTCGGGCACCGCGACCCGCCCGGGCGACGTGCTGCGGATGTACGGCGGCAAGACCGTCGAGGTCCTCAACACCGACGCCGAGGGCCGCCTGGTCCTGGGCGATGCCCTGGCCCGCGCCTCGGAGGAGAACCCCGACGCGATCGTGGACGTCGCCACCCTCACGGGTGCCATGGTGCTCGCGCTCGGCAATCGCACGTTCGGCGTCATGGCCAACGACGACGCGTTCCGCACCTCGCTCTACGAGATCGCCGAGGAGGTCGGCGAGCAGGCGTGGCCGATGCCGCTCCCCGCCGAGCTGCGCAAGGCCATGGACACGCCCGTCGCCGACTTCGCCAACATGGGCGAGCGGATGGGCGGCGGCCTGGTCGCGGGCCTCTTCCTGAAGGAGTTCGTGGGCGAGGGCATCGCCTGGGCGCACCTGGACATCGCCGGTCCCGCGTACCACGAGAGCGCTCCCTTCGGCTACACCCCGAAGGGCGGCACGGGCTCCGCGATCCGCACCCTGGTCCGCCTGGCGGAGCACACCGCCGACGGCGACCTCGGCTGAGCCGGATCGGACCCGCGTACGAAATGTGCGGCCCCGAGCGTTTCGCCCGGGGCCGCCCGGCATTCGTTCGCCCGTAACGAAATCCACACCCCGTACGCGCGAGTAACCCCCGAAGGTGACGCATCAGTCTCTTCGGAGCCCCCGCCCGGCGTCCCGCCGTCCGTCAACAAGTGCGAAGATGTTGTCTCGGCAGGACAGGGCCCCATTGACCCAGGGCCGAAGCAAAAGCGGCCGAACAACAGCCGCCGCCCGGTCAGAGACGACCGGCTCCGGCGTATTCCATGCATGGAGGACGTGACGTGGCGAACGACGCCAGCACCGTTTTCGACCTAGTGATCCTCGGAGGCGGTAGCGGCGGTTACGCCGCTGCCCTGCGCGGAGCGCAGCTGGGTCTGGACGTCGCTCTGATCGAGAAGAACAAGCTCGGCGGCACCTGCCTGCACAACGGCTGCATCCCCACCAAGGCGCTGCTGCACGCCGGTGAGATCGCCGACCAGGCCCGCGAGGCCGCGCAGTTCGGTGTCAAGGCCACCTTCGAGGGCATCGACATCGCGGGCGTCCACAAGTACAAGGACGACGTGATCGCCGGCCTGTACAAGGGCCTCCAGGGTCTGGTCGCCTCCCGCAAGGTGACCTACATCGAGGGCGAGGGCCGCCTCTCCTCCCCGACCTCCGTGGACGTGAACGGCCGGCGCATCCAGGGCCGCCACATCCTGCTGGCGACCGGCTCCGTGCCGAAGTCGCTGCCGGGTCTGGAGATCGACGGCAACCGCATCATCTCCTCGGACCACGGTCTGACCCTGGACCGCGTGCCGAAGTCCGCGATCGTCCTGGGCGGCGGCGTCATCGGCGTCGAGTTCGCGTCCGCGTGGACGTCCTTCGGGACCGACGTCACGATCATCGAGGGCCTCAAGCACCTCGTCCCGGTCGAGGACGAGAACAGCTCCAAGCTGCTGGAGCGCGCCTTCCGCAAGCGCGGCATCAAGTTCAACCTCGGCACCTTCTTCCAGAAGGCGGAGTACACCGCCGACGGCGTGAAGGTCACCCTTGCGGACGGCAAGGAGTTCGAGGCCGAGATCCTGCTCGTGGCCATCGGCCGCGGCCCGGTCTCGCAGGGCCTGGGCTACGAGGAGCAGGGCGTCGCGATGGACCGCGGCTATGTCCTGGTCGACGAGTACATGCAGACCAACGTGCCGACCGTCTCGGCCGTCGGTGACCTCGTCCCGACCCTCCAGCTCGCGCACGTCGGCTTCGCCGAGGGCATCCTGGTCGCGGAGCGGCTGGCCGGTCTCAAGCCCGTGCCGATCGACTACGACGGCGTGCCCCGGGTGACGTACTGCCACCCCGAGGTCGCCTCCGTGGGCATCACCGAGGCCAAGGCCAAGGAGATCTACGGCGCGGACAAGGTCGTCGCCCTGAAGTACAACCTCGCGGGCAACGGCAAGAGCAAGATCCTCAAGACCGCGGGCGAGATCAAGCTCGTCCAGGTCAAGGACGGTGCCGTCGTCGGCGTCCACATGGTCGGCGACCGTATGGGTGAGCAGGTCGGCGAGGCCCAGCTGGTCTACAACTGGGAGGCGCTGCCGGCCGAGGTCGCACAGCTCATCCACGCGCACCCGACGCAGAACGAGGCTCTCGGCGAGGCCCACCTGGCCCTGGCCGGCAAGCCGCTGCACGCGCACGACTAATTCCCGAGCGCACCACCATCCGCACTACTCGTAAGGAGCAACCGCAACCATGGCGGTTTCCGTAACACTGCCGGCGCTCGGCGAGAGCGTGTCCGAGGGCACCGTCACCCGCTGGCTCAAGGCCGAGGGTGAGCGCGTCGAGGCCGACGAGCCGCTGCTCGAGGTCTCCACCGACAAGGTCGACACCGAGATCCCGGCGCCCGCGTCCGGCATCCTGGCCTCCATCAAGGTCGCCGAGGACGAGACGGTCGAGGTCGGCGCCGAGCTGGCCATCATCGACGACGGCACCGGCGCCCCGGCCGAGGCCGCTGCCCCGGCCGCCGCCGAGGCCCCCGCCGCTCCGGTCGAGGCTCCGGCCCCGGTCGCCGCGGCCCCCGCCGCCCCCGCCGCCCCGGTCGAGGAGGCCCCCGCGGCCGCCCCCGCCGGTGCCGCCGAGGGCACCCCGGTCGTGCTCCCCGCCCTGGGCGAGTCCGTGTCCGAGGGCACCGTCACCCGCTGGCTCAAGGAGGTCGGCGAGACGGTCGAGGTCGACGAGCCGCTGCTCGAGGTCTCCACCGACAAGGTCGACACCGAGATCCCCGCCCCGGTCGCCGGCGTCCTGCTGGAGATCGTCGTCGCCGAGGACGAGACCGCCGAGGTCGGCGCCAAGCTCGCCGTCATCGGTGCCGCGGGTGCCGCCCCGGCCGCTGCTGCCCCGGCCGCCCCGGCTCCGGTCGCCGCTGCTCCGGCTCCGGTCGCCCCGGCTGCCCCGGTCGCTCCGGCTCCCGTCGCCGCCCCGGCCCCGGTTGCCGCCCCGGTCGCTCCGGCCCCGGTCGCCGCTCCGGCTCCGGCCGCGCCCGCTCCGGTGGCCGCGCCCGTCACCCCGGCCCCGGCCGCCGCTGCCGCGACCGACGGCGCTTACGTCACCCCGCTGGTGCGCAAGCTCGCCGCCGAGAACGGCGTGAACCTCGCGGTCGTCCAGGGCACCGGCGTCGGTGGCCGCATCCGCAAGCAGGACGTCATCGCCGCCGCCGAGGCCGCCAAGGCCGCGCCGGCTCCGGCCGCCGCCCCCGCCGCCGCGCCGAAGGCCGCTGCCGCGGCCCCGTCGCCGCTGCGTGGCCAGACGGTCAAGATGACCCGCATGCGCAAGGTCATCGGCGACAACATGATGAAGGCGCTGCACGGCCAGGCGCAGCTCACCTCCGTGGTCGAGGTGGACATCACCAAGATCATGAAGATGCGCGGCAAGGCCAAGGACGCGTTCGCGCAGCGCGAGGGCGTCAAGCTCTCCCCGATGCCGTTCTTCGTCAAGGCCGCCGTCCAGGCGCTGAAGGCCCACCCGGTCGTCAACGCCCGGATCAACGACGAAGAGGGCACCATCACCTACTTCGACTCCGAGAACGTCGGCATCGCCGTCGACTCGGAGAAGGGCCTGATGACCCCGGTCATCAAGGGTGCGGGTGACCTCAACATCGCGGGCATCGCCAAGAAGACCGCGGAGCTGGCCGGCAAGGTCCGCTCCAACAAGATCACGCCGGACGACCTCGCCGGCGCGACCTTCACGATCAGCAACACCGGCTCGCGCGGTGCGCTGTTCGACACGGTCATCGTGCCCCCGAACCAGGTCGGCATCCTGGGCATCGGCGCGACCGTCAAGCGCCCGGTGGTCGTCGAGACCCCCGAGGGCACGGTCATCGCCGTCCGCGACATGACCTACCTGTCGCTCTCCTACGACCACCGCCTGGTGGACGGTGCCGACGCGGCCCGTTACCTGTCGGCCGTCAAGGAGATCCTGGAGGCCGCCGAGTTCGAGACCGAGATCGGTCTGTAGCTCGTCGCCTCTCCCAGGGCAGCTCGAAGGGCGCGGCCCCGGTCCCGTACTGCGGTACGGACCGGGGCCGCGCCCTTCGGCACATGCGCGGCTTTTACGCTCCCGAAACCGGCCGGGCCGCCGGAGGCGTCCACCCTCCCGGGATAATGACGTCCGGTCCGTTCAGGGCCCGCCCCTAAGGAGCCCCCATGGCCACACCAGTCGTGCATTCGCTGCGCGAACAGATCCGCGAGCACATCCTCGAAGGAATCATCAGCGGGCGCTGGCAGCCGGGCGAGCGGATCGTGGAGCGCCGGATCGCCGCCGAGCTGGCGGTGAGCCAGACGCCCGTGCGGGAGGCCCTGCGCGAGCTGGAGTCGCTGCGGCTGATCGAGTCGGTGCCCAACAAGGGCGTACGGGTCCGTGGCCTGACCGCCACCGACCTCAAGGAGAGCTACCCCGTGCGGGCGGGCCTGGAGCAGGTAGCCGCGGAGCTCGCGGCCCCCGCGCTCGCCGAGGACGACTCGGCGCTTGCGCCGGAGGTGACCGCGCTGTACGCCGCGGACCGGTCGGGCGACGGGGAGGCGCAGGTGCGGCACACCGTGGCCTTCCACCGGGAGATCGTCAGAGCGGCCGGGAACGCCGTCCTGCTGCACACCTGGGAGTCGCTGGGCATCGAGGTGTGGACGACCCTGTCGATCCGCTGGCTGAGCCCGGAGCCGCGGTCGTACGCCGAGGACCACGCGGAGATCGTGGAGGCGTTCAAGCGGCGCGACCCGGAGATCGGCGAGCTGCTGAAGACCCACGTGCTGAGCTGCGCTCCGCGGATCTGACCCCCCGTCTCCGCTCCTCGGGAAAGTTTTTCCGCACCCGACATTGATCGATCATCGATCAGAGGCGTATCGTCTCCGCGGGACGCATCGCGTCCCGACATCCGGTCCTGCCGGTGCGAGCCCCGCCATGGCGCCCTGTCCTGTGACATGGCGAGGCTCGACGGTGAGGGCAGGACCCCGTGCGTCTTCCATGCCCTGGCTGGACGCGCGGGGTCCTGTCGTCGCCGCAACCGGCAGGCGGCCGGAAATCGTAATGTCGGTGCCGCTGGGCATGATGAACGCATGCGCGCAGCCCGGCTGATCAAATTGGTGCTGCTGCTCCAGTCCCGGACGTCGATGACGGGGTCCGAGCTGGCACGGCAGCTCGAAGTCTCGGAGCGCACGGTCGCCCGGGACGTCCTCGCCCTGTCCGAAGCGGGCGTCCCCGTCTACGCCGACCGCGGCCGGTCCGGCGGCTACCGCCTCATCGGCGGCTACCGCACCCGGCTCACCGGCCTCGGGCGGACGGAAGCGGAAGCGCTGTTCCTGTCCGGGGTCCCGTCCGCGCTGCGCGAGATGGGCCTCGCCGACGCGGCCTCCGCCGCCCGGCTCAAGGTCTCCGCCGCCCTCCGGCCCGAGCTGCACGACGCCGGGGCGAACGCGGCCCAGCGCTTCCACCTGGACGCCCCCGGCTGGTGGCAGCCGGCCGATCCCCCCGAGCTGCTGCCCGCGATCGCCGACGCGGTGTGGGACGACCGCTGGATGACGGCCCGCTACCTCAGACGCGACACCGAGGTGGAGCGCGAGCTGGAGCCGTACGGGCTCGTCCTGAAGGCGGGCGTCTGGTATCTGGCGGCCCGTGCGGACGGCCAGTTCCGCATCTACCGAGTGGACCGCTTCACAGCCGTGACGGCCGGAGAGGACCGCTTCCTGCGCTCCGAGACCTTCGACCTGCCGGACTTCTGGGAACGACAGGCGGAGGAGTTCACCCGCTCCCTGCTGCGCGAGCGGGTACGGGTGCGGCTGACCGCCGAGGGGTTGCGGCGGTTGCCGCATGTCACTGAGCGGGGGGCCGCGCTTGAGGCGGCCGCCTCGGCGGGTCCGCCGGACGGGCGGGGCCTGACGACGGTCACGTTACGCGTGGAGTCCCTCGACGTGGCGTACGAGCAGTTGCTCGCGCTGGGGCCGGAAGCAGAAGTGTTAGACCCACTTCCGCTTCGCCAACGCTTCGCAGATGCGGCTGCGCGGGGCGCGGAGCTCTACCGCTAGGCCAGGGGCAGTTCCTTTCCCCTACCCCGCCCCTTCCCGAAACCGGGGAGACCCCGGACCCCCTGAAGCGGCTGCGCCGCTTGTCCTCAA
>NZ_BAAABW010000002.1:224012-362882 GCF_039521185.1 Streptomyces blastmyceticus | reverse complement strand
ACAAATTTTGAGAAATGCCCTGATGGGAACTCCGGTTCCTGCCAGGGCATTTCTGCGTTTACGGCCGGTTTTTGGTCATGCGAGCCGTTCCAACTGGTCGCGGCTCACCCGCCCCACCAGTGGGGCACCGCGCACCAGCCGTGCGACCTCGTCCACGGCATACACCCCGAGCCGGCGGGCCTCGCTGCCCTGCGCGCCCGCGATATGCGGAGTGACCAGGACGTTCCGCAGCCGCAGCAAGGGGTGCCCGGCAGGCAGGGGTTCGGGGTCGGTGACGTCGAGGAAGGCGTCCAGGCGGCCCGAGGAGCACTCCCGGGTGAGGGCCTCCGTGTCGATGAGCGAGCCGCGCGCGGTATTGACGACCGTGCCGCCGTCGGGGATCAGAGCGAGATGTTCCGCGTCCAACAGATGGTGCGTCTCGGGCAATTGCGGGGCGTGCACGCTGACGATGCCGGCCTCTCGGCAGAGTTCCGCGAGACCGACGACCTCCGCACCGAGGCTCGTCGCCTCGGCGGCGGAGACATAAGGGTCGTGCAGGAGAAGCCGATACCCGACGCAGGAAGCCCGCAGCCGGGCCATGACCCTGCGCCCTATGCGGGAGGCGCCGATGATTCCGATGGTGCGGCCGTCGGAGCCTTGGCGGTCACGGAAGGCGGGCCATCCGGACTCATAGGCCGCCGCGGTCGAGAGGGCCCTTTTCGTGGCGAAGGTGATCGCGGCGAGGCTGTAGTCGACGACCGGGCCGGCATTGGCCCCGGCGGCCGAGGAGACGGCTATGTCACGTTCCCAGACCCCCGGGGTCACCAACTCCTTTATCGATCCCGCGGCATGGATGACGGCCCGCAATCGCGGCGCGTTTTCCAGCACGTCCTCCGTCAGGGTGGGGCACCCCCAGCCGGTGATCAGTATGTCGGCGCCCTCAAGTGCCGTACGGGCCTGTGGAGTGGTGAGCGGACCGACCAGTGTGCCGAGGACCGGAGCGGCCAACTCCGCGAGCCTGGCCCGTAGATCCGGGGGGAGGACCGCCGCGGCTTCGTCCGCCCCCATGGCTATGACTACGACCAACCCCCGTATACCGTTCACGCGCTGACCCATGCCCCTGAGGCAAACCGGGAAAACTGATTTGCCCTGGCCATGGGCACAGGTTGACCATCAGTGGATGGAGCACCTCATCAGAACCGTACGCCCGGACGAGTGGGAGAAGGTCAAGGAGCTGCGGCTGACCGCGCTCTCCGATCCGGCCGCGCCGATCGCCTTTCTCAGTACCTATGACGAGGCTGTCGTGCAGCCCGACGAGTTCTGGCAGGAGCGGGCGCGTTCGTCGACGTCCTTCATTGCCGAGGGGCCGGACGGCGAATGGGCGGGGAATGTGACCGTCCTGGTGGAACTGCCCGGTGTGGACGGGTCCTTCGGCGCCCCGGCGACTGTGCCGCAGACGCATCTGGTGGGGGTCTTCATGCGCCCCGAGCACCGGGGGACGGGGCTGACGGAGGCTCTCTTCCGGGCGGCGCTCGACTGGTCGTGGGAGCGGTCCGAGCCTTGTGTGTCGCGTGTGCGTCTGTATGTGCATGAGCGGAATGATCGGGCGGCGGGGCTTTATCGGAAGCTCGGGTTCGAGCGGACGGGGGTGACCGTGCCGATGGAGGGTGACCCGTCTTCGCTGGAGTACGAGATGGCTGTGGCCCGGCCTGCGCTTTGATGCCTGCGGCGGGCTTGTTCCCCACCCCGCCCCTTCCCGAACCGGGGCTCCGCCCCAGACCCCGAAGCACGCTCCGCGCACTGTCCTCAAGCGCCGGACGGGCTGGTGCTAGCGCCGCAGTGACGCGTGCGGCCAGCGGGCGCGGGCCTGTTCTTCCGAGCGCATGAAGGCGTACGTCGGCAAGCCCAACGACGGGCCCTCCGCCAGGAGATCCGGCAAGGAAGGCAGCGGCGCCACCGCCGCGACGTCGTCGAGGACGAGTGTCAGTGGTGGGTCGAGCCGACCGGCAGATGACCGTCCGGCCATGCCCCGGCCGAGCTCGACCACGCTTGCGGCGAGTGCGGTCAGCAGGGGCATCGCACCCGGGCGGGTGCGGGGATCCTCAATCGCCTCACCCACCACGTAGAGGGTTCCCCCTTCTGCGATGAATGATTCCCACGCGAGCGCATCGGATCGATTGGGATTGCACGCGTCCCGAATATGGATGGACGAAAGGGAGTTGAGCGCCCGACTCGTCAATTCTTGGGCCAAATCCTTGCGTTCCGGGTGGCCGGTCAGCGCGGACTCCAGTTCGCCGGCCGCGCCGCCCGCCGCCTTGGGGTGCGTGCGGAGGATCCGTACGGGTTCGTGCGCCGCCGTTCCCTGGGCCCAGCGGTGCACTTGGCGGAACGGGCGGCCGTCCACGGCGGCCGCATGCAGCCAGCAGCGCAGTAGGGTCTCCGCGGTGTCGGCCGTCGCCGAGTCCAGGGCGCTCCGCGGGCGCACGGGAGCGAGCAGCGCCGCGGCGCGCGCTGCGGCCGTGTCACGGAGTTCGCAGCCGGCGGTGGGGGACCAGCGCAGGCGGCTCGGGGTGTCGAGGAGGTGGCCCGGGTCGAAGACGTGGACCGGGCCGAGCTTCGCGCGGGAGTCCTTGGTGTCGGCCCACAGGCCCGGGGCGCTGGTGGTGACCAGGACGGGCCCGGCGGCCTCCAGGACCGCGCGCGCCGCGGCACCGCGCCGGTCGGAGCCGTAGACGACGCGGGGCGGCGGGGCGTCGTCGGCCGGGGCGGGGGCGTCCGTGGGCGCCACGGTGGGCTGTTGCCGCTCCACGGGCTGCGGGGGCACCGGGACAGACGCCGGGGCCGGGGAAGCCGCCTGAGGGCGCTCTGGCGCCTCTGCCGGGGCCTCTGTGACCGCTGCCGTCTCCGCGGTCGCCTCCGCCCGCCGTCGCGCCCGTACGGTCCGCCAGCGGGTCCAGGTGCCGACGATGAAGATCCACAGGACGATGAGCGTCAGCAGCTCGCCGATGAGGATGCCCCAGAAGAGCCCGTATCCCGAGAGCGCGTCCGGTGGGGCGTCCGGCCAGGCGGCCGCGAGGTCGTGCGGCTGGGTGGCCAGGTGGCGCAGGGCCACGGGCGTGCCGTCCAGGCTTACACCGTCCGGCCAGGAGCCGTGGGCGGCCAGGCCCGCGAGGCCGGTCGTCGCCCACACCAGCAGCGTCAGGCTCAGCAATAACGCGATGGCGCCGACCAACAGGGCGTCCGGAATGCCGCGTTCGGGTCTGCGGCTCCCGTTGGGGCCGGTGCTCGCCATCGGTCAGGCCACCGTCGACTCGGAGGAGCCGTACGCCTCGTCGGCCAGCTGCGCCTCGATCGCTGCGGCCGCGCGTTCGGCGGCCGCCGCCTCCGCCGCGAGTTCGCGGGCGAGGTAGTCGTCGCCGTTCTCGGTCATCGCACGGTCGGTGTAGACCAGGGGCCGCTCGACGTCGGTGATGAGGTGCTTGACCACTTGGACGTTGCCGTTGACGTCCCAGACGGCGATGCCGGGCGTGAGCGTGGGGATGATCTCGACGGCCCACCTCGGCAGGCCGAGGACCCTGCCGGTGGCGCGCGCCTCGTCGGCCTTCTGCGCGTAGATGGTGCGGGTGGAGGCCATCTTCAGGATCGCTGCCGCCTCCCGGGCGGCCGCGCCGTCGACCACGTCCGACAGGTGGTGCACCACCGCCACGAACGACAGGCCGAGCCGCCGGCCGAACTTCAGCAGGCGCTGGAACAGCTGGGCGACGAAAGGCGAGTTGATGATGTGCCAGGCCTCTTCCACCAGGAAGATGCGCTTCTTGCGGTCCGGGCGGATCCAGGTGTGTTCGAGCCACACGCCCACGATGGCCATCAGGATGGGCATGGCGATCGAGTTGCGGTCGATGTGCGAGAGATCGAAGACGATCAGCGGCGCGTCGAGATCGATGCCGGCCGTCGTCGGTCCGTCGAACATGCCCCGCAGGTCGCCGTCGACCAGCCGGTCCAGCACGAGGGCGACGTCGAGGCCCCACGCGCGTACGTCGTCTATGTCGACATTCATCGACTCCGCGGACTCGGCTTCCGGGTGGCGCAGTTGCTCGACGATGTCGGTCAGCACGGGTTGACGGTCGAGGATCGTCTCGTTGACGTAGGAGTGCGCCACCTTGAGCGCGAAACCGGACCGCTCGTCCAGGCCGCGGCCCAGGGCCACCTCGATGATGGTGCGCAGCAGCGCGAGCTGTCCGGTCGTGGCGATGGAGGGGTCCAGCGGGTTGAGCCGGATGCCGCCGTTGAGGGCGGCCGCCGGGTCGAGCCGGATGGGGGTTATCCCCAGCTGCTGGGCGATGAGGTTCCACTCGCCGACGCCGTCCTCGCCCTGTGCGTCGAGAACGACGACCTGGCGGTCACGGAAGCGCAGTTGACGCAGGACGTACGTCTTCTCCAGCGCCGACTTGCCGTTGCCGGACTCGCCGAGCACCAGCCAGTGCGGGGCCGGCAGCTGCTGTCCGTACAGCTGGAACGGGTCGTAGATGTAGCCCTTGCCGGAGTAGACCTCGCGGCCGATGACGACGCCCGAGTCGCCGAGGCCCGGGGCGGCAGTGGGGAGGTAGACGGCCTGGGCCTGCCCGGTGGAGGTGCGGACGGGCAGCCGGGTGGTTTCCACCTTCCCGAACAGGAAGCTGGTGAATGCCTCGGTCAGTACGGCCAGTGGTTCGAGCACGGCATTGCCCCTATCGTCGGATGCCGGTTGCGAACGGCAGCGTGTTGACGAAGGCTCTGTGGTGCTCGCGGTCGCACCACTCCAGCTTGAGGTAGCTCTTGCCGGCCGACGCTCTTATCGTGCGCTTGTCGCGCGCGAGTGCCTCCGGTGAACGCGACGACACGGTGATGTACCCGACGAGGTTGACGCCCGCCGCGCCGCTGGCGAGGTCCTCGCCGCGCTGGTCGACGCGGGAGTGGTGGGCGACGTCGCGCGGGTCGACGACCCGGTTCATCTTCGCGGCGCGCGAGGCGTCCGCGTCGTCGTTCGTCTTCTCCGTCAGCATCCGCTCGATGGCGACGTCCGTCGGCTCCAGGTCCATGCAGACGGCGACCGTCCGGATGACGTCCGGGGTGTGGACGAGCAGCGGCGCGAGGAAGTTGACGCCCACCGGTGTCATGGGCCATTCCTTCACCCAGGCGGTGGAGTGACACCAGGGTGCGCGTGTTGACGACTCGCGCGTCTTCGCCTGGAGGTACGTCGCCTCCATGGCGTCCAGTTCGGCGGGCCACGCGTTGCGCTGCGTCATCGCCTGGATGTGGTCGATGGGGTGGTCCGGGTCGTACATCGAGTGCACGAGCGACGCCAGCCGCCCCTGCCCGAGCGGCTGGCGCACCCGGATGTCGGCCTCGGCTAGGCGGGCGCAGATGTCCGTGAGCTCGCGGGCCATGACGACGGCCAGGCCGCCGTCCCGGTCCAGCCGCCGCGTGCCGCTCTCGTGGCGGGAGGCGCGGGCGATGGTCTGTGCCTCGGCGGCCAGTTCGCGGGTGTAGTGCATGCAGGCGACGAGGTAGGCGCGGTGCTGCTCGGAGGAGGTCGACACCATCGACTGCAGCTGGTCGTAGGAGTCCTTCAGCCACTTGGGGGACTTCTCGTCGCCCCGGCGCTCGACGTCCTTGGCGTGCGCGTCGGGGTCGGCGGGCAGCGTACGGGCCAGCATCTGGATGCGGGTCACATAGCCGTCGCCGTTGGCGACGTGCTTGAGCAGCGTGCCGAACCGGTCGACCAGCGCCTCCTGGTCCTCCGAGTCGCGCAGCCCGACGCCCGGCCCCTCGATCTCGATCGCGGCGGTGACCGTACGGCGGTCGGCGTGCAGCAGCACGGCGATCTCGTCCGGTCCGAACGGCGCCGCCAGCCAGCTGATCCGCCCGATCCCCGGCGGCGGTCCGACCTCGACCTCGCGCCCGTCCAGGCGCGTACCGGCCTCGGAGGCGGAGGAGCGGTAGGTGGCGCCGCGGCGCAGCGTGCGCTTGTACGTGCGGTTGATCTCGAACCACTTGTAGAACGTGCGCTGCTTGTACGGGACGTACACGGCCGACAGCGCGAGCACCGGGAAGCCGGTGAGGGTGAGGATCCGCAGCGGGAGGACGGGCACCAGGAGGCCGCACATCATGCCGAGGAAGGCGCCGGCGATGATCAGGGCGATCTCGCCGGTCTCCCGGTTCTTGCCGACGACCGCGTTGGGACGTGCGCGGCCGATCAGATACGTACGGCGGGCCGCGATCGGCTGGGACTGTGCCTGGATCGTCAACTCCGCTCACCTCCTGGAGCATTGCTGCGGTTCTGTGCGCGAGGCGCCGGTACGGAGGGGGCGCTTCCGCCGCCGGTGTTCCCGCCTTCCGGGCGGGCGGGGGCACGGGTGCTGTGGGCGGCGACGCCGCCGGAGACGGAGTTGCCGGGGCGGGGCTGGGCGGCGTTGTTGCCGCCGGCCGCGCCGTTGCCGCGGGCGCTGTGGGTGGTGATGCCCTGCTTGACCAGGGCGGCGGGCGAGGAGATCACGGCGGCCGCCTGCCGGGACGCCGCGTCCTTGCTGGCGCTGCGGGTGTGGACGATCTCGTCGCCGAAGCCGGGGACGAAGCGATAGATCATCGCGCTGGCGAAGATGGCGAGGATGATGATGGCGAGCCCCGACACGACCGCCGAGAAGGAGTTCGGGCCCTTTCCGGAGGACAGGGCTCCGGCGAGCCCCAGCACCACGACGATGATCGGTTTCACCAGGATCACCGCGAGCATGATGCCCGCCCAGCGGCGTACGTGGCCCCACATGTTCTTGTCGACCAGCCCCGCGTATACGGCCGTGCCGAGGAGGGCGCCGACGTAGAGCAGAGCGGCCCGGATCACCAGCTCCAGCCACAGCACGCCCGCGGCGAGCACGGAGACCAGGGACACCACGATCAGCATGATCGGCCCGCCGCCGATGTGGTCGCGTTTCTGGAGTGCGTCGGCGAAGGCGCCGAAGAAGGTGTCGTTGTTCGAACCACTGCCGGTGGAGATGACGGCGGTGACGGCGTCGGTGGCCGATACGAGTGTGTAGAGGATCAACGGGGTGAACGCGGAGGCGAGCACCGTCAGCCACAGGAACCCCACGGCCTCCGTGAACGCCTCCGAGAACGGCACCCCGCGCACCGCCCGCTTGGCGACGGCCAGCAGCCAGAGGACCAGCGTGAGGATGCTGGACGCCGCGAAGACGACGGCGTACTGCTGGAGGAAGGTGGCGTTGGTGAAGTCGACGTTGCCGGTGGAGTGCACGGCCTCGGAGAGCTTCTTGACGATCCAGGAGGCGGCGTCGGCACAGCCTTTGGAGAGCGAGTCGAGGGGGTCGAGGGAGGATTGGGGGTCGGGGGTGGTGGGGGTGGATCCGTTCTTCTTGCCGCCCTGGCAGTAGTCCTTCGCCAGCCCCGAGATCAGGTCGCACGGGTCCTTGCCCTGGCTGGCGCCCGGGGACGGCAAGGTCGAGGGGGCGGTCGACGGTGGGGTGGACGGGTTCGGGGCCGAGGGAGATGGCGGGACCGCCGCTGCTCTCGAAGCGAGCGTGAACAGGGCCACTTGGGCAGACACCACGAGCGCCGTGACGGAGAAGCCGCGAAGGCGACGGCTACCTGGCATAAGTGAACCCTCCGTACCCGTTGACCGCGTTCGTGATCTCCTCGGCTCCTGCGGCGGGTACGTCACCACTGACGGGAGCTGGTCCCTGCTTCTGCTCGGAGGACGTGATCTTCCAGTCGTTGCCCACCCAGCGGAGCTTCTGGGTCATGGTGAACCACGTCTGGGTGACCGGCTTGGTCGATCCCTGGCCGGCGAGGCCCACCAGGCCCGTGCACCAGACCGCGACCGTCGCCTCGCTGTCGTTGTACGCGGTGGCCTTCGCACCGACGGGCACGGTGCGGGACACGAAGGTCAGGCCCTTCGGTGCCGATCCGTCGGGGTTCAGGCCGACGTTCTTGAAGAAGTCGGCGCTGTACGCCTTGTCCAGGTCTCTCTGGAGGGCGGGCGCGGCGTCGGGCGTATGGATGCCGTCCACGATCGCGTGACGGGTGTCCGTCTTGAACATTCCGTCCCCGCCGAGCGCAACCGCATAGTTCGACGCCGCCGACTGCGCCCCCTGCTCCGTATGCGCGAAGCCCGACGCGATCCCCGTCGCGCCGTCCTTGCCGGACACGGGTTTCTCGCCGGTAGGGGCAGTCGCCTGCGCACTCGCGCCGCCCGTCGAGTCCGACTCGTCCGACGAGGACCCGCCGCCTCTGTTCGCGAAGGCGATCGCGGCGATCAGCAGGACGACGACGCCGACGACGGTGATCAGGTTCCGGCCGGACAGGCCGCTGCCGCCGCCACGGCCGCGCCGGTTCGGCCCGTACGCGTCGCCCTCGCCCTCCGGCAGGCGGGTGCGCGTCAGGTGGCGGTCGGAGCCGGCCGGTTCGCCGTAGTCCTGGCCGTTGCCGTAGCCGTCGTCACCGAGACTCATCGCGCGCACGTCCCCTCATACGTCTTCGCCGCTGTGGCACCCGCATATGACGGTAGCGGCGCGAAGCGATTCTGGGGGGAGGAGTACGAGGGGGTGTGAGGGGGCATCAGGTGGCAGCCTCGGTGCGGGGGGACTCGGGGACGAGAGGGTCTGCGCGGGGGTGATGCGCGGCGGGACTCATGGGATCGGTGGGGTGGTTGGGGCGGCCGGGGCTGACGTTGGAAAAGTTGTCGGACGGTGGGCGGAGTTCGTCAAGAGAGCCGCACGGGACGGCCGGATCGCATGGGTCAGATGGCCATGCCGTAGACAATCGTGAAGAGCGTGCCGAGCGAGCCGATGATGAATACACCGGTGAGCCCGGCCACGATCAGTCCCTTGCCCTGCTCGGCGCTGAAAGTGTCCCGCAGGGCCGTCGCCCCGATGCGCTGTTTCGCCGCGCCCCAGATCGCGATGGCGAGGCAGAGCAGGATGGCCGCGGCCATCACGACCTCGACCAGAACGCGCGCCTCATTGCCCAGGCTGCCGAACGGCCCCCATTTCGGGGCAATTCCGCCAATGATGGTGTTGATGTCACCCTTGTCGCCGGCCGCCAAAAACATTTGTAACTCACCGCCCCTTATGGGTAGTTGTCAACCCCTCCGCCGCCTGGCAAAGGTCAGGACCTATCTTCGCCGACGATGCCCCTCCGGCATGTCGACTTGGCGCCATTTTTTGCCGGAACCCGTACGCGATTCACCAATGCGGGTCCAACCCGCGACGCGAGGCGCTGTCAGTGGGGAGCTCTATGGTGACTCTATGTATCACGGGCATGGACGGCGAGCAATGATCGGCGAGGTGGGGGGCCATGCGGACGTTCGGGCGGCAGGGTGTTCGGTCGGTACGCTGGGGCCTGCGCCGCCCGGTTGACCACCGGGCCTCGTGGCTGTGGGGCCTGATCGTCGCGTGCGTCGTCCTCACCGCCCGGGTCCGGCGCTTCGGGGGCATCGAGAACAAGGGTGGTACGGGTGCTGGTAGCCGATCGGTACCGGCTGGGAGAGCTGCTCGGCCGCGGCGGAATGGGCGAAGTCTGGGAAGCCCGGGACGAAGTGCTCGGCCGTCAGGTCGCGGTCAAGCTCCTGCTGGGCGACGAGGCGGACGAGTCGGCCGCGTCGCGGTTCCGGCTGGAGGCGCAGACAGCGGCCCGCCTGAATCACCCCCAAGTGGTCGCGGTGTACGACTTCGGCGCCTGGGACGGGCGTTTCTATCTGGTGATGGAGCTGGTCCGGGGCCCGAGCCTGGCCCAGGAGCTGGCCGCGCGCGGCACCCTGGATCCCGCCCACGTCGCCCGCATCGCCGCCCAGGCCGCCTCCGGGCTCGCGGCCGCGCACCGGCAGGGAGTGGTCCACCGGGACGTCAAGCCCGGCAATCTCATGCTCGACGCCGATGGCACGCTGAAGATCGGCGACTTCGGGATCGCCCGGTTCGTGGACGAGGCCTCCACCGCGCTGACCAGGGTCGGTCAGATCGTCGGCACCAGCACCTACCTCGCCCCGGAGCGCGCGCTGGGCCGCATGGCCGGGCCCGCCTCCGACGTCTACGCGCTGGGCTGCGTTGTCTACCAGCTCCTCGCGGGCCAACCGCCCTTCTGGGCGGACAGCCCCACTGCTCTGCTCTATCTCCATGTCGACGCGGCACCCGTGCCGCCACGGCAGCACCGGGCCGATCTGCCGCCCGCCTTCGAGTCCTGTCTGCTGCGCATGCTGGCCAAGCGGCCGGAGGAGCGGCCGTCGGCGGAGGAAGTCGCGGAGTGGTTCGGGGGGACGGCGTGGCAGGGCGGCGCGCGTCCGGCTGCGCCTGCGCCTGTGGCTGCGCCTCTCGTTGCGCCGGGGGGTGTTGGGGGTGCTGCCGGGCCTACGCCTGTGCCGATGCCGGCTGCTGCGCCGCCTGTGCGGCCGCCGGTGCCTGCGCCCGCGCACCGGCCTGCCTCCGTGACCGCGCCGGTTTCCGCTCCGGTGTCCGCGCCCGGGCGGCGTGGGCGTAAGGGCGTACGGAAGTCGAAGACGTTGGGCATCGTGGTCGCCGGGGCTGTGGCGTTCGCGGTGGCCGCGGCGATCGGGGCTTGGGCGTTCGGGTCCGGTGGGGGTGGGGGAGCGGGGCCGTCGGGGCCGGCGGTTCAGCAAGTCGTTCCGGCGGAGGTTTCTGCTTCGCCGTCGGGTGAGGTCGGTAAGGGCGGGCACGGGAAGAAGAAGGGGAAGGGCGGGCGGGGCGAGGCCGACGACTGATCGGTCGCTGCGCGGCTTTTTCCCCTACCCCGCCCCTTCCCGAAACCGGGGCCCATGCCCCGGACCCCCGGCTGCGAGCCGGTTCGCCGCCTGCGGCGGGAACGCCCTTCGGGCGTGTCCTCAAACGCCGGACGGGCTGGATTCGCGGACCGTGGTTCTAGACCTGCGGGCGCGTCCCCAGCCGCATCCAAAGTCGTCCGGCAAGGCGTCCGCGCTCTACT
The DNA here is from genome assembly GCF_039521185.1 of Streptomyces blastmyceticus. NCBI lineage: Bacteria > Bacillati > Actinomycetota > Actinomycetes > Kitasatosporales > Streptomycetaceae > Streptomyces > Streptomyces blastmyceticus. The sequence continues at coordinate 351,923 of NZ_BAAABW010000002.1, read as the reverse complement.
CCACACCCTCCACGAAATGGTCGAACTCGCCCGCCTTGACGCCCAGGACGAACGCGTCCCACTTCGCGTCCGTGGTCACCACGACCTCGTCCGGCCGGTGGTTCTCGCGGATGTAGACATTGCCGTCGTCACCGAACGCGACTTCCAGGTATTCCGTTTCGTCGCCTTCGGTCGCCGGAATCCAGTTGAGCTCTGCCACGATGCCCCCTCAAGGGATATACGGCCGAATGTCGTCGCTCACGATAGAGGACCGCCCGGCACCCCACCTGACCCTCCGTTCGATTCATGTCGCCCGCTGTATACGCTGCCTCGGGGGCAGGGAAAGGGCGGGGAGACGGTGTCGTTGAGGGATGAGGTCGCCGCGGTCCACGCGGTGCGGGGGCGGCCGGCCGCGCTGGTCGGGGAGTTCCGGCGGACGGCCGTGCTAGTGCCGATGGATGGTCAGGGCGGGCTGTGGACCGCGGAGTTCGGTGGCGTGCAGTGGATCCATGCCTTCACGGACGAGACCGCGCTGGCCCGGTTCGCCGCGGCGCGTGGTGAGGCGGCGCGCGACTGGGAGTACCGGTCCGTGCTCGGCGCTCGGCTGCTGGACGTCGTCGTGCCCGCCGTCGGTGAACCGACCGGCGTCGCACTGGACGTGGGCGGCGAGCGGCCCATGATGTTCCCGCCGGTGGCGGGCATCGTCCCCGAGCACGCCGCCGTCGACGGGGCAACGCGATGAGCGATGGCATACACGCCCCCAAGGACGCCCTCGACAACATCACCAAGGGCCTCAACGGCGCCATAGAGGAGCTGAAGAAGTCCGGCGGCTCTCCCGGCGAGGCGGCCACCGGCCGTGGCTTCGGCGAGCTCGCCCTCTCCGGCATGGAGACTGGCCACCAGGGCCTGACGGACTCCTTCAAGTCGTTCTGCCACCGCTGGGAGTGGGGCGTACGGGCGCTGGTGCACGACGGCAGCCAGTTCGCCGAGCGCGTGGGCCTGGCCGCCGGTTACTACCACGAGGGCGACGCGTACATCTCGAACACCTTCAAGGTGACCACCAACGCCCTCATGGGCAACCCGCACATGACCGAGGAGCAGGCGGAGCAGCAGTCCTGGGGGAAGACGTTCTCGGACAACCCCTTCAACCAGATCGCGCACGCCGACTACAGCGCCGACTCCTTCAAGCAGGCCGGTCACCACGCGGACGCGGCTCTGGCACGGACCATCGCCGACATCAAAGGTGAGGCGCCGCCGACCGGAGAGCGTCACTGATGGCCATCTGGGACAACATCGGCGACAAGATCGACCATGCCGTCGACGCGGGGAAGAGGGGGCTCGGCGAGGCCGTCGAATGGGGTGGTCACAAGGTCGCCGACGTCGCCGACGACCTCGGGTTCCACGGTGCGGCCAAGTCCGTCGACGACTGGTCCGACAGGACCGCTTCCGGTCTGGGAGCGGAGGTCGGCGAGAAGCAGCTCGACGAGACCGACGACCCCAAAGAGCTCGTCCACGGAGACGCGAAACGCATCGAGGCCACCGCGGGCCACCTGCGGAGCTTCCGTACCGCCTTCAACACCGCGCACGCCGGCATGCAGAAGATCGACCCCTCGCAGTGGAAGGGTGAGGGATCGGACAACTTCGCGCAGAAGTTTGCCGAGCACGCGCCGAAATGGGCTCACGCGGCCGATTCCTGTCAGGATGCGGCGACCGCCCTGTCCGCGTACGCGCACACCGTCACCTGGGCGCAGGCTCAGGCCAAGGAGGCCGTACGCCTCTACAAGCAGGGCAAGGAGGCCGCCAAGGCGGCCAGGGACGCCTACAGCAAGGCGGCCGACGCGTACAACGCGAAGGTGAAGGCGGGCCAGGACCCCGGTGCGCCGCCACCCCCGTGCACCGACCCCGGCATCGCCGACCGCGAGGAGGCGCAGCGCGTCCTGACCGAGGCCCGGAAGCAGCGCAACACCGCCGCCGCGGCCGCGCAGGGGCACATCGACAAGGCGGTCGAACTCGCGCCGAAGCTCCCCAAGTTCTCCGATCGCGTCGCCGGTGACGCGAAGGACCTCTTCGAAGGCGGCCAGGTCGAGGCGATGCACCTCCTGGGCGGCGCGGTCCGGTCGGTGACCGATATGGCGCGGTTCGCCCGTACGCTCAACCCGCTCGACCCGTACAACATCACCCACCCCGCGGCGTACCTCGACGGCGTCGTCCAGACCGATGCCGGAATCGTCTCGCTCGCCGCTCACCCCGGCCGCATCCCCTCCACACTCCTGGGTGACGGCTGGGGCTCGGACCCCTCCGAGGCCATGGGCCGGCTCGCGGGCAACATCACGATGGGCATCGCCACAGGCGGCGGCAGCACCGCGGCCAACGCGGGTGAGCGGATGGCGATCGGAGCGGCGCGCCGCGGGGCGACGGACGCCGCCGAGGCGGGGGCGGAACAAGGCGTCAAGAGCGGGGCCGCGCGCGAGGCGGTGGAGGCCAATCCCAAGCAGGGCGGCATCGGGGAGGGGCAGAAGTGCGTCGGCGGCGACCCCATCGACCTGGCCACCGGCCGCATGTTCCTGCCCCAGACCGACGTCTCCCTGCCCGCCGCCGGGCTGCCCCTGCTGTTCGAACGGCGGGCGGAGTCCGGCTACCGCGCGGGCCGTTGGCTGGGCCCCTCCTGGTCGAGCACCGTCGACGAGCGCCTGGAGATCGACTCCGCGGGCGTGGTGTACGTGGGCGCCGACGGCATGCTGCTGAGCTATCCGCATCCCGCCCCGGGCGTCCCGACCCTCCCCGCCGAGGGCCCTCGCTGGCCCTTGGCCAACGCCGACGGCGGCTACCTGATCACCGACCCGGTGTCCGGCCGTACCCGCCACTTCGCCCCGTACGGCGAGGATCTCGCCCTGCTCCAGCAGGTCTCCGACCGGGGAGGCCACTGGATCACCCTTGAGTACGACGTCGACGGCACGCCTCGCGCGCTCGTCCACGACGGCGGCTACCGCGTCCGCATCACCACCGACTCGGGCCGCATCACCGCGCTCCATCTGGTGACCGAGGGCGTCGAGACGGAGCTGATCCGGTACGGCTACACCGACGGAAACCTGACGGACGTCATCAACTCCTCAGGCCTGCCGCTGAGGTTCGACTACGACGAGCGCGGGCGGATCACGGCGTGGACCGACCGCAACGCCAGCCGGTACGTGTACGCGTACGACGACCGGGACCGCTGCGTCTTCCAGACCGGCACCGACGGCCATATGCGCTTCTCCCTGGAGTACGGGGAGCCCGACCCCGACACGGGCCTGCGCGTCACGGCGATGACCGACTCCCTGGGGCACACGGCCCACTACGTCGTCGAGGACGCCACGTCGCACGTCGTCGCCGAGATCGACCCGACCGGCGCCGCCACGCGCTCGCGCCGCGACCGCCACAACCGGCTGCTCTCCCGCACGGATGCCCTCGACCGGACGACCGAGTTCCGCTACGACGAGGCGGGGCGGCTCCTCTCGGTGACCCGCCCCGACGGCCGCGTGGCGACGGCGTCGTACGACCCGGCGGGCCACCCGGTGACCGTGACGGACGTGGACGGGACCGTCCGCCACCAGACCTTCGACGCCGCCGGCCGCCGGACCTCCGCCACGGATCCTGCGGGGGCGGTCACCCGCTTCACGTACGACTCTTATGGCCATCTGTCGACGGTCACCGACGCGCTGGGCTCCACCACACGCGTCACCTGCGACGCGGCGGGGCTGCCCGTCGAGGTGACGGATCCGCTCGGCGGGGTGACCACGTACTGCCGCGATGCCTTCGGCCGCGTGACGACCGTCATCGATCCGCTCGGCGCGACGACCCGGCTGTCATGGACGGTCGAGGGACGGCTCGCCCGGCGCGTCGCGGCGGACGGGGCCGAGGAGACGTGGACGTACGACGGCGAGGGCAACTGCGTCACGCACACGGACGCCCTCGGCGGAGTCACCCGCTCCGAATACACCCACTTCGACCGCTTGACGGCGCGGACGGGTCCCGACGGGGTGCGCTACGAGTTCACCCACGACTCGCATCTCCAGCTGACGGCCGTCACCAATCCGCAAGGTCTGACCTGGAGTTACGAGTTCGACCCGGCGGGACGGCTCGCGTCGGAGACGGACTTCGACGGCCGGACGCTTCGGTATGCGCATGACGCGGCGGGTCAGCTCGTGTCGCGTACGGATCCGCTGGGGCAGACGGTCGCGTACGAGCGCGACGTGCTGGGGCGGGTGGTGCGGAAGGACGCGGACGGTGCGGTGACCACGTACGCCCACGACGCTGCGGGCCGCCTTCTGGAAGCGGCGGGTCCGGACGCGACGCTCGTGTACGGCCGGGACCGGCTCGGGCGGGTCAAGTCCGAGACCTGCGACGGCCGTACGCTGACCTTCGCCTACGACGAACTGGGCCGCCGCGCGCGCCGGGTCACGCCGATGGGTGCGGTCAGCACCTGGGCGTACGACGCGGCGGGACGGCGTACGTCCATGACCGCGTCCGGCCACTCGTTCACGATGGAACACGACGCGGCAGGCCGCGAGATCGCCCGCCACTTCGGCGATGCGCTGACCCTGACCCATGACTGGGACCCGGTGGGTCGCCTGAGCTCCCAGTCGCTGCCGGGCGTTCTGTCCCGTACGTACACCTACCGCCGCGACGGGGCCGTCACCTCGATCGACGACCGCACGTACTCGCTCGACGCGGTGGGCCAGGTGACGGGGGTGGACGCTCCGGGGTGGAGCGAGCGCTACGCCTACGACGAGGCGGGCAACCAGACCTCTGCCGACTGGCCCGGCCCTGGGCAGGAGGCGGTGGGCTCGCGCGCGTATGTGGGTACGCGCATCACCCGCGCGGGTGGCGTCCGTTACGAACATGACGAACTCGGCCGCGTCGTCGTTCGGCGCAAGACCCGTCTCTCGCGAAAGCCGGATACGTGGCGGTACGAGTGGGACGCGGAGGACCGCCTGACGGCGGTCGTCACTCCGGACGGCGCGCGGTGGCGCTATCTGTACGACCCGCTGGGCCGCCGCATCGCGAAGCGACGCCTCGGCGCGGCGGGCGCGATTCTCGAAGAGGTCCGCTTCACGTGGGACGGCGCGACGCTGGTCGAACAGACCACGATCTCTTCCGAGTTCCCCAACCCGGTCACGTTGACGTGGGACCACGACGGCCTCCATCCGATCGCCCAGACGGAACGAATATCGGCGGCCGACGCGTCCCAACGGGCAATCGACACCCGCTTCTTCGCCATCGTCACCGACCTGATCGGCACCCCGACGGAACTCGTCGACGAGTCGGGAGAGGTGACGTGGCGCGCCCGCTCAACTCTCTGGGGCACGACGTCCTGGGCCACGGCGAGCACGGCCTACACGCCTCTCCGCTTCCCGGGCCAATACTTCGACCCCGAAACGGGCCTCCACTACAATTTCCACCGCCATTACGACCCGGAATCGGCGCGCTATCTGTCACCGGACCCTCTGGGGTTGGCCCCGGCGCCGAATCCGGCTACGTATGTCCATAACCCGGTCACTTGGGCGGACCCGCTGGGGCTGGCGCCGTGCAAAAAGTCGCTGTTCGGTCGCTTGAAAGGCATGTTCGGCAGGCAAGCCGAAAGTTCAGACTTGCCGGGACCTGCCGCTTCTCAACCGCTCATGCTCGGACCTGCAGGGCCAGGCATCGGCGACGTCGCAGAGCTTCACGGCCCCTTCCATAGACTTGGTTCGCCAACTCAGACAAGTGACGTCACAGAACAAGTAATTGAATCAGGGCAATTGTGGGGGCGGGAATCGCGATGGGGAGGAAACCCCATGGCCCAGGCCCATCGTGGCCCGATTCCCGACAATGCCCCGCCTGGAAGTTTTGAGTTCTACACATCCGTAACGCCGAAGCCGGCCAGAAACACGCCGCCAGGCTACGCCGCCTGGGAGCTGGGGAGCGAGCCAGGTGTCATCAGCATCCACCATAACGGTGATGATTTCGGTGCGATCCCCGCTTACGTAACAGAGGTAAGATAGGTAATCATGAAGCGGATCACTGTACCTGATTTCCATGGGAAGCCTCAGAAATATGTGGCTCAATTGGATATCGCCACAGAGCAAGCTGAAGCCCAGTGGGGCACCCATGAACTGTCAGAAGACGATCTCGGGCCGTGGCTCACTTTTGCGTTTATTCTGAGCAGCGGGACACTGGCAGCGCTGGTCCGCGAAGTGGACAACGCGCCCAGCCCCGGCTACATCTTGACGGCGATCGGCGATCGGGATCCAGGTGAGACGCTGGCCGAATTCCTCGCGGAGTCGGGGATCAGCGCGGAGCGCGTGCTGCATCAAGGGTTCTAGCAGCTACGGAAGCGAACGCGTCAATCGGTCGTTCACCGTCTCGACAGACTTAGGTCGGTCCTCACGGTGCGCCGAGGCCCGTGCTCTTGACGCCGGTGAGGAATGACGTCCACGCTGCTGGTGTGACGAGGAGTGCAGGACCGTCGGGGTTCTTGCTGTCTCGTATGGGTATGGCGTTCGGTATGTTGTCGGCGATCTCCACGCAGTTGCCACCATTGGTGCTGTAGCTGCTCTTCTGCCACGTCGCGGCGAGGTCGCTTGCTCGAATCATTGGCCTAGCTCCTTCAAGTGCGAACTGATCAGGTCTGCCGACTCTTTGGGGGACAGGGCTACTGCCCGGAGGAGGCCGTAGGCGTGGACTGCTTCGTTCACTTCGCCTGTGTCCGCCGTGGTCCGTCCCTGAGAGAAGCCGTCTACGAAGAGCACGTCCGAGCCTTCGTCGAAGCTCAGAATCGTGAACGGACCGGCCAGGCCGGCATGGGTGGGTATGGTGCGAGGGATCACCTGAATCACGGTGCGCGGTTCCTGTCCTGCCGCCAGCAAGCGCGCGAGCTGTTCTCGCATGACCTCTTTTCCGCCGATGGCGCGGAGCAGCACGTGCTCGTCCAGCACGAACCAGCACCGGGTGCCACTTTCGAGAAGGCCCTGCCGTGACATGCGGGCGGCCACGAGGTCGTCCAAGTTGTCGGGCCGTACGGCTTCGAGCATGGCGCGCGCGTAGTTCTCAGTCTGCAGCAAGCCCGGAATGATCTGGGCTTGGAACTCGTGAACGGTCGTCGCTTCCTGCTCCAACTCGACGTACCGAACGAACCACTTCGGGTACGCGTACCGCATGACCAGCGGGTACAGCCGCCCGAAGTGCCCGTCTGTGCCGAACGCCGCGTCAAGGCTCGTCGCCAGTTCCTTCGACGGCACCCGCTTCGCGTTCTCCACGTAGCTGATCATCGCTTGCGTCGAGAGCGCTTCCTTGGCGGTCTTCTCCTGTGACCACCCCGCCTTCGTGCGCATCCGAAGCGCCTCGGAGCCGAAGAAGGCCAGCATGCTCGCGGTCGGGTCCGGCCGGTCGGACTCAACGGTCATGGGCGGGGCCCCTTCCTGGTGTGGCCACGTATGTACGTCAACTCTGGTGCCCCTACACCCGAGTTGCCCACCCGGTAAGGATGGAACACACGAAGGGTCGAACGAGCGACGGCCTCCTTGACGGGAATTCGCCGGTGATGGGAGCTGTTGGAGCCGGGGTCGGTCTTGATCTCGCTTTCAGGAGGGGCCATGACCATTCTGGTCGCCACGCCGAACGGCACCGTGGGGCGCCACCTGACCGAAGCGCTGCGGGATCGGGGCGACGTGCGCTTCTTCGTTCGCTCCGAGGGTGGGGCCAAGGCGCTCGGCAAGGTGCGCGGAGAGGTCATCCGCGGGGACGCCACCGTCGCTGCCGACGTCCGGCGTGCGGTCGTCGGTGTGAGTCGGGTCTTTCTCGCGCATCCCTTCAGCGAAGACCAAGTTGATGCCGAGACGAACCTCGGTGTTGCCGCCGTCGAAGCTGGCGCGCGCCGGATCGTCAAACTCGGCGCTCGGCGATTCACTGGCAACGGGATCGTCCCGGATACCGTCACCGGCGCCCACGACGCGATCGTCGAGCGACTGCGAAGTGCCGGCGTTCCGGAGCTGACCGTTCTGCAGCCCGACCGTTTCCTGCAGAATTTCCTCTCGGCCGCGGGCTCGATCGCCGAGGGCACACTGGCCGACCCGGCCGGAACGAGCGCTCGGGGTTATGTGGACGTGCGGGACATCGCGGCGGTCGCGGTCGCCGAGCTGCTGGCGGCGCGTCCCGTCGGTGGTGAGATCGAGATCAGCGGTCCGCAGGCGCTGACGCTGCCGGAGCTCTGCGACCGATTCGGGGCCGCTCTCGGCAGGACGGTGCGGTACGTCGATGTTCCGCTCGACGGCGCCTGGCGGGCCGCGCTCGTGGATCGCGGAATCGCGTCGTACGTCATCGACGGTTTGCACGGGCTGTACTCGAACTATCGCCGCGAGGGCGTGGCCGGTCTCGGGGACGGCGTCGAGCGTGTGCTGGGCCGTCCGCCGCGCCCGGTCTGGGACTTCGCGGTCGAACTTCTGGTGCCGGCCCTCTCATGCGTCTAGCGCTCCCATCCCACCTTGGATATCGCGTTGTGGGTCCAGGACCACCGCCGTAACGTCAGCGGTATGTCTCTGCGTCTTCGTATGCGTCAAGCGCTGCCGGAAGCGATGCGCGCCCGTGACAAGGCCGCGGTGAGTGCCCTGCGCGCGACGCTTGCCGCGCTGGACAACGCCGAGGCGGTGCCCGTTGATGAAGCCGATCTTCGCGGCTCGGCCCTTGAGCATTCGCCTGTCGGTGTCGGCGTGGCCGAAGTGGCGCGGCGTGAGCTGAGCGAGCAGAGTGTCGTGGATGTCGTACGCGCTGAGGCCGCCGAGCGGCTGGAGGTTGCGGCGCAGTTGACTGCGCCCGCGCACGCCGACCGGGCCGCGCGGCTCCGCGCGGAGGCCGCCGTGCTGCTTCGTTTCCTCGACGGTCCCGAAACCGCACTGGAGTACTAGGCCGTCCGGCTGAATATGGGCCGCGAGTGTTTGACCTTCTGTGGGTTGTCGGGACCGCGGGGGAGAAGCGCAGCACGATACGTCTGGGAGTAAAAGGTCGACCAGGCAGGGAGCGTCGTGAAAAGACTCGGGCAGGTGGTGACCTTCGCGGGGGCGTGCGGTCTGGTGCTGATCGGCGCCGGGAGCGCGCGGGCGCAGACCAATCCGGACGGATCCTTGCTGTCCACCGTGGCGGGAGCCGATCTCGGCACCCTCACCGAGACGGTGTCGGGCGTGGTCTGCAACAACCGTCTGGCCGATTTCCATTACAAATCGCCGGTGAGCGAGTCGCCGCATCCGTGCATCAACGGTCCGGTCCAGAGCGGGAACAGCGAGAACAGCAACAATTTCCTCAACCGAGGAAACCCGGTCGACAGCGGCAACATCGAGACCGCCGCGGGCTCCACGAACAGCCTCAACTCGGCAACGGGTTCGGAGCGCAACAGCAGGAACGACACCTCGCTGATTCCCTAGGCCGTCCCCTCGGGCCCCGGTCTCTCCGGGGCCCGAGGCGTCGGCTCACAGGTGCAGGTCGCCGCCCGGGCCGATGTGCTGCTGGTGGTTGGAGCTGCCCGATGCGGCACCCGTACCGCTGGACCCGGAGTTGACGGATCCGCTGTTGTTCGTCGGGCTGCCGCTGTTGCTGGGATTTCCGTTCAGCCGGACATTCTGCGAGCCCTTGGTGTTGCCGCTGTTCACCGGACCGTTGATGCACGTACGGGCCCGGCCCTCGCAGACGAATCCGGCATAGAAGCGGATGTGCGTGTCGCCGTCGGCGCCGAACGGCCCGTCGCCCCAGGCCATGGCGGGCGACGCCCCGCCCCCGACCAGAAGCAGGCCGGAAAGGCCTGTGACCGCCATCTTGATGCGACTGGTTCTCTTCACTCTGTGGTCCTGACCCTCGCGGTTGGCAAATCCCACAGTCTCCCTACCGGGAGTGCCCGTCTCGACCAAGCCTCAGGAACGCGCGGCCTTCCGCGTTCACCCTCCCCGACCACCGTATTCACCGTGACGGCCCTCAAACCCCACTCCCGTTACCCATTCGGGTGATGTGGGTCAAGTGGCCGCGTCCAGGCCGAAATTGTGCTTTACGGTGACGTCAGATGGGTTGCCTCGTCCAGACGCGAGGCGACCCCTGGTGGTGCTTGCGACACCGATCCAGGGGTCTACACCCGGTAGCACCTAAGGAATAAGTACCGGAATGCTCCGGCATGCTATCGCGCCTGTGTGCTCCTTCACGCAGGTTGCCAACGAGATCATTCGCAGCCCGAAGCTGTCTTCGGACGCCGTACGGCTGCTCATCTGGCAGCTGTCCCTGCCGCCCGGCGTCGACCTGCCGTTGTGGCAAGTCGCCCAGCGGGCCGGGATCAAGACCACCGGGTTCATCCGTGCGAAGCGCGAGCTGGCCGCCGCCGGCTACTACCACGAGTGGCGCGAGCAGGGGCGGGGCGGGCGGTGGGCCACCGAGCAACTCGTCTCCGGGGTGCCGCTCACCGCCGAGGAGGCCGACGCCGTGCGGGCGGGACAGCCGGGTGCGCAGATCCCGGCCGTCGGTGAGCCGGGGAGTCCGTCCGTCGGCCGTTACCAATACCAAGACACGGTGGAGAACACTCACCAACCTCCCCACCCCGTCCCGCCTGAGCCGGAACCGGGGCCAACGCCTGAGCCGGATCCGACGCCAGAGCCGGACCCGGTCCCCGTACCCCCGCCGAAGCCTCAAGCCGACCCGCCCGACCGGTCGGCGTTCGTGCCCGCGCCCTTCGTCACGCAAGGCACCCACGCCCTGACGTCCGTCTCCCGTATCGAGCGGCGGCTGCGGCTGACCGCCATGGACATCGCCCGCCTCGCGCCGCTCGCGGGGGAGTGGTTCCAGCGGGGCGTGTGCCTGGCGGAGTTCCGGGAGGCGATGATCGGCGGGCTGCCCGATCATGTGCACTCCGCCGCCGGGATCATCCGGAATCGATTGCTCCGCAAGATGCCGGACGCTCCTACGTTCGCGGAACAACGCGCCGCCGAACAGCGCTTCGCGCCACCACCACCCGTACAGCCAAACGCCCCCGCACCACCCGCTCATGACACGTCGGGCGCCGTGGCGGCCGCCCGTCGTGGCGCGGCTGCCGTACGAGCCGCGCTGCGTGGCGGGGGGCCCGAGATGGCTCCGGCTTAGTGCTTGCGGCTCGCCCCGCGGTGTGGTGCGGAAGTTCCCAGAACGCGCATGTGCGTTGCGAGTTGGGCATTAGAGTGCTCTGTGCGCACTGCGGTGCGCCTCCCCTCATGGATCGTCTCCGGTCCCCGGCCCTCGGGGCCCGGCCCGAACCTGAGGATGGTTGCCGACCGGGATTTCGGCAGCCGGTCTGAGGGGAGGCGCCCATGGGGCGTCGCGGGAAGCCGAAGCCATCCGTACGGCAGCGCGTCGAGGACCTTCTGGTCCGTGTCGCGCGAACGCTGGGGAGGTGGCTCAAGGGCTGACCTGAGCCCCGGAATACGAGGCTCAGGCCGTTAGCCCCTGGCTTTCGGCGTGGGCTCCCGCCTACGGATTCCGGTTCCTGGGCGGGGGCCCTTCTTGCTTCACGGTACCGGATGACCGCCCCGGTGCGACATGGTCGGCACGATGCTCAGTTGCGCCGTACGCCGACGCTCCTCTCCCCAAGTCAAAGGAAATTGACGGATACGCGGCGGGCTCGTGGGGGAGGATTGCGGGGTGCGGAAGCTCTGGGTGGGCGTGGGTGTCGGGATCGGGATGTGCCTGTGTTTCATCGGGCTGCTCGTCGTCGGGGTGTACACGGCCGCCGCCAACCTGATGGGTACGGGCGGTGGCTCGGTCGAGCTGGCGAAGGGCGCGGTCCCGGCGGAGTACCAGAAGCTCGTGCAGGACTGGGGGAACATCTGCCCCGCCCTGTCGCCGGCCATCCTCGCCGCGCAGATCTACTCGGAGAGCGGCTGGAACCCGAAGGCCGTGAGCCCCGCGAACGCGCAGGGGATCGCGCAGTTCATCCCCGAGACGTGGCAGAGCCACGCGATCGACGCGAACAAGGACGGCAAGCGGGACATCTGGGACCCCCAGGACGCCATCCCGTCGGCCGCCGTCTACGACTGCGAGCTCTCCCAGGACGTCAAGAGCGTGCCGGGCGACCTCTCGGACAACATGCTGGCCTCGTACAACGCGGGTGCGTACGCGGTCATCCAGCACCGCGGTGTGCCGCCGTACAACGAGACGCAGGGCTATGTGAAGGAGATCCGGACGCTCGCGAAGAGCTTCGCCAGGCCCGTGACCCGGGTGGCGCCCTCGCAGCAGGCGGCCGGGGCCATCTACTTCGCGCAGGAGAAGCTCGGGACGCCGTATCTGTGGGGCGGGGACGGCACCGCCGAGGACGGGGGGCGCTTCGACTGCTCGGGGCTCACCAAGGCCGCGTACGAGACGGTGGGGATCGCCCTGCCGCGCGTCGCCAACGACCAGTGGAACGCGGGCGCGCACCCCAAGCGGGACGAGCTGCTCCCCGGAGACCTGGTCTTCTTCGCGCACGACCTGAACGATCCCCGCAGCATCCACCACGTGGGGCTCTATGTGGGTGGCGGGTACATGATCAACGCGCCGCACACGGGGGCGCTGATCCGGTTCGACAAGATCGACACACCGGACTACATCGGGGCGACCCGGGTCACCGAGGACGGCGCGAAAGCGCTGCCCAAGGCGAAGGGAGTCTGAACTCCGGACCCCGGACTGCAACGATGGGTCACCCTTCGATAACGTCCTGGTGATCATTGAGTGGAGAGTGGAACGCCCGGCCGGAGTGAGGCGTTCCATGAGAGTGGGAAAGCAGCGCCGCCGTTGGCGGGCGCAACGGACCACGGGGGTCGGCAGCTGGACGTAGCACGAGGCGACAGATAAGGGGCCACGACACATGGCTGGACTCGCGGTGGGGCACCTCGTGTCGGAGGCCGGGGGCGGGCCGGGCCCCGACAACAGCTTGCTCTACGACATCAACGGCATCGCCAAGGCCGCTCCCAACTGGCTGGACCGCGCCATGGAGTTCATCGGCGAGTACGGGATCGTCCTGGGATTCGCGGTGCTGATGGTCTGCGCCTGGTGGAGCGTCCGCAAGCGGGACGACGCGCCGGCCGTCGTGGCCGGGCTGCTGTGGGCGCCGCTCGCGGCCGGGCTCGCGCTGCTCGTCAACATCCCGATCCGGGACTTCGTCAAGCGGCCCCGGCCCTTCGTCGACCACACCGGGCTGGACGTCCTGGTCAAGGGCAAGACCGACTACTCCTTCGTCAGCGATCACGCGACGCTGACCATGGCGCTCGGGGTGGGCCTCTTCGTCGCCAACCGCAAGTACGGGCTGATCGGTATCGGCCTCGCCTTCCTGGAAGGGTTCTGCCGCGTCTATATGGGCGTGCACTATCCGACCGACGTCATCGGGGGGCTGGCGCTCGGGACGGCGGTGGCTCTGTTGCTGGCTCCGCTGGCGATGATGCTTTTGACTCCGTTGGTGCGGAGGGTGGCGGGGTCTCGGGTGGGGTGGCTTGTGCGGTCTGGCGGGGCCGTGGCGCCTGTGGTGGCTGCGGCTGGTCGGCCTGAGCGGCCGGTGCACCGGGATAACGATCTGGCGGCGTAGCCGGGGGCCGGTCCCGCTCCGCGGGTTTGTTCCCCTACCCCGCCCCTTCCCGAAACTGGGGCGCGTGCCCCAGACCCCCGGCCGCGGGCCCGTTGCCGCCTGCGGCGGGAGCGCCCTGCGGGCGCGTCCTCAAACGCCGGACGGGCTGGATTTGCGCACCCGGATCAAACGCCGGACGGGCTGGATGGCGTTGTTGCCGTGTGCGACAGGGCGTCCTCGCGCGCGAGTGAGCGCGCTCTGCGGGCCGGGCCTCGCCAGCCGCAGGTGCAGCGGGCGCTGCAGAAGGAGCCTGTCTCGGTGGTGCTGGTGGAGTGTGCCGCGGAGGAGGTCGCGGCTGCTGCTTCGGACACGTGACCACGCTACCCGGCCGTGACGGTGGCCACGGGGTGTCGTTGACAGTTACGGGTTCCACGGCGTACTGGCAGGGGGCTGACGGTCATGGTGGTGCGGCGGCAAGGGCGCGGGGGCCGGGGTGCGGTCGTCGCCCACGTGACGGCGGGCGGCGTCGCCCTCGGGCTGCTGGTTTCCGGTTGCGCGGCGCAGGAGCGGCCGGAGCTGCGGGACGATCTGAAGAGTCTGAGCAGCCAGGCCCGCCAGGCGGACGACCCCGGCTGGGCCCGCGAGGCGCTGCACCGCGCCGCCCGGGTGCTCGCCGAGGCGGGCGGTGCGAAGGTGCGTACGTCGATGGAGACCGTCAGCGGTGGCACCCGGCTGACCATTCACGGGTCGGGCGGCTACGACTTCGCCCGGCCGGCCGGTGAGTTGACGGTGCTGGTGCCCGCGGACGCGGCGGGTACGGCCGAACACCGGGCCGTCACCGAGGTGTTCACCCCCGGCGAGCTCTTCATGAAGAACCGCGGGGCGGGCGTGCCCGGCGACAAGTGGGTGCGGCTGTCCACCCCCGCCTTCGCCGACGGCAATCTCCTCACCAACGGCGCCACGGACCCGCTCGCGGCGGCCGAACTGCTCGGCGGTGCGCGCGAGGTGACATACATGCGGGACGAGCGGGTAGGCGGGGTCCGCGTGAAGCACTACTGGGGGACCATCGATCTCGGCCAGGCGGCGCGCGCCGCGCCGGAGCGGGACCGCGGTCCGCTGGCCGTGGCAGCGAAAGGGTTCTCCAGTGGCACGGTGGCCTTCGACGCGTATCTCGACGATCAGGGCCGGCTGCGGAGGCTCTCCCACCGGTTCAGCGTCGCCGGGGGCGCGCGCGGGCGGGCGGGGGCCCCGGGCGGTCCCGCGGTGCCGATGACGGTCGTCTCGACCGTCGATCTCTCGGACTTCGGCACCAAGTTCGATGTGGTGCTCCCGGCTTCCGCCGATATCTATGCGGGGACCGTGGCTTCGCCGCGGAAATAACGCGGCGCGGCGTGCTTGGCCATGGAAATGGTCCTTCTGTGCCATGCGCGCCATGTGTACCGATCACTACGCTGGTAAGCCGAAGAACCAAAAACCCGAGGAGGTGAATCACGTGGTCTCGCGACGCGGTTCGTCGGGTGGGCCGGATCCCGTGGCCCTCATCGAGATCGATCTCTACGGTGATTTGATGATCGCGGCCTCGAGCGCGGACGAGGACCGGCTGAGCCCCGACCGCATCGACGAGGTGCTGAAGGTCGTGCCCGCCGGGTCGGAGGCGCGGGGCGAGTAGTCCCGCGTCCCGCCGGAGGCACCCCTGATTTAAGGCGCCTGTTTCAAGGCGCCCCTCGGCAGGCGCTAGGTGCGCAGCAGTCGCGCGATCGCCGCGCTCGCCTCCGCCACCTTCGTGTCGATCTCGTCGCCGCCCTTGACCGCCGCGGCCGCCACGCAGTGGCGCAGGTGCTCCTGGAGCAGCTGGAGGGCGAAGGACTGGAGGGCCTTCGTGCTCGCCGACACCTGGGTGAGTATGTCGATGCAGTAGACGTCTTCCTCGACCATGCGCTGGAGGCCGCGGATCTGGCCCTCGATCCGGCGCAGGCGCTTGAGGTGCTGGTCCTTCTGGTCGCTGTAGCCGTGGGGGCCGTGACCGTGGTCGTGGCCGTGCCCCTGGACCTGCTCGGGCGATCCGTCCGCGCCGGCCGCCTCGCCGTGGCAGGGCGTGGCGCCGGTCGAGCCGGTGCCGGCTTCCGTGGTCGTCATGGCGTCCTCCGTCGTCCCTCCCCGGAGCTGAGGTCCGGGGTGCCCCAGGCGCCGGTGCGGTCCTCGGGCCAGGGGTTTCGCCCCTGTCGGTGCGGATACCCCACTCGCATACCCCCGGCAGGTATATGGTACAGAATTCGGTGGCCGGAGGCGGTACCTGCCTTCGTGAGCACTCTGCCCGATGGGCGACACTGAGGGAATGCCAGTTAGCCGTGGCTGGATGATGCGCCTAGCATCAACGAGACCGAATCCGCTGCACCCCGAGGATCCCACGTGCGCTTTCGTCTGACCCCCAGGGAGACGAGCTTCTACGACATGTTCGCCGCGTCCGCGGACAACATCGTCACGGGCTCCAAGCTCCTGATGGAACTGCTCGGAGCGGACACGTCCGCCCGAGCCGAGATCGCCGAGCGGATGCGGGCAGCGGAGCACGCGGGGGACGACGCGACCCACGCGATCTTCCACCAGCTGAACTCCTCCTTCATCACGCCCTTCGACCGCGAGGACATCTACAACCTCGCCTCGTCGCTCGACGACATCATGGACTTCATGGAGGAGGCCGTCGACCTGGTCGTGCTCTACCAGGTCGAGGAGCTTCCGAAGGGCGTCGAGCAGCAGATCGAGGTCCTCGCGCGGGCCGCCGAGCTCACTGCCGAGGCCATGCCCAACCTCCGGACCATGACAAACCTCACGGAGTACTGGATCGAGGTGAACCGGCTCGAGAACCAGGCCGACCAGATTCACCGCAAGCTCCTCGCCCAGCTCTTCAACGGCAAGTACGACGCCATCGAGGTCCTCAAGCTGAAGCAGATCGTGGATGTGCTGGAGGAGGCGGCTGACGCGTTCGAGCACGTCGCCAACACGGTCGAGACCATCGCGGTCAAGGAGTCCTGACCCCCGGTGGACACCTTTGCTCTCGTCGTGACCATCGGGGTCGCGCTCGGCTTCACCTATACGAACGGCTTCCACGACTCCGCGAACGCCATCGCGACCTCGGTCTCCACGCGGGCGCTGACCCCGCGGGCGGCCCTCGCGATGGCGGCGGTGATGAACCTCGCCGGTGCCTTCCTCGGCAGCGGCGTCGCCAAGACCGTCAGCGAGGGCCTGATCGCCACGCCGGAGGGCCAGAAGGGGATGGGAATCCTCTTCGCGGCGCTGGTGGGCGCGATCGCCTGGAACCTCATCACCTGGTACTTCGGGCTTCCGTCGTCCTCCTCGCACGCCCTGTTCGGCGGCATGGTGGGCGCGGCGCTCGCGGGCGGCACCACGGTGATCTGGTCGGGTGTGGTCGACAAGGTCGTCATCCCGATGTTCCTCTCGCCCTTCGTCGGCCTGATCCTCGGCTATCTGGTGATGGTCGCGATCATGTGGATGTTCCGCAGGTCCAACCCGCACAAGGCCAAGCGCGGCTTCCGTATCGCGCAGACCGTCTCCGCGGCGGGCATGGCCCTCGGCCATGGTCTCCAGGACGCGCAGAAGACCATGGGCATCGTGGTGATGGCCCTGGTCATCGGCGATGTGCAGGGCAAGGGCGACGCGATCCCGCTGTGGGTCAAGCTCGCGTGCGCGCTGACGCTGTCGGCGGGTACGTACGCCGGTGGCTGGCGCATCATGCGGACGCTCGGGCGCCGGATCATCGAGCTGGACCCGCCGCAGGGGTTCGCGGCCGAGACGACCGCGGCGTCCGTCATGTACACCGCTTCGTTCATGTTCCACGCGCCGATCTCCACGACGCATGTCATCACTTCCGCGATCATGGGCGTGGGCTCGACGAAGGGGTCGCGGGCGGTGCGCTGGGGTGTCGCCAAGAACATCGTGATGGGCTGGTTCATCACGATGCCGGCCGCGGCGATCGTGGCGGCGTTCAGCTACTGGATCGTCCAGCTCGCGTTCGGGTAGCGCCGCTGCCCGCACTTGAACACTGATGGGCCCGTCCCCCTGGTACGAACAGGGGGACGGGCCCTTCGCCTTGCGGCGGCACCGCCATGCAGCGCCGCAGGGCGGTCTTTATCCGAAGCGGCCCGAGATGTAGTCCTCGGTCGCCTGGACGGACGGGTTGGAGAAGATGCGGGCCGTGTCGTCGATCTCGACGAGCTTGCCCGGTTGGCCGACGCCGGCCAGGTTGAAGAAGGCGGTGCGGTCCGAGACGCGTGCCGCCTGCTGCATGTTGTGGGTGACGATGACGATCGTGAACTGTTCCTTCAGCTCGCCGATCAGGTCCTCGATGGCGAGCGTGGAGATCGGGTCGAGCGCCGAGCAGGGCTCGTCCATCAGGAGCACCTGCGGCTCGACGGCGATCGCCCGCGCGATGCACAGGCGCTGCTGCTGGCCGCCGGAGAGGCCCGCTCCCGGCTTGTTCAGCCGGTCCTTGACCTCCTTCCAGAGGTTGGCGCCCTTGAGGGACTTCTCCACGATCGCGTCCATGTCGGCCTTGCGGACGCGGCCGCCGTTGAGGCGGATGCCCGCGGCCACGTTCTCGTAGATCGACATGGTCGGGAAGGGGTTCGGCCGCTGGAAGACCATGCCGACCGTGCGGCGCACGGAGACGGGGTCCACGCCGGGCCCGTAGAGGTTCTCGTCGTCGAGCATCACCTTGCCCTCGACGCGGCCGCCCGGGGTGACCTCGTGCATCCGGTTGAGGGTGCGGAGGAAGGTGGACTTGCCGCAGCCGGAGGGGCCGATGAAGGCGGTCACGGAGCGGGGCTCGACGGTCATCGAGATGTCCTCGATGGCCTTGTGGTTGCCGTAGTAGGCGTTGAGGCCGCCGACGTCGATGCGCTTGGCCATGGGAATCACTACTTTCGTGAGTCGCTTCAGCGACCGTGCTTGGGGGCCTTCCAGCGGGCGATGCCGCGGGCCACCAGGTTGAGGATCATGACGAAGGCGATGAGGACCAGTGCTGCCGCCCAGGCGCGGTCGTAGCTGGCCTCGTTGCCGGCCGCCCACTGCTCGTAGATGTAGTACGGCAGGGACGACTGGGCGCCGTCGAAGGGGTTGTTGTTGATCACCTGGGAGCCGAAGACCAGGAGGACGATGGGGGCGGTCTCACCGGCGATGCGGGCGACGGCCAGGGTCACGCCGGTGGCGATGCCGCCGATGGCCGTGGGCAGGACGACCTTGAGGATCGTGCGCCACTTCGGCACGCCGAGGGCGAGCGAGGCCTCGCGGAGCTCGTTCGGCACGAGCTTGAGCATCTCCTCGGTGGAGCGGACCACCACGGGCATCATCAGGATCGCCAGGGCCATCGACCCGGCGAAGCCGGAGTAGCCGAAGTCCAGCATGAGGATCCAGAAGCTCAGGACGAACAGGCCCGCGACGATCGACGGGACGCCCGTCATCACGTCCACGAAGAAGGTGACGACCTTGGCGAGCCGTCCGCGCCCGTACTCCACGAGGTAGATCGCGGTCAGCAGGCCGACCGGCGCGGCGATGGCGGTGGCGATGCCCACCTGCTCCAGGGTGCCGATGATCGCGTGGTAGACGCCGCCGCCGGGCTGGATCGTCAGCACGCCGGACATCGAGTGGGTGAGGAAGGAGCCGTCGAGGACCTTCGAGCCGCGCCCGATCGTCTCCCAGGCCAGGGAGAGCAGCGGGACGACGGCGATCAGGAAGCAGACCCACACCAGGCTGGTGGCCAGGCGGTCCTTGGCCTGGCGGCGGCCCTCGACCCGGGCGGCGAGGCCGTACATCCCGAGGACGAAGAGGATCGCGGCGATCAGGCCCCACTGGATGTGGCTGCTGAGGCCGGCGCCCAGGCCGATCGCGACGCCGACGGCGGCCGCGGTGACCGCGACAGCGGGCGGGGCCCAGCGGGGCAGGCGCGGCTGGCGCAGGCTGCTGCCCGGCCGTGGGGCGCTGTCGGCCACCAGCTGCTGCTCTGTGGTCACGTCGCTCACTCCGAGTACTCCTTGCGACGCGCGATGATCAGCCGGGCCGCGCCGTTGACCAGCAGGGTCAGCACGAACAGGACGAGGCCGGAGGCGATCAGGGCGTCCTTGCCGATGTCACCGGACTCCTTGAAGCTGCTCGCGATGTTCTGCGCGAACGTGCCGCCGCCCGGGTCGAGCAGGCTCTTGTTGATGACGAAGCTGGGGGACAGGACGGTCGCGACGGCCATGGTCTCGCCGAGCGCGCGCCCCAGGCCGAGCATCGAGGCGCTGATGACCCCGGACCGGCCGAAGGGGAGGACCGACATCCGGATGACTTCCCAGCGGGTGGCGCCGAGCGCGAGCGCGGCCTCCTCGTGCATCTTCGGGGCCTGGAGGAAGACCTCGCGGCTGACGCTGGTGACGATCGGCAGGATCATGATCGCCAGCAGGATGCCGATGGTGAAGAGCGAGCGGGCGGCGCCGTCGTGGTAGGCGAGGACGCCGGTCCAGCCGAAGTAGTCGTCGAGCCAGCTGTAGAGCCCGCCGAGGTGCGGCACCAGGAAGAGGGCGCCCCACAGGCCGTACACGATGGACGGGACGGCGGCGAGCAGGTCGAT
Organism: Streptomyces blastmyceticus; assembly: GCF_039521185.1. NCBI lineage: Bacteria > Bacillati > Actinomycetota > Actinomycetes > Kitasatosporales > Streptomycetaceae > Streptomyces > Streptomyces blastmyceticus. The sequence continues at coordinate 331,767 of NZ_BAAABW010000002.1, read as the reverse complement.
CACGTACGCGACCGGGGTGGCGATCCGGCGCGGCGCGTAGTGGGAGATGAAGAGCGCGACGCCGATCGCGACGGGGACCGCGATGAGCATCGCGATCAGCGAGCTGACGATCGTGCCGAACGCCAGGACCGCGATGCCGAAGACCGGCGGGGTGGCGTTGGCGTTCCACTCGAAGGTGGTGAAGAAGTTGCCGTGGTCGTGCGAGAGGGCGTTGGCGGCCCGGACGGTGAGGAAGACCGCGATGGCGGCCATGATCACCAGCAGCAGGATGCCGGAGCCCCGGGAGAGGGCGAGGAAGACGCGGTCACCGGCGCGGGTGGCCGCCTTCGGCTGCCCGGCGGGGGCGGCGGGGCCCGGTGGGCCTGCTGCGGTCGTGCTGGTTATGTCCATGGGGTTTCTCCGGTCTGCGGAGGCGGCCGGAGATCGGCCCGCACTCCTGGCGCGGCGGTGCACCGGACGGTGCGGCCGGACGCCCGCTGGGGGTCCGGCCGCACACGGGGTTACGAGATGGCGGCGACGTTCTCGCGGACCTTCTTCGCGATCTCGGCGGGCAGCGGGGCGTAGCCGAGGCCCTTGAGGACGGACTGGCCGTCCTCACTGGCGATGTAGGTCAGGAAGGACTTGGTGGCGGCCAGGGTGTCGGCCTTGTTGCCCTTGTCCCCGACGATCTCGTACGTCACCAGGGTGATCGGGTAGGCGCCCTCGGCCTTGGTGTTGTAGTTGAGCTTCAGGGCGAGGTCCTGGCCGGTGCCGACGATCTTCGCCTCGGCGATGGCCTTGGAGGCGTTGTCCGAGGTGGCCTCGACCGGGGCGGCGGCGCCGGTGTCGAGCTTCACCGTCTTGATCGAGTTGGCGGTGGCGTAGGACAGCTCGAAGTACGAGATGGCGCCCTCGGTCTGCTTGACCTGCGAGGAGACGCCGGCGGAGCCGTCGGCGGCCTGACCGCTCTTGGCGGCCCAGGCCTTGGCGGGCGCGTAGGGCCACGACTTGTCGGCGGTGGCCTTGAGGTACTTCGTGAAGTTCTCGGTGGTGCCGGACTCGTCCGAGCGGTGGAACGCCTGGATCTTGGTGCTGGGGAGCTTGGCGTCCTTGTTGAGCTTGGCGATCGCCGGGTCGTCCCACTTCTCGATCTTGCCGTCGAAGATCTTGGCGAGGGTGTCCGCGTCCAGGACCAGGTTGTCCACGCCCGAGAGGTGGTAGCCGATCGCGATGGGGCCGCCGACCATCGGGAGGTTGATGCCCTGGCCGCCCTTGACGACGTCCTTGGACTTGGCGACCTCCTCCGGCTTCAGCGCCGAGTCGGAGCCCGCGAAGGCGGTCTTGCCCTGGAGGAACTCCTGGATGCCCGCGCCGGAGCCGGTGGGCTTGTAGTTGATCTGGATGTCCTTGCAGGCCGCCATGAAGTTCTTGACCCAGAGGTCCATGGCGTTCTTCTGCGCGGACGAGCCCGAGGCCAGCAGCTGGCCCTTGCCGTCGCACTTGATGTTGCCGGCGGCCTTGGTGGCGCCACCGCTGGTGGTGTCGCTGCCGCTGTTGTTGTCAGAACCGCACGCCGTGAGGACCAGGGCGCCGGAGACGGCGATGGCGCCGAAGGCGACGGCGCGGAGCCGGTTCTTGCGCTGAAGCTTCACTTTTCGGGAGTTCCTTCCGGGAGCCGCCGCTGGGGCGGCGTGCGAGAGGTGGTTGGTGCGGTTCGGCCGTTCGCCGCGGCCCCGGATTTCCGGGACCCCGCACCCTCTACGACCGAAATTAGGCAGAACAGGTGAAGCGGTCGATGGGTGAGAGTGAACGGAGGGTGAACCTCGGCGGTCAGGGTGGTAGCCGGGCGCACGGCTTGTTTCTCCACAGTGTGACGCAGATCTCTGTCCGTTTGCGGGCGGCCGTGGCAGCATCCGTTTCTCGCGTGACGGCATGTCAGACCTGAGGGCGGAAGCCGCGGAGGTGGCCTGTGAGGTGGCACGGCAGGGGTGCGAGCGGCGGGGACGGGGATACGGGGACACCGGGCGGCGGTCGCCTCATCGCGACGACCGCCCTGGTCTGTGTGGCGGCCGTGGCGGGGGTGACGGTGCTGTCCGGTGCGGCGTACGCGGACCCGAAGCCCCCGCCGCGCAGCCTGGAGGACGTCCACAAGGAGGTGGAGGGCCTCTACCGGCAGGCGGAGGCCGCCACGGACGCGTACAACGCGGCCGGTGAGGAACAGCGCCTCCAGGAGAAGTCGATCGCCGACCTCGCCCGGTCCGCGGCCGCCGCGCAGGAGCGGATGAACCGGCTCAAGGACCAGGCGGGCGCCCTGGCCCGCGCCCAGTACCGCGACGGCAGCATGCCGCCCCAGGCCCGGCTCTTCCTCTCCGCCTCCCCGCAGACCTTCCTCGACGGGATCGCGCTCGCCCACAAGGGTGAGGCGGCCACCCGCGGCGTGATCGCGCAGGTCGCCGCCACGCAGAAGGCCCTCGACGGCTACGCCAAGGCCGCGGGCGAGCGCTGGAAGGCGCTGGACGGCGAGCGCAGGAAGAAGGAGTCGGCGAAGAAGGAGATCGAGGCGAAGCTGGCCGCGGCCAAGGAGCTGGAGTCACGGCTGGAGGAGAAGGAGAAGGAACGCCTGCGGAAACTGGAGGAGGACCGCGCCCGCCAGGAGCAGCAGAAGTGGCTCGCCTCCGAGCCGGCCAAGGGCGTCACCGTCAAGGAGGCCCTCCAGGACTCGGGCGCCGCGGCGACCGACGAGGGCAAGCGGGCGGTCGCCTTCGCGACGGCCCAGATAGGCAAGAACTACGTATGGGGCGCGGAGGGGCCGGACACCTACGACTGCTCCGGCCTGACGCTCAAGGCGTGGTCCGCGGCGGGGCGGCCGATCCCGCGGACCTCGCAGGAGCAGTGGCGTCAGCTTCCCAAGGTCGACGTCAAGGACATGCGGCCGGGGGATCTGGTCATCTACTTCGCGGACGCGAGCCATGTGGGGATGTACGTGGGGGACGGCACGATTGTGCATGCGCCGCGGCCGGGGAGGCAGGTGACTCTGGCTGGGGCGGGGTCCATGCCGATTCTTGGGGTTGTGCGGCCTGGGTGACCGCTCTTGGGTGCGGGTCCGTTGCCGCCTGCGGCGGGAGCGCCCTGCGGGCGCGTCCTCAAACGCCGGACGGGCTGAATTGCGCACCCCTGGGGAAAGCCCGCCGCAGGCGAACGCCGCACATATGACCGGTGTGACCCGGGCCACTCGCTGGGGTGATGTTTCTCATTGCGTGTTTCTCCCCTCACGCGCCAAATGCCGCCCGGGCAAGCGCATATGACAGCGGCGAGTGGCTCCGTTCCATTCCGTTCGAACGTGTCGGCCGCTAGGGTCGCGTTCGGCGCTCACCGATCGGTGGGCGCCGTGTTCTCGGGGGGAACGGAAGGAAGCCGTCACCATGTCCGTACCCGCGCCGAGGCCCGCGGAGGCGCCCCCGCTCGACGCCGGGCTGACTCTGCTGGTGATCGAGAGCGACCCCGGCGGCTCGCTGTCCATGCCCGAGATGGCCGAGATGTCGGGTCCGGCGGGCAAGCCCGTCCGGATCCGTACCGCCCGCAACCTCACCGAGGCCGAGCGGCTGCTCACCGACGACGTGCACTGCATCCTTCTCGACCTCGCCCTCCCCGCCCCCGACCGGGCCTGCGAACCGGCCTGCGTCACCGTCGGCTGCGCCGGCGGCGGCGAGCCGCACCCGGCGGAGGCCCGGGACGAGCTGGACACCCTGCGCCAGGTGCTGCGCCTCGCCCCCCGGCACGCCGTCCTCGCGCTCACCGCGGAGACGGACGCCGAGCGCGCCGCCGAGGCCGTACGCGTGGGGGCGCAGGACTACCTCTTCCGCGACGAGCTCGACGGGCGGGTGCTCAGCCGCGCCATCCGCTACGCCGTCGAGCGAAAGCGCGCGGACCTCGCCCAGCGCCAGCTCACCGAGTCCCGGCTGCGCGCCCAGGAGAACGCCCGGCTGGAGCGCGGCCTGCTGCCGACCCCGCTGCTGGCCGGCTCGGACCTGCGCTTCGCCGCCCGCTACCGGCCGGGGCGCAGCCGCGCGCTGCTCGGCGGCGACTTCTACGACACCGTACGGACGCCCGACGGCACCGTGCACGCGATGATCGGCGACGTCAGCGGCCACGGCCCGGACGAGGCCGCGCTCGGCGTCGAACTCCGCATAGCGTGGCGGGCCTTGACGCTCGCCGGGCTGTGCGGCGACGAGCTGCTCTCCACCCTCCAGCAGGTGCTGGAGCACGAGCGCGCGGACGAGGAGACGTTCGCGACGCTGTGTGCCGTCGACATATCGCCCGACGGGCGCCGCGCGGGCCTGAGCCTGGCGGGCCACCCGGCGCCCCTGCTCGTACGCCCCGGACAGGCCCCGAGCCTGCTGCCGCAGGACAGCGGCGGCCCGGCGCTCGGGCTGCTCCGGCGCGCCCGCTGGCCGCGCAGGCAGATCGAACTGGGCGGCCGCTGGAGCCTGATGATGTACACCGACGGCCTGATCGAGGGCAGGATCGGTGCGGGCACGCAGCGCCTCGGCCAGGAGGGCATCGTCGAGCTGGTCACCCGTCAGGTCAAGGAGGGCCTGAGCGGCGAGGAGCTGCTCGACGCCGCGGTGACGGAGGTACGCGCGCTCAACGGCGGCGAGTTGACGGACGACCTGGCGGTGCTCCTGCTGGACCGGGGCTAGGGCTGGGGTCAGGGCATGCCTTGTGGCCCGGCCGGTCAGAACCCCCGGCCCGGGCCCCGCCGCTTCGGCCAGCTCCGGCGGCCGTTGATCCGCTTGAGCGTGGCCCGCACTTCCACGTAGTAGACGATCGTGGCGATGAGCGCGGCGAGGATCAGGAGGAAGCCGAGGCCGCCGAAGATCCCCGCGAGCGCGGCCCATCCGCCGCCCAGATAGCGCGCCGACGGCAGCCCCGAGACGAGCGCCGCCAGGGCCATGACGGTGATCCAGAAGCGCTTCGTCTGCTTGTCGGTCGCGCGGAAGGCGTCCTCGCGGGTGGTCGCGGCGTCGACGACCGCCGCGAGCGCGAACAGGCACAGCACCCTGGGCAGCCAGTCCGCGAGCCAGCCGATGGCGCTGCCGAACCCGTCAACCAACACGTGGCTCACCTCAAGGTCGTTCCGTTACGGGCGCTTGCGCCCGCCACGGTACCGGGAGAACGGTCCGGGCACGTGATGCACGCCCCGGACCGCTCCCCGGTCCCGCCTGCTTACTGGTCGTCGGCCTTGGCGTCCGACTTCTTGGCCGCCGCGGGCTTGCGGGCGGCGGGCTTGCGCGCGGCGGCGGGCTTGGCGTCGTCGCCCTGCGCGTCTGCGGCGGCCCCGTCCGCGGGCTTGGCCTCGCTGCCCGTGCTGTCCGCGCTGTCCGTGCTTTCCGGCTCGATGGCCACGGCGATGTCCGCGACCTCCTCGGCGGCCTCGCCGCGCCAGGTCTTCACGGCGACCCGGCCGCGCTCGGCGAACTTCTCGTACTGCTCGCCGGCCTTCGCCGCGTAGCCCACGGCCTGGCCGACGCCCTGGAGCAGCAGGTCCTGGGCGGACTGGCCGAGCTTCTTCGCGTCGTTGTCGAAGGTGCTGACGATCTCGGTGAACTTCGCGGTCACCGTCGCCTGCGTCTCCTTGGCCCGCTGGGTCACCTTCTCCTGAAGGGCCTTGGGGTCGGTGTTGCGCAGCTGCTCGAACCGCTCGGGCGCCTCGGCGACGGCCTGCCCGATCTTCTCGGCGGTGAAGTCGGCGAGGCCCGCCGCGGCGTACGCGGTGTCGGTGGCGGCCTTGCGGAGGTCCTGGGTGGTGGCCATGGCGATGGTCTCCCGGTCAGCTAGAAGATTTGCTGTCGTCGTCCGTCGCGAGCCCGTTCTCCTTACGGAAGGACTCGTAGATCTGGAGCAGCACCTGCTTCTGCTGCTCGTTGATCGAGGGGTCGGCGAGGATCACACTGCGGACCTCCGCCTCGTCCCGGTCCCGCTCGTCGAGAATCCCGGCCTGTACGTACAAGGTCTCGGCGGAGATCCGCAGCGCCCTCGCGAGCTGCTGGAGGATCTCGGCACTCGGCTTGCGCAGGCCGCGCTCGATCTGGCTGAGATACGGATTGGACACCCCCGCGGCATCGGCGAGCTGCCGCAGCGTGAGCTGCGCGTTGCGCCGCTGCTCCCGCAGATACTCACCGAGATTGCCGACGTTGAGTGATCCCATGCGCTCGATGCTGCCCCACGTTGCTAACTTTTGCAAGCGACCTGCTTGCAAAAGTATTGGTGTGACTGTTGTGACTGAGTGCTTCATTTGGCCAGTGAGCGTTCGAGTTGGCCACTTGAGTGTTGCTCACCCTTGTTGGTGCGTCGAAGCCGGGATGTCAGGGCGGTCACGACCTGCTGGAAGGCCGGGGAACACTCCGCCTTGCGGCCTGCGCAGTGGTGTTTCCAGAGAAAGTACTTGGGTGGGAGGGCCATGCTCGGCCCGAGGGGATCGCGAGGGGCTTCCAGCGGGGTGAAGGCTGCGCGGAGATCTGGTGCGGTGATGATCGCGTCTGCTGCGTGCAGTAATGCGGCGCAAGCAGCTGCGTCGATCGGCGGAGCATGCGCGATGGTGGGCCTTCCCTCGCTGTTGTTGGTGGACCGTCGTGCGGCGAGGAACCTGCTGGCCTCTTGGGCCAAGGGATCATTGGCCGCTGTGTGTGCCGCTGGCCAGGTCAGGGTGACGAGCATGCAGGTCAGCTGGAGTTCGGCGAAGTACCGAGCCGAGGTCTCCGGAGGCTGGAGGGGGTCCAGCTTCTGGAGAATCCGCTGTTGGAGATCCAGATAGGTCTGGGGCGGGGACAACGGCATCAAGGCCGGGGCCTGGTCGAGTCGGGTTCCGCAGAGGTCCCTCGTGTGCGGCGTGCGCCTCGTGGGAGAAGGGGTTCGGCACTGAGCGGGGTGGAGTCCAGGAACGCTGCTGCGAGCGATGAGGTGGCTGTAGTGCTTGGCCCCGATCGCCTGACTGCAGCCGGGGCAGAGGTGATTGAGGAAACACCGGTGCCGTGTGCAGGCGAAGACCACCGGCAGCCGCCAGAGGACGTGCCAGGGGCCGCCCAGTTCTCGCTGCACGAACGAGCCGTCACCGCGGAGGCACTGCGGGCAGTAGCGGGAGGTGGAGGAGTAGAGCCAGAGCAGAGCACGGGGCCGACGTTCGTGCTCGGCCCGCAGTACTTTCCCGATGGCCGGGTAGTGCCGGACGAGGGGTTCCAGGGTCAGTGCGGTGACCTCTTGGGGGGACAGACGGGTGGCTGCGGCGAAGGCTGCGGCAAGGACGGGCGGGAGCCCGGTTGACCAGGCGGTCTTCGCCCATGCTTGGCCGTTGTTCATGATGTCCATCAGGCCCGTTCGGCGATTCACTGCCGTTGGAGGAAGCCCGAGTCGGTAGCTCAGTCGCAGGATGAACCCGGCCAGCGATTCCCCGGGGAGGGGGTCCAGGCTGCGGGGCAGTGGTCTGATCACGGGCGTCACCCCAGGCTCTCAGCGGGGCCGCGGTCGTCGAAGACGGTGTTGCGGGGGCGCCCGGCCCGTGGAGGCCGTTGCGGTGCGGGGACGTCGGGGATCTCGCCGGCTTCGGGATCGCGCTGAGGTGTGTCGGTCAACTCGATGGTGATGTCATCGAGGAGGTCCTCGGTCAGACATTCACGGCCCGATTCCATCGCCTCGCGGCAGCCGTCCTCGATCAGTCGCTCCAGCAGGCCGACAACGCCGTCGGTGCGGTGGAAGAGGTATTCGGGCATCGTGCTGTCCTCGGTCAGCATGCCGGGGCGGGCGTCCAGGAGCCGGAGGCTGTCCTCGATGCCCTGGAGATGCCGGATCCAGGAGGCGATCTGGACGTCGTTGTCGTAGTGGAAGCGGTCGAGTTCGACCAGGTCGAAGCGACGCTCGGTCTGGGTGGGCTCCAGGCCGTTGACCTTGAGGCGCTTGGACGGCAGGTGCCATTGGCCGCTGGTGAGGTCGTAGCGGCCTTCCCTCAGGAGCCCGGAGCGGGGGATGTCGACTCCGATCAGTACGAGCGTGACGTTCATGCTCATGAAGGCGCGGATCAGGTCGAGGGTGTCCTGGTCATCGACGCGGTGCATGCGGAGCCGGGTGATGTCGTCCAGGATCAACACCTTGGTGCCGTGGTCACGGAGGGAGACGGCGACCTGGTGGATGAGGTCCGGCAGGTCCATGCGGGGGTTCAAGGGAGCGTCGTAGAAGTTCAGGATCGCCTTGCACGTGCTCTTGGGTTTCGCGGTCACTGGCGTCTGGACGTAAGCGACAGGCGCGTGAAGATCCCGAAACCCGGGCCGGGCCGTGGGGTTGAGGTAGTTGTGCAGGGCCAGCCAGCGCTCTTCGAAGGCGGCAGCGATCTCGCAGACGCATTCGGTCTTGCCCTGGTAGCCGCCTCCGGTGACCATCACCCCGGCCCGGGTGGTGGGCTTGAACTTCAGTGCGTTCGTCTCGATCCGGCTGATCAGCACTTTCTCCACCAGCCGGCTCATCGGGGTCTGCAGCAGCGGCAGGTTCGCGTGGGTGGCGGTCCGGTGCAGGTCGTGGATCATCCGCTCGCGGGGACTCAGCCTCCGCCAGGCGGCCCGATCGAGACTGGGGGCGGGAACGAAGGCGAGGCGGGTTCGGCACCACTCCTGCCAGCCGACCAGGTCGTCGCGGGCCACCGCCGCAGCAGGAAGTACGAACGAGGCGAGCTTGTCGTCCCCCATCAGCACGGTCCTTCCTCGGTCGGCTCCGGCGAGGCTTCCGCGTCCGAGGCCGGGAGGGCGAACAGGCTCCGGCGGCTGAGATCTTCACCGAGCCGTCGCGGCGGAGTGATCACGGTGGGGACGGCGGCCTCGCGGCGGCGGCGCCGCTCGGCCGCAACGGCCTGCTGGCCTTGCCGGCTGGCCTCGTCACGGCCGAGTGCCGCGGGGACCGGCTGCGGAACGCTCTGGCGGTGCCGGTCGCGGGCTGCCGCCCGCGACCGGTCAAGCTCCCGTGCCCGCTCGACCCTGTCCGCCTTGGTCATCTGGCTGGGCCAGTCGGCCACCGGCGTGTGAGCGGCCACCAAGTCCAGGAGAACCGGCAGCAGTTCGACATCATCCTTCGGCTTCATGCCTGCGCGGGCCGCTTCGCGCAGGACCTGCCGCATGCGTGCGTCGGAGAACGCGGGGATGTCCTGCCCGTCCGGGAGGCCGTTCCATCGCAGGGCATGCCACTGGCCTTCGAGTTCGAAGAACACTTCACGGCAGTCACGCGGGTCCCGGTGGACGACCCAGCGGCCTCGATTCCGGCCTCCGTGCGAGGATGGCTGTCCCCGTAGCGGGGCGAGGACGGCATCGCGGCCGCCGTACCAAAGTCCGCCGATCTTGACCCCGCGCTGCCGGTGGATCTTCACGAAGTGAGCGGGCAACAACTGGTGGTAGAGAGTTGGATCGGGGATCTGCAGGGCGATCCCGTCGCGTGCGGCCGCGGTCGCGAACAAGGTGTTGGGGCTGTGCCGGCCACCGGGGTCCCATGCGGGCGCGGACTGGTCCAGCCTGCGGTTCTGCCAGATCTTCACGATCCAGGTGGCCAGCAGATGCTCCATCTCGTCCACCGTCCAGACCGCATCGCCTTCCGGATCGGCGCCCCGGTCCGCGACATCGACGCCCCGATAGCCGAGCAGCATCTCCAGCAGCAGCGACTGAATCCCTGAGAACGCGCGCTCGCAGGCCGCCTTGTCCTGGGGACGCATCGCCCGTGCCGGCAGCACCACCGTCCCCAGCGTGCGGGCGGCCTGCACCAGATGGTGGTTCTTGTAGACACTGCCGTGATCGCTGGTCATCGTCTCCGGCGCAAAGAACGGCCGCCCCGCCACCGGGTGACCGGCGAACTCGGCGACCAGCGCGGACGGGACACCGGGGTAGTGCCATTCCATGTCCGGCGTCCAGCCCGGCCGCATCGGAAGCGGCAGCATCACATCCCGCAGCAGCATGGCCACCTCGATGGAGGAGTCCGACCCCGGCGTGAGCCGGAAGGCGACCAGCGAGTGCGTGAACGCATCGAGCGCGATGGTGAGGTCCGCGGTGAGCGGTTCGCCGAACACGTCGTCGAGCAGCTTCACCGGGAACGGCGTGGTGTCCAGCACCACCACCTGGCCGGGGCGAGTGATCGTCACGGCCAAGCCGCCGGTCTCGACCGCCGCCGCGGAGCGAAGGTAGCGCTGACGGCCGCCTTCTGGGCCGAACCACTCCTTCCAGACCTTCGACAGCGTCGTGTAGTGCGGGATCGTCTCCTCCGCCGCCGGACCGTACTTCTCCCGCACGAACTGGTGGATCATCCGTTCCTTGGTCTTCATGCCGACCCGGGAACGGTGCAGGCACTCCGCGTGGACCGCGTGAATCGCCTCCGAGATCTCCGAGGTGATCGAACGGTGCCCCCGCAGCACCGGCGCCAGGCGGCCGTCCGCCAGCCCCATGATTCCCCGCTCGGGCCAGGCAGCAGCCCACCGCCGGAGCGTGCGATCGCTCACCCTCCCCAGACCCAACTGGCGTGCATCGTCCGGATTCAGAGCCTTCAGCTCGGCCACCTTGGCCAGCCGGCGCTCGGTCAGCGTAGTCCGGTCCGGGTCGTACTCAGGCCGGGGCTCGCCCTCGCGGGCCCAGTGCCGACTGCCGCTGCGGAACCCACTCTCGGCCTCCAGGAAATGAGCCAGCCGCAGCCGGAGCCGCTTTTGACCGTCACGGTCCAGGTCCTCGAACCGCGTCGCCTGCTGCCGGTCGCCCATCACGTACTCCCCACCGGATAGACCCAGGTCTCATCTCCGAATGGCTGGGCCAAATCGATCGCCATCCGCCGGTGCCAGAGCAGGTGGACCGCGTGCGTGCGGGCCACCGCCGGAAGCCGTGACTGGTCCACCAGCTGCCCGAACTGCCACGGGTGACGACGAACCGCGGCCAGCAACTGACGCTCCAGCCCCAGCTGGTCGAGCATCGGCCGACGCCGTGCGGAAAGAGCGTCGATCCCCGCCAGCACCTGCCCCCGCCAACCCGTCACCACCAGGTAGCGCCAGCCCGCAACGGCCGCCACCTGAGCGGCCGCCGCGAACCGCACTTCGTCCTCCTCGCCGATCAGGCCCCCGGGGCGCACGTCCACCAGCCAGGAAGCGCCCGCAGCGAGCACGAGGAAGTCCGGAATGTGCGAGCCCTTCCCCTCCAAGGAGGAGAACCGCAGCCGGAACGGCTGAGCCAGCACCTCGTCGAACCCTCCGACGAAGTCCAGGACCAGCAGCAACCAGCGCTCGGCCAGACTCTCGAAGCCGTGCTGGCGCCCGGTCGACACCAGGCATTCCAGGCCGGGACGGTGACGCTGACCGGCCCGCCAGGCGAACCGCCGAACCGGCACCGACGCCATCGCCGGCCCGACCGACAAGTCCCTCACCGGGGTGATCACGTCACTCTTCCCGGCCTTCCACGTCACCGTCCATGTACGCGACCACCCCGGGCCCACGTCCAGGGCCGCGGCAGCCCGTACGGGAAGCGCGTACGGCAGCGCGAGATCGTTCAACTGACTGACGTGGGACCACACCGGCTTGGCCGGAACGTCAGCACCCCTCACTTCGGCCATAGCAGCAGCACACCGCCCGTACGAGCCGTGCACCGCAGAAATACCGAAACCGGAATCAATGACCAAGAACCACCGGTACCCTGCCCGGCTAACGCTCAACTGGCCAAGTGAAGCGCTCAGTCACAGTCAGTGGCGGGTCTCAATTCGCAGGTCGCCCGTGGTCACCTGGCGGATGGGCTCGCTCGCAAGCAGCTCGTGCGGCTGGCCGAGGGCGATCGCGCCCGCCGCGTCGAGCCGGGCCAGCTGGGCGTCCGTCAGCTCGACCGCCAGGGCGCCCAGGTTGTCCTCCAATTGGGCGGGGGTGCGGGCGCCGAGCAGCGTGCTCGTCACGCCCGGCTTCCGCAGTGTCCAGGCCAGCGCCACCTGGGCCGGGGTGTACCCCAGTTCGCCGGCCACCTCCCGGACCACCCCGGCCACGCCGAGGCTGCGTTCGGTGAGGGTGCCCAGGGCGAGGTTGTGGCTCCGGCGGGTGCTCCCGTCGGGGCCGGCGCCCGTTGCGCCCACGTCGTCCCGGCCGTACTTGCCGCTGAGCACCCCGCCGCCGAGCGGCGAGTACGGGACCACGCCCAGGCCCAGTTCCCGGGCCATCGGGATCAGGTCGCGCTCTGCGGTGCGTTCGATCAGGCTGTACTCGAGCTGCAGCGCGACCAGCGGCGACCAGCCGCGCAGGTCCGCGATCGCCTGCATCCGGGACACCTGCCAGGCCGGGGTGTTGGAGATCGCCACGTACAGCACCTTGCCCTGCCGGACCAGGTCGTCCAGGCCGCGCAGCACCTCCTCCACCGAGGTCCGGAAGTCCCAGACGTGCAGGTACAGCAGGTCGAGGTAGTCGGTGCCGAGCCGCCGCAGGCTGCTCTCCACCGAGCCGAACAGCGCCTTGCGGTGCCCGCCCCCGGAGTTCGGGTCGCCGGGGCGGCGCAGGGTCGAGTACTTGGTCGCCAGCACCAGGCGTTCGCGCTCCTCGTGGGCGAACTCGCCCAGCAGGCGCTCGGAGCTGCCGTCGGTGTAGGTGTCGGCGGTGTCGAGGAGGTTGCCGCCGAGCCCGACGTAGCGGTCGAACAGCTTGCGGGCCTCGGCCCGTTCTGCGCCCCACCCCCATTCGGTGCCGAAGGTTGCGGTGCCCAGGGCCAGCGGTGAGACCCGCAGTCCCGAGCGGCCCAGCAGCCGGTAGTCGTCGAGGGCCAGTGCCATCAGGTTCTCCTGTGCTCGCGTGTGTTCGTGTTCCGTTGCCGGGACCGAGTCTGCGGCGGCGGCGGGCCCCGGATAAGGGAGGGACTTTCCTGGGAAGGCCGGTCCCACCCTGGCGGTTGGACCGGTCATGACGACACGAACCGTTGACACCACCGAGGAACTGGCCGCCTTCCTGCGCAGCAGGCGCGAACGGCTGGACCCCGACCGGCTGGGCCTGCCCGCGCACCGGCGGGCCCGGCGGACGCCCGGACTGCGCCGCGAGGAGGTCGCTGAGCTGGCCGGGGTCAGCACCGACTACGTGGTCCGGCTGGAGCAGGGCCGGGGGCTTCGGCCCTCCGCGGAGGTGCTGGCGGCGCTGGCCCGGGCCCTGCGGCTGGCACCCGGCGAACGCGACTACCTCTTCGACCTGGCCCGACGGCGCCGCCCCGGCGGCACCCGCGGCGGGGCAGCCACCGGTCCGGCGCCGTCGCTGGCCCACCTGGTCGACGAACTCTCCCCGCTGCCCGCCGCGCTGCTTGACCACCGCTACGACCTGCTGGCCTGGAACCCCGAAATGGCCCGGCTGCTACCGGAGTTCGACGCCGTTCCGCCGGAGCGGCGGAACGCGATGTGGCTCTGCCTGCTGCACCCGCCGATGCGCGGCTTCTACGCCGACCGCGAGAGGGTGCTGCGGGACGGCGTCGCCCATCTGCGCGCGGCCTGGGCCGCCCACCCGGAGGACCGGGCACTGGCCGGGCTGATCGCCGAATTCACCGCGCAGGACGAGGACTTCGCCCGGTTCTGGGCCGAGCGGGAGGTCCGCGTCAACGGCCGCGGCCGCAAGCTGCTGCGGCACCCGGCCGTCGGGACGATCGCCGTCGACTTCGAGGTCCTGCTCCCGCTGGAGGACCCGGAGCTGCGGCTTCTGGTCTACCGCGCCGCGGACGACGAGAGCCGCGCGGCCCTGCACCGGCTGTGCGGCGGTGACGGGTGCCAAGAAGGCTGACAACTCACGGTTGGTTGCAAGAAGCGTGACCGCTTGGTGCCGACAAGCGTGTCCCACGGACCAGAAAGCACAGCTCACCGACCCTCACTGGTTCCAACTGACGTGCCCAGGCTCAGTCATGGGGCTAGCCCCCGGGAAGGTGGCGGGCCGGCCCCAGCGCGCCCGGGCCGCCGCGTGCGTGACGATCTTCTCGGCAGAGCTCGACACCAAGCACGTTGGGGAGTGGTTACACATGATCGGCAACGGGAAGAGGCTTGCGGCGGTGGCTCTCGCCCTGGCCGCGACGCTGGCCCCCGCGGCGGCCGCGTACGCGGCACCGGCGGCGTCCGCGCCGGCCGGCGCGTCGGCCCCCGTCCGCGCGCTGGACCGGATCGCCCATCCGCTGCGGTCGACGGAGCCGGGCACCGGCACGGCCGATCTGCAGGCCCTGGGGGTGATGGTCGGCGACGCCAAGGTGGTCGGCGTGGGCGAGGCCACGCACGGCTCGCACGAGTTCTTCGCCCTGAAGGACCGGCTCTTCCGCCACCTCGTCGAGCAGAAGGGATTCACCACCTTCGCTCTGGAGATCAGCTGGTCGGCGGGGCTGCGGATCGACGACTACCTCCAGCGCGGCGACGGTGACCGCGACGCGCGGCAGGTCGTGCACGAGGTGATGGCCGGATCTCCCTGGGACCGCGAGGAGTTCGTGACCCTCGTCCAATGGATGCGCGACCACAACCTCCGGCACCCCGACCGCCCGGTCCACTTCCTGGGCGACGACATCGGCGCGCCCAAACTCGACGAGCGGGTCTTCGACAGCGTCACCGACTACGTCCGGCGGACCCGTCCGGAATCCCTGCCGCGCCTGAACGAGCTCCTCACCGGCCTGCGCCCGCTCGACGACGCCATCGCCTACCTCCTGGACCGGCCGCTCGCCGAGCGGCAGCAGAACGCGGCCAAGGCACGGCAAGTACTGGAACTTGTACAGCGTCAGGGATCCGGGAGCGGCGAGGACTTCGAGTTCGCTCTCCAGAACGCCCGCAACATCGCCCAGACCTACACCTTCTTGACCGTCAACCCCCGCGACCAGGAATCGTTGACCGCCATGGAGCGCTACCGCGACCAGGTGATGGCCGAGACCACGGCATGGTGGCAGCGGCGCACCGGCGGCAGGATCCTGATGTCGGCCCACAACGACCACGCCGGCTATGTGGCCTCCGACCCCAAGACGTATCCAAAGACCCAGGGCTCGTTCCTCCGCGACACCCTGGGCGCGGGCTACCTCGCCATCGGCACCACCTTCGACCAGGGCTCCTTCCTCTCCAAGGACCAGCCGCTCGACGGCGAGTGGAAGAAGTTCACCGTCGGCCCGGCCGGTCCCGGCACCAACGAGTACACGCTCGACCAGGTCCGGTACCGCGACTACTACGCCGACCTGCGCAAGGCCCCTGCCACCGCCCGCAGCTGGCTGGACACCCCGCGCCCGACATACAACGTCGGCACGCAGTACCCGAACGACAAGACACCCGAGATCGCCATCGGCAGGGCCTACGACGTCCTGGTCCACCTCCACACCGTCCGGGAGGCGGGCAAGCTGTAGCGCCCCGGCGGGAACCGGGCGGCGGAGCCGGATCGGTCACGACGGGCCGGCGGGCACCCAGGCGTTGGGGCCCGCCGCGTTGTACCAGTAGCGGTGGTCGTCGCCGAGTGCCGTGGTGCGGAACGGGCGGCCGTGGTCGTCGATGGTCGTGGTCTGCTGGCGGCCGCCGCTGCTCCAGGCCAGTTCCAGATACCAGCGGACGTCATGGCCGAGCGTGGAGGCGTCGATGTCGAGCACCTGGGGGTCGGTGGCGGACACCTTGTAGGGGAAGTCGGTGGTCGACGTCGGCCGCTCGCCCTCTTTGCCGGGGACCGGGCGGGGGCGCGGTGAGGCGTCGTCGAGGTCGATGGCGAACGCGGCGGGCGTCAGCTCGCCGCCGCAGCCCGCGCCCATGGTGTAGCCGTTCCGCGCGGGCGCCTTGCCGCTGTCGACCACGTGGACGTACAGGCCGTGCAGGACCACGGGGGTGTTGCCGGTGCCCTGCACGGTCACCTCCATCCGCAGGTTCCCTGCGGGCACGGCGTGCAGCGCGGCCGCCCAGCCGTCGGTGGCGCCCCGGGCCGGGGGCGGCGGGACCTTGCCCGGCTCCTGGTCCAGGGCGAACCACTGGCCGCAGGGGCTGCCCCAGTTGTTGGTCATGACGCTGACGGTGAAAGGGACGGAGGCGGAGCCGTTCGGCGGGGCGCCGGAGGAGTCGCCGGGGGCGCCGTCCTGCTCGGTGGCCGAGGAGGGTGTGGCGCCGGGGGACGTGGAGGCGCGGAGGGAGCCCGAGGGGGACGGCGATTGAGGGGCGATGGCGCCGGCGGCCGCGTTCGCGGAGAGGGGCTGCTGCGACGTGGCCGACTGCGCCTTCGCCGACGCCGTTCCGTGCCGTGCGCCGGACGGTCCGGTGGTGTGCCCGCCACCGCCGAGCGCCGCCACGGCCACGGTCGTGCCGGCCGCCATGGCCACGGCGACGCCCGCCGCGAGCGCGACCAGCCGACGGCGCCGTCCGCCGGGTCCGGTGGGTGCGGGGGCGAGTTCCGCTTCCGCCTCGGCTGTCGGAGGGGTGGGAGCCGTGACGGCCTCGTCCGCGTCCTCGCGCTGGATCTCCGTACGGGCCGGTCCTCCGGCGGGCGCGCCGCCGCCCGCCGACTCCCGGCGGCGTTCGGCCAGGGCCACGATCCACTGCCGGTGCAGGGTCACCAACTCGTCGGCGGACGCGCCGCAGACCCTGGCGAAGCGCTCCACGGGCGCGTAGTCCGTGGGCACCGTCCGGCCGTTGCAGTAGCGGTGCAGGGTCGAGGTGCTGGAGTGCAGCCGCTTGGCGAGGGTGCCGTAGCTCCGCCCGGAACGTTCCTTCAGTTCACGCATCAGCTCCGCGAACCGCTCGGTCTCCGTACCCATCCCCACCCTCACCCTCGTCCCGGAACGCCGTTCCAGGCCCGGCAGTTTCCCCAGGTGAGAGGGGGTGGAACCGTTCCATGGTTCCCACTTCCCGGCAGGAAGGGCGACTGGGACGAAAAAGGGCCCAAAGTTGGCCCGGCCAGCCGGGGTCCGCTCCGGATCCGACCGGATTCCCGGCCCTGCGCGAACCACTCGACCCACTCGACGGAGGAAGACCCATGTCCAAGACCCGCACCCGCACCCTCTTCTCGTTCGCCGCCCTCGCCCTCGGCGCCACCGCGATCATCGGCGGCGCCGGCACGTCCTCGGCCGCGTCCGGCAACTCCGACAGCGACAGCTACGCCTACTCCCACGCCTGCACTTCCAACCAGCTTTCGGTGCAGGTGATCCGGCACTCGGAGGACTCCGGCCAGCGGGTGATCGAGGTGCGCAACCTCGGTGGGAACGCCTGCGGCCTCTCCTACTACCCGCTGGTCAGCATCGGCGACCCGAACGCCGCGGACCACAGCCACGACATCAAGCCCCTGGTCCCCGGCGGCCTCGGCGGTGCGCCCGCGTACCCGCTCCACGCCGGGCAGGCCGCCTACGCGGTCATCGACCTCGACCCCACCGGCAAGGCCGGGCCCACGGTCCCCCAGGGCACCGAGCTGAACGTCCTGGCCCACAGCGACATGCCCAACGCCGAGACGCTCAACTTCCCGCTCGGCTCCAACGCACGGGTGCTCAACCCGAAGCTGGGCCTGTACGAGAACAACATCAACGACGCGATCAGCTCCATGGAGCAGGCGGACGTCCAGTCCTGACCGGACATTGCCGCAGCCGCCCTCACCCGGCAGGCCGCCTCCTCGTGCCCGACTGCGCGAGGAGGCGCCGGAGCCAGCGGGTGCGGGCGTCGCGCGCGTCCTGGCTGAGGGCGGCCTTCGGTGCCAGGCCGTCGAAGCCGTGGTACGCGCCGGGCCAGACGTGAAGTTCGGCCTGGCCACCGGCCTGCCAGATCGCGTTCGCGTAGGCTACGTCCTCGTCCCGGAACATCTCGGCCGACCCGACCTCGATATAGGCCGGGGGGAGTCCGGAGAGGTCCGTGGCGCGGGCGGGGGCCGCGTAGGGCGGCAGGTCCGCGGCACCGTAGCGGTCACCCAGCAGTGCCTTCCACGCGGTCGCGTTGGAGGTGAGGTCCCAGATGCCGCGGCCCGACATCTGCCGGCTGGAGAAGGTGGCGTCGCGGTCGTCGAGCATCGGGCACAGCAGCAGTTGCCCCAGCGGCCCGGGGCCGCCGCGGTCGCGGGTCAGCAGGGCGAGGGCCGCGGCGAGCCCGCCGCCGGCGCTCTTCCCGCCGATGATGATGCGGCCGGGGTCGATGCCCAGTTCGGCCGCGTGCCCGGCCGCCCAGACGAGCCCGGCGTAGCAGTCCTCCAGCGGTCCCGGGTACCGCGCCGCCGGCGCCAGCCGGTACTCGACCGAGATGACGGCCAGTTCCAGCGGCAGGGCCCACTCGCGGAGGATGCGTGGCAGCACGGACCACGCGTTGCCCATGATCATGGCGCCTCCGTGCAGGTAATACAGCAGAGGCAGCGGCCCGGTGAGCCCGGCGGGCCGCGCGCTCACGAGCGTGACGTCCGGCGCGCCCGGCGGCCCCGGAACGCGCAGCTCCGCCACCTCGAACCGGCCGTCGGCGCGCAGGTCCTCGGCCGTCGGCCTGGGCCGGGCCGCGGCATCCCGCTCCTGCCGGGCCCGAAGATTCTCCGGGGTGACCGGCTCCCTCGACTCCGGGCCCAAGGCCGCCAGCGCGACGCCCAGTTCGGGGTCGATGGGGGGCACGCGCCCGGGGAACACTCGCCTGAGACCCATGCGGCGTAGCCAATCACACCGCCGTGCGGGCAGCTTGGGTGCTTGCCTCACCGCGCTGTGAAGCGAATCACACTGACGGCCTGTCACGGTTCTCCGGTGCCGCGTGTCTCGATGGGCGGCCGAGGAGAGGAGCCGGGCATGGCCGATGACGTTTTCAGTGAGCACAGGCCGCTGTTGTTCACCATCGCCTACGAGATGCTGGGCAGCGCGGTCGATGCCGAGGACGTGCTGCAGGAGAGCTATCTGCGGTGGAGCGCGGTCGATCGGGCCGCGGTGGAGCATCCGCGCGCCTATCTGGTCCGCGTGGTGACCCGGCAGGCGCTCAACCACCTGCGCGCGGTCAAGGCGCGGCGCGAGGAGTACGTCGGTGCGTGGCTGCCCGAGCCGATCCGCACCGGGCCCGAGGTGAGCGAGGACGCGATCCTGGCCGAGTCGGTGTCGATGGCCATGATGCTCGTCCTGGAGACGCTGAACCCGACCGAGCGCGCGGTGTTCGTGCTGCACGACGTGTTCGGCTACACCCATGGTGAGATCGCCGCCTCGGTCGGGAAGACCGAGGTCACCGTACGGCAGATCGCCCACCGTGCGCGCCGGCACGTCCACGCGCGGCGGCGCCGCTTCGAGCCCGACTCCGCCGCGGGCCGGGAGATCGTGAGGCGGTTCCTGCTCGCGGCGTCGACCGGTGAAGTCCAGGAGCTGATGGAGCTGTTGGCGCCCGACGTCGTGCAGATCTCCGACGGCGGGGGGAAGGTGGTGGCCGCCCGCCGCCCGATCACCGGCCGCGACGACGTCGCCCGGTTCGTCCTCAGGGTGATCCGTACCAGCGCCGCGACGACCCACGTCGAGTACGCCACCTGCAACGGCATGCCCGCGGCGCGGTTCGTCACCGGCGGGGCGCTCGACTGGCTGGTCGCGTTCGAGATCCACGACGGGCGGATCACCGGCCTCTACGGCATTCGCAACCCGGACAAGCTGCACCGTGCCGACACGGTGCTGCCACTCGACAGAGGAGAACACCAGCCGTGGAAACCATGATTGTCGAGCGCACCGTCCACGCCCCGATCGACGAGGTGTTCGCCTGGCTCACCACGACCACCAACTACACGCGCTCGCCCCTGGTGCTGCGCTGCCGGCTGACCCGGCGCGGCGAGACCGCGCCCTACGGCGTCGGCGCGGTGCGCGATCACCTCTGGCTGATCGGCCGGTTCCGGGAGCGCATCACCCACTACGACGCGCCGCACGCCACCGAGTACGTCGTCGAGCGCAGCCTGCCGCCGTCGCGGCACGAGCTCGGCCGCATGACGTTCACCGAGGTCGACGGCGGCACGCGAGTGTGCTGGACGACCCGCGCCGAGCTCCCCGTCCCGCTGCTCGGCGGCTTCCTCACCCGACGCTTCGCGCGGCCGATCATCACCGGCACCTTCCGCAACATCCTCGACGCGGCCGACACCGCGCTGACCCGGCAGCCGATCGGGCACGGGGCGCGCTGAGCGCCGATCGACGCGGGTTGATTGGCCCACGATTATGGTGAGGAATTGCACCAGGTCGCTGGGCTATTGGCCATCTAGAGTCATGATCACGAAGCCGCGGCGGAAGCCCGTGGCCACAGATCGGGACCAGGGAGCACCACCATGGACGCCACCGCACTCAAGCCGGTTCTGACCCGGGCCGCCGACGCCGAGACCACCAGCGACCCGAGCAGCGTCATGACCCTGCTCGCCGACTGCGGCACCGACGGCAGCCCGCTCACCAGCTACCGCTCGCACTTCGCCGAGGGGGCGGTGGGCGCCCCGGCCCACTTCCACACCCGGGCCTCGGAGCTCTTCTTCGTCATCGGCGGCTCCCTCCGGGTGCTCGTCGGTGACGAGGTCAAGACCCTGGGCGAGGGCGACCTCCTGCTCGTACCGCCGCACACCCCGCACGCTTTCGCGGCGGCTCCCGGCGCCGAGGCCGACGTGCTGTTCGTCTTCACCCCCGGCATGCCGCGCTTCGACTATCTCCGGTTGCTCGGCCGGGTGATGCGCGGCGAGGCGAGCCCGCAGGAGATCAAGGAGTCCTCCGAGCGCTTCGACAACCACTACGTGGACAGCCCGGTGTGGCGCGCCGCCCTCGAAACGGCGCGGTGATCCGGTGGGTTCCTGATCACGTTCCGGGAAACCGGTCACATTCCTTCGTCGCCAGGGGTCATAGCAGCAGAACCATCGGGGGACCGGCCCCCGACACCGAACGAGTTCTGGAGCAGCCATGACGTCGACCATCCTGGTCACCGGCGGTACGGGCACGCTGGGCGGCCATGTCGTGCCCCTGCTGCGGGCGGCCGGCCGTGACGTGCGGGTCCTCAGCCGGCGCGAACGCGAGTGCGCGGACGGCATCGAGTACGTGACCGGTGACCTGCTCAAGGGCGAGGGGATCGAGGACGCGGTGGCCGGGGCCGGGACCGTCCTGCACCTCGCGGGCGGTCCGAAGGGCGACGATGAGGCCACCCGGAATCTCGTGCGGGCCGCCTCGGGCGCCGGGGTGCGGCACCTGGTGTACATCTCGGTCATCGGGGCCGACAGGATCCCGCTGGGCTACTTCAGGTCCAAGCTCGGCGCGGAGCGGGCCGTGGCCGACTCGGGTCTGCCCTGGACCACGCTGCGCGCCGCCCAGTTCCACGACCTGGCCCTGACCGTGGCGGGGAAGATGGCGAAGATGCCGGTGCTGCCCGCCCCGGGCGGGCTCCGCTGGCAGCCGGTCGACGCGCGCGAGGTGGCGGCCCGGCTCGTTCAACTGGCCCTCGGCGAACCGGCCGGCCTGGTGCCCGACCTGGCCGGTCCGAAGGTGTACGAGCTGGCCGAGCTGACCCGCGGATACCTGCGCGCGCACGGCAGGAGCCGGTTGACGCTGCCGGTCCGGATGCCGGGGAAGGTGGGCCGTGCGTACCGCGCGGGCGAGAACCTGACCCTGGAAGGGGCCGCCGTGGGCGAGCGGACCTGGGAGGACTTTCTCGCGGAGCGGGTGCGTTAGCGCAGTGAAGTGCTTGATCAACAAATGAGAGGCGGTCGACGAGCATGGGCGCACGGTCACTTGAGGGCAAGGTCGCACTGGTCACCGGCGGCAGCCGGGGCATCGGGCGGGCCGTCGCGGAGCGGCTCGGCCGGGACGGCGCCGTCGTCGCGCTGACGTACGCGCGCGAAGCGGCCGCGGCGGACGAGGTCGTCGAGGTCATCCGGAAGGACGGCGGCCGGGCGTTCGCGCTCCACGCGGAACTGGGCCGCCGAGGCGACGCCGCCGCCCTGTGGTCCGCCTTCGACGCGGGAATCGCGCCGTACGACCCCGCCGGTGGCGTCGACATCATCGTCAACAACGCCGGAATCGCCCACATCGCGAACCTGGCCGAGCTGACCGAGGACGGCTTCGACGAGGTCTTCGCGATCAATGTGCGGGCGCCGTTCTTCATCGTGCGGGAGGGCCTGGGGCGGCTGCGCGACGGGGGCCGGATCATCAACATGTCCAGCGGCGCGGCGGGCCTCGCCATGCCGGAGGCCATCGCGTACGGCGCCACCAAGGGCGCCCTGGACAACTTCTCCCTCAACCTGGCCAAGGAGCTGGGCCCCCGGGGCATCACGGCGAACTCCGTCGCCCCCGGGATCATCGACACCGATGCCAACGCGGGCTGGCTGCGCGGCAACGCGGACGCCGCGGCCCGCGCGGCGTCGATCTCCGCGCTGGGCCGCATCGGCCGCCCCGAGGACGTGGCCGACATCGTGTCCTTCCTCGCCTCGGACGACGCGCGCTGGATCACGGGCAAGGTGATCGACGCTACGGGAGGCTCCGCTCTTTGATTCCGCAGGCCGGGATCGGTCTCATTTCCTACGACCTCGGCCCGAGGCGCGGTGGCGAACGCGTCGGTAACGTCACCGGACATGAAGGTCAGGGAAGTGCCCCGCAGCCCGGGGCAGCGCAAGAGCGACGTGCTGGAGCGGTGGGGGAGCGAGCTGGACATCTGGGTCGCCTCGGCCGGTGCGGACGGGGCTCCGTGCCTGGTTCCGCTGTGGTTCGTGTGGGACGGCGAGGCGTTCTGGCTCTCCACCCGCGCCACCAACCCCACCGGGCGCAACCTCCGGGACAGCGGTCGCGCCCGGCTCGCGCTCGGGCACACGCGGGACGTCGTGCTCGTCGACGGTGCGGTGGAGACCTTCGCCGCGGACGCGGTGCCGGCCGCGGCGGCGGACGCGTTCGCGCGGCGCACGGGGTGGGACCCGCGCAGGAGCAGCAAGGGGTACGCGTACTTCCGGGTGACCCCGGAAGCCGTGCAGGCGTGGCACGAGGAGCACGAGCTTCAGGGGCGGCACCTGATGCGCGGTGGTGAGTGGGTGGTCTGAGCGGTCACCGGAGCGTGCCCGTGACCACCGTGGCGTGGAGGTCCTCGTCGTGGGTCACCTCGGGGACCAGGCCCGCGCGGGCGAACCACTCGGCCGTGGCGGCGGATTGGCGTTCGCTGGTCTCGACCAGGAGGTGGCCGCCGGGCGCGAGCCAGGTGCGGGCCGCCGCGGCCACGCGGCGCTGGACGTCGAGCCCGTCGGAGCCGCCGTCGAGGGCCACTTGGGGCTCGTGGATGCGCGCTTCGGGCGGGAGCAGCCCTATCTGCTCGGTGGGGACGTACGGCGCGTTGGCCACCAGGACGTCGACGCGGCCCCGCAGCGTGGCGGGCAGCGGGGCGTAGAGGTCGCCCTCGTGGACGCGGCCGCCCGCCGCGATGTTGCGGCGGGCGCAGCGCACTGCGGCCGGGTCGATGTCGGCGGCGTGCAACTCCGCGCCGGGCAGGGCCGCGAGGAGCGCGGCGCCGACCGCGCCGGAGCCGCAGCACAGGTCGACGATCACGGGGGAGGGGCCGGTGGCCAGGGCGGCGGCCTGCCGGACGAGGTGTTCCGTGCGCCGCCGGGGCACGAAGACGCCCGGGTCCACGGCTATGCGCAGGCCGCAGAACTCGGCCCAGCCCAGGACGTGTTCCAGGGGAAGGCCGACGACCCGCTGTTCGACCATGCGGGCGACGTCGTCCGGTGTGGGCGCGGTGGAGAGGATCAGCTGTGCCTCGTCCTCGGCGAAGACGCAGCCGGCGGCGCGCAGTCGGGTGACGATGGCGGAGGGGGAAAAGGGGGACGCAAGAGCGGACATGAGAGCCTTTCGGGAAGCCGAAGGGCGCTCTCGCGGTTCACCCGCGCGGGGTGGACCGTACGGCCACGAGGAGAGAGCACCCGACCTGAACAGCGGTAATGGGTCTCACCTCCTCGATTCGCGCACTGCCTGAACCGCCCACATTACCCGATGGTTCCGGACGGGCGCCCGTCGGCGATCAGCCGGTGGACCGACGCGGCCATGCTCTTGGCGAAGGCGTCCCGGGCGGCGGGCTCCAGCAGGTCCAGGGACAGATACGGATTGAGGTCTTCCAGTTCCACCAGGAGGAGTTCGCCGCCCGGCGCGCGGCAGGCGTCCACGCGCTGGATGCCGTATTCGACGTCGTTCCAGTCGACGAAGCGCTGCGCGAAGGCGAGGTCGGCGGCGGTGGGCTCGTACGTCTCCAGGGCCCAGCGCTGCTCGGGCCGGGGCGCGTAGAGCGCGTACTGGAAGGACCGGTCGACGAAGTAGAACGAGACCTCGTAGGCGAAGGGTATGCGGGGCTGCACGAGGATGTCGCCGTAAGGGAGTTCGGCGAGCCGGTCCCGGGGGACGAATTCCAGCCCTATGGAATCCGCGCCGAGCTTCGGCTTGACCACGTATTCGTCCGTTTCCGGCAGCCGGCCGAGGTCCTGCGGGTCGTCGATGGTCGGTATGACGGGATATCCCGCGGCGGTCAGGTCGAGGAGATATCGCTTGCCGACCATGTCGGCCTTGCCGGACAGCTGGTTGTAGACCCGTACACCCTGCTTCTCCGCGAGCGCGCGGAAATCGTCGTACTCGGCCTGGTAGTTCAGCACCGGCCCGCTGTTGCGGACCACGACCGCGTCGAAGTCCGCCATCAGCGCGGCCGCGTCCAGCGGATGGCACAGCGCGATGTCGAATTCCGCGCGCAGCCGGGAGGAGAGAAAGATGTCCTCGTCGCAGTACCGCCGCCCCCGGGCCTCGTAGGCCAGGTCGGTGACAAACAGAATGCGGCTGCGGCGCTGCTCGGAAGACATCGTTTCTCCTGATGGATCGGGCTCCCCGCCAAAATACCCGGGGCGGGGAGGGCGATCGGACCCGGAGAGACGGCCGGTTTTCGCGGCTGCCCGCCCCGTTAGGGTGGGGAAGTCGAGAGAGGCCGGGGGCAGGGGGATGTCCGTGAAGCAGCAGCAGCCTTATCAGTGCGGTGTCGACGCCGCCATCGATGTCGTCGACGGCAAATGGAAGGTGCACATCCTGTGGGTCCTGAACGACGCGACGCGTCGTTTCGGGGAGACCAGGCGCCTGCTGCCGGGGATCAGCGAGAAGGTGCTGACCCAGCAGCTGAGGGAGCTGGAGGCGGACGGCATCGTGCACCGGGAGGTCTACGAACAGGTGCCGCCGAGGGTGGAGTACTCCCTCACCGAGCGCGGACTGCGCCTGAACGCCGCGCTCGCCCCGC
Organism: Streptomyces blastmyceticus; assembly: GCF_039521185.1. NCBI lineage: Bacteria > Bacillati > Actinomycetota > Actinomycetes > Kitasatosporales > Streptomycetaceae > Streptomyces > Streptomyces blastmyceticus. The sequence continues at coordinate 306,603 of NZ_BAAABW010000002.1, read as the reverse complement.
TCGCCGAGTGGGGCGACGAGCGGATCGCCATGCTGCGCGAGGGCGACGCCCCGGCGGCGTAGCGGGCGGCGGGGTCAGGAGCCGTACGGGCGCGCCGCGCGGGCCTCGCGCAGGGACAGCGCCCACCACGCGAGCTGGTCGAGCATGACCTTCGCCGCGCCGGCCGCCGCCTGCCCGGCCGCCTCGTCCAGGTGGCCGCCGTCCTCGTCGAACTTGCCCCAGGGGCTGTGGATGCTGACCACCTCGCGGATGGTCACCGCGTGCAGCTCCGCGAAGACGGGGCGCAGGTGCTCGACCGCGCGCAGGCCGCCGGAGAGCCCGCCGTACGAGACGAACGCGACCGGCTTGGCCCGCCACTGCGTGTAGTGCCGGTCGATGAGGTTCTTCAGCGGCGCGGGGTAGCTGTGGTTGTACTCCGGCGTCAGGACCACGAAGGCGTCGGCCCGCTCCAGCCGCGGGGCCACCACGGCCAGCACCGCGGCGTCCTCGGGGCTCGGCTCGTGGGAGAGGTGCATCGACAGCGGGTGCTCGGCGAGGTCGATGACGTCGACCTCGACGTCGCCGCGCTCCGCGACCTGCGCGGCGAACCACTTGGCGACCGTGGTCGCGAAGCGGCCCTCACGGGTGGAGGCGATGACGACGGCAAGGCGGTAGGTGTCCTCGGACATGGTGGTCCCCCTGGGTCGGGCCGGCGCGGGTCCGGCGGGCTCTTGAGAAGAAGCCTGCTACCTCAAGCTCACTTGAGGTCAAGCGCGGGCTTCCCGGGGCCGTCAGAAGATGTCGGGGCACCAGGGCCTGCGCGCCGTGCGCAGCAGCACGTCCGCACGGGCCACCGCGCCCGCCCGCTCCTCGTCGATCCGCCCCAGCGCGGCGAGGCGCACCGCCGACTCGTCTCCGAGGACGAGCGTGCCCAACTCGCCCACGCTCAGCGTGAGATCGGCCGCCCGGCCCGTGGGCGCACACCGCGTGCCGTCCGGCCCTGCGTCCAGCAGGAACCGCCCGCCCGCCAGGCCGTCCGGGTCGGTCACCTCCAGGACGAGCGCGCCGGACGAGGCGTACGTACGGGCCTCCAGCAGCGCCGGTACGTCGAGGGGCCGCACCCACAGATGGTCGGCGTGGGTGAGGACGCGCGCCGCGCGCGGGTCGGGCAGCAGCAGCGGAAGGACGTCGTCGGGGGCGCGGAACCCGGTGCGGACCCGGGTGATCCAGTCGACCGACAACAGGAAGCGCCACAGCGCCCGTTCGGCGGCCGGGGTCACCGCGATGAGGTCGAGGACGGTGGCCGAGCACTGGGGGAGCTTCGTCTCCCAGGTGTCGTCCGCGGTGTACGCGAGGAAGCCGTCGACGGTGCCCTCCGGCGAGCGGTACAGCACGGCGAACGGCTCCTGCCATGGCTTGCCGTTCGGGAGCGCGCCCGTGTTCGTCAGCCACCAGCGCTCCGAGCGGTCGACGGCTCCGTGCCGTACGGCGCGCATGCGCTCGTGCAGGCCGGGGCCCTGCTCACGGACGTCGGCGGGGTCCGCGAAGTCGACCCGTCCGCCGTCCTCGGGGCCGCCGTAGCGCCGGTCGAGACCCGTGCGCGCCACCTCGACCTCCCACTCCGTCACCCAGGAGGCCGGACCGAAGCCGTAGCGGCCGTAGATCGGGTACTCCGCCGCGATCAGCGTCGCCGCCGCGTCCCCGCGCTCCCTGGCCGCGCGCAGGTCCTCCGCCATCATGCGGCTCAGCAGGCCGCGCCTGCGGTGGGTGGGGGACACCGCCACGTTGCTGACCGCGTCCGTCGTGACGTCCGCGCCGCCGGGCATGCTGAGCCGCTGCGTGAAGCTGCGGAAGGTGGCGACGCAGCGGTCCCCGTCGAACGCGCCCTGCGTCCGTGGGGTGGCGTGGGTCGGGGCGCGGAACTCGACCTCTTCCTTGCTGGGGGTGGGGGGCCGGAGGAAGCCGGTGCGCAGGGCCTTTGACCATTCGGGGAGGTCGGCTTCGGTGACGGGGCGGATGTCTGGCGTCATGGGGGGACGGTAGGGGGGTGGGTGGTGCGGGGGCATGTGCTTTTTGGGTGGGCGCGCTGCCGGGTGCGGGTCCGTGGCGCCTGCGGCGGGCTTTTTCCCCAGCCACGCCCCTTCCCGAAACTGGGGGCTCCGCCCCCAGACCCCCGGGGGTGCGCAATTCAGCCCGTCCGGCGTTTGAGGACAGCGCGCGAAGCGTGCTTCGGGGTCTGGGGCGGAGCCCCAGTTCGGGAAGGGGCGGGGTGGGGAACAAGCCCGCCGCAGGCGGCGAACCGGGCCCGCAGACGCACCCGCTCAGAACGTCGCGCGGATCTCGCCCACCTGACGCCCTCCGCCAAGGAGCGGCGCCTCGGCCATGCGTGCCACGGCGGGGACGTCCACGCCCAGAAGGGAGAGGGCCCGGGCCAGCACTGGACCCGTCGCGCGGAGCGCGCCGTCGTCGATCTTGAAGGCGAGGGACCGGCCGTCCGGGAGGGCCACCGCCTGGACCGCCTCGGCGCCCATCTTGGACAGCGCCCCGGGCACCTCCCGCATCAGCCACGTGTCGGCACGGCGCGTACCGGCCACGTACTCCGGGTGCGCGCGCATCGCGTCCGCGACCCGGCGCTCCGGCGTGCCCGGCTCGGCCAGGACGAAGCCGCGGAAGGCGCGGGCCAGGCCGGTGAGGGAGATCGCCATCAGGGGCGCGCCGCAGCCGTCGGTACCGACGTGGGCGACGCTCTCGCCGCTCGTCTCCTCGACGACCTGGAGGGCGAGCCGCTGGAGCGGGTGGTCGGCGGCGAGGTAGGAGTCCGTGTCCCAGCCGTTGACCGCGCACGCCGCGATCATGGCGGCGTGCTTGCCGGAGCAGTTCATGGTGACGCGGTCACGGCCGAGCCCGGCCGCGAGGCACGCCTCCGCCTCCACCGGGTCCAGGGGCAGGTCCGGCGGGGTCTGCAGCGCGTCCTCGGGGATCCGGAACTCCGAGAGCATCGTCCGCACCAGCTCCCGATGGAACGTTTCTCCGGAGTGACTCGCCGCGGCCAGCGCCAGCCGCTCCCCGGAGAGCTCCAGACCGGCCCGCAGCACGGCGGCCGCCTGCATCGGCTTGTTCGCGGAGCGCGGGAAGACGGGCGCGGAGGTGTCGCCCAGGGCCAGCTCGACACTGCCGTCCGCGGCCAGCACCACCAGCGAACCGCGGTGGTGGCCCTCGACGAAGCCGGAACGTACGACCTCGGCGAGGACCGGCGGTATGCCGGCCGGGGCGGTGGCGGAGGAGTCAGGGGTCGAGGAGGTCATCGTCGGCCTTCCGGGGGAGGTGGTGCGGACCGCCCCCGGTGGGTCACGAGAGGAGGTCGTCTACTTGCGCTTCCCCTTCACGGTACCTTCGGGCGATTTCGGCACTGCAATCGTCGGCCGTGCGCTGCAGGCCCTGGCGGCGCACCGACACCTGGCGCTCGTACGCCTCCAGGCGGCGCATGCCGCTCAGCAGCTCGGGGTCGGTGCGGGCGCCCAGGTCGGAGAGCTCCACCTCGGCGAGCATGTCCTCGACCAGCCGCCGGGACTCCTCGCTGTGCGGGGTCCCCAGCGTCACGTGGCGGGCGGAGGAGCGCTGGGTGGAGGGTCCGTCCGCGAGGATCTCCGACAGGCGCTCCACGACGAGCCGGGCCATGACCGGGGCGCCCGGGGCGGAGCGCCGCGCCAGCTCGGCGCGCAGGATGTCGATGCGGCCCTGGAGCAGGCGCCGCACATAGCTGAGATCCGCCTCGTCCCGCTGCGCGTCCCTGCGCAGCACGCGCAGCTCCGCCAGGCTCAGGTCCCCCAGCTCCCGCGCGGGGACGTCCGCCAGCCGTCCGGTGCGCTGGCTCGGCGGCCTGGGGTGCAGGCTGTCCGCTGTCTTGAGCATGGGACCGTCCTCAATGGGTGTGGTCATGCGCTTCCGTTCCCCTCGGGCGGCGTGCGTCCGGGTCACGTTGCCCGTACGAGCACCGCCTGCACGCATCGTGCCACTGTGTGATGCCCGGGCGCAGGGTCTCTCCACCCGAACGGCCCTGGATGGACGCAGGGCATCATGGTCCGTATGCGTGCAGTGGTGCAGAGAGTGGACGGGGCGAGCGTCGTCGTGGGCGGCGAGACCGTCGGCGAGATCATCGGACAGGGCCTGTGCGTGCTCGTCGGAGTGACGCACGAGGACACGGCGGAGAAGGCCGGGCAGCTCGCCCGCAAGCTGTGGTCGCTGCGGATCCTGGAGGACGAGAGGTCTTGTTCGGACGTGGGGGCGCCGCTGCTGGTGATCTCCCAGTTCACTCTCTACGGTGACGCGCGGAAGGGGCGGCGGCCCACGTGGAATGCGGCTGCGCGAGGTGATGTCGCGGAGCCTTTGGTCGACGCGGTCGTCTCTCAGCTCCGCGCGCTGGGCGCGCACGTGGAGACGGGCCGCTTCGGCGCGGACATGAAGGTGTCCCTGACGAACAACGGCCCGTTCACGGTGCTGGTGGAGGTGTAGGGCGCGGGGGCTTCGCCCCCGCGCCCTACGGCTCGACCACGACCTCCTGCGACGCCGCAGTCGCCTCTCCTACAAGGAGCGGTGCATCGACCGCGACGTTCCGCTTCACCAGCGCCAGCGCGATCGGGCCGAGTTCGTGGTGGCGCGCCGCCGTGGTGATGAAGCCCAGTGCGCGCCCCTCCGGGCCGTCCGACGCGAGGCGGACCGGGGTGCCGTGGCCCGGGAGGGAGACCTCGCTGCCGTCGAGGTGCAGGAAGACCAGGCGGCGCGGCGGTTTCCCCAGGTTGTGGACGCGGGCGACGGTCTCCTGGCCGCGGTAGCAGCCCTTCTGGAGGTGGACGGCCGTGCCGATCCAGCCCAGCTCGTGGGGGATGGTGCGGTGGTCGGTCTCCAGGCCCACGCGGGGGCGGTGGCCCTCGACGCGCAGCGCCTCGTAGGCGAGCACGCCCACCGCCGGGCCGTGCGCGGCGGCGAATTCCGCCAGGCGTGCGCGCGGGAGGAACAGATCGCGCCCGTGCGCCGTCTCGCGCACCGGCACACCCTCGGGGACCTCGGTGATCGAGCCCGCGGGGAGGTGGACCACGGCGAATTCGTCCGTGCGGTCGGCGACCTCGACGCGGTAGAAGAACTTCATGCTCTCCAGGTAGGCGATCAGGCCGTCCTGGGTGCCGGGTTCGACGTGGGCCCAGGTCGTCTCCCCGTCGTCCACGAGATAGAGCGCGTGCTCGATGTGGCCGTTGGCGGAGAGGACCAGCGCCTCCGTGGCCTGCCCGGCCGGGAGCTCGCTCACGTGCTGGGTGATCAGCAGGTGCAGCCAGCTCAGCCGGTCGGACCCGGTGACGGTGACGACGCCGCGGTGCGAGAGGTCGACGAGACCGGACCCTCCGGCGAGCGTGCGCTGCTCGCGGAAGAGGTCGCCGTAGTGCGCGGCGACGCCCTCGTCGGGGGCCTCGGCGGCGACGGCGCCGGGCAGCGAGAGCAGCGGGCTGGCTTTCGAATGACGCAGCATGCGCACAAGCCTACGACCCGTCGGCGGTCGCCTTCGAGGAGCAGTCGGCGCACCGGCCGAAGATCGCGAAGTGCTTCATGTCGGTGTCGAAGCCGAAGGACTCGCGCAGCCGCTCGGTGAACGGCCCGGCCACCGACAGGTCGGCCTCGATCACGGTCGTGCAGTCGCGGCAGACGAGGTGTATGTGGTGATGCCGGTCGGCGAGGTGGTAGGTGGGGGCGCCGTGCCCGAGGTGGGCGTGGCTGACCAGGCCCAGCTCCTCCAGCAGCTCCAGGGTCCGGTAGACCGTGGAGATGTTGACCCCGCCCGCCGTGCGCCGGACCTCGGTGAGGATGTCGTCCGGGGTCGCGTGCTCCAGCCGGTCGACCGCCTCCAGGACGAGCTGGCGCTGCGGCGTCAGCCGGTAGCCGCGCTTACGGAGGTTGCTCTGCCAGTCGGTGTCCACCACGCCACCAGTCTAGGCAGCGTCAGGCGTTGCGGACCCCCTTGAGGAAGCCGGCGAGCGCCGCGATGGCCGCGGGGTTGCGGGGGCTCTCGACGAGGTCGACGTAGTCGAGGACGAAGATGCGGTCGTTCTTCACGGCGGAGACGTTCGCGAGCGGGCCGTAGGACTTCAGGAACTTCTTCTTCTGCTCGGCGGACACGTCCCCGTAGTTGTTGATCACGATGACGTCGGGGTCGCGCTCCACGACCGTCTCCCAGCCGACCTGGGTCCAGGAGTCCTTGAGGTCCTTCATCACGTGGTCGCCGCCGGCCTTGGTGATGATGTCGTGCGGCCCCGCGTAGGCGCCCGCGGTGGTGGGCTTGTCCTGGCCGCTGTCGTAGAGGAAGACCTTGGGCTTCGGGCCGTCCGCCGGGACCTGCGCCTGCGCGTCGGCGACCTGCTTCTTGAAGCGGTCGGTCAGCGCGCGCGCCCGGTCCTCCACGTCGAAGACCTTGCCGAGCGTCTCCAGGTCGGCGTAGAGCGCCTCCAGCGGCGGCATCACGCCGCGCGAGGCGCCCGTGCCGTTGTGGCAGGACTCGGTCAGGACGTACGAGCCGATGCCCAGCTTCTTCAGGGCGGCGGGTGTGAAGCCGTTGCCCTCGCCGAAGCCGTAGTTCCAGCCCGCGAAGACCAGGTCGGCCTTCGCGTCGAGGACGATCTCCTTGGTGATCTCCTTCTTGGACAGCCACTTCACCTTCTTGTAGCCGTCCGCCCACGGCACCGACTCGCGGTCGCCCTTGTAATCGGGCGCCACATAACCGGCCATGTGGTCCTCCAGGCCGAGCGCGAACATGATCTCCGCGATGCCGACGTCATTGGTGACCACCCGCTGCGGGGCCTTGTCGTACGTCGTCTTCACCCCGCAGTTCTTCACGGTCACGGGGTAGTGCCCGGAAGCCCTGCCCTTGGGGGCCTCGGCCGGGGATTCCGACACGCTCGCCCCGCAGCCCGCCAGGGCCAGGGCGGCGAGCAGGGCGACGGCGGTGCGGAGAGCGCGCATGGGGTGCGGTCCTTACGGGGTGGGGAGGCGGTCGAAGAGCAGGCGGGTGGCGCCGGACTCGGGGTGCGGCACCCGGTGGGCCCGTACGCCGAAGACCTCGGCCAGCAGGCCGGCGGTCAGGACCGCGTCCGGCGGGCCGGACGCGACGATGCGGCCGCCCGCGATGACGTACAGCGCGTCGCAGTGCGTGGCGGCGAGGTTCAGGTCGTGCAGCGCGGCCAGGACCGTCAGCCCCGCGCCGCGCACGAGCGAGAGGACCTCCAGCTGCTGGGCGATGTCCAGGTGGTTGGTGGGCTCGTCCAGGACCAGCACCTTCGGCTGCTGGGCCAGGGCGCGGGCGATCAGCACGCGCTGCTTCTCGCCGCCCGACAGGGTCGGGAAGGCGCGGTCCGCGAGGTGGGCCGCGCCGACCTGCTCCAGGGCGGCCGCGCACACCTCGCCGTCCCGCGCGCTCGCCCGCGCGGCGGCGCCCTGGTGCGGCAGCCGGCCCATCGCGACGATCTCGCCGACGGTGAAGTCGAACTCGCTCGCCGACTCCTGCGGCAGCGCCGCCAGCCGCCGTGCGCCCTCGCGGGCGGTCAGCGCGTGCAGGTCGTCGCCGTCCAGCCGTACGGTGCCGGCGGCCGGGCGCAGCGCGCGGTAGACGCAGCGCAGCAGGGTGGACTTGCCGCTGCCGTTGGGGCCGACCAGGCCCACGAACTGCCCGGACCCCGCCCGCAGCGCGATGTCCTCCACCAGCCGTGCGCCCCCGACCTCGACCGACAGGCCCTCGATGTCGACGCGCATTCCTATGACCCTCCGAAGCTGTAGCCGCGGCGGCGCATCAGCAGCACGAAGCAGGGCACGCCGATGATCGCGGTGATGACGCCGACCGGCAGCTCGACGGGCGCCAGCAGCAGCCGGGAGACGATGTCGACCCACACCAGCAGCACGGCGCCCAGCAGCGGGGCCACGGCCAGCACCCGGCGGTGGTCGGCGCCGACGAGCATGCGGGTGATGTGCGGGACCATCAGGCCGACGAATCCGATCGCGCCGCTGACGGCGACGACGGCACCGGTGACGGCGGCCGCGACGACGAACAGCCTGCGCCGCAGCCGGTCGGGGTCCACGCCGAGCGCGGCGGCCGTCTCGTCGCCCATGGCCAGGGCGTTGAGGCCGCGCGCCGACCACAGCAGATACCCGAGCCCGGCGAGGACGGCGGCGGCCGCGATGGGCACGGACGCCCAGGTGGCGCCGCCGAGGCTGCCGAGCAGCCACATCATGGCCGAGCGGGCGGCCTCGCCGCGGTCGGCGCTGAAGACCATCAGGGTGGTCACGGCAGAGAAGCCGTAGTACATCGCGGAGCCCGTCAGCACCAGCCGCAGCGGCGTCAGCCCCTGCGGGGTGCGCGCGGCGAGATAGACGAGCAGCATCGCGGCGAGGGCCGAGGCGAAGGCGGCGCCGGAGAGCGCCCAGACGCCGAGCGAGCCCAGCGCCCCGAAGAGCAGCACGGCGTTGGCGCCGACGGCCGCGCCCGAGGAGATGCCGAGGACGAAGGGGTCGGCGAGCGCGTTGCGGACCATGGCCTGCACGGCCACGCCGATGGCGGACAGCCCCGCGCCGACGACCGCGGCCAGCAGGGCGCGCGGGAAGCGCAGCTCCCACACGATGGCGTAGGCGGAGACCTCGTCCGGCGCGATGGTCCCGCCGGTCAGCCCGGCCCGCAGGAAGCGGAGCGTCTCGCCCCAGGTCACCCCGGCCGAGCCGAGGCCGACCGCGCACACGAGGGAGACGAGCAGGGCCGCGCCCAGCCCGCCCAGCAGCGGTGGCAGCGGCAGCCGCCGGGGAGGCGGCGGCCCGCCCGGCGCACGGGATACGGGGGCCTTGAGGAGGGTCGCCACGAGCGGTACGCCTTCGCCTCGGGCCGCTTCGTACGTACCAAGGAGCGGCCCGGAGGCGACAAGGGTGCGGCCCGGGCGTCCCCTCGCAGTCCACGGCGAGTTGTCAGGAGCGGACGCCACCGCGGGTGATCGGGCTCGCGGAAGGCCCCGAGGGGACCTTCCGCCTACCGTTGCGGGTCAGCGCCGGACTTCGACCGGACTTCCCCCGCGGGGCGCGTTCTGCGTTGTCGTGCGTTGTCGTGCGGCGTGCTCAGCCGGTGTAGGGCGTGCCGTCCTGGTTGAAGAAGGCGACGCCGTCCGGCATGTCGTCGGGCAGGCTCGCGGCCCACTCCTGGAGGTCGGCGATCTTCTTCAGGTGCGCCGACATGTAGGGGCGCAGCGGCACCTCGGGGGTGGCCTTCTCGCCGACCCACATCAGGTCGCCCTTGACGTAGCCGTAGAGGCGCTTGCCGCCCGTGTACGGACCGGCGGCCGCGGTGCGGGCGACGGCGTCCGTCGCCAGGTCGATCTGCGGCTTCTGGTCGGCCAGCTCGCCGTACCAGACCTCGGCGACGCCCTGGTCGCGGATCATGACGATCTCGACCTTGCGGTCCTTGTCGATGCGCCAGTAGCCGCTCTCGGTCTCCAGCGGGCGGACCATCTTGCCCTCGGCGTCCAGCACCCAGCTGTGCGACGTGTACTCCAGGAAGTCACGGCCGTCGTGCGTGAAGGTGACTTCCTGCCCGAAGTTGCACTTCTCGGAGCCGGGGAAGTCGGCGACGCCGGCCCCCTCCCACTTGCCGAGGAGGAAGACGAGGGGCACGAGGTCCGGGTGGAGGTCGGACGGAATCTCGATCATGGGCTCAGACGATCTGTAGGAGACGGTGAGGGAGAACGGTCAGCTGCCTTGGGTCAGCGCTGGCCCTGGTACAGCTTCTTCCAGGTCAGCCCGGCGAAGGCGAGCACGCCGACGGCGACCAGCACGAGCAGGGTGGTGAAGACTGCCTCAAGCACGAGCGTGCTCCTCGGTCGGAGAGAGGGGGTACGGACCGCTGCCGAGTCTAGTCGGACGCGTCGGGAGAGGCTGTGTGAGGTCGGTGGGGTCCGGCCTACAGTGATCGCATGGCGAAGAAGAAGCTTGTCCTCAAGGTCACGGCGGGCGCGGACGCGCCCGAGAGGTGCTCGCAGGCGTTCACGGTGGCCGCTGTCGCCGTGGCGAGCGGTGTCGAGGTGTCGCTGTGGCTGACCGGCGAGGCGTCGTGGTTCGCGCTGCCGGGGCGGGCGGCGGAGTTCTCCCTGCCGCACGCGGCGCCGCTGCCGGATCTGATCGAGGGCATCCGGGTGGGCGGGGGCATGATCACGGTGTGCACGCAGTGCGCGGCGCGGCGCGACATGGAGGAGAAGGACCTGATCGAGGGCGCGCGCATCGCTGGGGCGCAGGTGTTTGTGGCGGAGGCGATGGGGGACGGCGTGCAGGCGCTGGTGTACTGACCGTTTGCACGGGGCCGCCCGTCGGCGCCTGCGGCGGGCTTTGTTCCCCACCCCGCCCCTTCCCGAAACTGGGGCTCCGCCCCAGACCCCGGTCCTCAAACGCCGGACGGGCTGGTTGCTACCGCCGCCGTTTGCCGTCGAGTTCGTCCCACCACTCGTCCGACTTCGGGTCGCCCGACGGGTCGTCCCACCAGCGGTCGTCCGGGCCGTGGCGGTTTGCGACGATCGCCGCGACCGGGGGGATCACCATCGCGACGAGGCACATCGCGACGGCCGCCGGGACGGAAAAGAGGCGTACGACGGCCCACGCCAGGACGAAGAGCCCGATGCAGGTGCCCATCATGGCGAAGTACCAGTGGCGGCGCCGTGCGTACACGCTTCCACCGTACGACCGGACCCTGCGCGGCGCGAAGGGCCGCACCCCCATCATGGCGTCCAACCCCGGGGTGCGGCCCTCCGGCCGTTCATGAGTGCCGTCAGACGGCGATGGCGACCTCGGCGAGGGCGCCCTTCTCGGCGACGACGACCGTGCGGTCGGCGGTCGCCCCGGACACCAGCGCGCGCAGCGTCCACGTGCCCTCGGCGGCGTAGAACCGGAACTGGCCGGTCGCGGACGTCGGCACCTCGGCGGTGAACTCGCCGGTGCTGTCCAGGAGTCGGACGTAGCCGGTGACGGGCTCGCCGTCGCGGGTCACGGAGCCCTGGATGGTCGTCTCACCGGGCTTGGCGGTCGAGGCGTCGGGGCCGCCGGCCTTTGCTCCACACATAAGCGTTCCTTGAGGGATGAGAGGGAGGGGTCAGTTGGCGCCGAGCTCGATCGGCACGCCGACGAGGGAGCCGTACTCGGTCCAGGAGCCGTCGTAGTTGCGGACGTTGGCCTGGCCGAGCAGCTCGTGGAGGACGAACCACGTGTGGGCGGAGCGCTCGCCGATGCGGCAGTAGGCGATGGTGTCCTTGGCCAGGTCCACGCCCGCGGCCTCGTAGATCGCCTTCAGCTCGGCGTCCGACTTGAAGGTGCCGTCGTCGTTGGCCGACTTCGACCACGGGATGTTGCGCGCGGTCGGGATGTGGCCGGGGCGCTGCGACTGCTCCTGGGGGAGGTGCGCCGGGGCGAGCAGCTTGCCGCTGAACTCGTCGGGGGAGCGGACGTCGACGAGGTTGAGCGTGCCGATGGCCGCCACCGCGTCGTCGCGGAACGCGCGGATCGAGGTGTCCTGGGGCTGCGCGCGGTACGCGGTGCGCTCCCGCTGCGGCACCTCGGCCACCAGGTCGCGGGAGTCGAGCTCCCACTTCTTGCGGCCGCCGTCGAGGAGCTTCACGTCCCGGTGGCCGTAGAGCTTGAAGTACCAATAGGCGTACGCCGCGAACCAGTTGTTGTTGCCGCCGTAGAGGACGACGGTGTCGTCGCCCGCGATGCCCTTCTCCGACAGCAGCTTCTCGAAGCCGGCCTGGTCGACGAAGTCGCGGCGCACCGGGTCCTGGAGGTCGGTCCGCCAGTCGATGCGGACGGCGTTCTTGATGTGGTTCTTGTCGTAGGCCGAGGTGTCCTCGTCGACCTCGACGATGACGGTCTTCGGGTCGTCGATCCGGGCCTGTACCCAGTCGGCGTCCACCAGGACGTCATTGCGGCTCATGCTGTTCTCCTCCGGGGCAGTTGCGGGGTGTGCGCGGTGCGCTCCGGCTCTCGAAGGGGGAGCGCGCGCTGCCGCGCAGCGGTTCGTGCGGTGGCCTCGACGGGCCGAGGGGGAACGAGCGCGGGGCGGGCGGCCGGCGGTAAGTCCGCCAAGGGGTGCGCGCCCCCGTCAGGCATGACGACAGAGCATGGCGGCGACGCGGCACAGGTCGACTGCCCGCCGCTTCGTGAGGTCCGCCTGTCGCTTCATGCGTCCGATCGTAGGGACGGACGGGCGGGGTGTCACCGGTGTGTTGAATGGTGAGACGGAATATTCCGGAATGTGGGATACGCGGCGCCGGGCGGGCCCGTGGAGGGGCGAGTTCCGGGCCGTCCGTCCGTCATGGGTCTGGCGTGCGGACGGCGGCGTCTCGCCGGTTGGTACGGCCTCAGCCCGCCAGGTTGACGTGCGAGCCCGTCAGCGTGATGTCGACACCGTCCTGCGTGGTGACGACCTTGTCCACCTTGATGCCCCGCGGCAGGCCGCTGATCTTCCGGTCGAAGTCGATCTTCTCCCGGATCATCTGCTCCAGGCCCGGGAAGCCCTGCGCCGGGATCTCGTCGGCCCGCACGCGGATGGTGTCGCCGTCCACGACCGTCACCGTGGAGTTGACGCTGCGCTCGATGCTCTGGCCCATCGCCGAGATCTTGCCGGTGACCTTGACCTGGCTCTTGCCCGCCGCGTTCGTGCCGCCGTAGCCGACCGTCACGGCCGGGTCGTTCGCGGCCTTGGTGAGGTCGGCGTACGAGATGTGGGCGGTGCCCGTCGCGCGGTCGGCGACGGCGGAGGTGAAGCTGCTGTTGATCCGGACGTCCTGGAGCTTGGCGTTGAAGCCCGTGATCTGGATCGACCGGTCGCCCGCCCCGGCGGTCACGCCGTCGAGCTTGACCTCGACCTCGTCGAGGCTGGAGTTGGCGACCTGGGTCAGGAAGGGAAAGCCCTTGATCGACACATCTGGCGTGCCCGACAGGTTCTGTGAGCTGCGTATCTTCTCGGCGGCCTGGTCCTCGGCGAAGTACACCGCGACGCGGTCCGCGCCGACGAAGAGGGCCCCCAGCACCACGGCGATGATCAGGGTTATCCGTATAGCGCGCATCGGTATCTCTCGCTCCCCCGGGTCAAGGTCAGGCCCCCTGCCTGTGCAGGGAGCCTAACCGGACCGTACGGAAAACCGACAAAAACGGTGATCAGCCGTGATCGGGGGACGATCAGCCGAGGGCCCTGCCCAGCACATAGACGGCCGGGGCGGCCGCCATCAGCGGGAGCGCGACGCCCGCCGTCATGTGCACGAAGCGGGACGGGTAGTCGTAGCTCGCCGCGCGCAGGCCGGCCAGCGCGCAGCAGCCCGCCGCCAGGGCGAGCAGCGCCGCCGACGTCCCGAAGCCGGTCAGCGAGCCGGTCGCGACGCCCGAGCCCGCGGCCGCGACCAGGGCGACGACGGGCGAGGCGATCTTCGGCAGCGGCAGCGCGCGGGCCAGGGCCGTCACCGCGACACCGACCGCGCCGATCACCACGGCGTCGGAGGACGTGGCGGCCAGGTGCCCGGCCGCGACGACCGTGAGGGCGGCCGACGCGCCGGCGACCATCAGCCCGTACAGCCGCTCGTCGGGCGCCGCGTTGCTGCGCAGCTGGAGCACCAGCGTCAGCAGGACCCACACGCCGAGCGTGCCCATGAGGACGGTCGGCGCCTGGTCGGCGTCCGTGGCCAGCAGCCCGATGTCGGCGGCGATGCCGCCGAGGAACGCCAGGGCGATGCCCTGCCGGGCCGGCCACATGCCGTTCAGCCGGAACCAGCCCGCCGCCGTCACCGCCTGGAGCAGCGCCACCGGGACGACCAGCGCGAACTGCCCCAGCGGCGCGGCCGCCGCCAGCAGCACCGCGAGCACGGTCGTCAGCACGGCCGGCCGGAAGCCCGGCGCGAGGATCTGCGGGCGGCCCTCCGCCTTGGCCTTCTCGGCGGCGGTCATCGGCCGCTCCGGCGCCGCGGGCGCGACCGGCTCGGCCACAGGGGAGGGCGGCTGTGCCCCCGGCGCGTGCCCGAAGTCGTGCGCCTGCGGGCCCGGCTCGGGCTCGCCCGGCCACGGCGAGCCGTAGGAATGGTCCCCGGCGGGTGCGGGCGCGACCGGCTGCTGCCACGTCTGCGTGTCCCAGGTCGGGGTCTGCCAGGTCTGCGTCACGGGCTCCTGCTGCGCATAGCCCTGCTGACCGCCCTGCGCCGTCGGCCACGCCGCGGGGTTCTGCGGGTGCTGTGGCTGCTGGGGTTGAGCCTGCTGGGGCTGCGCCTGCGCGTACGGGTCGTACGGCTGATAGGCGTCGTAGCCGGGCTGCGCCGGGGGCTGTACGCCCTGCTGGTCGTAGGAACCGTAAGGATCACGAGGTTCGTACGGTTCGTACGGCTCTCGCGGCCCGTATCCGTTGTGCGGCTGATTGGTCATCGTGCCGGGGTCACCCTCCTGCGAAGGGCGGGAGCACCTCGACGGTGCCGCCCTCGGCCAGTTGGACCGTCGTGTGGTCGCGTGTGCCGACCGGGTCGCCGTCCACGAGGAACGAGCAGCGCAGCAGCACCCGGGCGAATTCGGGGCGCGCGGCATGGCGTCGCCGGGCCGCGTCGAGCGCGTCCGCCAGCGTCACCGCAGCGTACGGCTCCTCCGCCGTGCCCGCGGCGGCCTTGGCCGCGGCCCAGTAGCGGATCACGCCCGCCGGTCCCGGCTGCCTCGGCAGCCCGGCCGGCGCGGCCGCGCCACCGGGCTCCACCGGCCGCGCCGGTTGTGTCGTCGCCACGGCGACCCCTTTCCTTCTTGTGCGCCTCCCATGATGACGGGTGTATGCGGAGTCACGGCGCCCGCCCGTAATTCAGGAGCCCACGCGGGGGAGCCCTCACATAGGCTGCGTGTGTGTTGGTACGACTTACGCGGGCGTATCTGAGGCCCTACTCCAAATCCATCGCGCTGATCGTGCTCTTGCAGCTCGTACAGACGCTCGCCACGCTCTACCTACCCACCCTCAACGCGGACATCATCGACGGCGGCGTCGTCAAGGGTGATACGGGATACATTCTCCGCTACGGGGGCTGGATGCTCGGGGTGACGCTCGTCCAAGTCGTGTGCGCCGTCGGCGCCGTGTACTACGGCGCGCGTACGTCCATGGCGCTCGGGCGAGACCTGCGCGCCGCCGTCTTCGACCGGGTGCAGTCCTTCTCCGCGCGTGAGGTGGGCCAGTTCGGCGCGCCCTCGCTGATCACCCGGACCACCAACGACGTCCAACAGGTCCAGATGCTGGTCCTGATGGCGTTCACGCTGATGGTGTCCGCCCCGATCATGTGCGTCGGCGGCATCGTGATGGCACTCAATCAGGACGTGCCGCTGTCCGCGCTGCTCCTGGTGATCGTGCCGATCCTCGGCATCATCGTGTCGCTCATCATCTGGCGGATGCGCCCGGTCTTCCGGGGCGTCCAGGAGCGCATCGACACCGTCAACCGCGTGCTGCGCGAGCAGATCACCGGCATCCGCGTGATCCGCGCCTTCGTCCGCGACACCCATGAGCGGGGGCGCTTCCGCAGCGCCAACACCGAGCTGATGGACGTCTCGCTCAAGGCCGGCCGGCTGATGTCGCTGATGTTCCCGTCGGTGATGCTCGTCGTGAACCTCTCGTCGATCGCCGTCCTGTGGTTCGGCGGCCACCGCATCGACGGCGGCCACATGGAGATCGGCGCGCTGACGGCCTTCCTCAGCTACCTCATGCAGATCCTCATGGCCGTCATGATGGCCACCTTCATGTTCATGATGGTGCCGCGCGCCGAGGTCTGCGCCGAGCGCGTCCAGGAGGTCCTCGGCACCGACTCCAGCGTCGTGCCCCCGGCCGTGCCGGTCACGCAGCTGCGCCGCTCGGGCCATCTGGAGCTCACCGGCGTGGAGTTCCGCTACCCCGGCGCCGAGGAGCCCGTCCTCAAGGACGTCTCGCTCGTCGCCCGCCCCGGCGAGATCACCGCGGTGATCGGCTCCACCGGAAGCGGCAAGTCGACCCTGCTGGGCCTCGTGCCCCGGCTCTTCGACGCCACCGGCGGAACGGTGCTGGTCGACGGCGTGGACGTACGCGAACTCGACCCCGTCCTGATGTCCGAAACCGTCGGACTCGTCCCCCAGAAGCCCTATCTCTTCTCCGGGACCGTCGCCTCCAACCTCCGCTACGGCAAGCCCGACGCGACTGACGAGGAGCTGTGGCAGGCGCTGGAGACCGCGCAGGCCCGCGACTTCGTCGAGGGCATGGAGCTGGGCCTGGCGGCGCCGATAGCCCAGGGCGGCACCAACGTCTCCGGCGGCCAGCGCCAGCGCCTGGCCATCGCCCGGGCCCTGGTCCGCCGCCCCGAGATCTACCTCTTCGACGACTCCTTCTCCGCGCTCGACTACGCCACCGACGCGCGGCTGCGCGCCGCCCTGGCCCAGGAGACCGGGGACGCGACGGTCGTCATCGTCGCCCAGCGGGTGTCCACCATCCGCGACGCCGACCGCATCGTCGTCCTCGACGAGGGCCGGGTCGTCGGCACCGGCACCCACCCCGAACTCATGGCGACGAACGAGACCTACCGGGAGATCGTGCTCTCCCAGCTCACCGAGGAGGAGGCCGCGTGACGTCCCCGGAAAAGCCCGCACAGCCGGGCGGGAAGGGCGGACAGTCCGGCGAGCCGTCGGACGGGACGCCGCGCAGAGGCCCCGCCCCCGCGGCCGGTATAGGCCGCCTCATGGGCGGCCAGCCCACCGAGAAGTCCATGGACTTCGCCGGCTCCGCCAAGCGGATGCTGGGCATACTCCGCCCCGAGCGGGCCCTGATCACCGTGGTCCTGCTGCTGACCGTGGCCAGCGTGGCCCTGTCGGTGCTCGGCCCCAAGATCCTCGGCCGGGCCACCGACCTGATCTTCGCCGGAGTCGTCGGCCGGGGCTTCCCCGAGGGCGTGACCAAGGCGCAGGCCATCGAGGCCATGCGGCAGAAGGGCGACGGCAAGGCCGCCGACCTGCTCGCCTCGGTCCACTTCACCCCCGGCCACGGCATCGACTTCGACAAGGTCGGGGTCGTCCTGTTCTGGGTGCTGCTGATCTACGTCGGCGCCTCCCTCTTCCAGCTGGTCCAGGCCCGCATCGCGACGACCGTCGTCCAGCGCGCCTCCTTCCGGCTGCGCCAGGACGTCGAGGACAAGCTGGGCCGGCTGCCCCTGAGCTACTTCGACAAGCAGCAGCGCGGCGAGGTCCTCTCCCGCGCCACCAACGACATCGACAACATCCAGCAGGCCCTCCAGCAGACCCTGAGCCAGATAGTCACCTCGCTCCTCACCATCGTCGGCGTGCTCGCGATGATGTTCTGGATCTCCTGGCTGCTGGCCCTGATCGCGCTGGTGACCGTCCCGGTGTCGATCGTCATCGCCGCCCGCATCGGCAAGCGGGCGCAGCCGCAGTTCGTCGCGCAGTGGAAGACCACGGGCAAGCTCAACGCCCACATCGAGGAGATGTACACCGGCCACTCCCTGGTGAAGGTCTTCGGCCGGCAGAAGGAGTCCGCCGAGACCTTCCGCAAGGAGAACGAGGACCTCTACGCCGCCGGCTTCAAGGCGCAGTTCATCTCCGGGATCATCCAGCCCGCGATGATGTTCATCGGCAACCTCAACTACGTCCTCGTCGCCGTCGTCGGCGGCCTGCGCGTCGCCTCCGGCTCGCTGTCCATCGGTGACGTCCAGGCGTTCGTGCAGTACTCGCGGCAGTTCAGCCAGCCGCTCACCCAGGTCGCCTCCATGGCCAACCTCGTCCAGTCCGGCGTCGCCTCCGCGGAGCGCGTCTTCGAGCTGCTGGACGCGGAGGAGCAGTCGGCCGACGCCGCCGCCCCGGCACAGCCGCAGCACGTGCGCGGAGAGGTCGCCTTCGAGGAGGTCTCCTTCCGCTACGAGGCCGACAAGCCGCTCATCGACGGGCTCTCCCTCACCGTGAGCCCCGGCCAGACCGTCGCCATCGTCGGCCCCACCGGCGCGGGCAAGACCACCCTGGTGAACCTCCTGATGCGGTTCTACGAGGTGAACGACGGCCGCATCACCCTCGACGGCACCGACATCGCGCGGATGTCCCGCGAGGAGCTGCGCTCCCACATCGGCATGGTCCTCCAGGACACGTGGCTGTTCGGCGGCACCATCGCCGAGAACATCGCCTACGGCGCGAATTGGGGGGCGTCGCGAAGCGACTCCGACAAGGGTGGCGGCGGGTGGCGGGAGGGAGTGTCCATGGACAAGATCGTCGAGGCCGCGAAGGCGACCCACGTCGACCGCTTCGTCCGCACCCTCCCCGACGGCTACGACACCGTCATCGACGACGAGGGCTCCAACGTCAGCGTCGGCGAGAAGCAGCTGATCACCATCGCCCGCGCGTTCCTGGCCGAGCCGGAGATCCTCGTACTCGACGAGGCGACCAGCTCCGTCGACACCCGCACGGAGGTGCTGATCCAGCACGCGATGGCCCAGCTGCGCACGGGCCGCACGAGCTTCGTCATCGCCCACCGCCTGTCCACGATCCGCGACGCGGACGTGATCCTGGTGATGGAATCCGGCCGAATCGTGGAACAGGGAACGCACGACGCGCTGCTCGCGGCGGAGGGCGCGTACGCGCGGCTGTACGCGTCCCAGTTCGCCGAGCCGGTCGCAGGGGCCTGAGCCCTTGAACGCCGGGCGGGCTGATTTCGCGGGCTACGGTTCGCGAAACTCAGCCCGTCCGGCGTTTGAGGACGCGCCCGCAGGGCGCTCCGCCGCAGGCGGCAACGGACCCGCACCCGGCAACGGCGCCCAGCCCATGCCTCCGTGCGCCCCCTCGTGCCTCCACTCGGTAACGTCAAGCCCAACAGCCGATGACCACCCGAAGTGATCGACGAAACACAAGCTCGTGCAAAATCGCCCCGGCCGGGGAAAGCCCCGTGGGCTATCCTGCTGGGCAGAGAGGATCCGGGCAGAGCAGCCCCCGGGTCCTTTTGTGCATTCAGACGCGCGCCCGCGCGAATGAGCGCATGCGTGCTCCAGGGCGCGCAGCCCAAAACCGTACGAAGCAGAGCCGCACACTCCCCCAGTGCCTCAGCCTGGGTGGTACCCCCTTCGCAGGGACCGAGGAGGACCGACGTCATGGGCGAGCGAAGCGCGTCGCAGATGTGCCGGAAACGCACGACGACCCTGGCAGGGGGCGGCCGATGAGCTCCCTGCTGCTCCTGACCAACGCACTGCAGCCGTCGACGGAGGTCCTGCCCGCGCTGGGCCTGCTGCTGCACAGCGTGCGGGTGGCCCCCGCCGAGGGGCCGGCGCTGGTGGACACCCCCGGGGCCGACGTCATACTGATCGACGGCCGCCGCGACCTCCCGCACGTGCGCAGCCTCTGCCAGCTGCTGCGCTCCACCGGCCCCGGCTGCCCGCTGATCCTGGTGGTCACCGAGGGCGGGCTGGCCGCCGTCACCGCGGACTGGGGCGTCGACGACGTCCTGCTGGACACCGCGGGCCCGGCGGAGGTCGAGGCGCGGCTGCGGCTCGCGATGGGCCGCCAGCAGATCTCGATGGACGACAGCCCGATGGAGATCCGCACGGGCGACCTCTCCGTGGACGAGGCGACGTACAGCGCCAAGCTCAAGGGGCGGGTGCTGGATCTGACCTTCAAGGAGTTCGAGCTGCTGAAGTACCTCGCGCAGCATCCCGGCCGGGTCTTCACCCGGGCGCAGCTGTTGCAGGAGGTGTGGGGCTACGACTACTTCGGCGGCACCCGGACCGTGGACGTCCATGTGCGGCGGCTGCGGGCCAAGCTGGGTCCCGAGCACGAGTCCTTGATCGGCACTGTCCGGAATGTCGGCTATCGATTTGTGATCCCCGAGAAGCCCGAGAAGGCCGCCGACCGCTCCGAGGAGCGCAAGCCCGAGGAGCCCTCCCCGAAGGCCCGGACGGGTGAGCCCGCGGCCCCGGAAACCAATGGCGCTCGACCGGCCAAACGCTAGGTGGACCCGCGTAGACTGCCGCGCGTGGCCAAGGTGACGCGGGACGATGTGGCGAGACTGGCGGGGACGTCGACCGCGGTGGTCAGCTATGTCATCAACAACGGTCCGAGGCCGGTGGCCCCGGCCACGCGCGAGCGTGTCCTGGCCGCGATCAAGGAGCTGGGCTACCGCCCCGACCGGGTCGCCCAGGCGATGGCCTCCCGCAGGACGGACCTCATAGGCCTGATCGTCCCGGACGCGCGGCAGCCGTTCTTCGCCGAGATGGCACACGCCGTCGAACAGGCGGCGGCCGAGCGCGGGAAGATGGTCCTCGTCGGGAACTCCGACTATCTCGACGAGCGCGAAGTGCACTATCTGCGCGCATTCCTGGGCATGCGGGTCTCCGGCCTGATCCTGATCAGCCAGGGCCCCAGCGAGCACGCCGCCACGGAGATCGACGCCTGGGACGCCCGCGTCGTGCTGATGCACCGGCGCCCCGACGCGATCGACGACGTCGCCGTGGTCACCGACGACGTGGGCGGCGCCCAGCTCGCCACCCGCCACCTGCTGGAGCACGGCCACCCGTACGTCGCCTGCCTCGGCGGCACGGAGGAGACCCCGACCGTCGGCGACCCCGTCACCGACCACGTCGAGGGCTGGCGCCGGGCCATGCGCGAGGCAGGGAAGTCCCTGGAGGGGCGGCTCTTCCAGGCCCCCTACAACCGCTACGACGCCTACCAGGTCGCCCTCAAGCTCCTCGCCGGCCCCGACCGGCCGCCCGCGCTCCTGTGCGCCACCGACGACCAGGCCATCGGCGTCCTGCGCGCCGCGCGCGAGCTCCGCATCGACGTGCCGCGCGACCTGGCCGTGGCCGGTTTCGACGACGTCAAGGAAGCGGCCCTCACGGACCCGCCCCTGACGACGGTCGCCTCCGACCGCATCGCAATGGCCCGCTCGGCGGTGGACCTCGTCCTGGACGACGGCCTCCGGATCGCCGGGTCGCGCCGCGAGCGCCTGAAGCAGTTCCCCTCGGCCCTGGTGATCCGCCGCTCCTGCGGCTGCGGCGGCTGACCTCCTTCCACCTGTTTCCTGCGCGCGAACGCTTTTGCGGGGCGGACGCAAGTAGGGGGTGGGGGCCGCGGAGGGCGCGGCCTGTGGAAGGGGAGGTCCGTGGCGACGGACGAGGAACTGCTGGCGCGCTCGGGAACCGACGCGTCGGCCTTTGAACCGCTCGTGGAGCGCCATTCGAGGGCGCTGCACGGCTACTTCGCGCGCCGGGCGCCCGGCGCGGCGGACGATCTGCTGTCGGAGGCGTGGCTGCGGGCCTACGCGGGGCGCGGCACCTACGACGCGACCCGCGGGCCGGTGAAGGCATGGCTCTTCGGCGTGGCCCGCAACGTGCTGGCCGCGCACTGGCGCGGGCAGGAACGGCCCGGGGCCGCCGCCGCGCTCGCCGGTGAGGCGAGCAGCGACCCATGGCACGCCGTCGACCGGAGGCTGGACGCGGCGGCGGTTGCCCCGCAGCTGCGCCGGACTCTGGCGGAACTGCCCGCCGTGGAGCGGGAGTTGCTGCTCCTGATCGCGTGGGAGCAGCTCAGCCCCACCGAGGCCGCGGCCGTCGTCGGCGTCCCCGCGGGCACGGCCAGGTCCCGGCTGCACCGGGCGCGCACCCGGCTGCGCGAGGCGCTCGGCCCCTCCGCCCCGCTTTCCCTGACAGGAGACCTCGTATGACCGGGCAGCAGGACATGAACGACAAGGACCTCCTCGACTTCCCCGGTGCCCGGCGGCTGAAGGCCGCGGGCAAGGTCGCGCCGCCCTCGGCCGACGCCGTCGCCGCGGCGCTGGCCGCGGTGCGGTCGGCGGCGGCCGGCGCCGCGGAGGGGGGCGGTGCGGCCGTCGAGTACGAGCTCGAACGGGAGCCGGTGGCCGCGGTCGTCCCCCTGCGGACGTGGCGGCGGCGCCTTCCCGTGCTCGCCTCGGCGGCGGCGGTCGTGGCGGTCGTGCTGGGTGTCGCGTTCGGGCCCTGGTCGGACTCCGGGGACGCGCAAGGCTCTTCCCCGGCGGCACAGCGGACGGCGGCGGAGGAGCGGACGGGTACGGGGACGGCGCCGTACTGGAAGGTGCGGACCCGCCAGTGGAGCCGGAGCAGTGAATCCCGGCAGAAGGACGAGTCGTACGAGACCGTCTGGCGGAGCCGGAGCGACACACGCGGGCAGTCCGGTGACGGCCCGGTCCAGTACTACACCCAGGACGTGGCAGGGGTGCCCTACACGATCTGCGGCAACCGGATCTATTGGGACCAGCTGGGCAAGCTGCCCACCGACCCGGAGGAGCTGCGGGCCCGCCTCGTCGGGAAGGAGACCGGGGAGGAGGCCGAGGAGGGACTCTTCCTGGGCATCGAGGAGCTGCTCGCCGGTTCCCCGGCCGAACCACCGCTGCGGGCCGCGCTGTTCGAGGTCCTCAAGCGGATTCCCGGGGCGCGGGTGACAGAACACGTCAAGGACAGCACCGGGCGCGAGGGCACGGCCGTCGACCTGGACGCCGGCACCTGGCGCGAGCGACTGATCGTCGACACCGGTACGTTCCACGCGCTGGAGCTCGTCAACACGGCGCGCAACGACGGCTTGAAGTGGGGCAAGCGGGAGCTTCGGGCGGGGGATCTGCTCATGCGGACCACGTATTTGTCGGTCGGGCCTGCGTGGGAGGCTCCGCGGCCGTAGTGGTTGAGGTCTGTTGCCGCCTGCGCTTTCCGCTGGGTGCGGGTCCGTTGCCGGGTGCGGCTTGTCGGCGCCTGCGGCGGGAGCGCCCTGCGGGCGCGGCCTCAATCGCCGGCCGGGCTGGGTTTTGGGCTCGTCGCCGTTGTCACGGTGCGGGGCCGTGCCGCTCCGGGGGAGTACGGGACTGCTTCGCTTTACGTCCCGCACTCCCCCTGCGCGTCCCGCCCCCTCCCGCCACAACCAGCCCGTCCGGCGTTTGAGGACAGCGCGCGAAGCGTGCTTCGGGGGTCTGGGGGCTTGCCCCCAGTTTCGGGAAGGGGCGGGGTGGGGGAAAGCCCGCCGCAGGCGCCACGGCGCGTGGGCGCGCACATCGGCTCGCGCGAGTGCTCGCGCTGCCGCGCCCCCGGCGGGCGCCGTTTGTCGGACAACCCCGTGGAAAGAACTCCCGCGCCCGCCACGCGTGATCGACAAGGGGAGAACCATGCGAACCGTCAAGCGCGCCGCGACCGCCTTCGCCGCCGGCCTCCTGCTCACCATCGGCGCCGCCGCCCTGGCCGCACCGGCTCACGCCGAGGTCGACGCCAATCTTCTCGGGAATCTGCTCACGGAGCACGCGAACGGCTCGGAGATCCTTCAGCTCGGGGGCGCCACCATCCTCAACACCCTGAACCCCCTCAGCCCCATCGTCTGACGTGGCTGGTGACCGGCGTGTGTCGGCCTCAGAGATGATCTACGTCACCGACCTGCCCCGGCAGGACCAGGGCGCAGCGGCCCGGGGGTGAGCAGCCGCTGGGGCATCGGCGATGCGCCGGGGACCCGTTTGGCCGGGGTGCCGCTCAGCGCTTGGTCCATGTATCCGAGCAGTGCGTCGCCGATCGGGTTCGGCAGCGGCTTGCCGTCATCGCCGAACCGCTCGTACTTCATCAGGTTGTAGCCGATCGCGACCTGGCGACGCCCGTCCTCCGTGGACATCGCCCAGGTCCCCGCCCCGAACACGCCACCGTCGTGGCCCCAGTACCAGCCCCCGCTGGGCATCTTGAGGGTGAACAGACCGAGGCCGTACCGCATCACGACCTCATGTCCCGCAGTCGGCTCGTACGCGGGAACCGTCGTTTTCATCTCCCGCAGCTCCGCCGCGCCGAGCAGCTTCCCGCTCAGGAGCCGGCGGTAGAAGTCGTTGAGGTCGTTCATCGTGGAGACGATCGCACCGGCCGTACCGGCCCAGGACATGTCGTAGACGCTGTAGTCGCGTGCCGGTGCGATGGCGCCGTAGAACGACTCGTACATTTTGGCGTGCGGACCTGGGATGCCGGCGGAGCGCGGGAAGTACGTGTGCCGCAGTCCGGCCTTGTGGATGACGTTTTCGGTGATGTACGACTCCGGGTCCTGGCCCGTGACCTTCTTCAACAGCAGCCCGGCGATGATGTAGTTGGTGTTCGCGTACGAGTACTTGCCGCGCGGCGCAAGCGGCTTGGCCGCCAGGCCGAGGCGGACCAGCTCCTCGGGGGCCAGCTTGCGGAACTGGCCTTCGTCCAGGGCCTGTCCCGGGTCCTTCACCAGCTTGGGGAAGGCGGGCAGTATGTAGTCCGCGATGCCGCTCGTGTGGTTGAGCAGCATACGCACCGTCACCTTCCGCCCCCGCTCTCCCGGCACCAGATCCGGAAGGTAGTCGCCGATCGGGGCGTCCAGGTCGATCCGGCCCTTGGCCACTTGCTGGAGGACAGCCACCGAGGTGAAGGTCTTGGTAATGCTGCCGATCCGGTGTTCGTAGTCGGGGCGCATCGGCCGTCCGGTGTCGATGTCGGCGACGCCTGCCGCTCCCTGCCACCGCTCGGAGCCGTCCCTGACCGATGAATAGGCCCCGTACATCCCCGCCTGGTGGAACGCCTCAAGCGAGGCGCGCAGTGCCTTCCGGTCGAGGTCGGACGTGGTGGAGACGGCGGATGCGGAGACGGAGGCCGATGGCGGGGCGGCGGCCCCGGCCGGAAGCGCACCGACCGCGAGCGACAGCAGGGCCGCCGAAGTCACGGCGGCCAGGCGCGCTTTGCGACGGTCGGGCCGTGGGCTCGGGTGGCTGTTACGCATGGGCGGATCCCCTTTCATCAGGTGTGCGTGGCAGGTATCTCCATCCTCCGCGCGCCGCATCGTCCGTCCATCCATCCTCGGAACGACCTTGCTCACAAGAAGAGATGACGTTTGTCAGGTTCGATGACACGGGCGCGGTGCCTCACGCCTGCTCAGTGGCGGCGCAGTTCGAAGTGGGCCATGTTCAGGCCGGGGACCGGCTGGAAGTCCTCGCCGCGCGTGAAGCCGAGGCGCTTGTAGAGCGCGACGGCCGGGTCGTTCGCGGCGCCGGTCGTCACGACGATGTCGCGGTCGGGAACGATCTCGGTGAGCAGGTGCGTCAGCAGTCGCGAGGCCAGGCCCTGCCTGAACCATTCCGGGTCCACGCAGAGCCGGTCGATCTCTACGGGGTCGGTGTCCTCCCGCCAGGCGATGAAGGCGGCGAGGGTGTTCTCGTGTACGGTGCCCAGCCAGTGGAGTGACGGAGATCCTGCGCCTGACGATGTGGATGGTTCAAACGCCCTGCTTGACGAAGTGGGCCAGATATTGAAGTCCCTCCGTAAGGGTGTCGACGAGCTGCCAGGGCGTGCCGGCCGCCAGCTCCTCCAGTTCAGACACGGAGGCGAACAGGAAATCGTTCCATGGAGAAGTGATAAGGCCATGCCGAATCCGAAAACGCTGCTGCCCGGCCATCCTGCCCAACGCCCGGTTCTCCTCCAAGTAGGCAAGATGCGCTGGATTGGAAAACAGGTATGGATCTATCCCGACGCCGAGTAATGCCCCTCCCGGGCGCGTTACTTCAGCAAGTCGGTTGAGGACATCTGGACCCTTTTCCCGGCTCTCCAGCAATCCGATGTTCTGTCCGCCTAGTAGTACGGTATCGAACATTCCTAAACTTGGACTGACATCGTCAGCGGAAAGGCCGAGAACATCTACCCCTCGCTCTCTTGCCACTGCCGCTACTCCGGGAGACGGCTCGACGCCGAGCACCTCCAACCCCTGCTGATGCAGCTGTAGGGCATGCCTGCCCGGGCCGCATCCGACATCCAGGACCCGCCCCGATGCCCTGTCGCAGGAACGCTGTTCGAGCACACCCCACTTGGAAAACGGCTCGAAGTACTTGCTGACATCGTTGATGGTGAGCAAGCCGTCATCCCGCTCGATGATTTCATGGGCCAGGCCAGGTGCGCCTCCTGCTCGCCATGCCTGCGTCACGGCGAGGCCGAATGCATCTCCGATCACGGTCCGGTCGCGGGTGGCGTTCGGGCAGGCCATGGTTCACCTCCGTCATGAGAACGTTTTCAGTAGCGCATCGGATGGTCATGCAAGATAGCGCCGGTCCAGCCTTCTGGGCACAAGAGCCGGGTAGTTGAGGAAGCGCATGCGCGGGACCGACTGTCCGGGCTCGCCCATGGGCACGAGCTCGCTCCTGTCAGCATCGAAGGACAGTGTCTGGGGAGCGAAGGAAATGTTGTACTTCCGCGCAGTGTTCTCGAGATGGTAAGCGACGTTCTCATGTACCGCGGATTCCGCCCGGGTTGCCTGGTAGATGAACTCTGGATCGACCTCGCGCAGCAGGGTCATAGGTATGCGTTTTGGGAGCGTCAGAGCGTAGTAGCGGGGCCAGCCCTTGAGCCGGGTCCGCTCGAGCCAGGAGTGACCGAAGGGCCGGAGGCTGGAGAACATCGCGAAGCTCCACTCAAGCTTCACACGCGTCACCACTAGGAGAAGATTCACCGAGAACCCTGCTGCAATCAGCCAGTGGGTCAGCGCCACCTGTCCGTTTGTAGGCAATGCTTGGCTCGACTGCGTCGGCTCGGATGCTGCAGCCGCCGCAACTGCGCACAGGTACCCATAGGTAGCCCCTTCGCAAAAGTCCTTGAGGAGCCAGCTTTTCGAGCGCCGCCCACGGGCGGTTCGCCTGGCAGCCAGAGCGAGCAGGGCTGTGAGAAGAGTAGGAAAAAGCGCAGAGACGGAGGCGACCGGGAGCGCGAATTGGCCGTTCAGCGGGGTCAGGGCTACCACCCAGAGCGCCATTGCGATAACGGAAAAGGGGAAGTTGCCAGAGACGCCGAACACCAAGTGCATCAGGATTGCAAGCCACAAGTCATAGTGCCCGCCACCCGGTACCCACATAAGAGTGCCGACAGTCAGCTCGGTAAGGACGACCAGGGCTGGGACCAGCTTGAGCTGGCGAGGATACGGCCGTAGCCCGAGCAACTGGAGGTAATGCGCGGTGACGACTCGGCCGGCACTCCGCTCAGTGAGTAGGTACTCGTCATTGATCTTTAGCAGTGCCGCTGTTAGGTAGACGCCCACCAGAAGATCCCGTGCCACGACAGGGTGGATGCTTGCAGGAGCGAACGCCATGGCCACTGCTGCCACTGCCCCGAGCCAGCAGTGATCGGAGAGTCGCCGGTGAGTTGCCAGCATCCAATAGACGACGAGTACAACGGTGATGGTGCGTCCACCTGGAGAATGAGTAGTCAGCGAGGCGAGGAGGGCCAGAGGGAGGGCTACCACCTGCCCTGAAGCCGCTGCTGCACGAGGAAGTCTGATGCCGAAAACTGGTGCATAGTGGTGCCCAAGGCTCGAGAAACCGTATTCCCAGTGCCTGTTAACCTGGTGGAAAAGGAGGCCACCTATGATGAGAGCCGTAGGTGTGATCTGAATTTCCATTCAGCTCCCCAAGGGTTATTTCCCACTTCAGGGTCGTTGGTTGATCATCTCGAGGTCGTATGTGTATCGGCGATTCCGGCGATCGGTGGCCAGCTTTCCTGAGCTCATGATGCTCCAACTGGCCGAGTTGATGTCAATGGTGGTCGGTCCCCCTGATGGTTGACTATGGCTGGATGTCATCGGTGGAGCACCCCAGAGGCTGACTCTCTCCCTTCTGACCTGTGGTGTTTGAAGCGCCATTCGGCTTCTGCCCTGCTTAGCTGACTACGGAATGACCGATTCCGTGTTGCTTGAAGCTCAAACTGCCTGGACAGTGATCGAACATCGACGTAGCGTGCGATCGGCGCAATAGGGCGCCGAGATTTCCCTCAATTGAAGATTGGGAGAAAAACGTGGCTGAGGTAACTCAAGAAGCGGTCAGCGACATCGAGGAACTCACCGGTGAGGATTTTGAGGGCCTGTTTGCGGACGCTCCGCTGATCATCACTGACAGTGAAGTTCAGAACTGACGTACCTTGCCAGGCAGGTCATGCTGAGTGAACTGCCATAGCTGGTGCCCCCGGTAAACCATTGAAAGAGGGGAAGGTCATGGCGGTTCACGTGTTCGTCGGGCCGTCGTGCCCTTCCTCTCTCATGCTGAAGGACTACCCAGAATTCCTGCTGCACGAGCCCGTCAAACATGGTGACCTCTTCTCGGCTGCCCTCACCGCGGAGGATGTCATCGTCATCGTGGACGGGGTCTACCACCATAGGCTGGCCCTGCGGCACAAAGAGATCCTCGACGCTCTGGCGCGGGGGGTCACGGTCCTTGGAGCGGCCAGCATCGGTGCCCTGCGCGCGGCCGAACTCGATACGCTCGGCATGATCGGCGTCGGCAATGTCTACCGCTGGTATCGCGATGGTGTCTTCGAAGGGGATGACGCCGTGAGCGTGGCTCACCGTGAGACGGGCTCGCTGGCCAGCATCAACGTCCCCTTGGTCAACCTCTATGCCGCGATCCTCGCTGCCTGCGACTCTGGAGTCCTGCGGCAGGAAGCGGCCCGGAGTCTGATGGCGTGTCTGGAGCGTGAATATTACCCGCTGCGCACACCGGAACGCGTCCTTGCCATCGCTGAGGAATGCGGTGAGTCCGCATTCGGCCCCTGGTACCGCGAGCAAACGGGCGCCAACCCTGGTGTCTTCGATCAGAAGCAGGCCGACGCGCTGGAAGCCTTCGCGCTCGCCGAGAAGCTCAATGTTCTGCCATGTGCCGTTGTGCGCCCTCAGGCGAGGGGTGTCGAACGGGACTGGCGTACCGAATACCAGCGCCGCTGGCGCAACCGGTTCGCGACGGCCGATCCGGCACTGCACCACCGACTCGCCTACCAGCAGATCTTCGACCCCGGGTTCCCCGACGTCTGGTGGGACTTCCTGCACAGTTCGTCTGATCCCGCATGCTCAGGTGCTTCCGATGGTTTCCGGGGCCACGTGCTGCGTCAGCTGGGGCCGACGGCCGCCCAGTGGCTTGACGAACCGGAGCTGAGGGTGCGCATCACTGCGGTGATGTGCCCCCTTCCCGACCTGGCAGACCTGCACGAGTCCGGGCTGCTGTTGCGGCGCGAGTCGATACAGGACCGGGTCCGGGTAACCGACTGGCTAGGACAGACACGTCACCACCTGGACAATCACCCCGGACGTAGCCTTCTCCAAATCAGGGAAAATCTTTGCGCACGACTGCTCGCCCAGATTTGGGGTGTTGGCATTGGCCGCGAGCTGGCCGCAGAGTGCGGCAGGAGGGGCTTTCCTTCGGTGCGTCAGGCAGCTATAGCCTTTCGGCCTCTCGCCATTGGCTATCTGTCCGGCGCCAGAGCCTCGGCGATGAGCGGGGGGCCTGACCATGCCTAAGGTCAGGCTGCCCGGAACGCACCGCGCAGTGACACCGGAGACCACTTGGACGCGGCTCGCACCCCGGCTGCGTGACTATGGGATCACTCGGGTCGCCGAGGTTACCCGCCTCGACAACATCGGCATCCCCGTCTTCCTCACCGTACGGCCAGAGTCGGAGACCCTCGCCGTCTCCCAAGGCAAGGGCGCCACACCGATCCTCGCGAAGCTCTCTGCCGTCATGGAGGCCGTCGAGCTGTGGTACGCGGAGCGGCCGGTGCTCGACACCTTCGTCGCCGCGGCCGGGAGCCTTAGTCTCCCGTACACCCTTGCCGACTTGAACCTTCGTGAGATGGCCGACTGGATCGAGGAACTTGAACTGCCCTGGGTTTGGGCGCAGTCACTGGCCGACCATCGGTCCGTGCCTGTTCCGCTTGACCTCGTCCGGCTCTCCTACAGCGGGGAACACTTCTGGCGTCCTCGTCCATTTGTCACCAGCAGCACCGGACTCGCCTCCGGTAACACCTTCACCGAGGCGTGTCTCCACGGGATCTGCGAGGCGGTCGAACGCGATGTGCTGGCAGCTCACCCTTCCCGCGATGACCCCGGGCGCTTGCGTGTGAACCCAGCCACGATCCGCAACGAACACTTGCGCTCACTGATCGACCAAATCACTGCTGCGAACGTTGAGTTCGAGATCATGTGCATCCCGAATAGGTTCGGAATGCCGACATTCTCGGCATATGTCTGGTCTCCCCTCTTTCCTATCGTGTGCGCCGGCTCGGGCACCCATATGGACCCCGACGTCGCACTGTCCCGTGCACTGACCGAGGCAGTGCAAAGTCGACTGACCGAGATCAGCGCAACGCGGGACGACATCCCGTCGGACCAGGACACCGCGCGGGACGCGGGCTCGGAACCCGGCTTCCACGCCCATGTCGAGGGGTTGCACATCGACGACGCCTTGCGCGGCCACGGGGGCAGCCTCGACGACATGGAACAGGAACTGGCCATGGTTACACGACGGCTCCTGGACGCCACAGGCCATAGCCCTCTCGCAGTGCGGCTGTCTGAGCAGTCCGATCCGTTCAGCGTTGTACGGGTGGTTTGCCCGGGGCTCACTTATGCGGAGGGACGCACGCTCTCCCCCTGACCGCCATGGCTTCTGAAGCACAGGATCAGTGATGCGAGGTTCTCCATTGAAGATTCGCCGGGACAGGTTCCAGCACTCGGAGGGTTACGTCCTCGAGTACGAGGTGACTGAGCCCAAGGCTGTTACCAGCCCCTACCTGCACATCCTCTTCCATGGTTTCAGCCGAATTGAGAAGCACGCTCCGCCGGTTTTCGCACGGAAACAGTGGAAGCGGGCGGCGGAGTCGGTGTGCCTCTCCTTCTCCGACCCCATTCACCACTTCACCCGTGACTCCTGCTGCGGCTGGTTCCTACTGGGTGAAGAGGAGTTCGCGCCACGGATGTACGCACTGTGTGCATCTCTTCGGGAGCGACACGGGCTTGAGGGAACCGTCTGGCATGGTCTCTCGTCCGGTGGGTACGCGGCGCTCAAGCACTGTATGCGAGCGGGGGGCAAAGACCTCGCATTCGTCATTTCGCCGCACAACAACCCGTCCGTGCTTCCGCAGTGGGAACGAGAGGCCATGCCCTTCTCCCATCTCCCGGGCATGGTCGCGCCGGAGGAGACAACCGACATCATCAAGGGCTGGGCCGCGCCTGGCGCGGGACGCTATCTGCATGCGCTGATGTCGGAGAAGGACTCCTACTTCGCCCTGGACCACCTTCGCCCGATCATGCGAAGCCTTGGAGGCCATGAGAGTGCCCGGGCCGTCATGCTCCGGGACGGACGGGGCCACGGATTCGTCAAGGACGCCGACTACGACTCCCAGCTCACGGAAGCGATCCGCAACTGGGAGGAATACCGGGCACGCCACGCCACTACGGCGGCGAGTGCCGCCGGATGACGACGGCACCAGATCAGAGTGAGGAGTACGCAGTGCCCGAGGTAGAGGTCATCCTCTCGACCCCGCTCGCCCGCTTCGCTGACGGCGAGACCAGGTTCCATGTGCCTGCTGGCACCTTTCAGGAAGTCATCGGCAAAGTGTATGAGCGACATCCGGCGCTGCGCCTACGGCTGGCGGACAATTCCGGAGCACTGCTTCCGTTCATCAGCGTCTTTATCGGTGAGGACAACATCCGCGACTTGGCGGCTTCGGACATCCAGGTGAAGGCTCGGAGCACAGTGTTGATCATGTCGGCGGTGGCTGGTGGCTAGTTCGGAACCGCTGCGTACCATCCGCGAGGCCACAGTCGACGATGCCGGAGTCATCCACGAGCTCTATGGAGCAGGTGATATCGACGAGTTCACTGCCCGCCTGGCCGACCGGCATACGGCGCCCGGCACGGTGCACTTCGTCGCCGAGTCGGAAGGTCAGGTGATTGCGGCGTTTGCGCTCACCGGCCTCGGTCGGCTGAGGCCCGGAGGTAGGAACCGGCTGCTACTCCATGAGATCAGGCTCCGATTGAACGCCCGGGGCACGCGCGTCACCGAGGACATCTTGGGCTGGCTGGCGACGAACCTCGCTGTGGGTACTGAGACAGAGCTGCTGGCTCTGGCTCCGCTTGGACGCCGCCCCTCCAGCTTCGACCGGTTCGGGCTGACTGAGTGCCACACAGTCTTTAAATGGCCCGTTCTGGACAAAGGTATACGGATATGACTGAGCGTCAGATCTTCTTGCACAGCCAGGAGTTCACGGACTGGCTGCACTGGTTGCGGTCCTGGGCCGGGAAAGCCTCGGATCAGGTCACCACTTGGCGTGAGGGGGCTGCGCAAGGGCTGCTGTCCCTGGCCGTCCCCGAGGCCGCGGGCGGTGCTGGGGCCGGCTATGAGGCCGCTTGCCTCGCCTTAGAGGCGTTCGCCGAGGAGAGTGGTCTGAGCGGATTACCCTTCGCTATGGCCGCCCAGATGTGGGCATGCCAGGAGCCTCTTCTCGAATTCGGCAGCCAGGCCCAGCACGTCAGGTATCTGGACCCGCTGGTGGCAGGCGCAGCGGTTGGCGCCTTCGCTGCCACCGAGTACGACTCGGGCTCCGACCTTCTGTCCCTCCGGACCCGTGCCGAACAGGATAACGACGGGCAATGGCGGTTGAACGGCTCCAAGACCTTCATTACCAATGGGCCGACCGCGGACGTCTTCCTGATACTCGCCCGTACGGCGGAGGGAAGCGCTCTCGGGGGGCTCACGGCCTTCCTTGTTCCCCAGGGCACCCAAGGGCTTCACATTGGTAAGGCGATCGACAAGACCGGGTTGAGGGGCGCGCAACTGGGCTCCCTGCTCCTGGATAACTGCATGATCGACGAGACCGATCGGCTCGGAGGCACCGGTGGCGGATTCGCTGTGCTGATGCATGCGATGCGTTACGAGCGGGCTTTCATCTTGGCGCCAATGCTGGGGTTGATGGCCAGGGCCCTCCGCCTGGCAATCCAACACATCAAGTCCCGCCGCCAGTTCGGTCAGCCTCTCAGCTCGTACGACACGATCCGACAGAAGGCAGTCCGAATGCATCTCAACCTGACTAGTGCACGTGAACTGCTGTATGCCACGGCGCGGGCGGCAGACGGGAACTCTCTGGACCATGGCCGGGCGTCCCTGACGAAGTTGCACGTCAGTACGGAATTCAACCGGTTCACCCAGGAACTTCCGGACCTGTACGGCGGTTACGCGCTGATGCCGGAGACGGGCGCGACCGCATTGATGGCGGACGCGGTAGCCAGCAGGTACTACTCCGGGACATCCGACATGCAGATGAAGGTCATCGCTGAAGGGCTTGGTCTGTGATGGTAGAAGACTCCGTACTTAAGGCCGTGCGTGCTGCGGTCCAAGAGGTGGTGCCGGGAGTTGAAGTATCCGACGACACCCCGCTCATTGCCCGCAGGATCGTAGACTCCCTGTCGCTGCTGAGTCTGGTCTCGCTGCTGGAGGAGCGGCTTCCCGTCACCATCAGGGACTCGGAGCTCCTCCCGGCCAACTTCGAGACCGTGGTCGCGATCCGCGCATTCTTGAAGTCCAAGGGCTGCTGATGGCTTCCGCTCGCTCACTCGTGGACGATCTTCGGGCGACCGCCGCGCGCCATGGCGACCGCACAGCCACCATCGACGGAACGATCACGCTCACCTATGCAGAACTGGACAGCATCGCAGAGCACATCGCACAGGCCCTGCACGGTCTGGATGTCCGCCCTGGAGACTGTGCAGTCTGGCACGGGGCGAAGTGCTCTCTCGCTGTGGCGGCTGTTCACGGCATTCTTCGGTCGGGGGCAGGTTACGTGCCGGTCGATCCGGACGCGCCCATCGCCCGCGCCGAGCTCATCGTCGGCCGTATCCGTCCCCGGGTGCTGGTAGCGGACACCGCGGCCCGGGACCAGTGGCGCACGGTCGAGCCTGGGCTCGCCTGGCAGGAACTGCCCGGTCCCGGACTGGCTGGCAAATTGTGGTTCGCGATCCCGAAGGGCGTACCACGCGAGCCTGTGGCGGATCTCGCGTATGTGCTCCACACCTCTGGTAGCACCGGTCACCCCAAGGGCGTGGTACACACCCATGCGAGCGCCTCGGCGTTCGTCGACTGGTCGGTCCAAGAGCTCCGGCTCACAGAGCACGACGTCATTATCAACTCCGCGCCGCTGCACTTCGACCCCACGACTCTCCACCTCTTCGGTGCCGCGCGAGTGGGAGCGGCGGTCGCCCTGATGCCGGCGTCGGCGGCGCCTTTCCCGGCTGCCTACATCAAGTTCTGCCGCCAGGTTGGCGGCACTGTCTGGTACGCCGTGACCTCGACTCTGGCCTGGCTCACCCGCTGGGGCAAGGACCTGCTGCCGGAACTTCGAGGTCTGCGCGCGGCCGTGGTCGGTGGCGAGGCGCTGCAGCCGGATGACGTGAATGTGCTGCTCTCGGCTCTCCCCAAGGTGCGATTGCTCAATGTGTACGGCCCGACAGAAAGCAACATCTGTACGTTTCACGAGATCCGCGGCTTGCAGCAGCCCGATGTCGTCATCCCTATCGGGCGGGTGTTGCCCGGTGCCGAGATCGCCGTGGTGGATGAGCGGCTGGAGCCGGTGGAGGTCGGCCGCCCGGGTCAGCTCTTGGTACGGGGCACCATGCTGATGGCGGGTTATCTGGACCCCGACCAGACAGTCCGGTCACTTGTCCGCACCTCTGACCACCGAGAGTGGTACGCCAGCGGAGATCTGGTACGAGAGAACCCGGCAGGTGAGTTGGAATTCATCGGACGCGAGGACACCCAGATCAAGTCGCGGGGCTTTCGCGTCGAGTTGGGGGAGATCGAACGGCACCTTCATGCGCTCGACAGCGTCCACGACTGCGTTGCCGTGGCGACGCCGGACGCTGTTTTCTCCAACCTGATCACCGTTTTCGTGACCGCGGACCACCTCGATTACATCAAGGCGCTACCCGACTTGCTGCGTGCTGGGCTGCCGCACTACATGGTTCCGCAGCGCATCATCCATGTGGCCGATGAGCTACCCAGAAACTCCAACGGCAAGGTTGACCGGAAGGCCCTGACGGAGCTGGCTGCCCGGCCGTCCCTCGGTGATGCCCCGGGCTTGACGGTCCTACGCTGACGGAAGGTAGAACTGTGACGCTCCCCTCCGTAGACGCCCCCGTGGGCGATGGCGTCGAGGTCCTCAAGGTTCCGGACTTCCGGCGACTGTGGGCGGCGAACGGATTCCGATACGCGGCCTCCGAGGTCGCCGGATTCGCTCTGCCCGTTACCGCCCTCATTCTTCTTCACGCTCCACCGTTGGTGATGAGCCTGATCTTCGTCTGCAGCCGGGTCGGCTTCCTGGTGATGGGTCTCCCGGCCGGCGTCTGGATCGACCGCTGGCGGAAGAAGCCAGTGTTGATTTGGGCAGATGTCGCGTATGCCGTTGCCTTTGGCAGCGTGCCTGTCGCCTACTTCCTGGACGTCCTCACCGTGGCCCAACTGACCTTGGTGGCATTGGTGGTGAGCCTGGCAGGCGTCTTCTTCGACGTGGCTCATAGCAGCGTCCTGCCCTATGTGCTGCCAAGGCGGCGCGTGGCGGATGGCAACGCTCGGCTGCAAACCTCCGAGACCACCATCCAGGCGATCTCCCCCAGCGTCGCCGGCGTCCTGGCTCAGAGCATCGCTGCCCCCGTTCTCTACTGCTTCGTCGCGGTCTGCCACCTGACGTCAGTCCTGTTGCTGCGACGTATCCACCCGAACGGGGACATCGCCAGAGGCAAAGCTGAGTCTGGGCGAAAGTTCCGTCGGGAGATCTCCGACGGCATCGCCATCCTCTTCAAACAGCCCCTGCTCCGGTTGCTGCTCAACCAGGCGGCCCTGAACAACATAGGTGCGGGCATCATCCTGGCGATGCTTCCGGTCTTTCTCCTCAAAGAGATCGGCATCGCCCCGTGGATGTTTGGCCTGCTGTCGACGCTCGGCGCCTTGGCGGGCCTCGCCGCATCCCTGCTGGCTCCCAAATTGCGGCGCCGGTTCGGTGAAATACGGATGACATTGCTCTTCTCTGCTCTAGCTCCCTTCGCAGTCTTGGCGGCGCCGCTCGCCGGCGTCTTCCGGAGTGCTGCTGTTCCCCTGATTGCGCTGGCGGAGATTCTCATTGGCATTGCTATCGTGGGCAGATCGGTGTCCA
This sequence comes from Streptomyces blastmyceticus, assembly GCF_039521185.1. Classification (NCBI taxonomy): domain Bacteria; kingdom Bacillati; phylum Actinomycetota; class Actinomycetes; order Kitasatosporales; family Streptomycetaceae; genus Streptomyces; species Streptomyces blastmyceticus. The sequence continues at coordinate 270,595 of NZ_BAAABW010000002.1, read as the reverse complement.
CTGCCGGACTACGCGCGCGGGTGACACCGAACGAGTACATGGGTCGGGTCACAGCGGCGTACAGCGTCGTCGTGCAGGGAGCGACGCCTCTGGGGGCGCTCGCCGGTGGTCTGATCGCCAACCAATGGTCCACCGGTACAGCCCTTTGGGTGGGGGGGCTGGCCATGGGTGTTCCGCTCATCTTGCTGCTGCTTTCTCCGCTACGCCGCTATCGCACGCTCCCTGCTGAGTGGGAGGTTTGAACCCCGCTCTCTCTGAACTTATTGCTTTTGCCTCATCGCACAGTTCACTTGGAGACGTACATGAGCGATCTGGAACAGGCCGCTGCCGATTATGAAGAGCATGGATTTGCCATCATCCGCAACGTCATCCCCGAGGATCTGCTTAAAGATGCGCGCTCCCATGTCGAGTGGCTTGCAGCGAAGTACCCGGAGCTGCGGCCTGAGCACTTCCACCACCCGCTGATCCGCAACGACGCCTTCTGGGTCCGTCTCATTTCGGACCCGCGCCTTGTGGATATCGGCGAACATTTCCTGGGCCCCGACCTGGCCTGCTTCACAGCGCACTACATTTGCAAGCCGCCATACGACGGCCAGCCGGTGCTGTGGCATCAGGACGGTGCGTACTGGAAGCTGGCGCCGATGAATGCTTTGACGGTGTGGCTGGCAATCGACGAGAGCACCACAGAGAACGGCTGCCTGCGTATGATTCCCGGCAGTCACAAGCTGCCGCTGCACAAGCCGAATTTATGCACGGACCGGCCCAACATGCTCTTCTCGGAGGTCGACGGTGGACTCGTACTTGAGTGGGCCGAGGCGCGGGGTATTGTCGACATCGAGTTGAACCCTGGCGACATTTCGATCCACCACCCGCACCTGTTGCACTGCTCGGAGGCGAACACCTCACCGAGGCGGCGCTGCGGACTCGACATCGGCTACATCGCTACGTCCACGCGCATCGAGAGCAGAGGACTCTACCTGGATCCGGTGCTGGTACGCGGCAAGCCCGTTGATGGCATCAACAACTATCGTGACTTGCCGAGGTATTCGCCTGCCGAGACCATTGCCTTCGCCGGTCATGAGACCTGGAATGATCAGCCCGGCGTCGCCCTCGCCGACGCTCCAGTCGGCGAGACCCCCGAGGTAACAACCGAGCGCATGATCGAGCGGTTGAAGGAAGGCACTGTCGCCCACTGAATCGGGCAGGTCAGTAATGCGCCTGACCAGTACGTTCGGCCCGTTGTCTGCCGACAACGGGCCTTCGACGCGCATCAGTGAAGGTAGCGGCGCATCTCGAAGTGGGCCATGTTCAGGCCGGGGACCGGCTGGAAGTCCTCGCCGCGCGTGAAGCCGAGGCGCTTGTAGAGCGCTACGGCCGGGTCGTTCGCGGCGCCCGTCGTCACGACGATGTCGCGGTCGGGGACGATCTCGGTGAGCAGGTGCGTCAGCAGTTGCGCGGCCAGGCCCTGCCTGAACCATTCCGGGTCCACGCAGAGCCGGTCGATCTCTACGGGGTCGGTGTCCTCCCGCCACGCGATGAAGGCGGCGAGGGTGTTCTCGTGTACGGCGCCCAGCCAGTGGAGTGGCTGGGCGCGCATTTCTTCCAGGGATTCGCGCAGGGCGGGAATGCCGTCGAATGCGATGAGTTCGGCTTCTACGGCGTAGGCGCGATGGCCGATGCGGTGGGTTGTGACGGCGGTGTGCTCGTCGGCCATGTCCAGGGGGAGTATCTGGAACTCGGTCAACGGATATCTCCCTTGAGCATGCGGATGAGTGTGCGGAGTTGGGTGGCGGTGAGGGTGAGGATGGTATGGGGGTTGTCGCTCTCGCGGAGCTGTAGTTTGCCGTTGGGGGCGGCGGCTATGGTCAGGCAGGCGTCACCTTCGGAGCAGTAGGTGGACCGTTGCCAGGCGTGTGTCATGGGCACCCCTCCCTGGTGAGGTGTCCGCCCTTGACGGCGCTGATGAGCGCGCCCAGCTTCGCGGGGGCAGGGGTCAGGACGGAGGTGGGGTCATCGCTCTCGCAGAGAAGGAGTGTGGAACCGTCTGCGGTGGCTATGTTCAGGCAGTTCGCTCCCTCGTGGCTGTAGGAGGACTTCTGCCACGCATAAGTGGCCATTGCTTAACCTCTCAAATCTCTTCCGCAATGTGGTGAATGAGTTCGCGCGACGCGACAGGGTCGAGAGAGCACGTCTCCATCTGGTCCAAGATCACCCTGTACTTGTTCAACTGGACCTCTGCGTCGAGAAACTCGCACCCGTGATCTGTGTCCAGCTGCACGGTGTCGAGCTGCGGAACAGGACCGAAGGCATAGACCACAGGCTGGCCGGAGCCAGGGAAGGTTCCACCGCCGAAAGGCAGTACGAGGACGGTGACGTTTTCGTGCTCGCTCATCTTGATGACGTGCCTCAGCTGGGCGCGAGCCGTGTCCGCCCCTCCGAATCCCATCCGTAGCGCTGCCTCATGAAGGATCACGGTCAGTGGAGTCGGTGCGTCTCCGTACAGGATCGACTGCCGTTTGATGCGGAACGAAACCCGGTGCTCGATCTCGTATGCCTCAAGAGAGGGGACCGTTGACTGGAACAGCGCACGCGCGTGGTCGGCGGTCTGGAGAAGACCGGGCATGTGCAGGATTCCCGCTACCCGGATTGCTTTGGCGTGATGCTCAAGTTCGACAAGGTCGAGGAACCCGGCGCTGAGGATCTCCCGGTATTCCTCCCACCAGCCGCGTGTACGCCCGCCGGTCAGGCCTGCCAGGGCCTCGATGAGATCTCTATCGGGGCAGGTGTAGTTGACGGCCATTGCCCGGACTCGTTCCGCGCTCACCGCGTAGCGACCGGCCTCGATCATGCTCATGCGGGCCTGCTGGAAGCCGAGGCGAGCCGCGGCCGCAGTGGACGACAGGCCCGCGCGCTCGCGGAGCTTGCGCAGCTCGGCGCCAAGTCGGCGTTGTCTCAGCGTCGGAGTGTTGGTTGGTGGCATCGGCCCCTCTGCCCGTCACGCATCGTGCAACTCCGTCACCCGCAGGGGGTAATTCGGAGCCATCTCATCGATCGACTATTAGATCTACCACAGGTTGCTCTACCTTGTGACTCAGGCCACTCACCCGGCCCGCCGCGGACGCGGAAGCGCACCGTCCTGCCCAGGCGCGGGCGGCAATGACACCGGCGCGGCAATCGCAACCACCTCCTCCAAGGAGCCGTCATGGCAACCGTATCCCCGGAGAACACCTGGTCGTACACGCTCAACCTGCCGAACGATCCACGCTCCGCGTGGATCGCCCGCATCACCTTGCGCGGCGTGCTCAGCAGTCACGAGCTCAACGAACTCCGGGACGACGCCGAGCTGTTGACCTCGGAGCTCGTCACCAACGCGTACCGGTACTCCGACGGGCCCGTCGAGCTGCGGATCCGTGAACTGCCCGAGGAGGGCGTACGCATCAGCGTCTGGGACACGAACCCCGACATCCCCGAGCCGTTCGACCGGCCCGCGATCCGGCCCGTCGCACCCAGGAGGGCGGCGGAAACAACGTACGGGCGGGGGCTGTTGATCGTCCGGCGCTGCGCGGACAACTGGGGGAGCCACTCCTTCGGGGAGGGCTGGTCGGGGCCGGGGTTCCGCGGCAAGTGGCTGTGGTGCGAGCTCGGCGCGAAGAAGCCCGCCGGGGGCGCCCGTCGCCGCAAGGTGACGCCCCTGGTCGGCGGGGCATGAGAAGACGGTCAGGTCGCATGGTCATCGGTATTGCGTGCCGTATGCATGGGGGCAAGCTAGGGGCCGTACGGCGGCGGATACGTACGGCGCTCGGTAAATGCCCCTGACTGCACGCGAATTGGTGGCGGCTCGCGCGGGTGTTCGGCGCTCTCGCGGATCCGCCCTGCCGGAGGGAGCCCGGCAGGGCGGATCGGCGCGTACCGGAAGGGATCAGGCCGCGGTGAACGTCCAGATCCTGCTGCCGTCGTCCCCGTGGAAGCCCTTCAGCGGCTTGCCGGCGGTGGCGGTTTCGGCTGCTATCCGGGAGATGTATTCCCCATTGGCTATCTCGAAGCCGCCGTCGACGCTGCGCAGCCACCAGAGCTGGGTGTAGTCGCCGTCCTTGGCGGGCGCCTGCGTGACGGGTCCCATGCCGTCGCCGCCCAGGGTCAGGCAAAGCCCGCTGTGCACGCTGACGATCCGGAAGCGGGAGCCGCTGACGGCCTGGATCTTCCAGCGCTGATTGGCCCCGCGGTGGAGGTTCCACAGGATCGCGGCGGCGCCCGCGTCCTTCGAGGCGCCCGACACGTCGAACGTGAGGTTCGGGTTCTTCGTGAGCGTGATGAACGCTTCGTCCGGCACGTCGACGTTGATGTATTCGTCACCGATGACAAGAACCCTGAGCTTCGGCACGGCGCATCCTCCAAGATCACATTCGGTGGGTACTCCGGCACGGTAGGTGGCGAAGACCGGTGCGATCAAGAGGGCATTCGGCCACCCGAATTGATCGTGCCGTCGCCCGGAAGCTCCTTCTTCGCGTTCACCACGGACCGCTTGACGACCACGCTCTCGGAGGTGACGGCGCCGGGCTCGAGCCCCCGGTACGGCTCGACCAGGACTTCGCGCCGGCCGAGGTACTCGTACGTGTTCGCGTCGAAGATCCACTCCTGGCGGCTGTTGCGATAGGTGTGCGTGATGGCGATGCCGGTCCGGCCGGTCGCGTCGGTGGCCTTGTCCATGAGGGCGACGCCCGGGATCTCGGCGGCCGCCTTGAACAACGCGGCGCTGATCTCCGGTGGCGCGATCTGCTCGTCCAGCAGCTGGCCTATTTCCCCGAACGCCGACCAGTCGTCCTGCGCGTCGCCCGGCTTGCCGCCTCTGTAAAGGCGCTTGAGCAGGGCGTCGGGATCAGTGGGGAGGGCCTTGACGCTGTTGTAGGAGCCCCAGTCGGTGACTTCGCGGGCGGGGTCGCGGTCGAGGTCCTCGCCGTTCTTGTCCATGAACTTATGGCCGGGCTCATAGATGAAATTCTTGAGGCCGTCGGGAGAGTGCCAGACCTGGCGCGAGTGCAGCGGGGTCACGACGAGCCTCTCCTTGCCACTCGACCTGTCGACGTACCCGCCCGTCACCTTGCTCTCCACGTAGATGTACTGGTCGGGGCGGGGCTCCAGCGCGGGCTGATGTGCCGCCGCGAGCGAGATCCGGTCCACGGTCGCCGTCAGGGTGTTGGTGGTGCCGGCCTCCGACGGGCCGTCCGTCGTGAAGATCGCGGCGGCCGCGAGCACGGCCGCGGCGACCGGGAGTGCGACATCGACCGTACGGCGGGCGCGGGAGCGCGGCGCGCTGCGGCGGGCCTCGGCCATCAGGCTCTCTTCGAGCAGGTTCTGCCGGGCCTCCGGCAGGGCGGTGTCGACCGGCTGGGGCAGCAGGAGGTCGAAGTCGCCGAGTTCGAGCGGCTCTTGGGGCCGCCGGGACGTACGCATCATCGGTTCCACTTCTGGGTCGGCCGGTTCAGGTGCAGGCGGGTCGCCGCCTCGTCGGCGCTCTGCCGGAGCTCGTGCTCGGCGAGCTTGCGCAGGCGTTCGCGGGCCCGGAACAGCCGCGACCGCACGGTGCCGAGTGCTATGCCCAGGGCCTCGGCCGCCTCCGCGTAGCTCAGCCCGGACCAGACGCAGAGGGTGACGACCTCGCGCTCGGACCGCCGCAGCTTCCCCAGGGCGCTCTTGGCGGCGGCGAGCCGCTCGGCGTCCGCGATCCTGCTCACCACCTCGCCCGCGATGTCCGGCACGGCTTCCTTGGCGGGCATGCGGGCCAGGGCCTTCTCATGCCGACGGGCGGCGCGGCTGGTGTTGCGCTGGACGTTCACCGCGATCCCCATCAACCACGCCTTTGCTCGCTCGGGCTCCTCGGGAAGCCTGGCGCGCAGCCGCCAGGCCTCAAGAAAGGTGAGCGAGACGACGTCCTCGGCGGTGGACCGGTCGCCGGTGGTGCGGATCGCGTAACGGTGGACGAGCTGGGCATGCGCGCGGAAGAGGCGGCGGAAGGGTTCGGGGTCGCCGTCTCTGATGCGGGTTTGTAGTGACGTCACGTCTTGATATGTCCGGCGGAGGATGGGGGTTCCCATGATCTGGGTCACTCGGCGGACGGGTGCGGGCCTTATGGCCTTCAGGCCCGGCAGGTTCCGCAGACCTGTGCGGGGCCGCCTTCCGTGCGGACCAGGGCGGATGCGGCGTCGACGAAGGCGCGGATGCGGGCGTTGTCCGCCGCTGTCCGCCACACCGCACCGAACTCGGCGGGTGGCGCGTCCGGGTAGGGGACGAAGGCGATGGTCGGGCGGGTCTGGTAGACCGCTGTCTGGCTCGGGACGGGGTGGACGCCGTGCCCGGCGCCGACTCGGGCCAGCGTCTCCTGGAGCGAGCCGGCCGGCAGTACGTTCTCATCGGTGAGGTCGTCCGCGCTGACCGCGTCGCGGCGGGCCAGCCGGTGGCGGGCGGGGACGGCGAGCATCACGGCGTCGGATATCAGCACCGGCCCGGCGGTCAGGTCCGGTTCGGCGACGGGGAATCGGACGATGGCCAGGTCGGCCTCGCCGGACCGGAGGGGGCCGTACGGATCGGCTTCGGGGACCTCGTGGAGGCGCACCTCGCACTCGGGGCTGCCGACGCGCAAGGCGGTCTGGACGGAGAGCACCAGGTCGCCCTGGAGCGCCCCGGAGAAGCCCACGTGCAGTGGTCCGGTGACACCCCGGCCGGCCTCGGTCGCGCGTGCGATGCCTTCCTGGATGCGTACGAACGCCGGGCCGATGTCGTCCCGGAGGCGACGGCCCACCGGGGTGAGGGCGACCCGCCGGCTGGTCCGCTCGAACAGCGCGGTGCCGAAGCGGCGCTCCAGCTTCTTGATGGTCTGGCTGACCCGGGCCTGCGAGACGAGCAGCCGCTCGGCTGTGCGCGCGAAGTGCAGTTCCTCGGCGAGCGTCAGGAAGATCTCGATCTCACGGCTTTCCATAACCCTCAGGTTATCGATCGTTGCGGGGTCGGGCGTTGTTCGGGAGGCGCCGCGCGAGCAGGGTTGATGACGTCCGCAAGTCACGAGGAACGGAGCACTCCATGGCACAGCCGCTCATCGTCATCACCGGCGCCGGTTCGGGCATCGGCGCGGCCACCGCACGCGCCTTCGCCGACCGCGGTCACCCGCTCCTGCTGCTCGGCCGCCGCCTCGACCGGCTCACCGGCCCTGGCCTGCCCCGTGCGATGGCGCGGGCCGTGGACGTCACCGACCGCGCCGCGGTGGCCGCCGCGGTCGCCGAGGCCGAGGCCGCCTTCGGCCCCGCCGACGCGATCGTGAACAACGCCGGGACGATGCTGCTCGGCGAGGTCGCCGCCCAACCGGCCGGGGAATGGGACCAGATGGTGGACGTGAACGTGCGCGGCCTGCTCAACGGCATCGCCGCCGTACTGCCCGGCATGGTCGACCGCGGCACCGGCACGGTCATCAACATCGGCTCGGTGGCAGGCCTCAAGAGCTACCCGAACCACACCGTCTACAGCGGCACCAAAGCCGCGGTGCACGCGATCTCCGAGAGCCTGCGCGAGGAGGTCGCCGCGCACGGAGTGCGGGTGGTGACCATCGCCCCGGGCGCGGTCCGCACGGACCTGCTCTCGCACACCACCGACGAGGCCGCCAAGGCCGATTACCAGGCATTCAAGGACACGGTGGAACTGCCGACGGCCGACGAGATCGCGGAGGCGGTCCGCTGGGTCTACGAGCAGCCGCAGCGGATCACCATCCGCGAACTGGTCCTGGCCGCGACCGGTCAGGCCGCGTGACGCGCGACCGGCCTGGCGAGGCACCGCCACCCGCTATTCCGCTCCGCGCAGCGCCGCCGAAGGGCCCTGGCGCAGGGCGATGCGCGTGACCAGGATTCCTGTCGCCAGCGCGAGCGCGCCTGATCCGGCCAGGATGAGCGCCGTCGTCGCCGTCGACACATGAGGGTCCGCGGAGCCCGTGAGCGAGCGGCTGACCGTGGTCAGGACCCCCCAGGCCACGGCGGCGCCGACCAGCAGTGCGGCCAGGACGGTGACCGCGCTCTCCAGGCGCATCATGCGGACGACTTGTTCGCGGGTGGCGCCCACGAGGCGGAGGAGAGCGAACTCGCGTGACCGCTCCATGGTGGTCATGACCGAGGTGTTGACCACCGAGATCGAGGTGAAGACGGTGACCACGACCAGAAGCAGATAGGTCGCGGTCATCGAGGCGTCCTGCCGGCGCTTGGCCTCGGCCCGGTATTCGGTGCGGTCGAGCACCCGCCACGTCGGATGGTCACGGCGCAACGCGGCCAGACTGTTGTCGGCGGCGGTGCGCACGTAGACCGTGTCCGGTCCTTGCGGGGTGCCCACCGGGTGTGCGGCGTAGAGCTGTTGGCTGAGCACGGCGTCCCCGAAGCCGCGGCTGCGGGTGTAGACCGCCGCGACCCGGACGCGTTCCGTACGGAAGTCCGGCATGCGCACCCGCAGTTCGTCTCCGACCCGTGCGTGGGAGCGGTGAGCCACCCTCTCGCTCAACGCGATGTCGTGGAGACCGAGTCCGTCGAGTGAACCTTCGGCCGGGCCGAGGTCGAGGACCTGCCCGAGTCGGCCCTCCGTGACGGCCTGGGCGGTGGCGGTGCTGCCCGCCGCGTCGGGTCCGTCACCCGTCAGGATCTCGACGTACGTGGCGGTGGTGCCGACGGCGGTGACGGTTCCCGGAAGACGGCTCACCGTCGGGGCCGCGGTGACGGGGAGGCCTTTGCCCGACGCCTGAACCAGGTGGTCGGCCACCATGCGTTCGTTGTCCTGGCGCTGGTACTCCCGCCACTTCATCTGCGGTACGAGCAGGGCGACGGCCGCGAAGGCGACGGTGAGTGCGAGCGGCACCACGGCGGCGGCCAGCCGTCGGTGCCCCAGGTTCAGGTTGGCCCTGACGAGAAAACCGACTCCGGGGAAGAGCACGTGGCAGAGGATCCCGAAGGCGAAGCCGGCCAGTCGGCCGATCCACGGCGCGAGCAGGGCCACGGCGACCATCAGGACCATGACCATGCCCGTGGCCGTGTTGGCGGCGTCGGACTGCTCGGAGCCCGCGATCGCCGAGAGCCCCCAGATGCCACCGGCCAGCACGGCCAGCCCGATGGCCGTACGTACCACTCCGGCACGGCGGTTGGGCATGGCCGCCTCGCCGAGCGCCTGGACGGCCCGGACCCGCGAGGCCCGCCTGCCACTGCCCCACACGGCGACCTCGGCGGTCACCCAGCAGATCGCCACGGCGGACAGCAGGCTCAGCGGACCGATGGACAGCCGGAAGGCGTCAGGGACCATCGAACGGTCCACGAGCACGGACCGGATTCCGGCGGCGATCAGAACTCCCAGGCCGCAGCCGGGGACGACGGCCGTGACGGTGACCACCAGCGCTTCCAGGCCGATCAGGCGGCGTACCTGCCCGGGGGTCGCGGCCACCGCGCGCAGGAGGGCGATCTCCCGGGTGCGCTGCTGGACCGAGAGGGAGAAGGTTCCGGACACCGCGAAGGCGGCGACGAAAAGGCAGATGAAGCCGAACGGCACCGCGAAGGACACCATGTCCGTGCCGCCCTGTCCGGCCGGCGTCCGGTTTCCCGACTCCAGCAGCACCGCGCACGCGGTGATCAGGGCCTGGGCACAGACCATGGCGGTGAAGGAGCCTGCGAACGAGACCTTCCGCGCCCGTACGGTCTGCCAGGCCAGCTGAAGGAGGATCATCGTCGATCCCCCAGCCGGGCCAGCCGCTCGGCGATCACCTCGGCCGTCGGCGACCGGAGCGCTTCCGTGATCCGTCCGTCCTCCAGCAGGAGGACCGCGTCCGCGTACGAGGCGGCGACCGGGTCGTGGGTGACCATGACCACGGTCTGGCCGACCTCGTCCACCAGGCCGCGCAGGAGCTGTAACACCGCGCGCCCGGTGGTGGTGTCCAGCGCGCCGGTGGGCTCGTCGGCGAAGACCACTTCGGGTCGGCCGATCAGGGCCCGGGCGATGGCCACCCTCTGCTGCTGGCCCCCCGACAGCTCGTCGGGGCGGTGCCGACGGCGCTCCATGAGCCCCGTGTACTGGATCAGGTGGTCGAGCCAGTCCCGGTCCAGCCGCAGTCGGCTTCCTGCCAGCCGTACGGGGAGCGTGATGTTCTGCTCGGCGGTCAGCGCGGGGAGGAGGTTGAAGCCCTGGAAGACGAAGCCGACACGTTCACGCCGCAGAAGCGTGAGGGCTTTCTCGCTGAGACCGCCCAGCGGCTGGTCACCGATCTCGACCGTGCCGGTGTCGGGCTTCTCGAGCCCCGAAGCGCAATGCAGGAACGTGCTCTTGCCGGAACCGGAGGGGCCCATGACAGCGGTGAAGGTGCCGTAGGGCAACTCGGTGGAGACGTTGTCGAGGGCGGTCACCGCGTTCCGCCCTCGACCATGGGTCTTGCTGACACCGCGCAGCCGGACGGCCCATGGATGACTTCTCACCGGGGCTCCGGGGTGGCGGGTCGGCCACCTGCGGGGTAACTCCCCGATGGGATCGGCTCCTGCGCCGCCGTGCTCGCTCACGCTTGCCCTCTCCTGCCCCCGGGGAGTTCACGCGCCCGGTGACGTTGTGACGCCTGTGGCAAATGCCTTGTGTGCCAGCTTAGTTATGCATGGCAGGGGCATGCGTCGGGCGTCGAGGGCCGTCAGGCGAGCTTCGACACGTGGTACTGGCGGATCTGCCAGGTGTCGTCCACGTGCTGGGCCACCACCGACAGGCGTACGGGCAGCTTGACCCCGGACGCGTCCGTGAAGGTGACCGTCGCGAAGCCGGTCACGGATTCGGCGCCGAGTGTGCGGGAGTGGAGGAGTTCCACGGTGGCCGTCATGCCGGGCGGGACGTTCTCGTAGTACGTGGTGATCTCGGCGCGGCCCGCCAGGAGCCGGGGGGAGAGGCCCTGGAAAAGGGCGTCCTCGGTGAAGAGGGCGACGATGTCCTTCACCCGGTGTTCGTCGAAAGAGGCCCGCCAGTTCTCCAGCAGGACCGCCAATACACCAGAGCCGACCATTCGCTCCTCATTCCTGCGTATCGAAGGTTACGTGTTTGTGCAACCAGCAGTATCTGTTGCACTGAACCCCTACATCTTTGATTGAAAGGTGCATAATTGCGCCATGCAGGATCACGCAATGCAGTACTTGGGGGAATGCTGCAGCGGGTCGCACCCTGCCGACGGGGCCGATGCCCTGTGCGGCGAGGGTCTGACGCGCTATCGGCAGGCCGTGGTCAAGGGATGTACGCCGAAGGAGGGGGCTCCGCAGTGTCTGTTGCGGAAGGGGTTGCTGGTGACACCACCGGACGACCCGGAAATCTTGGTACCTGTCGCACCCGAGGTGGCGCTCGCTGAGCTCGTGCGGCCCATCGAGCAGTCGCTGGAGCGGCAGCGGATGGACGCGCAGAGCCTCGCCGGTGCCTTCGTCCCGGTGCACGCGATCTACACCGCGGCCAAGCGGGAACACCAGGGCTGGGCGATGCCGATCCACGGGGAACGGGTCATCAACTCCACGCTGGTGCACGCCGTCCGCTCGTGCCAGGACGAGCTGATGACCGTACAGCCGGGGGGCGAACGGCTGGTCTACGACCTGGAGGAGCTGGATCACGTACGGCGCAGGACCCGGCACCGGAGCCTGTACCAGCACGCGGTGCGCACCCAGTCGGCGACGATGCGGCACATCGAGGAGATCGTGGGGGCGGGCGGCGAAGTCCGCACGCTGGACCACGTCTTCGACCGGCTCGTGGTCATCGACCGGGCGGTGGCGTACGTGCCGGGCGACGACGCCCGGCGGACCACGGCGCTGGAGATCCGGCACCCCGCCATCGTCTCGTTCCTCGTCCAGGTCTTCGAGGAGGCGTGGGAGCGGGCCACCCCCGTGGTCGCCGCGGCCCCGCGCTCCCTGGAGCCGGTCGTCACGGACGAGACGCAGCGCGCCATCATGCGGATGCTGGTGGCCGGTTACACCGACGACGCGATCGCCCGCCGGCTGGGCATCAGCCGGCGGACCGTGGCCGGGCGGGTGAGCCGGATCTCCGCGTCGCTGCGCAGCCGCAGCCGGGCGCAGCTGGGGTATCTCATCGCGACGACGGGGATGCTGCCGATGGACGACGGACTGCCGGAGGAGCCGGAGGAGGAGCTCTCGGCCTGACCGTACGGAGCCGGGGCCGGGCGGGTCGCCACCCGCCCGGCCCCTACCCGTCCCCGGCCCCGTCCCTGAGCGTTCCGCCGGAAGTCCGGTACGTCAGCCGCGGGTGGGCCGTGGCTGGTCGCGCAGTTCCCCGCGCCCCTTCGGGGCACTGCCGAACGGCATGCTGCGTACCGCCGCGATGCCCAGCAGCACAAGCACCAGCAGGGCCGACCACCCGAGCTGGCCGCGGGCCTTGACGTCGAGGGCCATCAGCACCAGCACCGTCACGATGCCCACCACGGCGGTCCAGGACAGATACGGGTAGCCGCGCATCCGCACCACCAGCGCCTCGGGCGAGTCGCGTTCGAGGCGGCGGCGCAGCACCAAATGGGCCACCGCCACCGTCAGCCACATGAAGAGCATCGCCCCGCCCATGGCCTTGGCCAGGAACGGCAGGATCCGCTCGGGCCACGCGTGGTCGAGCGCGATGGAGCAGAACCCGAAGGCCGCGGACGCCGCCACCGCGAGCCGGGGCGCGCCGCGCCGCGAGGTGCGCAGCAGCGCCCGGGGGGCGTCGCCGCGGGCGGCGAGCGAGTGGGCCATGCGCGAGGCGCCGTAGAGGTTGGCGTTCATCGCCGACAGCAGGGCGATGAGGACGACGACCTCGATGAGCCGGCCCGCGCCGGGGACGCCGAGCCGGTCGAGCACGGCGACGTACGGGCTGCGGCCGGGCTCGGCGGAGTCCCAGGGGAGCAGGGCGACGATCACCGCGATCGAGCCGAGGTAGAAGAGGCTGATGCGCCAGATGGCGCTGTTGACGGCCTTGGTGACCGAGCGGGCGGGGTCGCCGGACTCGGCCGCCGCCATGGTGATGACCTCCATGCCGCCGAAGGCGAAGACGACGGCGAGCAGCCCGGCGACGATGCTGTTCCAGCCCTGCGGGACGAAGCCGCCGTGGCCGGTGATGTTGTCCAGGCCGGGGGAGTGGACGCCGGGCAGGGCGCCGCACATCGCGGTGACGCCCAGCGCGAGGAACGCGATGATCGCGGCGACCTTGATGCCCGCGAACCAGAACTCGGCCTCGCCGAACGACGCGACGGAGAGCATGTTCGCGATGGTGAAGACGGCCAGGGCGACCAGGGCGAAGGTCCACTGCGGGACGGCGGGCAGCCACTGGTGGAGGATGCTCGACGCGGCGATCAGCTCGATCGCGATGGCGATGACGGTCACCCACCAGTAGAGCCAGCCGGCGGTGAAACCGGCCCACTTGCCCAGGGCGCGTTCGGCGTAGACGGAGAACGAGCCGCTGGCGGGCATGTTCGCCGCCAGTTCGCCGAGCATCCGCATCACCAGCAGGGCGAGGCCCGCGGCGAGCGCGTACGAGACGATGATGGCGGGTCCGGCGACGCGCAGCCCGGTGCCGGAGCCCACGAACAGCCCGGCGCCGATGACGCCGCCGAGGGCGAGCATGGTCAGGTGCCGGGGGCGCAGGCCGTTGCCGAGCTCCCCGCCTTCCTTCGGGCCGGCCGTCTCCGGGGTTGTCGGCTGGTGTCCGGCCTCGGCCGGTGCCTTGGTCGCTTGAGCGGCCATGGGTGATATCGCTCCTGGGGAGAGACCTGGGGAGAGAAAGGCGCAGGCGGGGCCCATCGGGCCCCGCCCACGGACACTACTGGGCGGAGACGCGCTCCAGCTTCGCGGTGTGCAGCTCGCCGGCGCGGCCGCCGTCGGGGGTGCCGTACGTCCAGTAGATGCTCACCGTCTTGGTGCGCAGGTCCATGACGTGGCTGACGGTCATGCCGGACGCCTCGACCCAGTTGACGAAGTACAGGCCGTCGCCGACCTCGCGGACGGTGAGCTTCTCCTGGCCGCTCTTGCCCTCCATGGGGCCGGCGAGGGCGGTCCAGTCGAGGGTCTTGCCGTCGGCGGAGTAGGAGTTGCGCAGGACGGCGCCGTTGTCGAGGGTCAGCACGTAGGTGTGCCCGGCGAAGGCGGGCGTGGTGCTGCGCACGGCGGCGGCGGCGGACGTGGCGGGCACGGCGGCCGGGTCGGCGGGGGCGGCCTGGGCGGTGCCCGCCGCGCCGAGGGCGATCAGGGCGGCTGCCGCGACAGCCGGGACCGTGTGACGAATGCGCATGGTGATTCCTCTTATCGACTCGGTGGGAAATGAAGGGTGTTATTCCGCGTAGCGGTAGTAGCGCTCGTGGTCCAGGAGGTCGGACGGCCGCGCGCCCCACGGGTCCATGGGCTCGTCGAGGCTGATGACCCGCCCGAACTGGGGGTCACCGGCGGGCACCTTCTTGCGCGGCTCGTAGCTCGCGCCGGGGTGCTTGCGCTGCCAGCGGGCCCAGATCAGGTCGATGAAGGTGTGGTGGAGCCAGAAGACCGGGTCGTTGGGCGAGGTGCCGCCGGTCATCTGGCCGCCGACCCACAGGTGGACGCGGTTGTGGTTGGTCCAGCCCCGGTCGGCGCCGACGGTCCAGCCCTCGATCTTGTTGCGGAAACCGGCCGTGGTGACGGTGGAGTCCCAGGGCGCGGTGTCGTAGACGGGGTCGTCGACGGCGTGGGCCAGCTCCTGCCTGGTGGGCAGGGCGACGGGGGCGCCGGAGTGGCCGAGGTCCCGCATCAGGAACTTCTCCTCCGTCACGCCCACGTTGATCGGCCAGTTGCCGGCCGCGTAGGCGAACGGGCCCGTCATGACCTGCCCGTCGGACGCCCGGCCCGTGCCGCCCAGGAAGTCGTCGGCCCACAGCGAGGAGGTGGGCGACTGGTCGACGGTCCAGTCCCAGTACGGCAGGGTCACGTCCGCATCGACGGACTGCAGGTCGCGCTCGAACTCCAGCAGGAACCGGCGGTGCCAGGGGAAGAACGAGGGGGACATGTGGCCGACCCGCACGCCCGCTTCGCCGTCGGAGACGAAGTACTTGCCGTGCAGCTTGACGTATTCGTCGTAGCGGCCCCGGCGCTTGAGCTCCAGCAGGGCGGCGACGAACTTCTTCTTCTCGGCGCTGGTGAGATTCTTCTGGTTCTTGCGTGTGTACACCGGTGCTCCGGATCAGTGGTGGTGCGTCGTGGTGAGCGACAGCTGTGCGGTGCCGATCCGGTCGACGGCGGCGCGGGCGACGGCGAGCGGCGTGGGGAACGACTCGTAGTGGTTCACCAGGCTCAGATAGGTGCCGTCCGCACGGCGCATCACATGCAGCGGGCGCCCGTCGATGCTGATCTCGATGCCGGGTACGTCGGGCGCCGCGGCGGCGCCCTTGCGGTAGGCGGCGGGCCGCGCGCCGCAGGTGGACAGCGTCCTGCCCTGGATGCGGCGGCCCCGGTAGGTCTCCTCGAAGGAGTCCGTCACCACGTCCGGGCCCCCGTTCCGGGCGGCCGCGGCTGTGTCGTCGGCCTGGTCGGCCAGGACGACGGGCGCGAGCGCCGCGCCGGTACCGGTGACGACGGCGGCGGTGAACGCCGTCATGAGCACATTTCTGCGGGTGACCGTGGTCATCCTTGTGTTTCCCCCGTGATTCTCATGGTGTTCGCGTGGTTCAGGCGGTGCCGATGTGCACGGCCTCGATGTCCTCGGCGATGGCGCGGACGATGTCGTCGGCGCGCTCGGCCACCGAGGGCATGCCGGAGGTGAAGAACAGCGTCCCGGCGCCCAGGTCGCCGATCGCGTGCATGCGCCGGTGCACCCGGCCGTGGCCCGCGATGCGGCTGGTGGACGGCTCGATGTGCAGCCCGCCGGAGGGGTGGTACTCGGCCGCCTCCTCCTCGACGAGCGACTCGACGAACGGGTGGGCCTCCACCGGGACCCGGTGTGAGGGCGCGCTGACCGCGTTGACCACCACGTCCGTCTCGTAGCTGTCGTCACCGACGGCGACGTAAAAGCCGTCACTGGCAAGCGGCTTGACGTTCCACAGCCCGCCGGTCACCCGCAGCCGGCCCTCTTCGTGCAGCCTGAGCAGCGTGCGGGCGTTGGCCGGGGGCATCGGGCAGCACAGGCTCATGATCGCCCGGTAGTGGTTCTCGCGGATGAACTCCTGGTCCTCCGCGTGCAGCAGCGTCCAGGCGTCGGGGCCGCTCTCCGGGATCGCGTGCTGCATGATCCGCATGCCCAGGTCGGTGGAGTCGATGTTCTCGTACTGCCGGATCAGCCGGGCGACGGGCTCCTCCCGGTCGATGGAGAACAGCTCGGCCAGCACCCCGGCGGGGCCCGCGCCGTGCTCCGCCAACTCCCGCTCCAGCAGCCCGAGGAGCTCGGCGAGACCGATCCGGCCGTCGGGGCTCGCGGCCGCCAGCGCCCGCAGGGAGGCGGGGGTGAAGTGCCGCAGCTCCGGGTGGATGGGGCGCTGCCGGACCGCCGGGAGGGCGCCGTTGCGGGACGCCATGGTGATCCGGCCCCGGTGGCCGCGCGCGGCCAGGGAGACGACGACGTCGACGGCGGCGAGGCCGGTGCCGAGCACGGTGACGTCGGCGGTCTCCGGGATCGCGGGCAGCGTCCGCGTCAGCGGGTACGGGTCGCCGTGGAACCCGGGGGTGCCCGCCAGGTCGTAGTGGTCGGCCGGGCGGCCCGCGCCGACCGAGCAGATCACGTAGTCGAAGGTCTCGGCGCGGCCCCCGGCGGTGGTCAGGACGACGTCGTCCGCCCGCTGCCGGGCCCCGACGACGGCGTCCCGGACGACGGTCACCGGCCAGTCGCCGAGGGCGAGTTCGGCGCGGGCCTGCTCGGCCGTCCGCTCCAGATAGCTGCCGAAGACGTGGCGGGGCGGGAAGTGGCCGTCGGCGGCGTAGTCGCCGACGCCGTGGGGGAAGCCCGTCTCGCCGAGCCAGCGCAGGAAGCTCTCCGGGTCGTCCGTGGTGGCCGACATCTCCGAGGGGATGATGTTGGCCAGCACGGAGTCGACGTCACGCTGGTAGGCGCGGCCCCGCCACAGATTGTCCGAGGGCTCGAAGACGGTGATCGACCCGGGGCCGCGCCCCGGAGTGCGGGATATCCGGTCCAGCAGGCAGACGGCTGCCGCTCCGCCGCCGACGATGCCGATGCGCATCCGCGGGCGGTCACTTGCGTTCATGGTCATGGTCATCTTTCGGGAACGGGAAGAGCGTTGAGGAGGGCGTCAGCCCACGGAGGCCGTGACCGGGGCCTCGGGGGCCGGGGCCGCCTCGGGGGCCGTCCGGCCGGCCGCGCGGCGGGCGCTCAGGAACAGCAGGCCCAGGCCGATCAGCGACCAGACCACCAGCACCAGCAGGGGTGCGCCGCCGCCCGCGCCGTGGAAGGAACCGGCCGAACGGAAGAGCGTGGCGGCCGCGCCCGCGGGCAGGAACTGGCCGATGGCGCCCAGCGGTTGGGGCAGCATCTCGGGGGCCGACGCCATGCCGGACAGCGGATTGCCGACGACGAACATCAGCACCGCGCCCACCGCGATCCCCGGCGGGCCCACCAGCGAGCCGAAGCCGGTGATGACACCGACCATGGCCAGCTCCAGCAGCGCCACGACACCGGCGTTGACGAAGTAGTTGCCGGGCAGCACGCCGCTGAGGTGGGTCAGCATCAGCGAGCTGAGCAGGCCGGACAGCACGGCGAAGCCGACGATCCCGAGGAGCTTGGCGCGGGCGTCGCGCACCTTCAGGACGAACAGCAGGCCCGCGATGACAGCGGTGATCAGCAGCGGCAGGAAGCCCATGGCCATGCCGGAGCCGTGCTTGTCGTCGGCGTCGGCCGGGACGACATCGGTGACGGCGACCGGCTTGCCCTGGAGCTGCTGCGCCTGCTGGGTCAGGGTCTGCGCCACCGTGGGCGAGGCGGCCGAGGCCACATGGAGTGCGAGGCCCTCGGGCGTGGCGATGAAGGCGCCGTACGCCGCGCGGTCCTTGAGCTTGCGGTCGGCCGTGTCGGCGTCGGCGGCCGTGGATATCTCGTACGCGCCGGGCGCGGCCTTGCGCAGCGAGTCCGAGAGGTCCTCGCTCGCCGACACCACGAGCACCGGCAGGTCGCGCGGTTTGGCGTGCGACGCCGTCCACGAGAACCAGCCGCCGATCACGAACTGCACGATCGCGACGATGATCAGAATCTTGCGCGCTTCCACGCGCGGAGCGGCTGATGAACTCATCGGTTCCTCCAACTTCCTTGCGTGGGCGGTTTATTCGTCGAGCAGGTCGGGCTGGTCTGCGGTGATCTCGTCCCACATGATCTGGAAGCTGAACCGGCCGAGCTGCTCGTCGCCGAAGCCGTCGCGGGCCAGCAGGGCCTGCTCGTGGGTCATCGGCACGGGCTTGCCCGCGGAGAGGGCGAGGAGCTGGACCTGGGCGCAGCTCTCGTACGTGAAGAACCAGTGCACCGCCTCCTCCAGCGAGCCGCCGACGGTGATCAGGCCGTGGTGGCGGAGCAGCATCGCGCGCCGGTCGCCGAGCCGGTCGGCGATGTCCTGCCCGTGCTCGACCGAGATCGCCGGGCCGTCGTAGTCGCCGTAGAGGACCTGGTCCTGGTAGAACGCCGCCGACTCCTGGTCGTAGGGCTCAAGCAGGCGCTCCAGGGCGCCGAGGGCGCGGGCGTGCACGGTGTGGCCGTGCGCGATGGCGTTGGCCCCGGGGCGCTCATGGATCTTGGAGTGGATGGTGAAGGCGCTGGGGTTGACCTTGCCCGTGCCGTCGACGACCCGGCCCTCGGCGTCGACGCGGATCAGGTCGCGCACCCGCACCTGGTTGAAGGACAGGCCGAAGGGGTTGACCCAGAAGGTGTCGAGGTCCTCCGGGTCGCGCACGGAGATGTGCCCGGAGATGCCCTCCGCGAAGCCCGCCTTGCCGAAGAGCCGCATGGCCGCCGCGAGCCGCTGCTTGCGGTGCCTGCGCTCCTCGTCCGGCGACGTGAACTCGCGGTCGGCGGGGATCGGCAGCCCGGTGTGGGTGTCGGCGAGATGGTTCGCCAAAGTGTCCGTTGACACGGGTCGAGTCTCCTGATGGATGTCGGGGAATGGCCCGCCACGGCATGGTCGTGAACGCCTTCGGGGGCACTTCGGGGAAGTGGCCCGGAATGGATGTGGGGGCTGCCGGGCCCGGGGCGGATCCCGCCTCGGGGGGCGTCCGCTCCTGCTCACGCATCTTGTCCCGGCGGCGCGGCGGAATTCAGCCTTCGATGGCTCTTTCGCGCTGCACGATGCGGAGTTTCACAGATGCGCAGGGGCTCTATAGCGGGGCATATATGAACAAATCGCCCCGGGGAAGGTCTCTTGTCGGCCACCAGGGGGCCCGGGGCGCCTGCCCCGGGCCCGGAATCACCGCGCTCCGGCCGTCACGCCCTGCGCGCGTGGAAGATGCCCCACTGCAACAGCCCCTTCGCGCACGCCGCCGCCACCTGCGGAAGGCTCTCGCGCAAGCCCTCCAGGTACGCCGCGCTGACCGACGCCACGAGCGTCGGGGACGGGTCGCGCACCTCATCGGTGAGGCGTTCGTAGTGGGTCTGGAGATGTTCGCTGAGCTCCTCGAAGCTCACGTCCGAGAGCGGCAGTGACCGCAGCTGCTCCTCGTAGAAGGCGGGCGTCGCGAAGCCCGTGACCGTCAGCCGGTCCGTGAGCGGCCGCAGTTCGGCGGCGGGTGCGTCCTCGACGGCCATGAAGTCGGTGAACACCAGGTGCCCGCCGGGCTTGAGCACGCGCACCGCCTCCCGCAGGACCGTCGCCCGGTCGGGGCTGTGGCACAGCGCGTCCTGGGACCAGACCACGTCGTACGCGGCGTCCGGCGCGGGGACGTCCTGGAAGGAGCCGGTCACCACGTCGATCAGCCCGTCGAGGCCGCGCTCGGCGTTGATCTCGCGGTGCCGGCGGTTCTGCACCTCGCTGATGTTCAGGCCGGTGACGCGACAGCCGTACGACTCGGCCAACTGCCGCGCCGCACCGCCGTACCCGGACCCCAGGTCCAGGACCGCGCGACCGGGCCCGAGCGCGTCTGCGGCCTTCGCCGCCATCCGCTCGACGGTGCGCCGGGCCGCGGCACCGACCGCTTCGCGCGCGTCGGCGTAGATCCCGACGTGGATGTTCTCCCCGCCCCACGCCTGCGCGTAGAAGCCGTCGACATCGCCGGTGTCGTAATACGTACGTGCCACGTTGTCCTGGGTCATGGCACATACCTGGGCAACGGGCGCCGGGCGCAAACCCCGCGCTAGAGAACCGGCGGCGCCGTCGCCGCGCCCGGCAGCCGTACGGATGCCACCGCCCCGCCGTGCTCCGCCGGGGCGAGGGAGACCTCGCCGCCCGCCTGGCGGATCGTGCGGGCCACGATGGACAGGCCCAGGCCGCTGCCCGGGAGGCTGCGGGCCGAGGGGGAGCGCCAGAAGCGGTCGAAGACGTGGGGGAGCTCGTCGGCGGGGATGCCGGGGCCGTGGTCGCGCACGGTCAGCTCGCCGCCGGTCAGGGTGACCTCGACCGTGCCGCCGGGCGGGCTGAACTTCACCGCGTTGTCCAGGAGGTTGACCAGGGCGCGCTCCAGGGCGGCCGGTTCCGCGCGTACGAACCAGGGGTCCAGCCGCACCGCGAACGTCAGGCCCGCGCCGCGCAGCCGCGCCCGCTCCACCGCGCGCCCGGCCGCCTCGTGCAGGGCGATCACCTGCACCGGGCCGCCGTCGGCGGCCGAGTCCGGGCGGGACAGCTCCTGGAGGTCGCCGATCAGCGCCGCGAGCTCCGTCATCTGCGCCTTGACGCTGGCGAGCAGCGCCTTGCGGTCCTCCGGCGGGATCGCCCGGCCGGTCTCCTCGCTCCGCACGAGCAGGTCGATATTGGTGCGCAGCGACGTCAGTGGCGTGCGCAGCTCGTGCCCGGCGTCGGCGATCAGCTGCTGCTGGCGGTCGCGGGAGGACGCGAGGGCGGCCGTCATGGAGTTGAAGGAGCGCGACAGGCGGGCGATCTCGTCCTCGCCGTCGACGGGGATGCGCACGGCGAGGTCCTCCGTGCGGGCGATGTGCTCGACCGTGTCGGTGAGCCGGTCCACGGGCCGCAGCCCGGCGCGGGCGATGCCCAGGCCCGCGGTGGCCGCGCCGAGGACGCCGATCCCGGCGGTCAGCGCGAGGGCGATGGCGAGCTTGTTGAGCGGCTTGTCGATGTCGCTCAGGGGCTGCGCGATGGAGACCGCGTAGACGCCCTGCACATTGCTCGCCGAGGTGGCGATGCGCATCTCCTGGCCGTTCTTCGCCCGGCCGTCGTGCAGCACAGGACCGCGGTCCAGGGAGACGGCCAGGTCCTCGGAGTCCACCTCCACGGGCGACTTGCCCGGGGTGGTGCAGATCGCGCCCGTCGTCGTGATGATCTGGAAGGTGTACTGGCTGGGGCCGGTCCGCATCCCCGCGCCGCAGGAGCGCAGCAGGTCGACGACGGTCTCGTCCGTCGGGCGCACATTGGTCAGCGTGGTGTCCCGCTGCTGTTCGAGCTGCTGCTTGAGGACGAACCAGGACACGCCCGCGACCGCCGCGACGGCGACGGCGACCGCCACCGCCGACAGGAGCGCGAGCCGGGAGCGCAGGCTCAGCCGCCGGAATCTCCCGGTCATTCGGAGCCGCCGCCGTCCGCCCGCAGGACATAGCCGACCCCGCGGACGGTGTGGACGAGCCGGGGCTCGCCGCCCGCCTCCGTCTTGCGGCGCAGATACATCACGTACACGTCGAGGGAGTTGGAGGAGGGCTCGAACTCGAAGCCCCAGACCGACTTCAGGATCTGCTCCCGGGTGAGGACCTGCCGCGGATGCGTGAGGAAAAGCTCCAGCAGCGTGAACTCCGTGCGGGTCAGCTCGACCGGCCGGCTGCCGCGCGCCACCTCGCGCGTGGTGAGGTCCATGCGCAGGTCGGCGAAGGAGAGCGTGTGGGAGACGGCCTCGGCGGCCGCCGCCGCGTAGGAGCTGCGGCGCAGCAGGGCGCGGATGCGGGCCAGCAGCTCGTCCAGCTCGAAGGGCTTGACCAGATAGTCGTCGGCCCCGGCGTCGAGGCCGGTGACGCGGTCGCCGACGGTGTCGCGGGCGGTGAGCATGAGGATGGGCACGGTGACCCCGGAGGCGCGCAGCCGGCGGGCGGCGGTCAGGCCGTCCATGCGGGGCATCAGCACGTCGAGGACGATCAGCTCCGGGTCGTACGCGGCGACCTTCTCCAGCGCGTCGAGTCCGTCGACGGCCAGCTCGGTGCCGTACCCCTCGAAGGCGAGGCTGCGGCGCAGCGCCTCGCGGACGGCGGGCTCGTCGTCCACGATCAGGACGCGGGCGGGCTGGTCGCCGTGCTCGGCGGGGCTCATCGGCTTACCTCACGGGTGTACGGGTGTCTCCTGTCCCTCTCAGCGTCGCACGGCGGAGGGCGGCGGGTTGCTCCTCCGCCACCGGTCAGCTGCCGCCCGCCCGGAGCTTCGCCAGGTCGGCCTTGACGGTGTTGATCGGGATCGCGAAGCCGAGGCCGACGCTGCCCGCGGAGTCACCGGAGCCGCCCGAGGAAGCGGACGAGTACATCGCGGAGTTGATGCCGATGATCTCGCCGCTCATGTTGATCAGTGCGCCGCCGGAGTTGCCGGGGTTGAGGGAGGCGTCCGTCTGGATGGCCTTGTAGGTGGTCTTGGAGGAGCCGGTGTCGCCGTTGTACTGGTTGCCGCCGAACTCGAACGGCCACTGCGGGAGGCCACGGCCCTGCCGCTGCTGCCCCTGCCCCTGGCCCTGCTCCTTGGCGACGGTCACGTCGCGGTTGAGGGCGGAGACGATGCCGCTGGTGACGGTGCCGGTGAGGCCCTCGGGGGAGCCGATCGCGACGACGTCGTCACCGACCCGGAGCTTGCCGGAGTCGCCGAGGCTGGCCGCCTTGAGTCCGCTCGCGCCGTTCACCTTGATCAGGGCGAGGTCCTTGTCGGGGTCGGTGCCGACGACCTTCGCGGTCTTGCTGCTGCCGTCGCTGAAGGAGACCTTCACGGAGTCGGCGCCGGAGACCACGTGGTTGTTGGTGACGATCTCGCCGTTGCTCGTGATGATCACGCCGGAGCCGGTGGACTCGCCGGAGGTGGTGGTCGCCTTGATCTCCACGATGCTGGGGCTGACGGCCTTGGCGACGGCGGAGACGCCGCTGGTCTTGGAGGAGGCGTTCTCCACGGGCGTGGAGTGGCTGCTGCTGCCGGAGCGCGTGGTGAGCTCGCCGACGAGGGCGGCCGAGCCTCCGCCGACGACGGCCGCGACGATCGCGCAGGCGGCGAGGAGGGCGACGGGGCGGCGGGCGCGGGGCGCGGCGTGGCTGCTGCCACCGCCGTTGCCGCCGTCGCCGGGGCCGGGGGCGTCGAAGCCGACGTAGCCGCCGCCTCCGGGGCCGCCCGTGCCACCGCCGTGCGGGGTGCCGCCGTCGTACGGGCCGCTGCCGTCGCCCGGCCAGACGGTGACGCCCGTCGCCGTGGTGACCGGCTGCTGCGGGGCGTACGGCGGCTGCGCCGGGTACGCGGAAGGCTGCTGCGGGAACTCGGGGTCCTGGGTGCCGTTGCGGCGGTCGTTGTCCGTCATGGCTATGACTGTCCTCCGGCTATATGAAAACCGTCTGAGTGAGCCCTGAGAAGCCCGACAGAAGCGGGTATGCCCGGTATAAGGACGGCGGTTCGGCTGTTCGGGCGCATGGGGTTTGAGGCGCGCCGATACGGGCTAATTTGTGCCAGATCTCGGGGTCCGGCGTGGAGAGGGTGATCATGCAGCAGGTTGCGGGCTGGCACGTGGAAGTCGAGTTCGCCGAGGATGAGACGCATACGCGCGCGGCGGCGCTGCTGCGGCTGCGGGACGGCACGGAGCTGAGGGGCCGGGGCCAGGCCACGCGCGACCCCCGGGACGCGGACGAGCGGCGGATCGGCGAGGAGCTCGCGGGCGGGCGGGCGCTGCTCGACATCGGGCAGCAGCTTTTGGTCAAGGCGGGGGCGGAAGTCCAGAATCTGTGACCCCCACGGTCCTCGAACGCCGGACGGGCTGGAAATCCAGCCCGTCCGGCGTTCGTATCCCCTACTTCACCACCGTGATCCGGTCCGCCTTCGGCGGGGCCAGCGGGGTGGACTTCGAGGAGTGCGCCGTCAGGTAGGCGTTGAAGACGTCCAGGTCCGACGCCCCGATGCGCTTGTTCTTGCCGTCCTTGAACGCCGGGAAGCCGTCACCGCCGCCCGCGAGGAACGCGTTCGCCGCGACGCGGTAGGTCTTCGCCGGGTCGATCGCCGCGCCGTCGAGCTTCACCGAGGAGACGTCGATGCGGGCCGCGCCCTTCTTCGTCAGGTCGAGCGTGTAGGTCAGGCCCTTGCTGATCTGGAGGACGATCGGCTGGGCCTCGTTGGCGCCGCTGACCTGCTGCTGGAGCAGGGATATGAGCTGGGCGCCGGAGAGGTCGGACGTGGCCATCATGTTCGTGAAGGGCTGCACGGTGAACGACTCGCCGTACGTCACGACGCCGTCCCCTTCCGAGCCGGACGCCTTGTAGGCGAGGTCGGAGCGGATGCCGCCGGGGTTCATGAACGCGATCTGGGCGCCGCCCTTGTCGGCCGGCGCGAGGGCCTCCAGCTGCGCGTCGGCGATGAGGTCGCCGAGCGGCTTCTCGTAGCCCTCCGCGCCACGGCCGTTGATGTCGGCGGAGATGTAGCCCACGGGCCTGTCGGCCACCGGCGCGGCCAGCTTCCGCCAGCGGTCGACGAGGGCCGTCATGTCGGGCGCCTTCGGCTGGTTGCGGTCCACGACGTGGTTGCCCGTGCGGGGGCTCTTCACGGCCGTGCGGACGATGTCCTTCGTCCGCCGGTCGTACGTCAGCGTGGTGTCGGTGTACAGCCGCCCGAAGGACGCCGCCGAGGTGACCGTGCGCGGCGCGCCCGACGGGTCGGGGATGGTGCAGGTGTACGCCGCGTGCGTGTGCCCGGTGACGAGGGCGTCGACCTTCGGCGTGACCTTCTTGGCGATGTCCACGATGGGGCCGGATATCCCGGCGCCCGCGCCCGGGGTGTCGCAGTTGTAGTTGTACGCGCCGGAGGCCGGCAGCCCGCCCTCGTGGATGAGGGCGACGATCGACTTCACGCCCTGGCGGTCGAGCTCCGCGGCGTACTTGTTGATCGTCTCGACCTCGTCGCCGAACTTCAGGCCCTTCACGCCCTCCGCGGTGACGACGTCCGGCGTGCCCTTGAGGGTGACGCCGATGAAGCCGATCTTCACGCCGTTGCGCTTCCAGACCGTGTACGGCTTGAGGATGGGCTTGCCGGTCTTCTCGTCCGTGACGTTCGCGGCGAGGTAGGGGAAGTCGGCCCCCCGGAACTTCTTGCCCTTCTCGAAGCAGCCGTCCGTCGGGTGGCAGCCGCCCTTCTGCATCCGCGTCAGCTCCGCGCGGCCCTCGTCGAACTCGTGGTTGCCGACGGAAGTGACGTCCAGCCCGAGCTTGTTCATCGCCTCGATGCTCGGCTCGTCGTGGAAGAGCCCCGACATCAGCGGGCTGGCCCCGATCAGGTCACCGGCCGCGGCGGTCACGGAATAGGGGTGCCCCTTGCGCGCCGTGCGCAGCGAGTTGGCGAGGTACTCCACGCCGCCCGCGGGTATGGCCTTCTTACTCCCGTCCGGCTGCAGCTCGGTGACGGTGCCGGAGGAGCCCTGCGGGGGCTCCAGGTTGCCGTGGAAGTCGTTGAAGGAGAGCAGCTGTACGTCGACCGTACGGGAGTGGTGGGCGCTCGCGGGACCGGCCGTGGCGAGGACACCGGCGGTGGCGGCGAGAACGGCGACGGCGGTGCTCAGCCGTCTGGAGAGGCGCTTCCGTGGCGGCGTCGCGTGCATTTGTTCCCCTTTGTACATATGCGGTTGTTGCGTGGTCGCCGGAATTTTATGTTCAACGCGCGTAGCGCGTCAGGAGCGTTGAGGTGACGATTCAGTAGCTCCTGATGGCCGAGGTCGTAGGCTCGACCCATGAGTAGTGACGTCGCGAACAACACAGGCGGGCAGCGGTCGATCGAGGTCGTGGAGGAGCTCGCGCCCGAGACGGCGCGGGATGTGCTGCGGCTGGTGGAGGAAGCCGCCGCCGTCGACGGCCAGCCGGCCGTCTCGGAGCAGGGGCGCCTGCAGCTGCGCGGGCGGCGCGCGGGCGTACGGCACGTCCTGCTGCGCGACGACGAGGGCGAGCTCATCGGCTACGGGCAGCTGGAGGACAGCGACCCCGTGGAGGCGCCCGCGGGCGAACTCGTCGTGCACCCCGACCGGCGTGGCCGCGGGCACGGGCGGACGCTGGGCGGCGCGCTGCTCGCGGAGTCCGGCAAGCGGCTGCGCATCTGGGCACACGGCGGACACCCCGCCGCGCGGCACCTCGCGCAGGTGCTCGGGCTGAGCCTCTTCCGCGAGCTCCGCCAGATGCGGCGCCCGCTGGCCGGACTGGACCTCCCCGACGCGCGCCTGCCGGACGGCGTGACCGTACGCACCTTCCGCCCCGGCAAGGACGACACGGCGTGGCTCGCCCTGAACGCGGCCGCCTTCGCGCACCACCCCGAGCAGGGCTCGCTGACGCAGCGGGACCTCGACGACCGCAAGGCGGCGAGCTGGTTCGACCCGGAGGGCTTCTTCCTCGCCGAGCGCGAAGGCGAGATCGTCGGCTTCCACTGGACGAAGGTGCACGCGGAGGAGGAGCTGGGCGAGGTCTACGTCCTCGGGGTACGGCCCGGCGCCCAGGGCGGCGGGCTCGGCAAGTCCCTGACGGCGATCGGACTGCGCCACCTGGAGGCCAAGGGGCTGCCGACCGCGATGCTGTACGTGGACGCGGACAACCTGCCGGCGGTGGCCGTCTACGAGCGGCTGGGCTTCGCGGTGCACGAGACGGACCTGATGTACCGCACCGAGAGCTGATCCCGCCTCGACGCCCGCCAGCATTTGACAGCCGCCGATCACATACATCACCCTTTCACTAGTCAAGTAGTGAAAGGGTGATCGTGGTCGAGTTCCGGATCGACCGGCGCAGTGGGGTGGCCACCTATCTGCAGATCGTTCATCAGGTGGAGCAAGCCCTCCGGCTGGGTCTGCTCGCGCCGGGCGACAAGCTGCCCACGGCCAAAGAGGTCGTCGCGGCCACGGCCATCAATCCCAACACCGTGCTGAAGGCGTACCGCGAGCTCACCCGGGACGGCCTGGTCGAGGCGCGCCCCGGGCTGGGGACGTTCGTGCGGCGCTCCCTCGCGCGCCCGCAGGCCGGCGCGGACTCGCCGCTGCGCGCCGAGCTCGCCGACTGGATGGAGCGCGCCCATGCGGCGGGGCTCGCCAGGGAGGACGTCTCCGCACTGGTCACCTCCGTGCTGGAGGAGCGCTTCGAGGGCCCCGCGTGACCCACGGTCCGCACGCTCCGGACGCCATGTGAAAGTGTGAACAAGGGGGTCCGATGACCGATTTCACCTTCCGCCCCGGCCACACCGCCCTGGAGGCGGTCGGGCTCGGCATGAAGCACCGGCGCGCCTGGGCGCTGCGCGACTGCTCCTTCCGGCTGCCCGCGGGCCGCGTCTGCGCGCTCGTCGGGCCCAACGGCGCGGGCAAGACCACGCTGCTGTCCCTGGCCGCCGGGCTGCGCAGGCCCACCGAGGGCTCGCTCACCGTCCTCGGCAGGCGCCCCGGCGGCGCGGAGGTGCGGCCCCGCGTCGCGTACCTCTCGCAGGACAAGCCGCTGTACGCCCGGTTCACCATCGCCGACACCCTCCGCATGGGCCGCGAGCTCAACCCCGCGAGCTGGGACCGGGCCACCGCCGAGCGGCTCGTGGACGAGGGCGGGCTATCGCCGGGCGCGCGCGTCGGCGACCTCTCCGGCGGGCAGCGCACCCGCGTCGCGCTGGCGCTCGCGCTGGGCAAGCGGCCCGAACTCCTGCTCCTCGACGAGCCGATGGCCGACCTCGACCCGCTCTCGCGCCACCAGATGACGACCGCCCTCATGACCGCGGCCGCCGAGCGCGCCGTCACCGTCGTCATGTCCTCGCACATCCTCGCCGAGCTCGACGGGATCTGCGACTACCTGCTGCTCGTGGCCGACGGCAAGGTGCGGCTCGCGGGCGAGGTCGAGGACCTGCTCGCCGCCCACACCCTGCTCGTCGGCCGGCACGAGCAGCCGGGCGCGCCGCGGGAGTTCGCGGCCCACACGGTCGTGGAGACGCGCCGGACGGGCCGTCAGCTCACCGCGCTCATACGCCCCGACGGCCGCCCCGTGCGCGGCGGGTGGCAGGCGTCGGAGCCGACCCTGGAGGAACTCCTCCTCGCCCACCTCCGCGCACCGGACGCGCCGCCCCTGCTCACGCCGAGCGCGGAACCGCGAGTGGAGGGCAAGGCCGTGGGTGCTTCGGTGGGCAGAAGCCGGCTGGGTCCGGCGGCCTCGGGCCCGTACGGCGTCTGAGCCCGCCCGCCGCAGGTGGCGAGCCCCTTCCGGAAGGGCTCCGATTTCCTTAGCGCCATGTGGGCGTTACCCGTGATTCAACAGCGGTTGCCAGTCTTGCCGAATGCAGCCCGCCGTGCCCCGTGCACCCGACCGACGGCTACTCGCCGCCGTGGCGCCCGTCTCCGACGCGCCCGCCCCGCCCCTGACGCGGAACAATGAAGACATGACCTCGTCGAGCGCCCAGGCACACGGCCACCCGCACGGAGACGGTTTCGACAATCGGCAGCCTTCCGTCGGCTCCATCGCCGCCCACCGGCCGTACGCGGTCATGGCCCCGGACTCGCCGGGCCTGGAGCCCGACCTGGACGCCTCCGACCTGGGCACCTACGGGGACCCGGCGTACGGCGACGAGGGCCTGGAGGGCGCGTACGGAGCGGAGCCGCTGCCGCACGGACGGTTCCTGGACCGGGAGCGCAGCTGGCTGGCCTTCAACGAGCGGGTGCTGGAGCTCGCCGAGGACCCGGCGACCCCGCTGCTGGAGCGGGCGAACTTCCTCGCGATCTTCGCCAGCAACCTGGACGAGTTCTTCATGGTGCGCGTCGCCGGGCTCAAGCGCCGGATCGCCACCGGCGTCGCCACCCGCTCCGCCTCCGGCCTCCAGCCCCGCGAGGTGCTGGAGCAGATCTGGACCCGCTCCCGCGAGCTCATGGCCCGGCACGCCGCCTGCTACCAGCAGGACATCGCGCCCGAGCTCGCCGAGCACGGCATCCACCTGATCCGCTGGCCCGAGCTGACCGAGAAGGAGCAGGGCCGCCTCTTCACCCTCTTCCGGCAGCAGATCTTCCCCGTCCTGACGCCGCTGGCCGTGGACCCCGCGCACCCCTTCCCGTACATCTCCGGGCTCTCCCTCAACCTCGCCGTCGTCGTGCGCAACCCCGTCAGCGGCCATGACCACTTCGCACGCGTGAAGGTCCCGCCGCTGCTGTCGCGCTTCCTGGAGGCGTCCCCGCAGCGGTACGTCCCGCTGGAGGACGTGATCGCGGCCCACCTGGAGGAGCTGTTCCCCGGCATGGAGGTGCTCGCGCACCACATGTTCCGGGTGACCCGCAACGAGGACCTGGAGGTCGAGGAGGACGACGCGGAGAACCTGCTCCAGGCGCTGGAGAAGGAGCTCATGCGGCGCCGCTTCGGCCCGCCCGTGCGGCTGGAGGTCGAGGAGACCATCGACCCGTACGTCCTCGACCTGCTCGTCCGCGAGCTGAAGATCAGCGACGCCGAGGTCTACCCGCTGCCCGGCCCCCTCGACCTGACCGCGCTCTTCCGGATAGCGACCCTGGAGAGGCCCGAGCTGAAGTACCCCAAGTTCGTGGCCGGCACCCACCGGGACCTCGCCGAGGTCGAGTCCGCCTCCGCGCCCGACATCTTCGCCGCCCTGCGCGAGCGGGACGTGCTCCTGCACCACCCGTACGACTCCTTCTCCACCTCCGTGCAGGCGTTCCTGGAGCAGGCGGCGGCCGACCCGGACGTCCTCGCGATCAAGCAGACGCTCTACCGCACCTCCGGCGACTCACCGATCGTCGACGCCCTGATAGACGCCGCGGAATCCGGCAAGCAGGTCCTCGTCCTCGTCGAGATCAAGGCCCGCTTCGACGAGCAGGCCAACATCAAGTGGGCGCGCAAGCTGGAGGAGGCCGGCTGCCACGTCGTCTACGGCCTGGTGGGGCTGAAGACGCACTGCAAGCTGTCGCTCGTGGTGCGCCAGGAGGGCGACACCCTGCGCCGCTACTCGCACGTGGGCACCGGCAACTACCACCCCAAGACCGCGCGCCTCTACGAGGACCTCGGGCTGCTCACCGCCGACCCGCAGGTCGGCGCGGACCTCTCCGACCTCTTCAACCGGCTGTCCGGCTACTCCCGCCGCGAGACCTACCGGCGGCTGCTCGTCGCCCCCCGGTCGCTGCGCGACGGGCTCGTCGCCCGGATCGCCAAGGAGGTCGCGCACCACCGCGCCGGGCGGCCCGCCTACATCCGCATCAAGGTCAACTCGATGGTCGACGAGGCCGTCGTCGACGCCCTCTACCGGGCGGCGCGCGAAGGCGTGCCGGTGGACATCTGGGTGCGCGGCATCTGCGCGCTGCGGCCCGGGGTGGCCGGGCTCTCGGAGAACATCCGGGTGCGCAGCGTCCTCGGCCGGTTCCTCGAACACTCCCGGATATTCGCCTTCGGGAACGGCGGTGACCCGGAGGTGTGGCTCGGCAGCGCCGACATGATGCACCGCAACCTCGACCGGCGCATCGAGGCGCTGGTGCGGGTCACCGACCCGGCACACCGGGCCTCGCTCGGCCGGCTGCTGGAGACCGGGATGTCCGACGCCACCGCTTCCTGGCACCTGGGCCCGGACGGCGGCTGGCGGCGGCACGCGACGGACGCCGACGGGCAGCCGCTGCGCAACGTACAGGAGATGCTCATAGACGCCCGGAGGCGCCGGCGTGGCTCAGCGACCCCATGACCAGCCGCTTACGGTCACCGTGGCCGGGGGGCGGGAAATGACGACGACACAGCGGCCGGCCGCGCCGGATCCGGCCGTGGACACGGCGACCTCCGGTGAGGTGCTGGCGGACTATCTGCACGGCCAGGCGGCCGAGTTCCTGCGCAGCCTGCGGCTGCACGGCGACAGCGGCGCGGGCGCCGAGGACGCGACCGAGGCCGCCCGGCTGCTGCGCCGCTCGGCCCGCCGCATCTCCGGGGCCCTGTACGTCTACCGGCCGCTCACCGACACGGCCTGGACGGACCACCTCCGCTCCGAGCTGCTGTGGCTGTCCGAGACGCTGGGGCGCGAACACGCCTACGCGGCGCGGCTGGCCCGGCTGCGGGGGGCGCTGCACCGGCTGTCCGGGTCGGCGCCCTGCGAGGAGCGGGCCTGGAGCGGGCTGACGGTCGGCGCCGCGCGGGCGGGCGCCCTGCTGGAACGGCAGCTGACGCTGGCCAGGACCCGGGCGCACTCGGCCGCGCTGCAGGCCCTCGGCTCCTCGCGGTTCCACGCCGTCGCCGACGCGGCCGCCGTCCTCGCCTCCGAGGTGCCGCTCGACCCGGCCGCGCACGACCTGCTCGCCCGCGAGGCGCTGCCCCGGCTCGTGGAGCAGACCCACCGGCGGCTGGCCGAGGCCGTCGAGCTGCTGCCGCTGTCCGTCGCCGGGCACCCGTACAACGCGGAGGCCCTCACCCACGGGCTCGCCGCGGTCCCGTCCTCCGACGCCCCGCCCGCGGAGGCGCGCCAGGACGCACCGTGGCACCAGGTGCGCAAGCTCGTACGGCTGCGGCGGTACGCGCAGGAGGTGCTGGACGAGCACGGGCAGGACGAGGCCGAACCCTCCCTCTCCGTACGGCTGCTGAACGCGGGTCAGGCCCTGGACCGGCACCGCGACGCCGCCGAGGCGGCCGCTGCCGCCGCCGCGGCCGCCCGCACCCCGAGGATCGCCCCGGCCACGGCGTACGCCCTCGGTGTGCTCCACGCCGACCAGCGGCACGAGGTGGAGGCGGCGCGCTTCGCGTTCGGCAGGGTCTGGCAGCGGACGGGGGCGGGGCTGTGAGGGACGAGGTCATCAGGGCGGCGGGGTGCGTGCTGTGGCGGCACTCGCCGCTCGACGGCGGGCTGGAGATCGCGCTCGTCCACCGGCCGCGCTACGACGACTGGTCGCACCCCAAGGGCAAGCTCAAGCGCGGCGAGGACGCGCTGAGCGGCGCGGTGCGCGAGGTCCTGGAGGAGACGGGCATGGCGTGCGAGGTGGGAACGCCCCTGCCGACGGCCCACTACGCGGTGGCCGGACGACCCAAGGAAGTGCGCTACTGGGCGGCCCGCGCGACGTCGGGCACGTTCGCGCCGAACCGCGAGGTGGACGCACTCTTGTGGCTTCCGCCGGTGGCTGCGCGGGCTCGCCTTACGCAGGAGCGGGATCGTCCGCTGGTGGATGCGTTGCTGTCGGCGCTGCATGTGACGTGACCGGGCGGGCTGATTTCAGCCCGTGGGGGCACCTCCCAGCGGTAGCTGGGGGAGTTTGAGGACAGCGCGCGAAGCGTGCTTCGGGGTCTGGGGCGGAGCCCCCCACGCGGCGGAGCCGCAAATCGACACAGCCGGGAAGGGGCGGGGCTGGGGAACAAGAACCGCCGGGCCGCACCCGAGCACGGGTCCGGGGCGGAGCCCAGGCCGCAGAGCCCGGGAAACCGCTAGCCGCGCGGCGCGAGCGCGTCCCAGCGCACCGTGAGCTCCCCCTGGCGCCACCGCCGCGCGTCGTCCGTCAGCGGCCAGTCCGTCCCCAGCGAAGCCGCCGTCCGGATCCACCGCTGCCGCGCACTGAGCGCCGAATACGGCGCGGCCGCCGCCCAGGCCCGGTCGAAGTCGCGCAGGAACGCGTGCACCGGCTCGCCCGGGACATTGCGGTGGATGAGTGCCTTGGGCAGGCGTTCCGCCAGGTCGGACGGGGTGTCGAGCGAGCCGAGACGGGCCGCGAAGGTGACCGTGCGGGGGCCTTCGGGGCCGAGCGCGACCCAGACGTGCCGGCGCCCGATCTCGTCGCACGTGCCCTCCACCAGCAGACCGCCCGGCGCGAGGCGCGCGCACAGCCGTGACCAGACGGCGGCGACCTCGTCCTCGTCGTACTGCCGCAGCACGTTCGCCGCCCGGATCAGCGCGGGCGCCCGGCCCGTACCGCCGCCCAGGGGGACCTCGAAGCCGCCGTGCGCGAAGGACAGGCCGTCGCGCTCGTACGGCTTCGCCGCGGCGACCCGCGCGGGGTCGATCTCCACGCCGACGACCTCCGCCGCCGGGCACACGGTGCGCAGCCGGGCGAGCAGCTCGACGGCCGTCCAGGGCGCCGCCCCGTAGCCGAGGTCGACGGCGACGGGGTCCGCGCTGCGGCGCAGGGCGGGGCCGTGGGTGTGGGCGATCCAGCGGTCCATGCGGCGCAGCCGGTTGGGGTTGGTCGTCCCCCGGGTGGCCGTCCCGATGGGGCGGCGGGCGGGGGCGGTACGGCTGGCCATGCGCTCAACTCTAGGCCAGCGCTCCCGCGCGGCCGCCGCCGTCGGGCGGGGCCCCGTCGTACCGTCCCGGCCGCCCCCGGGTCACACTTTGGTAAAGGGGAAATGGGAGGCGACCTCCGCGACGTTGCCCCCTTCGTAACGCGCTGAATGCCCCCAAGAAGCGGACGGAGGACTCACCCGGTGAGCCAGTACGCATCCAGGCTCGGCGCACGCCGCGGCCGCGCGCTCGGCACCTTCGCCCAGAGCCCGCTGCGCCGCATCGGCACCCCTCGTCGCCCCCGTCGCATCGCGATGCTGAGCGTCCACACCTCCCCGCTGCACCAGCCCGGCACGGGCGACGCGGGCGGCATGAACGTCTACATCGTCGAGCTCGCCAAGCGCCTCGCCGCGCTCGACATCGAGGTCGAGATCTTCACCCGGGCCACCACCGGGTCGCTCCCGCCCGCCGTGGAGCTGGCCCCGGGCGTCCTGGTGCGGCACATCGACGCGGGCCCGTACGAGGGGCTGGCCAAGGAGGAGCTGCCCGCGCAGCTGTGCGCGTTCACGCACGGCGTGATGCAGGCGTGGGCGGGCCACCGGCCGGGCCACTACGACCTGGTGCACTCGCACTACTGGCTGTCCGGCCACGTCGGCTGGCTCGCGGCGGAGCGCTGGGGCGTGCCGCTCGTGCACGCCATGCACACCATGGCGAAGGTCAAGAACGCCGCGCTCGCCGCGGGCGACACCCCCGAGCCCGCCGCGCGGGTGATCGGCGAGACGCAGATCGTCCGGGCGGCGGACCGGCTGATCGCCAACACCGACGGCGAGGCCGAGGAACTCGTACGGCACTACGACGCCGAGCCCGGCAAGGTCGCCGTCGTCCACCCCGGGGTGAACCTCGACCGCTTCACCCCGAGCGGCGGGCGCGCGGCGGCGCGCGAGCGGCTCGGGCTGCCGGCCGACGCCCTGATCCCGCTCTTCGCGGGCCGCATCCAGCCGCTGAAGGCGCCCGACATCCTGCTGCGCGCGGTCGCCGAGCTCCTCGACCAGGACCCCGGCCTGCGCACGCGGCTGGTCGTCCCGGTGGTCGGCGGGCCCAGCGGCAGCGGCCTGGCCAAGCCCGAGGAGCTGCACAAGCTGGCCGCCCGGCTGGGCATCACCGACGTCGTACGCTTCCGCCCGCCGGTCGGCCAGGAGCAGCTCGCGGACTGGTACCGGGCCGCGTCCGTGCTGGTCATGCCGTCGTACAGCGAGTCCTTCGGCCTGGTGGCCGCGGAGGCGCAGGCGTGCGGCACGCCCGTCGTCGCGGCGGCCGTGGGCGGGCTGCCCGTGGCCGTACGGGACGGCGTCAGCGGCTTCCTCGTCGACGGCCACGACCCCGCCGACTACGCGCGTGTGCTGCGCCGCTTCGCCGACCAGCCCTCGCTCGCGGACGCGATGGGCGCGGCGGCGGCCCGGCACGCGCGGTCCTTCGGCTGGGACACGGCCGCGGCCGCCACTGCCGACGTGTACACCGCGGCGATCCAGGACCGGCGGCGTCGCCTACGCTCGTCGCATGTCTGACGCGAAATCCGTCATCGAGCAGACGTTCCACGAGGCGGGCCTCGAATGGGAGAGCCCCGCCGACGGTACGTATGTGGTCAAACTCCCCGGCACCCGCAAGCTGTCGACGACCGTCTCCCTGATCGTCGGCAAGCACTCGCTGTCGGTCAACGCCTTCGTCGTGCGCCGCCCCGACGAGAACCACGAGGCGGTGCACCGCTGGCTGCTGGAGCGCAACACACGGCTGTACGGCGTGGCCTACGCGATGGACCGGCTCGGCGACATCTACCTCGTCGGCCGCCTGCCGCTCGCCGCCGTCACCCCGGACGAGATCGACCGCATCCTCGGCACCGTGCTGGAGAACGCGGACGGCAGCTTCAACACCCTGCTGGAGATGGGCTTCGCGAGCGCGATCCGCAAGGAGTACGCGTGGCGCACGTCGCGCGGCGAGTCGACCCGCAACCTGGAGGCGTTCGCCCGCTTGACATCGAAAGCGGACGACTGACGCCTGCGGCGGGCTTTTCCCCAGCCCGTCAGGCCGACGCCGGCTCGACTTCTTCCCGAACACCGGGCACCGACGCCGTCGAACCCCCCGCAGGAAGCCCCCGCATCAACAGCCAGTACCCCACCCCCGCGACCGTCCCCACAACCGCGCACCCACCCCAGAGCACATCCGCCCCGTACCCATCGAGCACCGCCCCACCCGCCAGCGGAGCGACCAGCGCCGCGCCGGACCAGGACAGGGAGTAGACGCCCTGGTAGCGGCCGCGGCCGTGGACGGGGGAGAGGCGGACGACGAGGCCCATCTGGGTGGGGGAGTTGACGATCTCCGCCAGGGACCAGACGCAGACGGTCAGCATGTAGGCGGCGAGCGACCCGCCGGCGAACGCGGTGAGCCCGAAGCCGTACCCCCCGAGCAGGGCCGAGATCACCAGCAGCCGCCCCGGGTCGCGGTGTTCGATGAAGCGGGTCACAGGGATCTGGAGAGCCACGATCAGCACGCCGTTGACGGCGATGGCCATGCCGTAGTCGGTGGTCGAGAAGCCGTCCTTCGCCATCGCGACGGGCAGCGCCACCGAGGACTGCAGGAAGATCAGGGCGAGCAGGAAGGACAGCCCGACCACGCTCATGTAGCGCCCGTCGCGCAGCACGGTGCCCACGCTGATCGCGGGCTCGTCCTTGCCGGTGGCCTCCGGCGCGGCCGGGCGGGACTCCGGGAGCTTGATGAACACGAGGATCGCGCACAGGAGTGTCATGGACGCTTCGCCGAGGAAGCCGATGAGGTAGCTGTACTGCGCGATGAACCCGGCCGCCGCCGACGAGATCGCGAAGCCGAGGTTGATGGCCCAGTAGTTCAGGGCGAAGGCCCGCACGCGGTCCTCGGGCGCCACGATGTCCGCCATCATCGCCTGCACCGCCGGGCGCGAGGCGTTGACGGCCATGCCCACCACAAAGGCCACCGCCGCGATGGCCACCGGTCCCCGCACGAAGCCCAGCACGGCCACGGACACCGCGGTCGAGGTCTGGGCGATCAGCAGCGTGGGCCTGCGGCCCAGCCGGTCGGCCAGCACGCCGCCGCCGATCGAGGAGACGACGCTGCCGAGGCCGTGCAGGGCGGCGACCAGCCCCGCGTACGAGGCGGAGTAGCCCTGGTCGACGGTGAGATAGAGGGCCAGGAAGACCGAGACGAACGCCCCGAGGCGGTTGACCAGGGTCGAGGTCCACAGCCACCAGAAGTCCCGGGGCAACCCCGAGACGCTCTCCCTCGCGGCCCGCCCGACGCTCGCTACGGACATTCCCCAACCCCCGGTATGTAAGTGCCTCCTGCGAAGATCGCAACTTACATAGCCCTGTTCCCCGGGCGCCACCCAATTGACGGCGGCGGTCAATCGTCCGTACCACGGCAGGGGCTTTCAGCACCACCCCTGCCGTCGATTACGCTCATGGGCATGGCCGACGCACCGTACAAGCTGATCCTCCTCCGCCACGGCGAGAGCGAGTGGAACGCCAAGAACCTGTTCACCGGCTGGGTGGACGTCAACCTGAACGAGAAGGGCGAGAAGGAGGCTGTCCGGGGCGGTGAGCTGCTCAAGGACGCCGGCCTGCTCCCCGACGTGGTCCACACCTCCCTCCAGAAGCGCGCCATCCGCACGGCGCAGCTCGCGCTGGAGTCCGCGGACCGCCACTGGATCCCCGTCCACCGCTCCTGGCGGCTGAACGAGCGCCACTACGGCGCCCTCCAGGGCAAGGACAAGGCCCAGACCCTGGCCGAGTTCGGCGAGGAGCAGTTCATGCTCTGGCGCCGTTCCTACGACACGCCGCCGCCCGCGCTGGAGGACGGCACCGAGTTCTCGCAGAGCGACGACCCGCGCTACGCCTCGATCCCGAGCGAGCTGCGCCCGCGCACCGAGTGTCTCAAGGACGTCGTCACGCGCATGCTGCCGTACTGGTACGACGGCATCGTCCCCGACCTGCTGGCCGGCCGTACGGTCCTGGTCGCCGCACACGGCAACTCCCTGCGCGCCCTGGTCAAGCACCTCGACGGCATCTCCGACGCCGACATCGCGGGCCTGAACATCCCCACCGGCATCCCGCTCGCCTACGAGCTCGACGCCGACTTCCGCCCGGTCAAGAAGGGCGGCACCTACCTCGACCCCGAGGCCGCCAAGGCCGCCATCGAGGCCGTGAAGAACCAGGGCAAGAAGAAGTAGCACACACCGCCTCGGGCCGATTGCGCCCGGGACGCGCTCGGAAAAGGCCCCCTGCCTGCGGTTTCACCGCGGGTGGGGGGCCTTTGCGCGCTGCTTCGCGTGGTGACGCAGAGCAAGTTGGTCACCGAATGGAGCAAGAGAACCACGGTGCGGATGCGGCACGTGAGTAGCGGGGTGAGCCTCTTGTCAAGGAGGTAACACCATGGATTCAATCCGTACCGCTCTGTGCGGCGCCGCGGTCGTCGCGGCCTGTGCAGTTCCCGCAGCTCCCGCCTACGCCTTCGGCAACCTGGGCAACCTGGCGACTCCGGCCGAGAAGGCCGCGCCCGCGGTCCCCACAACCGGCCACGACCGCGACCGGGAGGACTGCGACGACGACCACGACGGTCGTTGGGACCATGACGGCCGTCACGACGGGCGTCACGACCACGACGGGCGTCACGACGGCCGCCACGACGGCCGGTGGGACGACGACGACTGCGACGACGACGGCGACGGGCGTCACGACCACGACGGCCGCCACGACGGTCGCGAGGACCACGACGGGCGTCACGACGGCCGCCACGACCACGACGGCCGTGAGGACCACGACGGTCGCCACGACGGGCGTCACGACCACGACGGCCGCCACGACGGCCGTGAGGACCACGACGGGCGTCACGACGGCCGCCACGACCACGACGGCGGGCGTCACGACGGCCGTCACGAGGGTCGCCACGACGAGCACCGGCCGCACGGGCACGCCCACGCGGGTGGTGGAGCCACCGCACTGATGGCCTCCTCCACGGAGTCGTCCAGCGACACCCCCGTCCTCATCCTCGCCGCGGGAGCCACGGTCGGCATAGCGGGCGGCATGTTCTGGTACCGCCGCCGGGCCGCCTCGGCCAAGCAGTGATGTGACGGGAAGCGAACAGGCAACATGTCAGAACAGCGCACAGGCGGCTTCCCCAAGCGCCTGCTGACAGGGGTGGCCTGGGCGGCCGTTGTGCTCGCCCTGTGCCTGGTGGGCAGCGGTGACACCGACGAGCCGATGGTCAAGGCCCGTAAGACCGGCGTCACCGCGGCCAAGAGCCACCCTCCCGCGCGCGGCCTGCCCCCGGTACACGAACCGTTGCCGGGGGCGGGCCCCCAAGGAATCGTCATCAAGGCCATGGGGGTCAAGGCCCCGATCGAAGGCCACGGCCTCGACGCGCAGGGCGGCGTCGAAGCGCCCCCCTACGAGCGGGCCAACGCCGTCTCCTGGTACCAGGACGGCCCGCAGCCCGGCACCTCGGGCGTCGCCGTCCTCGTCGGCCATGTGGACACCAAGAAGGCCCCGGCCGTCTTCTACGAACTGAGCAACACCAAGCCCGGCGTGAAGATCAACGTCAGCCGCTCGGACGGCTCCACCGCGGAGTTCACCGTCGAGGACGTCGCCGTCGTCCCCAACGACCACTGGGACGACGACAAGGTCTACGGACCGCGCGACAAGGACGACCCGGACCGTCCGGAGCTGCGCCTGCTCACCTGCGGCGGCGACTACGACCGCGCCAAGCACACCTACACGGCCAACATCGTGGTCTACGCCTATCTCACCGGCAGCGTGGAGCCGAAGGTCGTGCCCCCGGCGCCACCGGCACCGCCCGCGCCCCCGGCGCCCCCGGCGCCCCCCGCACCTCCGGCACCCGTGCCCCCGCCGCCCGCAGCGCCGGACACGGCGGCGACAGGCGGGCCCCATCCCTACCGCCCGTAGCGCGGGGCGTGCGCGACGCGAAAGAGGCCCCCGGCCGGGGACATCCGGCCGGGGGCCCGCTTCCGTGAGTGACGTGTGCGCGGTCGGCTAGCCGCAACCGCCGCCGCACTGGCACGAGCCGCCGTTCTGGCAGCCGCAGGAGCAGCCGGGACCGCACTGGCATCCCGAGGCCGGAGTGGGAGGGGTGTAGGTCATTGAGGTACCTCCTCGAAGGGTGGTCTGCCTGACCCACAGTCAAGGACGGTCCGCTTCGTCCGTCAATGCCCCTCGCGTACGTATGTCCGGGCGCATGGAGGGCGCGTGGGCGCACTCTCCGAGGTCACGCGCCGTCGACTGCTCCCGTGCGCCCCTCGCCCTGGGACAGCTCGTCCGCGTGCTCACCCGTCACCAGATAGACCACCCGCTTGGCGACCGAGACGGCGTGATCGGCGAACCGCTCGTAGTAGCGGCCCAGCAGCGTCACGTCGACGGCCGTCTCGATGCCGTGCTGCCAGCGGTCGTCCATGAGGTGCTGGAAGAGCGCGCGGTGCAGCAGGTCCATCGCGTCGTCGTCCTGCTCCAGCTGGAGCGCCAGGTCGACGTCCTTGGTGATGATCACCTCGCCCGCCTTGGCCATCAGGCGCTGCGCCAGCTGGCCCATCTCCAGGATCGTGGCGTGCAGGTCGCGCGGCACCGCCGTGTCCGGGAAGCGCAGCCGGGCCAGCTTGGCCACGTGCTGCGCGAGGTCGCCGGAGCGCTCCAGGTCGGCGCTCATCCGCAGCGACGTGACCACGATCCGCAGATCGGTGGCGACCGGCTGCTGGCGGGCCAGCAGGGCGATCGCCCGCGCCTCCAGATCGCGCTGGAGGTCGTCCACCTTGGCGTCCGCGGCGATCACGGACTCCGCCAGCTTGAGGTCCGCGTCCAGGATCGCCGTGGTGGCGCGCCCGATCGCGGAGCCCACGAGCCGGGCCATCTCGACGAGGCCCTCGCCGATCGAGTCGAGCTCCTCGTGGTACGCGTCCCGCATCCTGACCTTCTCTCTGAGTAAACGGTGGGCGAGGAGTGCCTCGGCCGCCCACGGTCCCCACGTTCCGGCCGGAACGCTACGGCCCGCAGCCTCCGGAGTGAACCCGCGCCGTCCTCAAGGTGAACTCTCGGCAACGTATGTTCGAGGTGGCACTCGTTTGGCTGTGGATGTGTCGTACCCCCCGCATAACCTTGACTCATGAACGTGAACGCGGCCGTCGCCGCAGCGGCAGCGATCGCCGGTCTGTGCACCGGCGTGATCGCCATGCTGGCGTTCCGCTGGAGCGAGCGCGACCAGGCCCGGCCGACCCGCAGCTCACTGCACACGGACGCCGTGCTTCCGCCCGGTGTGGACACGGTGCTCTCCGTGCTGCGCTCCTCCGCGGTCGTCCTCGACGAGGCCGACACCGTGGTCAAGGCCAGCTCCGCGGCGTACGCCCTGGGGCTGGTCCGCGGCGGGAAGCTGGCCGTCGAGCCGATGCTCCAGATGGCCCGCGACACCCGCCGCGACGGCGAGATACGCCAGGTCGAGCTCGACCTGCCCCGGCGCGGCACGGGCCGCGGCGACGCCCTCGCGGTTTCGGCCAGAGTGGCACCGCTCGGCTCCCGGCTGGTGCTCCTGCTCGTCGAGGACCTCACCGAGGCCCGCCGCATCGAGGCCGTCCGCCGCGACTTCGTCGCCAACGTCAGCCACGAGCTCAAGACGCCGGTCGGCGCGCTCTCCCTGCTCTCCGAGGCCGTCATGGACGCCGCCGAGGACCCCGAGGCCGTCAACCGCTTCGCGGGCCGGATGCAGATCGAGGCCACCCGGCTGACCAACCTCGTCCAGGAGCTCATCGACCTCTCCCGCGTGCAGAACGACGACCCGCTGGAGGACTCCGAGCCCGTCCGGGTCGACGAGCTGGTCGCCGAGGCCATCGACCGCTGCCGCCACCAGGCCGGCACCAAGCAGATCACCATGGCTGCCGGCGGCACCGCCGACCTGCACGTCTGGGGCAACCGCGGCCAGCTCGCCGCCGCCCTCGGCAACCTCGTGGAGAACGCGGTCAACTACAGTCCAGCCCGTACGAGGGTCGGCATCGCGGCCCGCCACATCACCGCACCCGGCGGCGACCTCATCGAGATCGCCGTCACCGACCAGGGCATCGGCATCTCGGAGAAGGACCGCGAGCGGATCTTCGAGCGCTTCTACCGCGTCGACCCGGCGCGCTCGCGCGCCACCGGCGGGACCGGCCTCGGCCTCGCCATCGTCAAGCACGTGGCGGCCTCGCACGGCGGGGAGGTCACGGTCTGGAGCGCCGAAGGCCAGGGCTCCACCTTCACCCTGCGGCTCCCGGAGGCGGGCTCGGTCCGCGACCGGGACCGCCGCGGTCCCCGCCGCATCGACGACACCTTCATCAGCGAACACCTTCCCACCCCGGAGGTGCTTCCTTGACCCGCGATCGGGGAACGACCCCCGTTACCCCCACAGAGACCCGACCGGAGGTCCATCCGTGACCCGTGTGCTCGTCGTCGAGGACGAGGAATCCTTCAGCGACGCTTTGTCCTACATGCTCCGCAAGGAAGGGTTCGAGGTCGCCGTCGCGGCCACCGGGCCCGACGGGCTGGACGAGTTCGAGCGCAACGGCGCCGACCTGGTCCTGCTCGACCTGATGCTCCCCGGCCTGCCCGGCACGGAGGTCTGCCGCCAGCTGCGCGGGCGCTCCAATGTGCCGGTCATCATGGTGACCGCCAAGGACAGCGAGATCGACAAGGTCGTCGGCCTGGAAATAGGAGCCGACGACTATGTGACCAAGCCCTTCTCGTCCCGGGAGCTGGTGGCCCGCATCAGGGCCGTCCTGCGCCGCCGCGGCGAGCCGGAGGAGGTCACCCCCGCGGCCCTGGAGGCGGGCCCCGTCCGGATGGACGTCGACCGGCACGTCGTCACCGTGTCCGGCGGCAAGGTCGACCTGCCGCTGAAGGAGTTCGACCTCCTGGAGATGCTGCTCCGCAACGCGGGCCGGGTGCTCACCCGGATGCAGCTCATCGACCGGGTCTGGGGCGCGGACTACGTCGGCGACACCAAGACCCTCGACGTGCACGTCAAGCGGCTGCGCGCCAAAATCGAGCCCGACCCGGGCGCGC
This sequence comes from Streptomyces blastmyceticus, assembly GCF_039521185.1. Lineage (NCBI taxonomy): Bacteria > Bacillati > Actinomycetota > Actinomycetes > Kitasatosporales > Streptomycetaceae > Streptomyces > Streptomyces blastmyceticus. Next base: position 227,980 of record NZ_BAAABW010000002.1, on the reverse strand, counting down.
CGCGCTATCTGGTGACGGTCCGCGGCCTGGGCTACAAGTTCGAGCCGTAACCGGCGGGCGTACGGACGGCCGTGCGCGGCCGTACCGGCGCCGGAACCACGCCGAGGGGCCCGGGAGCACTGCTTCCGGGCCCCTCGGCGTTCAGGTCGTCGGCTCAGTGACCGGCGTGCTGCCGGCCGCCCTGCGACTGCTCGCCGGTGCCCGGCTTGCCGCTGCCCTGCTGGGCGCCCGCCGGGGCCTCCGAGGCGCCCGTGGACGCCTCGTCGCCGGGCTTGCCTGCCTGGCCGCCCGGCTTGCCCGACTGCGACGGGGAGGAGGAGGGCGCCGAGGGCGCCTCGGAGGGGCCCCACTCCTTGAAGTAGCTCTTCGCGGGCACGACGAAGGCGCCGATGCCCACCTCGCCGGTGTCGCTGAAGTCGAACATCAGCTTCTGCTGCTCGCCGTCCTTGAGCGCCTCACGGCCGTTGGGCAGGACCGCGGAGGCGTTGCCCTTGCCGCCGAGGACGAGGGAGCCGTGCGCGGGCACGACGAGCTGGCCCGAACCACCCGCAGGGGTGATCTTCACGGTCGCGTTCTTGCCGACGAGGGAGACCGCCTTGAGCGTCTGGTCCTTGTCGCCGTTGTTGAAGAGCTTGCCGGTGATCACGGCCGGGCCCTTGGCGTCCAGGTCCGGCTGGGTGATCACGTTCATGTTCTGGAGCTTGATGTCGCCGACCGAGGTGGCGGCGTTGTCCGGCTTGACCTCAAGCGTCTGCGCGCTGTTGCCCGCCGCGCAGGCGGAGAGCGAGGCGATCGAGAGCACGAGGGCGGAAGCGGCGAGAGTGCCGCGTCGAAGGCTGCTGCTCACGGCGGCGGCATCTCCTTGGACGAAGTAAGAGGTGTGTCAGCGCGCTTAGGTTACCGAGCCCCCCACGGGCCCTCGCACCCGACCCGCCCCCATGGTCAACTAGCCCCCTGTCGGCGGCATGGCCGAATATCCGCCCCGAACACCCATGGGGCCGGGTGACGGGTGATGCGGGGGATTATCCGCAGGGAATGCGGGAGGCCCCGGGAAGATGTTCGGGAATTGATCAAGGCGGTCGTGATCAATTCCGGAATCCGGGCGGCGAAGAGAGTCCGGCCCCGAACGGAGTAGCGGAAGTCCGCCGACCGGACCCCGGCAAAACGGGACGTTCGACCGCTCGCGAGCCTCTCCGTGCGCGTGTAACGTGCCCGTTTCGCCTTGCCCGAAGAACCGCTCCGACCTGCGAATACCCGCTTCCGGAAGCCTCCCGCAGCACGTTCCGGTTGCTGTTGTCAAGCCCCGAGATATGCCCTGACCTGCGGAAACGCCATTCAGAACGGGCAGTTCCCGTGTTAGACTGGATAGCCACGGAAGGGGTACCTGTCACATGACGTTCAAGGTTGGCGACACCGTGGTCTATCCCCATCACGGGGCCGCGCTGATCGAGGCCATCGAAACTCGCCAGATCAAAGGCGTGGACAAGACCTACTTGGTGCTGAAGGTCGCCCAGGGTGACCTGACGGTTCGGGTGCCGGCGGACAATGCGGAGTTCGTCGGTGTGCGCGATGTGGTCGGCCAGGATGGGCTGGACCGGGTCTTCGAGGTGCTCCGCGCACCGTATGCGGAAGAGCCGACGAACTGGTCCCGTCGCTACAAGGCAAATCTCGAGAAGCTCGCGTCCGGCGACGTGATCAAGGTCGCCGAGGTCGTGCGCGACCTGTGGCGTCGTGAGCGCGAGCGCGGTCTCTCCGCCGGTGAGAAGCGCATGCTCGCGAAGGCGCGCCAGATCCTGGTCAGTGAGCTCGCCCTCGCGGAGAACACCAACGAGGACAAGGCCGAGGCCCTGCTCGACGAGGTTCTCGCGTCCTGAAGCAGCGCTCCACTCGTCATTGAGGGAGCACAGCAGCGCTGCGCACAACGCAGCAGGTGCCGGACGAAAGAAGTGCCGCGGTGCCCGTGCGATGACGACAGTCATCCGCCGGGCGCTGCGGCATCTCTGCTCAGGCGCCGAAGTTCACGCTCTGCTTGGTGTGCCGGGCCCGGGCAGTCGACCCGACCAGTGTCACGGAAGGGGCTGGTCGGGGCGTCGTGCCCGGCACGCTGAGGCCATACCCAATTCGGCCGAGGAAGCAAACCTGAACGCCAACGCAATGTCTGATCGAGCCCCCGCCGTCACTCCTTCGCGCACCGCCGCGGTGATCCCCGCGGCCGGCCGCGGCGTCCGCCTCGGCCCGGGTGCCCCCAAGGCCCTGCGCACGCTCAACGGCACCCCGATGCTGGTCCACGCCGTACGCGCGATGGCCGCCTCCCGGGCCGTGGGTCTCGTCGTCGTGGTCGCCCCGCCGGACGGCGCCCCCGAGGTCCGCAACCTCCTCGACGCCCATCCGCTGACCGGCCACGACCCGGCCGAGATCCTGGTCGTCCCCGGCGGTGAGACCCGGCAGGAGTCCGTCCGCCTCGGCCTCAAGGCCCTCCCCGGCGACATCGACACCGTCCTCGTGCACGACGCCGCGCGCCCCCTGGTGCCCGTCGACACCGTCGACGCCGTGATCTCCGCCGTACGCGACGGCGCCCCCGCCGTCGTGCCGGCGCTGCCGCTGGCCGACACCGTCAAGCAGGTCGAGCCCCGCACGGGTGACGCCGCGGGCGAGCCCGAGCGTGTCGTCGGAACGCCCGAGCGGGCGCTGCTGCGGGCCGTGCAGACCCCGCAGGGCTTCGACCGGCGCACCCTCGACGAGGCGCACGAGCAGGTCGCCACGGAGGGCGAGGGCGCCACGGACGACGCCGGGCTCGTGGAGCGGCTCGGCAGGCCCGTCGTGGTCGTGCCCGGCCACGAAGAGGCGTTCAAGGTGACCAGGCCGCTGGACCTCGTCCTGGCCGAGACCGTACTCGCCCGCAGGAGGGCCAATGATCGGTACTAGCTACTCCGCCCAGATCATCCCGCTCGTGGGCATCGGTACGGACGTGCACGCCTTCGAGGAGGGCCGCGAGCTGTGGTGCGCGGGCCTGCTCTGGGAGGACGCCACGCACGGCCTCGCGGGCCACTCCGACGGCGACGTCGCCGCGCACGCGGCCTGCGACGCGCTGTTCTCCGCCGCGGGCGTCGGCGACCTCGGCGAGCACTTCGGCACGGACCGCCCCGAGTGGTCCGGCGCCTCCGGCGTCACCCTGCTGGCCGAAGCGGCGCGGATCGTCCGCTCCGAGGGCTTCGAGATCGGCAATGTCTCGGTCCAGGTGATCGGCGTGCGCCCGAAGATCGGCAAGCGGCGCGCGGAGGCCCAGAAGGCCCTCTCCGAGGCGATCGGGGCCCCGGTGTCGGTCTCGGGCACCACGAGCGACGGTCTGGGCCTCACGGGCCGCGCGGAGGGCCTCGCGGCCGTCGCCACGGCGCTGGTCTTCCCCAGGGTCTGACCGGACCCGCCCTCGGGGGCATACGGTGGATCGACGCACGGTGATCCTGCGGTCGCCGTGCGTGAGGCCCGCCTCAGCCGTCACCCGAGGGAAGGATCCGCACCGTGTCAGCCGAACTCTCCGACGACCTGAAGAAGCTCCTCGACGACGCCCCCGTCTTCGCCGCCGTGGCGACCGTCCAGCCCGACGGCAGCCCCCAGCTCTCCGTCACCTGGATCGCGCGCGACGGGAACGACCTGCTGATCTCCACGACCGTCGGCCGCCGCAAGGAACAGAACCTGCGGCGGGACCCGCGGGTGACCGTGCTGATCAACCCGCACAACGCGCCCTACACCTACGCGGAGGTGCGGGGGTCCGCGACGCTCACCACCGAGGGCGGCCAGGAGCTGATCAACACGCTGTCCCGGAAATACACCGGGAAGGATTACACGGACTTCAACCCGGCGTCGGCGGAGGACGCGGAGCGGGTGGTCGTACGGATCGCTCCCCGCAAGGTCGTGGGCTCGATCTAGAAGCGCCGGACGGGCTGGTCTTCGCGGGTTGAGGTCCGCGA
>NZ_BAAABW010000002.1:33962-223985 GCF_039521185.1 Streptomyces blastmyceticus | reverse complement strand
GGTCCGCGAAATCCAGCCCGTCCGGCGTTTGAGGACGCGCCCGAAGGGCGCCCCCGCCGCAGGCGGCAACGGAGGGTCAGGCGCCGTCCGACTTGCCCGCACCCACACGATCCGGCTCGGCGGGTTCGTAAAGACGAACCCGCTTCGGCATGGGCAGCCCCTCCCGCGTCTGCGCGGTCGCAGGCGCGGTCGCGGGCGGCGCCGAGTTGCGGCGCATCTCGTCCATCCCCTTCAGCAGGCCCTTGCGGAGCCGCTTGCCCAGCGGCCGCTCGACGTACTTGTGCAGGAGCCACGCCGCGCCCAGCATCACCGCGATCAGGCCCGGCACGAGCACGTGTGCGGGGATGCGGTCGCGCAGGGCGTAGATGACGGTCATGCCGATGTACTGGTGGATCAGGTACACCGGGTAGGTGAGCGCGCCCGCCGTCGACAGCCAGCGCCACTGCACGCGGTTCAGCTTGCCCAGCGCGATCAGTGCCATCAGCACGAACGCCACGAAGATGATCAGCGAGGCCGGCCAGGTCGGGATCGTGTGGCTGGAGTTGTCCGCCACGCGCCGCGGCACATGGTGCTCGGCGAGCAGCAGCGACATGGCCACGATGCCCCAGAGCAGCGCCGTGGGCTTGTAGCGGTACATCAGGTAGAAGGCGATGCCCGCGATGAAGTAGGGCGCGTACAGCGGCATCGCCCACATGTCGAGGATCTTGCTGTCCACGCTGGACGAGGTGACCGCAGCCACCGTCCAGATGCCACAGAAGAGGACGCACTTGCGGTACGTGACGCCGGTGGCGACGACGACCGCGAAAAGTACGTAGAACTTCAGCTCGATGAAGAGCGTCCAGTAGACGCCGTCGACGTCCCAGACGCCGACGCCCGTCTGGAGCATGGTCAGGTTGGTGAGGACCGCGTCCCAGTTCTGCACCTGGCGCACCTGCGGCCACAGCGTGACCACGCTCGCGGTCAGGAAGACCGCCACCCAGTAGGCCGGGTAGATCCGGGACGCCCGGGAGACCACGAAGTCGCCCAGGGTGCGTCCCCAGGTGCTCATGCAGATGACGAAACCGCTGATCAGGAAGAAGATCTCGACACCTGTCCACCCGTACCGGGTGATCAGGCTCAGGTGGGGGAAGAACTCGCGGGTGTCTCTGCCCCAGCCGCCGCGCAGGGCGACGTAGTGGAACAGCACGACCATCAGGGCCGCGATGATGCGGAGCCCGTCCAGGACGTACAGCCGTGGTGCGGGCTGCTGGACGGCTGACCTGCCGCCATCGAGTTCACCTCGTCTGGCGAAACGCATGTCATCCTCTCCCATTGGCTAAGTCGGCTCATCCTACGCAGCCCCGTTCGCACGCATGCTGACACAGGAAGCCATGGTGCTGCCGTGACAGTTATCTCCTGTCTCTCACGTATTTCCAAGCCCCTCCCGTAGGCGATCTTCCCGGGGGTCCACGGATATCCGTACAAGGCAGGTCACCCGGCCCTGATCTCTGTTGCGGCCTTCCGCAGACCGCGTCCGAGCGCCGCGGACAGCGGACGTTCCACGTACCGGTGTACCAGCCATGCTGCCTGGAGCATCACCAGGACGAGGGCCGGGAGCAGCACGTAGCGCGGCACCAGGCCGGCGGTGTGCCGGATGACCAGCCAGCCGACGCGCTCGTGGATCAGATAGAGCGGATAGGTGAGCGCGCCGGCCGTGGTCAGCCACCGCAGGTCCAGGCGCCGGGTCCGGCCGAGCGCCACCGCCGCCACCGCGAGGAAGAACAGCGTGAGCAGCGCCGTCGTCGGCCAGTGCGGCACGTGCCGGCCCATGTGGCCTTCCGCGCGCGCCTGGGCGTCCAGGAGGGCGTGCTGCGCGACCAGGAAGCAGCTGCCCACGATCAGCCAGAGCGCCAGGTTCGGGCGGAAGCGGTACATCAGGTGGAAGGCGATGCCGGCGATGAAGTACCAGCAGTCCTCAGGCATCAGGATCTGGTCGAGCGCGGGGTTGTGCACCGCGGCGGCGACGGCTCCCGCGAACCCCCAGACCACACAGAAGCCGACGGCCCGCCGGTAGGTCAGGCCTCGCCAGGCGATCAGCGCGAAGAGCAGGTAGAAGCGCATCTCGACCCAGAGCGTCCAGTAGACGCCGTCGACCGCATCCACTCCAAGGGGCGCTTGGAGCATCGTCAGGTTGACGGCGACATCCCTCGGACGGAGGGTTTCGTCCACCGCGGGCCACATATAGGTGATGAGCGCGACAGCGAGCACACCGAACCAGTAGGCGGGGAAGAGCCGGGTGACGCGCGACACGGCGAACTCGCCGACGCTCTTCCCCCAGCAGCTCATGCAGATCACGAAGCCACTGATCAGAAAGAACAGCTGCACGCCCAGCCAGCCGTAGGACGCGGGCAGGAAGGCCGTCGGGAAGACCGCCGGGGACGGCCGTGCCCAGACCCCGCTGCCGAACGCCACGTAGTGGTAGGCCACGACCATCAGCGCGGCGAACAGCCGCAGCCCGTCCAGCGCGGCCAGCCGCCCGCGCCGCCCGCCGCTCCCCGGCCTGCGGGCCGTCTCCAGGGGCCCGGCAGGCGGGCCCGGCCGTTCCGGGTGCTCCTGCTGTACCGGCAGAGTGGAGTGCAACACCCCTCCAGGGATCCGCGGCGCCTCGCCGTGAAGTCGTCACCGAGAAGTTGGCTTCGTGCCGCGGAAGTTACCATGCAAACTTATCGTTTTGGCGCAATAAGCAAATAAGGGGCAAAACGTTCCGTCCGACGAACGAACCGGCCGTTTGCCCGGGGCACTCCCCGGAGCCCACTACCCTGGTTGCGTGACCATTCGCCTGTACGACACCAGCGCCCGGCAGATCCGTGACTTCATCCCGATCACTCCGGGCTGTGTCTCGATCTACCTCTGTGGCGCGACCGTGCAGGCCGCTCCGCACATCGGACATATCCGCTCCGGTCTCAACTTCGACATCATGCGCCGCTGGTTCGCCCACCGCGGCTACGACGTGACGTTCGTCCGCAACGTGACGGACATCGACGACAAGATCATCAAGAAGTCCGCCGAGCAGGGCCGCCCCTGGTGGTCGATCGGCTATGAGAACGAGCGCGCCTTCAACAGCGGTTACGACGTGCTCGGCTGCCTGCCCCCCACGTACGAACCGCGCGCCACCGGCCATGTCACCGAGATGGTCGAGATGATGCGCGGCCTGATCGAGCGCGGCCACGCGTACGAGTCGGAGGGCAACGTCTATTTCGACGTGCGCTCCTTCCCCGGCTATCTCCAGCTCTCCAACCAGGACCTGGACAACCTCCTCCAGCCGTCCGGCGAGGGCGAGACCGGCAAGCGCGACCCCCGTGACTTCGCGATGTGGAAGGCCGCCAAGCCCGGTGAGCCCTCCTGGGAGACCCCGTGGGGCCGCGGCCGCCCCGGCTGGCACCTGGAGTGCTCGGCCATGGCGCACAAGTACCTGGGCGCGGCCTTCGACATCCACGGCGGCGGCCTGGACCTGATCTTCCCGCACCACGAGAACGAGATCGCCCAGGCCAAGGCCTTCGGCGACGACTTCGCCGCCTACTGGGTGCACAACGCCTGGGTGACCATGAGCGGCGAGAAGATGTCGAAGTCGCTCGGCAACTCCGTCCTCGTCTCCGAGATGGTCAAGCACTGGCGCCCCATCGTCCTGCGTTACTACCTCGGCACCCCGCACTACCGCTCGATGATCGAGTACAGCGAGGAGGCGCTGCGCGAGGCGGAGTCCGCCTTCGCGCGCATCGAGGGCTTCATCCAGCGCGTCGTGGAGAAGGCCGGTCCGGTCGAGCCCGCCGCCGAGGTGCCGCCCGCCTTCGCCGAGGCGATGGACGACGACCTGGGCGTCCCCCAGGCCCTCGCGATCGTGCACACCACCGTGCGCCAGGGCAACTCCGCGCTGACCGCCGACGACAAGGAATCCGCCGTCGCCCGGCTGGCCGAGGTCCGCGCCATGCTCGGCGTGCTGGGCCTCGACCCGCTCGACCCGCAGTGGGCCGGTGCCGCGTCCGGCCGCGGTGACGATCTGCACGGCGTGGTCGACTCCCTGGTCAGGCTGGTGCTGGAGCAGCGCCAGGCCGCCCGCGGGCGCAAGGACTACGCCACCGCCGACGCCATCCGCGACCAGCTCCAGCAGGCCGGTCTCGCCATCGAGGACACCCCGTCCGGTCCCCGCTGGTCGCTCACCTAGGGGCTCCGCCCTCAAGCGACGCGGCCCGTCCTGAGAGACACTTTTCGTACGTACGTTTACAAGAGCCGCCCCACCGGTGGCTCTGAGCAGTGAAGAAACAGGTGCACCCATGGCCGGCAACAGCCAGCGCAGGAACCGCCGCACGTCCAACAAGAAGGGCGCGACGGTCGGCAGCGGCGGCAAGCGGCGCCGTGCCCTGGAGGGCAAGGGTCCGACCCCGCCCGCTTCCGAGCGCAAGGGCCACAAGAAGAACCGTCTCGCCAGCGCCAAGGTCCGGCACGAGTCCAAGCGCCCGGCCCCGCGCCGCGGCGGGCCCAAGGGCACCAACGAGCTCGTCGTCGGCCGTAACTCGGTCGTCGAGGCGCTGCGCGAGGGCGTCCCCGCGAACACGCTCTACGTCCAGCAGTACCTGGACAACGACGAGCGCGTCCGCGAGGCGCTCCAGCTCGCCACGGACAAGGGCCTCAACCTCATGGAGGCCCCGCGTCCCGAGCTCGACCGGATGACGAACGGCCTCAACCACCAGGGCCTCGTCCTGTCGGTCCCGCCCTATGAGTACGCCCACCCGGACGACCTCACCGCCGCCGCGTTCGACGACGGCGAGGACCCGCTGATCGTCGCCCTCGACGGCATCACCGACCCGCGCAACCTCGGCGCCGTCGTCCGCTCCGTCTCCGCCTTCGGCGGCCACGGCGTGGTCGTCCCCGAGCGCCGCGCGGCCGGCATGACCGCCAGCGCCTGGAAGACCTCCGCGGGCACCGCCGCCCGTACGCCGGTGGCCCGCGCCACCAACATGACGCGGCTGCTGGAGTCGTACCAGAAGGCCGGGCTCGTGGTCGTCGGCCTGGCCGCCGACGGCGACGTCGAGCTGCACGAGCTGGAGGCCCTCGAGGGCCCCGTCGTCATCGTCGTCGGCAGCGAGGGCAAGGGCCTGTCCCGCCTCGTCGGCGAGACCTGCGACTTCCGCGTCCGGATCCCGATGCCGGGTGGCGCGGAATCCCTGAACGCGGGCGTCGCGGCCGGCGTGGTCCTGTACGAGGCCTCGCGCCGCCGGGCCTGATCCCAAGTGACCGCTTGCGGTCACAAATCGACATCGAACGCCGGACGGGCCGTTAAACCAGCCCGTCCGGCGTTCGGCGTCTCATGACCTTGACGGGTCTCGGACAGTTCGAACCGGTCAAGGCAGTGTCCTAATCAGAAGTCACTCGGTTAGATGAGTGTGGACACCAGAACACCCCGCACACCCACGGGGGGAAGCTCTTCCGGGTACGACGACCAGCCCGCGCTGAGTACGGTGAAAGTGCCGTCCGACCCGGCGCAGATCGTCGTCAACCATATGAGTTTCCGCGTGCAGCTCGCCCGGCCGCCGCGCGTCGCCCGCCAGTTCGCCGGGGTCGCCGACACGGCACAGCTGCCCACCGTCAAGAGCGCGGCCAGGCGCCGCGCGCCGGTGGTGTGGAGCGGCCGGACCCGGCCCGGCGACGCGGCGCCCACCGAACTCCTGCAAGCGGTAAGGGACTCCGCGGCCGGGCCCGTGGAGACCGCGACCGGCGGCGACGCGGGCTCCACCCAGGTGCTGCCCCGGATCCGCGTCGACGGCCCCCCGCCGACCGTCGTCGGCCCCCGCGGCTCCAGCGAGCACACCGCCCCCGGCGAGCTCGTCGAACCGGTCGGCCCCCGGACCCAACTGCTGCGCGGGGTACGCCCCACGGACAGTGCGTACGACGAAGATCAGTACCACTACCAGCAGTTCGACGACGAGGACGGCGAGGACTCCGGGCCGAAGCGCGACCGCGGCGGCAACGACTCCGTCCGTCACGCCTATTACCCCGGCCGCCGGATGAACCTCGGCGTCGTGCTCCTGCCGTTGCGGATCTTCCTCGGCCTCATCTCCATCTACGCGGGCATGGGCAAGCTCTGCGACCCCGTCTACTTCGACGGCGGGCGCCGGGGCTCCATGGTCACCTGGCTGACCGCGCTGCACCCCTGGCCCGCCGCGGCGCCGCTGCGCTCCCTCGCCCTCGCCCACCCCGTCGGCTCCGGGCTCACCGTCGCCTTCCTCCAGGTCGTCGTCGGCGTGCTGACCATCTTCGGCCTCTGGCAGCGGCTCGCCGCCTGCATCGGCGTCCTGCTGTCCGCGGTCCTGCTGATGACGGTCAGCTGGCGCACCGTGCCCGTCTACAACGCGCCCGACATCGTCTACCTCGCCGCGTGGAGCCCCCTCGTGATCGCCGGGGCGCCCTTCTACTCCGTCGACGGCCGCCTCGCCGGAGAGGCGTGGCGGCGGCTCGGCCCCCGCGCCGAGCTGTGGGAGCTGCGCCGCCGCGTGCTGCGCCGGGGCACGGTCATGGCCACCGTCGTCATCGGCCTGTCCCTGATCGCCGGCTCGACGCTGGGCGGCGCCGTGCGGTCCTCGTCGACCGTGCGGACCCCCGGGCCGAGCGACCCGCCGGTCAACAACCTCCCCGGCACGCACCTCCCGGAGACCCCGGGCACCGGCTCCCCGTCCAGGGTCGGCCACGGGTCGGCCACCCCCGGCACCCCCAAGCCGTCCCTCCCGGGCAAGAAGACCGCCACCCCGTCCGCCACCGGTCCTGCCGTCCCCGGCGCCGCGCGGGCCCCCGAGAGCACGGCGGGCACCGCCGGGCACCCGGGCGCGAGCCAGGGCGCCCACTCCACGCCGCAGACGCACGAGCGGCCCGCCGCTCCCGCGGCCCCGCGCAGCCCCTCGGGCTCCTCGGCCACCCGCGGCTCCGGAAGCGGCGGCACGGGCTCGTCGGGCAACTCCTCCTCCGGCGGTTCGACCAGCGGCACCGGAGGGGCCCTGGGAGGCCTCCTCGGCTGAACCACCGGCCCATGGCCGAGCCCCCGCATCCCACCAGGGTGCGGGGGCTCTTCCGTGCGGGCGGTCAGCCCGCGAGCTCCTTGGCGGCCTCCGTCAGGTCCTTCGCCGTGTCGATGGCCCGCCAGTACGCGCCGTGCGGCAGCGGGTAGCCCGCCAGCCGGCGCTCGCGCGCGAGGCGCGGGAAGGTAGTGCGCTCGTGGTCGCCGCGCTCGGGCAGCAGACCGGCGAAGTCCGCGGAGAATACATAGACGCCCGCGTTGATCAGATACGGGGACGGCGGCGACTCGATGAAGTCGAGGACGTGGCCGAACTCGTCGGTCTCCACGGCGCCCCAGGGGATCCGCGGCCGGGCCAGGGCCAAAGTGGCCGTCGCGTCACGCTCGTGGTGGAAGGCGGCCATCTCGCGGAGCGAGAAGCGGGTCCAGATGTCGCCGTTGGTGGCGTACCAGGGGCGGTCGGGGTGCGGCAGGGACCCGGCCGCGTACTTGAGGCCGCCACCGCGGCCCAGGGGCTCCTGCTCCACCACGGTGGTCACCCGGAGCGGCAGGTCGGCCGACACGAGCCAGTCCTGGAGGACTTCCGCCAGATGGCCGCAGGAGACCACGGCGTCGGTGACGCCCTCGGCGGCGAGCCAGGCCAGCTGATGGCCGATGATCGGGGTCCCGGTGCCGGGGATCTCGACCATCGGCTTGGGGCGGTCGTCGGTGTACGGGCGAAGCCGCGATCCTTGGCCTCCGGCCAGGACGACGGCTTGGGTGGGATACGAATACGCGTGCGTACCGGTCATGCTCCGCACGATATGCCGTGGCCCGGGCGGGGGTGCGGGCGGCAGTGCGCGCGGTCGTACGAGGTGCTGCCGTACGGCGGGCCGTACGGATCGTGCGATACGGATCGTGCGACGGCCGGGCCCGTGGGCGCCGGTCAGTGGGCCTGCGCGACGCCGGAGGCGAACGAGGTGTCGCAGACGGGCCGGGAGAACTTCTGGGCCTGCTTGGGGCCGTACTTCGCGACCGCGGCACGGCCGAGGGCGCGGGCCAGGTCGGCGCAGTGCCGGGCGAGCGAGGGACGGCCGTTGGTCGCGGCCTGGAGGTGGGTGAGCGCGGCGCCGGGGTTCTTCACCTGGAGCTCGGTCAACAGCTGGTCGCGCAGCACCTCGTACGGCGCGCGGGCCGCCTTGGCCTGGGTGGAGGCGGTGTCGGACGAGGCGGTCAGCACCTGTGAGTCGGCGGTCGGCGCGGCCCACGGGACGCGGGTGACGGCGAGGGTCCCGGAGAGCACGAGCACGACGGGGAGGACGAGGGCGAGAGTTCTGCCGATGCGGCGGGCGGCCTGGTTCATGTGGCAGATGGTAGCGAGGGGTAATGATATGGCGACATTTAGTCACCCGGTCGAGCGAAGGAATTGAGGTTTATCGCGGTACGCGAGTTGACGCACGCGCTCGAAAAGGTGAGGGCTGTAGGGGTACGCCGCAAACGCGGAACGGTGCGGGTTGCTTGCGCCTGCGGCGGGCTTGTTCCCCCACCCCGCCCCTTCCCGAAACCGGGGCTCCGCCCCGGACCCCGAAGCACGCTTCGCGCGCTGTCCTCAAACGCCGGACGGGCTGAAATGCCCGTCCGGCGCCCGCACCCGGCTGCGCCGGGTCAGTCGCTCAAGCGTTCACCCGACGACGTCGAGAACACGTGCAGTTCGCCCGCCCGCGGAACGACCCGCAGGAGGGCCCCCTTCTCCGGTACGCGGCGGCCGTTGACGCGGACCACGAGGTCCTTGTGTTCGTCGCCGACCTCGGCCGTGCCGTAGACGTAGCCGTCGGCGCCGAGTTCCTCGACCACGTTGACCGTGACCGCGAGCCCGGCGGGGGCGTCCTTGCCGAGGGACGTCGTGGATTCGCCGCCCTGCTCGACGACGTCGAAGTGCTCGGGCCGTACGCCGACCGTCACCGTGCGGTCGCCGCGGTCCGCGGCGGCGGTCAGTGCCTCGCGGGAGACGGGTACGACGCTGTTGCCGAATTTCACGCCGCCGTCGGTGATCGGGACCTCGACGAGGTTCATGGCGGGGGAGCCGATGAAGCCGGCGACGAAGAGGTTGGCGGGGCGGTCGTACATGTTGCGCGGCGAGTCGACCTGCTGGAGCAGCCCGTCCTTGAGCACGGCCACGCGGTCGCCCATGGTCATGGCCTCGACCTGGTCGTGGGTGACGTAGACGGTGGTGATGCCGAGGCGCCGCTGGAGCCCGGCGATCTGGGTGCGGGTCTGGACGCGCAGCTTGGCGTCGAGGTTGGAGAGCGGCTCGTCCATGAGGAACACCTGCGGCTCGCGGACGATCGCGCGCCCCATGGCCACGCGCTGCCGCTGGCCGCCGGAGAGGGCCTTGGGCTTGCGGCCGAGGTACTCCGTGAGGTCCAGGATCCTGGCCGCGTCCTCGACTTTCTGCCGGATCTCCGTCTTGTTGACGCCCGCGATCTTCAGGGCGAAGCCCATGTTGTCGGCGACGGTCATGTGCGGGTAGAGCGCGTAGTTCTGGAACACCATCGCGATGTCCCGGTCCTTGGGCGGCAGGTGGGTGACGTCGCGGTCGCCGATGCGGATCGCGCCGCCGTTGACGTCCTCGAGGCCCGCGAGCATGCGCAGCGAGGTGGACTTGCCGCAGCCGGAGGGCCCGACGAGGACGAGGAACTCGCCGTCCTCGATCGCGATGTCGAGCTGGTCGACGGCGGGCTTGTCGCTCCCCGGGTAGATCCGGGTCGCCTTGTCGTACGTGACCGTAGCCATGGTTCGAGATCCCTTCACCGGCAGGAACGTGCCGGACGATCCGAGTAAAAGGAGTGGTCCAGTCCAATTGGACGGGTTGCCGGTGACGCTACCCGGGGGCGGGGCCGTTGTCAGTAGCGAAGAGGGCGGAACCTTCCCGCGTCCTCGCCCGGCCTCCGCCCGTGGCAACTCTGTGGATGGCAGAAGGAGGCGCTGTGTAGAGTGGGGCAGCGTTCGTGGGCGGTGTCCCGCGTCCGTCGTGCCGCCTTAGCTCAGTTGGCCAGAGCGTCGCTCTTGTAAAGCGAGGGTCGTCGGTTCGAATCCGACAGGCGGCTCGTGCAAGCGCTCACCAGCGCGTGGATCGGCCCTCCGTGATCTCTCACGGAGGGCCGATGTCATTGCGGGTGCGTACGGGTCAGCGCCGTACCTCCTCGCCCTCCGTCCGGTGCGCGGTGGCGTCCAGCGGGTGGGCGGCGGCGAGCGGCTCCGCCCGCGGTGCGTCCTGGTGGCCCGGCCACCACGCCTTGTGGCCGAGCAGCGCGGTCACCGTCGGGACCAGCAGCATGGCCATGATGAAGGCCGTCAGCAGGATGCCGAAGGCGACCGCGAAGCCCATCTGCTGGAGCATGGAGTTGTCGGCCAGCATCAGGACGCCGAAGGTGCCCGCGAGGATGATCGCCGCGGAGCTGATCGTGGGCGCCGAGCGGGACACCGCCGTGTGGATGGCCTCGCGGGCGGGCACGCCGCGGCGGACCTCCTCGCGGAGGCGGGCGACCATGAGGATGTTGTAGTCGGTGCCGATGGCGACGACGAAGAGATAGACGATGATCGGCAGCATGAACAGCAGGCCGTTCTTGTGCTGCGCGCCCTGGAAGAGCCAGACGGTCGCGCCGAGCGTCGCGCCGAAGCCCAGGGCGACGGAGATCATCAGGTAGACCGGCGCCACCAGGCTGCGGAGCAGCAGCCCCAGGATGATCATGATGGCGAGGCCGGCGACCGGGAAGACGACCTTGTAGTCGTGGTCGACGGCCTTCTCCACGTCGGAGAGGACGGCCGAGGTGCCGCCGACGACGGCCCGGGTGCCCGCGGGCGCGGCCGCGTGCGCGCCGTCGCGGAGCGAGCCGCCGGCCAGCTCGATGGCCTTGTCCTCGGTGGGGCGGTACTTCAGGACGACGCTGTACTGCGCGACGGTCCGGTCGGGGCTGGTGGCCGTGAGCGCGGCGGAGCCGACCCCGTCGAGCTTCGCGAGCGCGGCGCGGTAGGTGTCCAGGGCGCCCTTGTCGAGCGGGGCGGCGTTCCTGGACTGGACGTAGACCATCGCGGGGTCGGACTGACCGGCGGAGAAGCCCCGCTGGAGGTCCTTCATCGCCTGGACGGACTCCAGCTTCTGCGGCAGCTGGCTGTCGGTGTCGAACTCCGCCTTGAAGTTGAGTGCGCCGATGGCGAGCACGGCGAGCACCACGGCCGAGGCGGCCGCGATGACACCCGGGCGGCGGGCGACGGACGAGCCGAGGCTGTCCGAGATCCGGTTGCGCGGCTTCTTCTTCCATGCCTTCGACGGCCAGAACGCCTTGGTACCGAGGAGGGAGAAGACGGCCGGCACGAGCGTGAGCGCGGCGACCAGGGTCACGGCGACGGAGATCGCCAGCGACGGGCCCATCGCGCGCATCATGCCCATGGTGGACAGCAGCAGGGCGAGGAAGGCGACGATGACCGCCCCTGCGGCCGAGGCGATCGTCTCGCCCACCCGGGCAACGGCGTTGACCAGAGCCTTCTTCGGCTGCTCACCGGCCCGCAGTTCCTCGCGGTAGCGGAAGAGGAGGAAGAGGAGGTAGTCGGTGCCGACGCCGAAGAGGACGACGATGAGGATGGGAGTGATGTTGTTGTCGGCCTTGAGTCCGCCGGCGTTGGCGACGATGCCGATGAGGCCGAGGGCGACGCTGAAGACGACGCCGATGATCAGTACGGGCAGCAGGGCGATCAGCGGGCTGCGGAAGATGACGAGCAGCAGGACGACGATCAGCAGGAGCGTCGCCGACATGATCATGGCGTCGGTGTTGCCCGAGGACTCCTTGGTGTCCAGCGTGGTGGCCGCCTGGCCGGTGATGCCCATCTTCAACTGGGTCCCGCCGAGCAGGGACTTCGCATCCGAGCGGAGGTCCTTGACCGCGTCGGGGGCGGCGGTGTCCTGGGGGTTGCGGTCGACGGCGATGATATTGGCCAGGGCGATCTCGCCGTTGGGGGAGACGGCCTGGGGGCTGGTCACCACCTTGGATATGCCCTTGTGGTGCTTGGCGTCCAGGCCCTTGGTGATCCGGGCGACGGCCTCCCGGTCCTGCGGGGTGAGCTTGCCGCCGTCACTCCGCTGGAACACGGCTATCGCGGAGGGCTGTTCGGTCTGCGGGAAGGCCTTCTCCTGGAGTTTCCCGGCCTGAACGGACTCGTAATGCGAAGGCAGAAATTCCGTTTCATCGGTTGTCGACTTCAAACCCGGGGCGAGCATGGCGAGCGCCACTGCCGCAATGATCCAGCCCGCAATGGTCAGCCAGGGGCGGTGGACGGCGAACCGTCCTATCCGTCGGAACATGGTGCTCCTTCAACGTGTGGTCCAGCGCTGCCCGGCGGAAGAACGACAACGGAATGAGTTCAGTTCGGGCGTCAACACGCTAGGGGGGCAGGGTTCCCGCCCACAATGAAATCCGGGGGAAATCGGTCCTGGGTCGGGGTGCTTCTCATCCGGGCGGATGAGGGGCTCTCACCCGTGAGGTAGAGAGCTGCGCTGCCGACCGCCTCCGTCCGGATTACGCTGCCTTCATGAGCGATGCCGCCGTGCCCGACCCCTACGGGGCGCCCGAGGGGTCCATGGTCCTGGCCGCCCGCATGGAGCGGGCCGCCGTCTCGGCCGCCGAGGCCGGTCTCGCCGGTCTGCTGGTCACGCCGGGCCCCGACCTCACCTGGCTGACGGGCTACCGCCCGCACACCACGGAGCGGCTCACCGCGCTGCTGCTGGTGTCCGGCCGCCGGCCGCAGCTGCTGGTCCCGGCCCTGGAGGCGCCGGACGCCGAACGGGCACCGGGCGCCCACGCGTTGACGATCACCGGCTGGACGGACGGCCAGGATCCGTACGCCGCCCTCGCGCCGCTGTTCGACCCGCGGGGCCGCTACGGCATCTCGGACAGCGCCTGGGCGCTGCACCTGCTGGCCTTCCAGCGGGCCTGTCCCGGCGTCTCCTTCGGGGCGTTCACGGAGCTGCTGCCGATGCTGCGCGCGGTCAAGGACGCGTACGAGGTGGAGCGGCTCGCGGCGGCGGGCGCGGCGGCGGACGCCGCGTACGAGGACATCGTGAGCCTGCGGTTCGCGGGGCGGCGGGAGAAGGACGTGGCGGCGGACCTGGCCCGGCTGCTGCGCGAACACGGCCACAGCCGGGTCGACTTCACGGTGGTCGGCGCCGGGGCGCACAGCGCTAACCCGCACCACGACGCGGGCGACCAGGTCATCGAGAACGGCGACATGGTCGTCATGGACTTCGGCGGCCTCATGGACGGCTACGGCTCCGACACCACCCGTACCGTCCACGTGGGCGAGCCGACCGCCGAGGAGCGCAAGGTGCACGACGTCGTGCGCGAGGCGCAGCAGGTGGCGTTCGAGGCCGTGCGGCCCGGGGTGGCGTGCCAGGAGATCGACCGCGCGGCCCGCAAGGTCATCCGGGCCGCCGGCTACGGCGAATACTTCATCCACCGCACCGGCCACGGCATCGGCGTGACGACCCACGAGCCGCCCTATCTGGTCGAGGGCGAGCACCTGCCGTTGCGGCCGGGAATGAGTTTCTCGATCGAGCCGGGCATTTATCTCCCGGGCCGCTTCGGGGTCCGTGTCGAGGACATTGTCGTCTGCACCGAATCGGGCGGGCGCCGCCTGAACAACACGGACCGCGGACTGCTCGTCGTGAGCTGACCGGAATCGCTTTACAGGGCCAGGTGCATGATATGCGGCCCTGTATGGGATTTCCGTGCGCGACACGGGAGTTGGCGCGCGGGATCAGCCCGTGGGCTCGCCGGGTTCGTAGGCGCGCATGTGATGGCGTTCCTCCGCCTCCGCCCGCGCGGGGTCGGCGGGAGTTGCCGGGGCTGCGTGCTTGGGTGCGCCCGTGGTGACCATCAGGCCGCCGACCACGGCGGCGAGGAGCATGATGCCCGAGGCCCACGCGATGGCGACGTTGAAGCCGTGGACCACGCCCGTCTTCACGACGGTGTCCCGCACGGCGGGGGTCAGGCGCCCGCCCGCCTCGGCTGCGGCGGTCCTCAAGTGGGCCGCGACGTATGTGGCACTGGTGGAGGTGGCGATCGTGTTGAGGAGCGCCGTGCCGATGGAACCCCCCACCTGCTGAGCGGTGTTGACCGTGGCGGACGTGACCCCGGAGTCCCGCGGTGCCACGCCCGACGTCGCGGTGGCCATCACCGGCATGAAGATCAGGCCCATCCCCAGGCCCACCAGGATCTCGGACGGCAGGACGTGCGAGGTGAACGCGGGTTCCACCGGCAGGAAGGTCAGCAGGAAGAGACCGGACGCCGCGAACAGCGCACCGGGCACGATCAGCGCCCGCGGCGGCACATGGGTCATCAGCCGCGCGGAGATCTGGGTGGAGGCGATGATGATCGCGGCGGTCAGCGGCAGGAAGGCCAGCCCCGTCTTGACCGGGGAATAGCCGCACACGACCTGGAGGTAGTACGTCATGAACAGGAACATCCCGAACATGGCGATGACCGCGAGCGCCATCGTCATGACCGCGCCCGCGCGGTTGCGGTTGCGCAGTATGCGCAGCGGCAGCAGAGGGCTCGGCGCCCGCGTCTGCCACCAGGTGAACAGCCCCAGCAGCGCCGCGCCCCCGAACAGCAGCCCGAGCACGCGCGTGTCGCTCCAGCCGCGGGGCTCGGCCTCGCTGCAGCCGTAGACGATCGCCACGAGCCCCCCGCAGCCCAGGAGGACGCCCGGGATGTCCAGCCGCGGCCTGCCCTCGCCACGGCGGCGGTCGTCGCGGAGGAACGCCCCGGCGCCCAGGAAGGCGATGACCGCGATCGGGACGTTCACGTACAGGCACCAGCGCCAGTTCAGGTACTCGGTCAGCAGACCGCCGGCGATCAGCCCGATGGCCGAACCGCCGCCCGCGATCGCGCCGTAGATGCCGAACGCCTTGCTGCGCTCGCGCACGTCAGTGAACGTCGTGGTCAGCAAGGACAGCGCGGACGGCGCCAGCAGCGCCCCGAACGCGCCCTGGAGCGCCCGGGACATGAAGAGCAGCCCCGACGTCTGCGCGGCACCGCCGAGCGCGGACGCGGCGGCGAAGCCGACGAGCCCGGTCATGAAGGTGAGCTTGCGCCCGACCAGGTCGGCGATCTTGCCGCCGAGCAGCAGCAGACCGCCGAACGCGAGGGTGTAGGCGGTGATCACCCACTGCCGGTTCCCGTCGGACATGTGGAGGGCGCGCTGCGCGGACGGCAGCGCGATGTTCACGATGGTCGCGTCGAGGACGACCATGAGCTGCGCGACGGCGATGACGACCAGCCCCCACCAGCGGCGGGGGTCGCACTCGGGCTGAGCGGTGGACAGTGGAGGTATGGGGCCCGTATTCGTGGAGCTCATCGGAACCTGCTCTCGCATCCGATCCGGTGCGTATGCGGTTGTGCGCGGTGCGTATACGTATGCGGTTGTGCGCGCCATCCAGACTAGGCCCGATGGGGGGCGCGTGCTCGTCGGAGGCGGCTTGTTTTCGCCCATGAAATCCGGACGAATCGACTCCGCGTCGCCGCGATGAGGGTTCCCTTGGGTGGAATCAAGCCGTCCGGCCGTCAGGGGATCAGCACGACCTTGCCGACCGTCCCGCGCGACTCCAGCGCCCGGTGCGCCGCGGCCGCCTCCGCCAGCGGGAAGCGCGTGACGACCGGAGTCACCCGCCCGGCCGCCGCGTGCGCCAACGACTCCGCCTGCGTACGGCGCATCCCCGCGGGCCCGCCGAGCCGCTCCATCATCGGCGCCCCGAGTACACCGGTCGACGTGATCGACCGCGCGGCCAGCTCCTCCGGCGCGAACGGCGGCACCGGTCCCGCGCCCGCCGGCTCCGACGTCCAGCCGAAGACCAGATGCCGGCCCCCGCGCCCCAGCAGGCCGACCGCGGCACGCGCGGCCTCGCCGCCCACACTGTCGAGGACGACGGTCGCGGCCCGCCCGCCGAGCGCCGTACGGGCGGCTTCCGGCCACGCCGGATCCGTGTAGTCGAGGGCGATGTCGGCGCCCAGCTCCCGTACGCGTTCCACCTTCGCGGACCCGCCGGCGAGGCCGACGACGGTGGCGCCCGCGCGCTTCGTGTGCTGCACGAGCAGCGTGCCGAGACCACCCGCGGCGGCCAGGATCACGACCACGTCGTCGGCGGCCGGTTCCGCGAAGGCGAGGACGCCCAGAGCCGTGCGGCCGGTGCCGACCATGGTGACGGCGTGGTCGTCGGCGAGCCCTTCGGGGATGTCGTGCAGCTTGTCGGCGTCGCTGACCGTGAGCTGCGCGTAGCCCCCCGGTACCTGGCCCAGATGGGCGACGACACGGCGGCCGAGCCACGCCGGGTCGGTGCCCGGGCCGAGCGCCTCGACCGTGCCCGCGATCTCGTGACCGAGGATCGCGGGCAGCTCCGGCGGCTTGTGCGGGCCCTTCGTCTCGCCCCGCCGCAAGGTCGTGTCGACGAGGTGCACACCCGCCGCGCCGACCGCGATCCGGACCTGGCCGGGGCCCGGCACGGGGTCGTCGGTCTTCTCGTACGTGAGGTTCTCTGCGGGACCGAAGGCGTGCAGCCGGATCGCGTGCATGGTGTTCCTCCTCGGCGGCGGGGCGCCGTTGATAAGGGCATAAGTCCAGGTCAGAGGCGTTGTCAGTGCCGTGTGCCACCGTGGGTGCATGGCGATGGACGAGAGGGCACAGGGCAGGGCGAGGCCGCGGAAGGCGGCCCCCATGGCCAGACTCCCAGAGGTGCGGCTGCCACCGCTGCGGCCGTACGAGGGATGTGGGCTGGAGCCGGAGGGCGACTACGACGGCCTGGAGTTCACCGAGGCCGACTTCACCGGGCAGAGCGCCCGCGGCGCGCACTTCCTGGACTGCGCGATGAGCCGCTGTGTGCTGGACGAGGCCCGGATGGGCCGGGCGCGGTTCGTGGACTGCGTCCTGGACGGGGTCCGCGGGGTGGGCACCGACCTGGCCGGGGCCGGTCTGCGCGACGTGGAGGTGCGCGACGCCCGGCTCGGCGGGACGCAACTGCACGGCGCGGCCCTGGAGCGGGTGGTGGTCCGCGGCGGCAAGATCGACTACCTGAATCTGCGCAAGGCCGGGCTGAAGGACGTCACGTTCGAGGGTTGTGTCCTCGTGGAGGCGGATTTCGGCGGAGCCGTCCTGGAGCGCGTCGTCTTCCGCGACTGCGCGCTGCGGCGCGTCGACTTCAGCGCCGCCCGGATGAAGGACGTCGACCTGCGGGAGGTCGGCGAGCTGGACATCGCGCGGGGGATCGAGCAGCTTTCGGGCGCGGTCATCAGCCCGTCCCAACTGCTGGATCTCGCCCCGGCCTTCGCCGCGCAGATAGGCGTCAGGGTGGAGCCGCCGCTCGGGTTCGGGTGACCTCGGGGAGTCAGACCCGCGGGAAGCGGGCCTGGAGGTCCCAGATCACCGGGTTGTCGGCGAGGCCCTCGTGCATGTCCGACAGATCGGCGATCAGGTCGTGCAGGAAGTCCCGGGCCTCGCGCCGCAGCGCCCGGTGGTTGAAGGTGAGCGGGGGCTCGTCCGCCGGCATCCAGTCGGCCTCCACCTCCACCCACCCGAAGCGCCGGGCGAAGAGCATCCGGTCGGTCGACTCGGTGAAGTCCAGCTCGGCGTACTGCGGGACCGCCGAGCGGTTGCCCCGGGGGTCCCGGTCGACCTGTTCGAGGATGTCGCACAGCGCCCAGGCGAAGTCCAGGACCGGCACCCATCCCCAGGCTGTGGACAGCTCGCGGTCCGACTTCACGTCGGCGATGTAGACGTCACCGCAGAAGAGGTCGTGCCGCAGCGCCCGCACGTCCGCGGTGCGGTAGTCCGTCTGCGGCGGGTCGGGGAAGCGGCGCGAAAGCGAGTAGCCGAGGTCGATCACGCTTCGATGGTGTCACGGCCGGGAGGTGTACGCGTAAACGTACGGGCCGGGGGCCCGCCGCCCCCGGTACGCACCGGACCGCGCCCCCGCCTTCCTGGGCGGTGGGGGCGCGGTCCGGGCGGATCACGGGAGGGGTGCCGGAGTCACTCCGGGCCGGTCACTTGACGTTGATCGCCGTCCAGGTGGCCGCGACCGCCTTGTACTCCGCGCTGGTGGCGCCGTAGAGGTCCGCGGTGGCCTTCAGGGTGCCCGCGCGGGCGGCCTTGTAGTTGGTGGTGGAGGTGAAGTACGTGGTCAGCGCCTTGTACCAGATCTTGGTGGCCTTGTCCCGGCCGATACCGGCGAGCTTGGAGTTGTTGTAGGTGGGGCTGTTGTAGGTCACGCCGTTGATCGTCTTCGTGCCGCTGCCCTCGGACAGCAGGTAGAAGAAGTGGTTGGCGGGGCCGGAGGAGTAGTGGACGTCGATGTTGCCGAGGCTCGACGACCAGTAGTCCTTCGACGCGCCGTCCTTGCTCGGCTTGTCCATGTAGCGCAGCGGTGTGCCGTCGCCGTTGATGTTGATGGCCTCACCGATGAGGTAGTCGCCCTTGTCGGTGCCGTTGTTGGCGTAGAACTCGGCGGCGGTGCCGAAGATGTCCGAGGTCGCCTCGTTGAGGCCACCGGACTCGCCGCTGTAGTTCAGGCCGGCCGTCGCCGAGGTGACACCGTGGCTCATCTCGTGGGCGGCCACGTCGAGCGAGGTCAGCGGGTGGCTGTTGTTCTCACCGTCGCCGTACGTCATGCAGAAGCACTCGTCGTCCCAGAAGGCGTTGACGTAGTTGTCGCCGTAGTGGACGCGGGAGTAGGCGGCCTTGCCGTCGTTCTTGATGCCCGTGCGGCCGAGGACGTTCTTGTAGAAGTCCCAGGTGACGGCCGCGCCGTAGTGCGCGTCGACGCCCGCGGTCTGGCGGCCGCCGCCCCAGGTGTCGGTGGAGTTGGTGTACAGCGAACCGGTGCCGGACGTCCCCTGGTTGAGGTCGTACGTCTTGTGGCCGCCGCGCGCGCCGTCCTCGAGCTGGAAGCCCGAACCGGTCTTCGTCGTGGTCAGCGGGACGTTGCCGCTGTAGGTGCTGGTGCCCGTGCCCGTCTCGATGGCCTCGCGCTGGAACAGCTTCTTGCCCGTCGACGCGTCCGTGATGACGTGCAGCTTGCTCGGCGTGCCGTCCTTCTGGACGCCCGTCACCACGGTCTCGTAGGCCAGGACCGGCTTGCCGCTCGCCGCCCAGACGACCTTGCGCGGGGCCTGGCTGTCGGTCTTGGCGTTCTTCTCCTCCGCGGAGGCGCTCAGCGCGCTCTTCTTCGCGGCGGACGGCGCGAGGGAGGGCGTCGTCGTGGGCACGGATATGTCGGCGTCGGTCGCCTTGTCGACGCTGCGCGAGCCGCTCTTCGTCTCGTGCACGACCAGGTCGCCGCCGAGCACCGGCAGCCCCTCGTACGTCCGCTCGTAGCGGGTGTGCACCGTGCCGTCCGCGTCCTTGATGACATCGCGGACGACCAGCTTCTCCTTGCCACCGAGGCCGATCCTGGCGGCGGTGCTTCCGGCCTCCGTCTGCGCGCTCTTGAGCGCGGCCGACCGCTGCCCCGCGGAGAGCGCGAGTGCCTGCGCGCCGTTCTCGCGGTCGGTCTTGGCGGTCGCCGAGCCGCTCTGCACTCCGACGACGACCATGGCCGCCGATGCGACGAGGGCGGCGGCGCGCAGGGTGTTCTTACGGGAGGTGGAGGTGATGCTTCTCAACTCTGTCTCCTATGAGGGGGGTTGGAGCAGCCGGGTGTACGACCGCCCTGTGGTGCAGGTGTGGTGCAGGTGTGGTGCAGGAGCGAATTGAGGAGAGAGTGTCATTGATTGGGCGTCATTGACAGGGGCGCAACAAGGATTTGATCTCCCGTTCTCCGAAGTGCGGTTGTTTGATTCCGCTATGCGGTGAACTGGGACGGGGGTTTGTTTCGGGGCGCCCCGGCGCCCCGCGGGCGCGTCTCAAATACCGGACGGGCCGGGAGGTCGTCCGGGCCGGTCCGGGCCCGTCCGGGCACACGAAAACGCACCTGAGCAGTCCTGCCCGGTGTTCGGGGCAGGACTGCTCAGGTGCGTGAGGCTACGGCCTCAGGTGTCGGACGAAGGTAAGGGCTACCGCTGCTCGTCCGTCGGCGGCTGGTTGCCGATCTGCTCGTTGAGCTTCTGCTGGACCGTGTCGGTCTGGCTCTGGTACTTGTTGCCCGTCTTCGCGTCGAAGGCGTCACCGGCCTTCTCGACGCCTTGCCGGGCTGTGTCCTCATGGCCCTTGAGCAGGCCCTTGAGCTTGTCGAGCATGGACATGGCCGTCCTCCTTACGGAACGCTGACGCACCCAGCATCGCCGCATTCCGCCCGGCCCGCATCCTCGGCGGTTCCCCGGCGGGCGGCGCGCGGAGGCCCCCGGGCGGCGCGGGGGGGCCGCGGCGGGGCGTGCGGGGCCGGTACGCCGCCGGGGCGGTCAGCCGGTGCTCGTGTATCCGCAGTTCCAGCACTTGTACACGCCGTTGCCCATCTGCTGCATCATGTTCTGGCAGTTCGGGCAGGCGAGTGCCAGGGGCGTCAGGGGGTGACGGCGCTCAACCCTCTGGGGCAGCTGGGGCAGACGCCACGGACGATCACCGGTGAGGTGGTGTCGCCGGGGTGCTCGGCGACGACGACCACCTTCAGCGGATGCCGGCAGTCCGGGCAGCGCTCGTACTCCCGATCCCGGTCGCCGATCGCCGCGGCGAGGATGCGGTCGAGTGAGTCGCCGTCGTCCATGGTGCGTGTGTCCTGTCTCCACGGGATCCCCTCCTTGGGTACTACGTACCCGCCCCGGAGCTGCCCAACTCTGCTGCCGGCGGCCCGGTTACGCGCCGGCCGCCGTCCGTGACCTGTGTGCCGAAGTGCCCGGCCTCTCCTATTCTCCCGGCCGCTTTCCGGCCCGCTCTTGATCTCAATCTTGGTTGAGGTTCCATGATGGCGTCAGGCGCCGCACAGCCCGGGCGGCGCCCCGCTCGAGGAGACGACGCCATGCACGCGGTGCGACTGCACGCCTTCGGCCCTGCCGAGAACCTGACCTACGAGGAGGTCCCCGACCCCGACCCCGCCGAGGGGCAGGTGCGGATCGACGTGCGGTCGAGCGGTGTCCACTTCATCGAGACCAGACTTCGCCGGGGCATCGCCGTCGGCCCGCACCGGCCCCCGGCCCTGCCGATCGTCCCCGGCGGGGAGGTCGCCGGAGTCGTCGACGCGGTGGGGCCCGGAGCGGACACCGGGTGGCTGGGCCGCCGGGTCGTGGCCAAGCTGGGGGCGGAGGGCGGCTACGCGGAACAGGCGATCGCCGACATCGGCGCCCTGCACCCGATCCCCGACCGTCTTGATTTCGACACCGCCGTCGCCGTCCTGACCACCGGTGCCACGGCCCAGGGAGTGCTCGGCGTCGCGCGGCTCACCTCTCGCGACGTCGTGCTGGTGATGTCCGCCGCCGGTGGTCTGGGCAGCCTGTTCGTGCAGGCCGCGCGAGCTGCCGGCGCCGTCGTCGTCGGAGCGGCCGGGGGCCCCGCGAAGGTGGAGCGCGTCCGCGCGCTGGGCGCCGACGTCGCCGTCGACTACCGGGAAGACGACTGGCCCGTACGCGTACGGGAAGCACTGGGCGGACGCGAGGTGACCGTGGTCCTCGACGGGGTGGGCGGCACCTCCGGACGCCGGGCCCTGGAACTGCTCGGCCCCGGCGGCCGCTTCCTCCTCCACGGCTGGGCCTCCGGAGAGCCCACCGAGATCCACACCCGCGACCTCGTGGAACGCCAGCTGACCGCGACGTGGGCCATAGGTCCGAACTCGCTCCCGGCAGGCGGATGGCACGAGTTGGCGGCCCGCGCCCTGTCGGAGGCGTCCGAGGGCCGCCTCATCCCGCCCATCACCCGCTTCCCGCTCAGCGGGGCGGCGGCCGCCCATGCGGCCCTGGAATCACGGGAGGCGGAGGGCAAGGTGGTGCTGACGCGCTAGCGGGGGCGCAAGAGGCCGGCTCCCGCGGAGCCGGCCTTCTCACTTGTGGCGACCTGGTATCGGCCTTTTATCGGCGCGTCAGCGTCAGACGTTGACGCCGAAGTCCTGCGCGATGCCGACCAGACCCGACGCGTAACCCTGGCCCACGGCGCGGAACTTCCAGTCCGAGCCGTTGCGGTAGAGCTCGCCGAAGACCATGGCCGTCTCCGTCGCCGCGTCCTCGCTGAGGTCGTAGCGGGCGATCTCCGCGCCGCCGGCCTGGTTGACGATGCGGATGTACGCGTTGCGGACCTGGCCGAAGTTCTGGCTGCGGGTCACCGCGTCGTAGATGGAGACCGGGAAGACGATCTTCTCCACGTCGGCCGGGAGCGCGGCGAGGTTGACGTTGATCGACTCGTCGTCGCCGTCGCCCTGGCCGGTGGTGTTGTCGCCGGTGTGGACGATGGACTGGTCCGGCGTCGACTTGTTGTTGAAGAAGACGAAGTGGGCGTCGGAGTAGACCTTGCCCGCGGGGTTCACGGCGATCGCGCTCGCGTCGAGGTCGAAGTCCGTGCCGGTGGTGGTGCGGACGTCCCAGCCGAGGCCGACCGAGACGGCCGTCAGGCCCGGGGCCTCCTTGGTGAGGGAGACGTTACCGCCCTTGGACAGGCTTACAGCCATGGGAAATGTCCCTTTCTGATGGAAACGCTGCGACCCCGACCGCGGGTCACCGTCACCCTTGATAACGCCGTCCGGGGGACCCAGGGTTCCAGGCAGCTTTACTTTCTTTGCCATTTCCTGATGGGTCATTGCCCGGGGTGGCGCCGCTGCCCGCCGCCGGGCGCAAAACGGGGTGACGGCCCGGGCCCCGGCGCGGGATCATGGGGGACATGTCCGGTCCCTACGTCATCCGCGGCTCCGTCTCCCTCCCGGAGGCCGAGCTCATGTGGCGTTTCTCGCGCTCCTCGGGCCCCGGTGGCCAGCACGTCAACACCAGCGACAGCCAGGTCGAGCTCCGCTTCGACCTCGCCGCCACCGACGAGCTGCCTCCCGTGTGGAAGGAGCGCGCCCTCGCGAAGCTCGCGGGCCGGCTGGTGGGCGGCGTGGTGACCGTACGGGCGTCGGAGCACCGCTCCCAGTGGCGCAACCGCGAGACCGCGGCCGTCCGGCTGGCCGCGCTCCTCGCCGAGGCGTCCGCGCCCCCGCCCCGGCCGCGGCGGGCCACGAAGATCCCGCGCGGCATCAACGAGCGCCGGCTGCGCGAGAAGAAGCAGCGCGGCGACACCAAGCGCGGCCGGTCGGGGCGGGATTGGGGCTGAGCCCGCCCTCCTTGAACGTGCCTGCCGGGACTGCATCGCCCCCTTCCGAAGACCTCAGGCCAGTCGCCGGTAGCGCCCCTGGAAGTACGTCAGCGGCCCGCCCTCCGTGCTCGGCGCCCCCGCCGTCAGCACCCGGCCGATCACCAGCGTGTGGTCCCCCGCCACGACCCGCTGCTCGGTCCGGCACTCCAGGACGGCCAGCGCGCCCCGTACCAGCGGAGCGCCCGTCGCCTCCCCGGACTCGTAGGGGATGTCCTCGAACAGCAGCCGGTCGCTGATCCGGCCCTTCATCGCGAAGCGGCCCGCGATGTGCCGCTGGCTCTCGGAGAGGACGGACACCGCCCACAGCGGCTGCCGTTCCAGGAGGTCGTCCATGCGGGAGTCGTTGCGGACGCTCACCATCACCAGCGGCGGATCGAGGGAGACGGACAGGAACGCGGTCGCCGTCATGCCGACGTCCTCGCCGTGCGGACCGTGCTCGGCGTCGTGGGCGGTCACCAGCACGACGCCCGCGGCGAGGCGGGCGAGGGCGGCACGGAACTCGTCGGCGCTCACCCCTTCAGCATGGGGTATGGCGGTCTCGTGGGGCGTAGTCGTCTGCAACACGCTGTGCACGCTAGCCGCCGCGCCGTTTCCCCGCATCGGGCTTCAGGACCAGCCGGGTCCTAGGTCGAAAGGGCCCGCCTAAAAGGTGCCTCCCGGGCAAAACCCTCGGCCGCCCGCGGATCCTCGCGCTCCGCGACCGAATCGCGCCAATGCGTGGCCGAATGCGCTTCGAGTGTCATCCGATTCGCTTCCGGATGGCGTCCATATGGGTGTCGTATGGGTTTCGGATTTGCGTTCACGAAGCATAAGAGCGCACTCGAACGCCAGTAGCCGGACTTCATCACGCAGTGTGACATGAGTCACAGAGGGCGCTAATTGTTGACCCTGTGTACCGAGTGGTCAGCTCGCTGTGATTCAGTGGCCGTGATAAACGGACGACAAGAAGCCTGGAGTTGCTGTCGAGGTCTCGGGGGAGAGCGAAGATGGAGACCGAGTCGGAGCCGTACGTCCGCCTTGCGACCTTGCGGGGATTGCATCAGGTGGTTGCCGATCTGAACACGGCACGTAGCCTCGCGGACACCTTGCAGACCGTCGCCGACGGCATCATCGCCGGTCTCGGCTATGAGCTTTCGGCGGTCAATCTCGTACGCCCCGACGGGGATCTCGTCGTGGCCGCAGTCGCGGGCAGCGCCCACGCCGAAGCCCTGATGGCGGGGCGGGTCGGCTCCCGGGTGTCCTGGGAGCGCCGGCTCGCCATGGCCGACCAGTGGGGCTCGCTGCGCTTCATCCCGTACACCGAGGGCTGGGTGCTCGACGACGACGACGTGCCTCAGTGGCACACCGCCGGGCCCGCGCCGCGCTTCCCGGACGAGTGGCACCCCATGGACCGCCTCTTCGCCCCGATGTACACCGCGGGCACCGCCGGGGGCGAGCTCCTCGGCGTCATCTCCGTCGACAAACCGCGCAACGGACGCCGCCCGGGGGCCTGGGGCCGGGAGGCCCTGCAGATGTACGCGTTCCAGGCCGCGATTGCGATCAGCAACGCTCGGCTGCGCGCAAACATGCAAAGGGCACTCGTCCGCTTGGAACGGGAGCAGCAGGCGCTGCGCGCAAGTGAGGAAAGCTTCCGCCAGGCCTTCGAGTACGCGCCCAGCGGGATGGCCATCGCCGAGATGGGCGGCGACCAGCACGGGCGGCTGCACCGCACCAACGACGCCCTGTGCCGGCTGCTCGGCCGGTCCGCCTCCCAGATGCGCCGCTATTCCTTCTCCGACCTCGTCCACCCCGAGGACATAGGCACCCTCCTGCGCACCTCCGCCGAGGGCGGCCGCGCCGAACTGCGCCTCGGCCGCCGCGACGGCAGCTATGTCTGGGTGTCCCTGCGCAATTCCGTGGTGGCCGACGCCGCCGACGGCCCGCGCTATCTCCTCACCCACGTCGAGGACATCGAGGAACGCAAGCGCCACGAGCTCCAACTAGCCCACCGCGCCAGCCACGACTCCCTGACCGGCCTGCCCAACAGCGCCGAGCTGCGCGCCCGCCTCAGCAGCCGGCTGTGCGGCACCCCGGCCCGGTCCGAGGAGCACGCGGCGGTGGCCGCCGCCCCGTACGGCTCCCTCGACGGCTTCGACGAGGTCGAGAGCACGGCGTACAAGCAGTACGGACACGGCTTCGGCTCCGACCTCGGGCCGGATTACGCCCCCGATTTCGCCGCCGACTACGCGTCCGATTTCGCCCCCGACAGCGCCACCGGCGAATTCGGCGCGGAACACGGCGGCGCTCCCTATCCGGGCCATGTGCACACCGTCGCGCCCGACGAGGATTCCGAGGACGACGGGACCAAGGGCCTGGCCGTGCTCTTCTGCGACCTCGACGGCTTCAAGTCCATCAACGACCGTTTCGGGCACCACACCGGCGACGCCGTCCTCATCGAGGTCGCCCGCCGCCTGACCGACGGCGTGCGCGAAGGGGACACCGTGGCCCGGCTCGGCGGCGACGAATTCGTCGTCCTCGCCGACGGCCTCGGCCAGGCGGACGCCGAGGATCTCGCGGTCCGGCTGCGCAACGCGATCATCCCGCCGATAAGGGTCGACGGCCGGGCCGTGCGCGTCGGCGCGAGCTTCGGGATCGGCTGGGCGGGCTGCGGAATGTCGGCCGACGAGGTGCTCCGCTCCGCGGATCAGCGGATGTACGTCGAAAAACGGTCACGCGCCAAGGCGGGGCGGCGGGCGGGCTGAGGTCCGTACCACGGCGTGGGCCCGCGATATCGGGGTAGGCTGCGCCGAATGCGGCACTGTCGCCGACGTGAATCGATCGTGAAAAATGGCCATCCGGACCGCGTGGATGCCTCGGGCCGCCCCGGCTCGGCAGCGGCGGTCCGGGGCGCTCACGCACGTGAGCGCCGGTGGGCACCAGGTTGGGAGTGACAGGGGATGACGGCCGGTAACAACGGTTCGGGAACGCCGGAGGGCGACGACCCGTTCGCGCACCTGTACCGCTCGGAGGGCGGTGACGGGAACACGGACAGCGGCCCGGCCGCGCACCAGCCCGGCGTCCCCCGCACGTCCTACCACCAGGTCCGCACGGTCGGCTCGCGGCAGTACGGCCAGCAGAACCAGACGTACGGCGGCCAGCAGCCCCCGCACCAGCCCGCCCCGCACTACGCGGCCCCCGAAACCCTCCCCGGCGGCACCCCGCGCCAGCCGGGCCCCCCTTCCGGCGGTCACGGCGGCCATGGCGGCCCCCAGCGCCCGAAGCGGCGCGGCCTGCTCATCGCCGCGATAGCCGTCGTGGTGGTCGTGGCGGGCGGCATCGGCGCGGCGATGATCACCAACAGCGGCAACGACACGTCCAAGACCAACGCGGACGGCGGCGACAACAAGCCGAAGCCGCAGGACGGCGCGAAGTCGAAGGAGCCGGACAAGAAGGACGAGCCGAGCAATTCTTCGGCGGCGGGCCTTCTCAACCGGGACGCGGCGAGTCTGCGCCTCATAGGCGGCGCGGGCACCGAGACGGCCGTGGCGGGCGCCAAGGCCGCCCACGGTGCTTACGTCAAGGGGCTGGACCAGCAGGGCGCGGGCGTCGAATGGGAGGTGGACCTCCCGAGCACCGGCGAATACCGGCTCTACCTCCACTACGGCGTCCCCGGCAAGGATGCGGACCTCGCTGTCACCGTCAACGGCAAGCGCAACGATCTGGCCATAAAGCTGGGCAACTTCGGCAATACGAAGGAAGGCGAGTGGTCCAGCAACTGGATGGAGACCTGGACCCGTGTCGACCTCAACAAGGGCACGAACCATATAAAGATCTCCTGCGAGGCCGGCAACAAGTGCGACGGGCACCTCGACCAGGTGTGGATCACCCCGCCTAAGTAAACGAGCGGCCGGAGAGGGGAAGCTCCTTCTCCGGCCGTTTTTGCATTCAATTGACCGTGCTGCGCGGATTGTCGAGCCACACGCGCTGACCGTCGCCGTCGACGGTCAGGCCGAAGCGGGACCGTTGCGGGGTTCCCAGTGCGTGCCAGCGGAGAAACGCGGTTCGCACCTCGTCCCAGAGGGCGCGGGGACCGTACTGTTCGACCTCGTACGTGTCCTGGCCCGGTGCGTACTCGACCGTCGCCCAGGACGAGCCGTCGTCCGCGAAGAGCCACAGCGTGGCTTCTCCGCTGTCGTCGTCCGCCTCGCACCAACGGTGCCACGCGTCGGTGACGCTCAGGGCGATGAAGAACGCGGGATCATCCTGGATGACGTTCTGGGGCTCGATATCGGTCGTGCTCTTTCTGCCCTTCTCCCCACGGTAGAAGTCCCGGACGTACCCGGCGCCCGCGCGCTGCGTGCGGTCCCACATGAAGGCCGGATTGCCGGAGAGGCGGCCTTGGGCTTTTCCGCCTCTGACGTCGAGCGTGACGAAGGAAGCGGCGAAGTAGCTGCTGCCCCAAGGGGTGACGATGCGGCCGTCGGGGCACTGCTCCAGCCAGGATCGCGGCACTTGGCGCATGGTGCAGGTACAGATGATGCGGTGGTACGGGGCTCCTTCGGGGTGCCCGTGCCGGCCGTTGCCGAGGACCGTGGTGGGGTGGTAACCGGCTCTTTTGAGGTTGCCCACGGCTGTGGCCAGGATCGCCGCGTCGAATTCCACGGTGGTCACATTGACGTCGCCGAGGCGATGGACGAGCCATGCGGCGTTGTAGCCGGTGCCGGTGCCGATTTCCAGGACCCGCTGCCCGGCTTCGACTTCGAGCAGGTCGAGCATTTCGAGCATGATGGAGGGCATCGAGGAGGAGGACGTGGAGAGAGTGAACTCTCCGTCCGTGATCGGGTTGCCGGCGTTGACCTGTGTGACGAGTGGCGCGTCCGAATAGACGGCTTTTCGCCAATGGTCGGGATTCTCGTCCCGGTTGTGGCCTTCAAAGGTGTCGGGGATGAAGTGGGCGCGGTCCACGGAGGCGACAGCGCCGCGCCATTCCGGGGTGAGGGCGCGCTTGCGTTCCAGCTC
The DNA here is from genome assembly GCF_039521185.1 of Streptomyces blastmyceticus. Classification (NCBI taxonomy): domain Bacteria; kingdom Bacillati; phylum Actinomycetota; class Actinomycetes; order Kitasatosporales; family Streptomycetaceae; genus Streptomyces; species Streptomyces blastmyceticus. Next base: position 195,658 of record NZ_BAAABW010000002.1, on the reverse strand, counting down.
CTGGAGAAGCTGCTCCTGTGACGTCACCGGCCTCACTTCTTCGGGGGCTCGTACGGCTTGGTCGTCCCGGGCGGCTTGTCGCGGTGCCCGTCACTACCGGCGGTGTCCGGCTTGCCGGAGTGGTCTCCGCCCTTCTTGCCCATGGCTGCCTCGCTTTCTCGTGGCTGGAGTGGGCATTTGCCCTCCCCATGCCGAAGACGTTAGGGCGTACGGGAGTTGCGGATCCACGCTCTTGCGTGAGCTTGCACGCGGTTTACGCGAGCGAACCGATCGCCTCGGTGATCAGCCCCCGTGCTGCTGCCCCGTGGACCGCGATGCCGGACAGGCGCGAGAACGCCTTGGCGTAGGTGGTGATCTCACCCGGCTGGGAAACCTTGAATTCCGCGGTCAGCAGCTCGATCTGCACCTCATGGTCATCGAAGATCATGAACGTCTCCAGCGTCCACATGCGCCGATGAGCGCCACGAGGAATGACCCCCAAGGAGACCGACGGGAGCGCCATCACTGCCAGGAGGTAGCCGAGCTGGCCCGCCATCACCTCGGCATCGCCGAAACGGTGATACAGCACGTCTTCCTCCATCAGCAGAGCGAAGCGATGACGCCCTTGCCGAATGACGTGCGAGCGCTCGACACGCGCTGCTGCGGCCTCCGGGGCATCGTTCGGGGTGCCCTGGAAGTCGCTGATGGTGGACAAGAGCGCCGTGGCGTACGCCTCGGTCTGCACGAGGCCGGGGATGACGTTGGAGCAGTAGACGCGGAACTGACGCGTTTGTTCGTACAACGGGACAGCCGACTCCTGGTGGCGCCTGATGCCCGTCCGGTGAAGGCGCTTCCACTGGACGTACATGGAGTCGGCCGTACGGTTCGCAACGATCAGGTCGGATGCCTGATCGTCCGCCCCGCAGGCGGAACACCACTTGCGAATGTCGGAAGCGGACGGCGGCGTCTTGGCGTTCTCGATCCGCGAGGATTTCGACTCGCTCCAGCCGCACCGTTCGGCCAGCTCGCGCCCGGTCAGCTCGGCGTCCAGACGCAGATCGCGCAGGCGGGCGGCAATGGCTTCACGGGCTTGCTGGAAACTGCTGGTCTTCGGTGCGGGCATGAGGCGGCTGTCCGACGCTGTGTGCTCAGACGATCTCGTACTCCCCGTGTGGAACTGCGCGAGCCCAGACCTCTTCGAAGGCCGATGCGCAGAGCTTGATCACCGTTGGTTCCTCGCTGGCTTGCGGATCCACGGCGGCTCCGTCACCCGTGAAGATGTTGAACCGCACGATCCGGTCGTCGATCAACCAGAAGTCGTTGCCCGGCAAGGCGATGTCGGACGCCTTGTGCCTGGGCAGCCACCTCACTTGCTCGCCCGCTCTGATGTTCACCGACGTACCGGCGTGTTCGTACCGGATGTACTCCGTGACCGGTTCCGAGACGACGCGTGCCCGGCGCATCAGCACACCACGGCCCACCGTGCGACGGACCAGGTCGACCCAGGGGCGCCACTGGGCGGAGTCCGCGTCATCCGCCCTTCCGCCCCGTCGCCATGCCGCGACGTGATCACGCTCTTCGTCCACGCTGTAGGTGTCACGCATTTCCAGGTGAAACGCCGAGTGCTGCGCCGAGTCGAGCAGTTCCTCAAAGCTGGGCACGCTCTGCGACATCGCACGCCTCCCTGATCAGTGGCACCATCCGTGCCGGAATGCGGATGACGGCTTCCGTCGAGGGCTTGGGGCTGTTCTTGAGGCACTCCACCTGGGTCGCCTCGTCGGCCAGCCAGCCTTGAAGGACGAGTTCAGGCTCCGGTTCCACGTCCGTATCGACCCACACTGCCGGGCAGTTGCCTCCACCCGTCCCGGGGTCGATTCCCACAAAGCGCAGTGCCATGCCGGCCTCCTGTGGCGAGTGGGTTGCTCCGTCTTGCATAACGTTGCTCCGCCTGCCGTGGGCCGGTCAAGGGCGCACGCGCGCATTCCGCTCCTTTGGGGCGTCCATCAGGTGGCGAGGGCGGTGATGAAGTCCGCCCACGCGCGGGCCGGGAAGAGCAGGGTGGGGCCGTGGGGGGTCTTGGAGTCTCTTACCGGGACCAGGTCGGATATGCAGTCGGCTATTTCGAGGCAGCTTCCTCCTACGCCGTCGCTGTAACTGCTCTTGCGCCAGGCGTACTCAGTGTTCATTTGCGTATTCCTCAGCTACCGATTCGATGAGCGTCAAGGACGCGTCCGGTGGGAGCGCGTGGGCTCGGACGAGATCGTAGGCTCGTTCGAGCCCGGTTACGCGGGCAGGGTCATCCAGCAGGTTTCCCGAGTGGGCGGCTTCGCTGTACGCCAGTGGTGGGGCGTCCTTGAAGGTCATCAGGCTGAGCATGGCGCCGACAGCCGGAACGCCGACGTGGATCGACAGCACTTGCATGGTGATCCGGCGCTTGCGTGTCAGGGCTGCTACCCGCGTGAGCTGCTCGCTCATCACGGCGGCGCCGCCGACCCTGCGCCTGATGACGTTCTCGTCAAGGACCAACCACAACAGGGGCTTTGTTGGATCATCGAGCAGGCGCTGCCGCTCCAGTCGTGCGGCGACGCGGGTGTCGATCTCGTCGTCGGTCAGATGAGGTTGACCCGCCAGAAAGACGGCCCGCGCGTACGCTTCCGTCTGGACCAAGCCGGGTACGAACAGCGGCGCGTACTCCCGTATGGTGTCGGCCAGCCCTTCAAGGTAAGCCGCTTCGGCGAAGTAGTGCTCGTACGGCGAGCTGTCGATCAACTCCCTGCACATCCGGGCGAAGAACCCATCCGTCTTCAGCACCGCATCGATCCGCTCGGCCACATCCAGCTGCGGCTTGCGGATGCCCGTTTCGAACTGGCCGATGTAGGAGCCCGAGCAGAAGACTCGCGTGCCCAGGTCCTGCTGCGTGAAGCCCGCCGCTTCGCGGCGGATTTTGAGTTCGGCGCCGAAGAAGTCCCAGCCGACCTTGTGCTGCCCGTGACCCTTGGCCATGGCGTAACTCCCTTGCCTTACAGGCCCGTTGTAGCGGGCTCACCCCTTCCAACGCTAGCCCCGCGCGGGAACGCTGTCGGTGCAGTCGGCAAGGAACGGCACGAAAGGGATCCAGTGGCAGACAAGCCGAATCCGGAGACGGAGAAGCGGGACGCGGAGCTGCGGCGGAAGGTGGGCGAGGCGAACAAGCGGAGCACGGGGGGCAAGCTGTGAGCCGGCCTGCTGTGGCGCATGTGTCCGGGCCTTCCGTGGTGGTCACGGGAGATCCCCGGTCGTGCCCCGAGTGCATCCGCCTGTACGGGGCTCGTACGGAGGCGTGGGTCAGGCGGGACAGGGACGCGGAGGCGGCGCGCGGTGAGGAGATCCTCCGGCACCTCCTGGCGTCGCACGGGCCGGAGGCTCCGAGGGCGGTGCCGCCTCCGCACTCGGGGTGCCTGATCTGTTCGCGGACCCTCCTCGCGCGTGCGGTCGCCCGTCGGGAGGGTGACTTCGCGGGTGCGGATGCGTTGAGTGCGGAGCTGGTGCAGCATCACTTGTCCTGACCGGGCCAGGTGCAGGCCGTCGGATACGAGCCCGGTGGCCTGCACCCCCCGGCGCAGGAGACCTGGAGGAACTCGATGGCTATCCGTACCTACTTCCCCGGCCGCGGCACCATGATCGAGAGGGCGCTCCTTGAAGGCGAGGCGAAGGGGCGGGTCAAGGGGCTGGCTGAGGGGCGAGCTGAAGGACTGGCTGAAGGGCTGATCGAGGGGCGCAGGCTGGTGGTGGTGAGCGCGCTGAGGAGCCGGGACATCGACATCTCGCTGGAGGTCCGGGAGCGCATCCTCAGCTGCACGGACCTGGACACCCTGGAGCGCTGGCTGGACCGGGCGTTCATCGTGGCCACGGCCGAAGAGCTCTTCTCCGAGTAGAGCCGCCCCTCGGTCAGGATCCGTCCGGTTGTTGTACGGCCTCCAGGAAGCGCGTCACCGCCTCCGCCATCGCCCCCCGCGCCGGGGTCAGATACTTTCTCGGGTCCACCGCCGACGGGTGTGCTTCCAGGAACGCTCGTACCGCCCCTGTGAACGCCACGTTCAGCGCCGTGCCCACGTTGATTTTGGTCATGCCCGCCGCCACCGCCCGGCGGAGTTCGGCGTCCGGGACGCCGGATGAGCCGTGGAGGACCAGGGGGACGGGGACGGCGTCGCGCAGTCGGGAGATCAGGGTGTGGTCGAGTGTTGCCGTGCGTTCGTTCATCGCGTGGGTGCTGCCCACTGCCACGGCCAGGGCGTCGACGCCGGTGTCGGTCACGTAGGCGGCGGCCTCGGTGGGGTCCGTGCGGACGCCGGGGGTGTGGGCGTCGCCCGCCTTGCCGCCCACGCGGCCGAGTTCCGCCTCGATCCACAGGTCGCGTGCGTGGGCCCAACGGACCGCTTCAGCCGTGGCCTTGACGTTCTCGCCGTACGGGAGCTTCGACGCGTCGTACATCACCGAGCCGAAACCGTGCGCGTGGGCCTGGCGCAGGAGGTCGTCGTTCTCGACGTGGTCGAGGTGGAGGGCCAGGCGGGCCCGGGAGGCGCTCGCGATCGCAGCCGCGGCGGCGGCGATGGGGGCGAGGCGGCCTTCGTGGAACTTGACCGCGTTCTCCGAGACTTGGAGGATCGCGGGCAGGCCGGCGGCCTCCGCGCCGGTGGCGATCGCCTCGGCGTGTTCGACGGTGATGACGTTGAAGGCGACGACCGCCCGCGCGGCGGTGCGCGCCTCGGTGACCAGTTCGCCGGTGCGTACGAGGGGCATGGCGGCTACGCCTCCGTTACCTTCACTTGTGGCAGCAGGCTTTCGTAGGTCGGACGGTCGAACTCGCCTGCCGCCGCTGCCCGTACGGTCGCGGCGGACAGGGCCACCGCGCGGGCCATGCGGTCCGGCCAGGGGAGGTTTTCCACCCAGCCGGAGAGGAGCGCGGCCACGGCGGAATCGCCCGCTCCGGTGGGGTTGCCGGTGAGACGGCAGGGCGGGGTGGCGCGCCAGGTGCCGGTGGGGGTGACGGCGAGCATGCCGTCGGCGCCCAGGGACGCGGCCACCGCGTGGGCGCCCCGGCGGCGGGCGTCGAGGGCGGCGCGCAGCGGTTCGGTTGAGCCGGTGAGGGCGGCGAGTTCGCCGGTGTTGGGCTTGACGAGGTCGGGGCGGGCGGCGATGCCCCGGCGCAGGGGTTCGCCGCCGGTGTCGAGGAGTACGGGGACGCCGAGCGCGCGGGCCTGCCGTACGAGATGGGCGTACGCGCCGACCGGGACGCCCGGCGGCAGGCTTCCGCACAGGGCGACGGCGGCGGCATCGCGGAGGAGGCGGGCGTAGGCGTCGGTGAAGGCGGCCCACTCCTCCGGGGCGATGTCGGGGCCGGGCTCGTTGAGCTGGGTGGTGTCGCCGGTGGAGCCGTCGACGACGGCGACCGTGCGGCGGGTGGGGCCGAGCACGGGGACGAGGGCGTCGGTGAGGTTCCCGGTGGCGTGGGCGCTCTCGGCGAGGAGACGGCGCACGGCCTCACCCGTCGCGCCCCCGACGAAGCCGGTGACGACCGCGCGGTGGCCCAGCGCGGCGAGGACGCGCGCGACGTTGAGGCCCTTGCCGCCCGCGCGTTCGGTGACGCCCGTGACGCGGTGCGAGCTGTGCGGGTGCAGACGTGGAACGCGGTAGGTCAGATCGAGTGCGGTGTTGAGCGTGACCGTGAGGATCATCGGCGGCTCTCTCCCATGACCGGGGACGGCGTTGACCGGGGGACGGCGTTTACGGCGGCATGACGGCTGTGTGAAGACCGCGCGAGCGATCATGCCAAAACAGCGGCGGCACGCCCAGCCCCTGGACACGCCGCCGCTGTTCAACCACGCGGAGAACTACCGCACTTCGGGCCTAACCACCCATTCGCCCTTGCGCATCACGCCGACCAGGTCGTACGACGCGTCGAGGACGACGAGGTCCGCGTCCTTGCCCGCGTCGAGGGAGCCGACGCGGTCGTCGACGCCCAGCAGGCGGGCCGGGTTCGCCGACAGGGCCCGTACGACGTCCTCGACCGGCAGCTTGTCGACGGTGACCGCGCGCTTGAACGCGGTGTCGAGCGTGAGCGTGGAGCCCGCGATCGAACCGGCCGTCGGGCCGTCCGCGATCCGCGCGACGCCGTCCTTGACCTCGACGCGCATCGGGCCGAGCGGGTACATACCGTCGTTCATCCCGGCCGCGCCCATCGCGTCCGTGATGAACGCGACGCGGTCCGCGCCCGCGCTGCGGAACGCCAGCTCCAGGGCGGCGGGGTGGAGGTGCGTACCGTCGTTGATCAGCTCGACGGTGACCCGCTCGTCCTCCAGCAGGGCCGCGATCGGGCCGGGGGCGCGGTGCAGCAGGGCGGGCATCGCGTTGTAGAGGTGGGTGGCCACGGTCGCGCCCGCCTCGACGGCCTCCATCGTGGCCTCGTACGTGGAGTCCGTGTGGCCGACCGCCGCGATGACGCCCGCGTCGGCGAGCAGCCGGACGGAGTCCAGGCCGCCGGGGAGCTCGGGGGCGAGGGTCATCATGCGGGCCGCGCCGCGCGCCGCGTCGATCAGCTTGCGCACGTCGGCGGGGTCGGGGTCGCGCAGCAGCTCCGGCTGGTGCGCGCCGCAGCGGTGCGGTGAGATGAACGGGCCCTCGAAGTGGATGCCCGCCAGGTCGCCCTGCTCGGTCAGCTCCGCGAGGACGGCCGCCTGCCGGGCCAGGTCGTCCAGGTCGCCGGTGACCGTGGAGGCGACCGTCGTGGTCGTGCCGTGCGCGCGGTGCGTGCGGATGGCCGTGAGCGCCTCCTCGGCGTCGCCCGAGGAGAAGGACGCGCCGCCCCCGCCGTGGACGTGGATGTCCACGAAGCCGGGGACGATCCAGTGACCGGTGAGGTCGAGGGCGTCGGGGGCCCCGACGGAGGTGCCGACCGAGGTGTCGGCGATCCGCCGGCCCTCGACCGTCACCCGCCCGTTCTCGACCACGCCGGTCGGCAGCACCACGCGGGCGCCGGCGAGAACCGTTCGTTCGACCATCAGGCGGATACCTCCGTGGAATCGGTGGAGAGAAGGTCCCAGGCGAGCAGGCCCGCGCCCAGGCACCCGGCGGTGTCCCCGAGCGCCGCCGGGACGATGCGGGGGAGCTTCTGGAACGTGATCCGCTCCGCGACGGCGGTGCGGAGCGGCGTGAACAACGTTTCCCCCGCCTCGGCGAGCCCGCCACCGACGATCAGCGTATGGGGGTCCAGGAGGGTGAGCCCGATGACGAGGCCGTCCGCGAGGGCGTCGACCGCCTCCTGCCACACCGCGCGGGCACGCGGGTCGCCGGCCGCGACGGCCTCGGCGCAGCCCGCCGCGTCCGCGGCCGGGTCGCCTGTGGCCCGCGCCCAGGCGGCGCTCACGGCCGCCGCCGACGCCAGCGTCTCCAGACAGCCGCGGCCGCCGCAGCCGCACTTCGGGGCGTCCGGGCCGGAACGTACGGAAATGTGCCCGATCTCGCCCGCGTAGCCGTGCGCGCCCTGCTCGATCCGGCCGTCGACGCCGATCGCCCCCGCGATGCCGGTGCCGAGCGCCACGAACAGGAACCGGTCGGCGTCCGCGTCCCTGCCCGCGCCGATGCGGCCCTCCGCGAGGCCGCCGGTGCGCACGTCGTGGCCCAGGGCCACGGGGGTGCCGCCGCCCAGGCGGTCGCGCAGCAGGTCGCGGAGGGGTACGTCGCGCCAGCCGAGGTTCGCGGCGTAGACGGCCGTGCCGGTCCTGTCGTCGACGATGCCGGGAACGGCCACGCCCGCGGCTTCGGCCGGGCGGCCGTATCGGCTGCGCCCTGTTTCCTGCAGCTCCGCTGCGAAGTCCAGGATGCCGGTGATGACCGCGTCCGGGCCGCGGTCGCGGCCGGTGGGGCGGCGGGCTTCGTGGAGCAGTTGGTTCTCGGGGCCGATCAGTGCGGCTTTGATGGCGGTGCCGCCGACGTCCAGGGCGATGACGTGTTTCACGTCTGTAGTGTCGCGCTTTGGGGTGCGAAAGGTCTAGTCCACTGTTGTTTGGGTGCGGGTTCGTTGCTGGGTGCGGCGCCGTTTCGCCTGCGGCGGGCTTGTTCTCCACCCCGCCCCTTCCCGAACTGGGGCTTCGCCCCAGACCCCGAAGCACGCTCCGCGCGCTGTCCTCAAACGCCGGACGGGCTGGATTTTCCAGCCCGTCCGGCGTTTGAGGACGCGCCCGCAGGGCGCCCCCGCCGCAGGCGGCAACGGACACGCGGCTGGGGGTCTGGGGCAAAGCTGCCGCAGCCGGAAGTCGCGCTAGCTGTTCAAGATCACGCTGCGCGTCAGGCCTCGCGGTTCGTCCGGGTTGAGGGCTTTTGACTCCGCCACCGCTACCGCGAGGCGTTGGGTGCGGATCAGGTCCGCCATCGGGTCGCGGCCGGTGCTCGCCATGAGCGTGCCGCCCGCGCGTTCCACGTCCGTCGGGAGGCCCGGGGGGACGTCGCCGAGGATCCATGTCACGCGGCCGGGGGCCGTGATCGAGATCGGGCCGTGGCGGTATTCCATCGCGGGGTAGGACTCGGTCCAGGCGCCCGCAGCCTCGCGCATTTTCAGGGCCGCTTCCTGGGCGAGGCCGTACGTCCAGCCCGTGCCGAGGAATGTCCACTGCCCGGCCGACACCGCGGTCGGCGGCAGCGGCTCGGTGATCGCGGACTCCGCGTCCGTCGCCGCCTCGGCGACCGTGCGGACGCCCGCGGGGAGCGGGCCGTGGGACTCCAGGCCCGCGCGCAGGAAGGCGAGGGCCGTGGTCGCGAAGCGGGTCTGGACGACGGACTCCTCGTCGGCCCAGTCGAGCACCGCGACCGAGTCGGCCGCGTCCATGACCGGCGTTCCGGGGTCGGCGGTCAGCGCGAGGGTGCGCGTACGGCCGCGCAGGGCCGACAGCAGGTCGAGGACCTCGGTCGTGGTGCCGGACCGGGTGATGGCCACGACCCGGTCGTACGCGCGGGAGCGCGGGAACTCCGACGACGCGAAGGCGTCCGTCTCGCCCTGCCCGGCGGCCTCGCGCAGCGCCGCGTACGCCTGCGCCATGAACCACGACGTGCCGCACCCGGTGACCGCGACCCGCTCGCCGGGCCGGGGCAGTTCCGTGGCGCCGGCGGCCGCGTCGGCGGCGCGCCGCCAGCAGCCGGGCTGGGTGACGATCTCTGCAGCTGTACGGGAAGCGGAATGTGAGGAAGAGGGCTGCTGCATGCGCTGAGGCTCCTTGCGAGAGGTGCGGTGGGCGTCGGGAACGTGGATAGCAGCCCCGCGGTGAGGGAGGGAAGAGCGGAAGGCGATACCGAAGCGCAACCGGAGTCGGCTGGACCGTAAGGTGGCGCGCGGGAGAGACTCACGGTCTCCAGCGACGAACACGAACCACGAAGGTGGGAAGCAGTAGTGCAGCGGCGGCGGTTCCTGGGTATGACGGCGGCGGGTGCCGCCACTGCGGCATTGGCCCCCACACTGACGGCCTGCGGGAGCGGCGGTCCCGGTTCGGGCACGAAGAAACTGAAGCTGATCGCCGCGGACTACGGCGACAAGCCGTCCAACAGCTCGAAGAAGTACTGGGACGCCCTCGTCCGCGACTTCGAGGACAAGCACAGCAAGATCAAGGTCGACGTCGAGGTCTACAGCTGGACCGAGGTCGACAAGAAGGTCGCCGACCTGGTCGCGGCGGGCAAGGCCCCCGACCTCGCGCAGATCGGCGCGTACGCGGACTACGCCGCGGCCGGCAAGCTCTACAGCGTCGACCAGCTGCTCACGGTCCCCACCCAGGCCGAGTTCATCACGTCGATCGAGAAGGCGGGTGAGGTGCACCGCGTGCAGTACGGCATGCCGTTCGTCTCCAGCACGCGCCTGCTCTTCTGCAACAAGGACCTCTTCGACAAGGCCGGCATCGTCAAGGCCCCCGAGAGCTGGGACGAGCTCCAGGCCGCGGCGAAGAAGCTCCAGGCGAACGGCGTGAAGATACCCTTCGGCCTGCCCCTCGGCCCGGAGGAGGCACCGGCCGAGACGATGATGTGGTTCCTCAGCGGCGGCGGTGGCTACACCGACGCCAACGGCGGGTACACCATCGCCCGCACCGAGAACGCCAAGGCGCTGGACTGGCTGCGCGACGAGCTCGTCGGCAAGAAGCTCACCGGCCCCGGCGACCCCGCCCGCACCAACCGGCAGGACGTCTTCGACGCCTTCTGCAAGGGCGACGTCGGCATGCTCAACGGCCACCCCACGCTGATGCAGCAGGCCAAGGCCAAGGGCATCAAGTACATCACCGCTCCGCTGCCCGGCATCAAGGGCAAGTCCAAGTCGACCATGGGCGTCGCCGACTGGATGATGGCGTTCAAGCAGAACGGCAACCGGGACCAGATCGGTACCTTCCTCGACTTCGTCTACACCACCCAGAACGTGCTGGACTTCACCGGCCAGTACGACCTGCTGCCCGTGACCTCCTCCGCCTCCGCGAAGATGCACGCCGACGACAACCGCAAGGAACTGCGGCCGTTCCTGGAGCAGCTGGAGAACGCGGAGTTCTACCCCGCCGACAAGACGTCCTGGGCGGCGGTCAGCAAGGCGATCAAGGAGAAGATCGGCGACACGGTGAAGACCGGCGGCGACGCGACCAGCGTCCTCAGCGAGATCGAGCGCGAGGCGAACTCCTTGGAGAACGCGAGCCAGGGGCGCTAGGACGGTCACATGAGCTCCGATCCGGACGACGGGACGCCGCGGCTCTCCGAGCGGGACCGTGCGGTGCTGACGTTCGAACGGCGGACGTGGGCGAGCGCGGGCGCCAAGGAACGCGCCATCCGCGAGGACCTCGGCCTGACGCCGACCCGCTACTACCAGCTGCTGAACGCGCTGCTGGACGACGCGGCCGCGGTGGCGTACGACCCCGTGACGGTGAACCGGCTGCGCCGGCTGCGCGACGCGAGGCGGGGGCGGCGGTAGTGGGCGTCCGGGGCGGAGCCCCGGTGAAACCGCCGCTGTGCAAGCAGGCCCCGCGCGAGGGTGCCGCACAGTAAGGTCATCCCCATGGGCAGTCACCCGCTTCCCGAACCCCGTACTCGCGCCGGGCGTCACGGCCTCGCCGAGCTGCTCGCCGCCCCGGACAAGAGCGTCGTCGCGCTCGATTTCGACGGCACGCTCGCTCCCATCGTCGCGGACCCGGAACAGGCCCGCGCCCACCCCGGCGCCGTGCCCGCGCTCGCGCGCCTCGCGCCGAAGGTGCGGTCCGTCGCCGTGATCACCGGGCGCCCGGCGGGCGTGGCCGTGCGCTACGGAGGGTTCGCCGGGGTCGAGGGGCTGGAGCACCTGGTCGTCCTCGGGCACTACGGCGCCGAGCGCTGGGACGCCGTCAGCGGCACCGTGAAGGCCCCCGCCCCGCACCCCGGCGTCGCGGCCGTCCAGGCGGCACTGCCCGGCGAGCTCGACCGGTCCGGCTCCTGGCGGGGCACCTGGGTCGAGGACAAGGGCCGCGCCATCGCCGTGCACACCCGGCGCGCCGCCGACCCCCAGGCCGCGTACGACGCCCTGCGCGGCCCGCTGGCGGCGCTCGCCGAGCGCCACGGCCTGATCGTCGAACCGGGCCGGTTCGTCCTGGAGCTGCGCCCGCCGGGCATCGACAAGGGCGTGGCCCTCGCCGAGTACGTACGCGAGACGGGCGCCCGCTCCGTCCTCTACGCCGGTGACGACCTCGGCGATCTCGCCGCCTTCGCCGCCGTGGAGAAGCTGCGCGCCGAAGGGACGGCCGGGCTCCTCGTGTGCAGCGGGAGCACGGAGGTCACCGAACTCGCCGAACGGGCCGATCTCGTGGTCGACGGCCCGGCCGGCGTCGTGGAGCTGCTGACGGCCCTCGCGGACCGCCTCACCACCGGCTGACCTCAGCCGTCGTCAGGGTCCTTGACGGCCGTCGGCTCGCCGCCGGCCGCCTTCTCCGGCAGGCCGAGGCTCTTCAGCGCCGTCGTCCAGTCGTGGGCGATGGCCTGCTGCGCCTTGACGAGGTCCGTCTTGCCCGAGCAGATCGCGGTCTTGAGCTTGGTCTCGACCACGTCCTTGGGGTTGTTGGGCCCGGCGTCCGGCTTGTGACCGGGGGAGGGCGGCTCGACCCACAGATTGCGCGGGTCGTTGGGGTCGCCGCCGAGCTGGAGGCTGATCAAGTGGTCGTACTCGTAGTCCCGCAAGGAGCCCTTGTAGCCGTACGACGCCGCGTTGGCGGTCTTCTCGCGGCCGGTGATGCTCACGGGCGGCCGGATGCCCTTGGTGTAGCCGCTGCTGCAGATCGTGGTCTTCAGCGTCGCCTGGGTGACCTTCGGATTGGTCGCCCCCGGGGTGCACTTGGGGTCGGGCAGGGGCTGCTTGTCCGTGGTGTAGCGGTAGTGACAGGTGCCGGGGTCCGGCTGCTTCTGCACGGTGTACGCGGGCTGGGGGCCCGGGCCCGCGGGTATGGCGTCCCCTCCCGTGGAGGGCGACGTGGACCCTGAGGACGAAGTGGAGGGTGAGGCGCCGGACTTGGCGTTCTTGGCGTCGGAGCTCTTGCTTCCGGAGTCGGAGGAGCAGCCCGTTGTCAGGGCCAGCAGGGTGACTGCTGCGCAGGCCGCGGCGACGGCGGCTCGGCGGGGTGGGGCGATTGGCATGCCGCAATGGTTACCCGGGGGCGGGTCGGTACAGGCGGCGGCCCGAAGCACTTTGCCGAAGGCTGCCCGGTTGTTTGCCCGGCGTGCGCTCCGGGGGTTGTTTCCTGCCTACAAAGCGTCCAGTTGATCCAGGAACCAGCGTGCCGGAGGGAGCGCAGTTGCCGCCACGGACAGGCGCTTCGAGCGTGCGCCCCGTTCGTCCGGGTCCATCAGGAGAGCGGAGTGCAGGGCGCGGGCCGTGGCCTCCACGTCGTACGGGTTGACGACCAGCGCGTCGTCGCCCAGTTCGGCCACCGCGCCCGCCTCGCGGGAGAGGACCAGGGCGCAGCCGTGGTCGGAGACGACGGGGACCTCCTTGGCAACCAGGTTCATGCCGTCGCGGATGGGGTTGACGAGGGCGACGTCGGCGAGGCGGTAGGCGGCCAGGGAGCGGGCGAAGTCGTCCTTGACGTGCAGGGCGACCGGTTCCCAATCGACCGTGCCGAACGTGGAGTTGATCTCCCGCGCGACCCGCTCTACCTCCGCCGTGTAGTCGCGGTAGACCCGCAGGTCCTGCCGCGAGGGGTACGCGAAGGCGACGTGGACGACCTCGCCCCGCCACTCCGGGTGGTCCTCCAGTAGTCGGCGGTAGGCGTGCAGGCCGCGCACGATGTTCTTGGACAGCTCGGTGCGGTCGACGCGCACGATCGCCTTGCGGTCCGGGCCGATCTGTTCCCGGAGCGCGGCCATCCGCTCCTCGACGTCGGGCCGGTGCGCGCGCTCCCGCAGGAAGTCCGCGTCGACGCCGAGCCCGTGCACGCCGAGCCGGGTCGTCCGGCCCTCGAAGAGCACGGCCGTCCCGCCCGTCCCCCGGACGATCTCCGCCCCCAGCACCCGCGCGCAACAGTCGGCGAACGCCTCCGCCCAGCGCTCGGTCAGGAAGGCCGCGCGGTCGCCGCCCAGGATGCCGCGCAGCACCTGCTCCGCGACGTCGTCCGGGAGCAGCCGGTAGTAGTCCGGCGGGGCCCAGGGAGTGTGCGAGAAGTGGCCGATCCGCAGGTCCGGGCGCCGCTCCCGGAGCAGGGCGGGCACCAGGGTCAGGTGGTAGTCCTGCACGAGCACGGCGGCGCCCTGCGCGGCCTCCTCGGCGAGGGCGTCGGCGAAGGCCGTGTTGTACGCCTCGTACGCCGCCCACTGCCGCCGGAAGTCCGCGTCGAAGACGGGGGCCAGGGGCGTCTCGTAGAGCAGGTGATGGACGAACCACAGCACGGAATTGGCGATGCCGTTGTAGGCGGCGGCGAAGGTGTCCGGGTCGATGTCCAGCATGCGTACCCGGTGGCCGCCGGTGTCCTCGGCGTCGAGTCTGCGGCCCGCGCGCCGCGCCGCCTCGCGGTCGCCCTCGCTCATGGCCGTGCACACCCATACGGCACCCGCGTCGCGGTCCATGGCGCTCAGCCCCGAGACGAGCCCGCCACCGCCCCGCCCGGCGGTCAGCCGGCCGTCCGCGTCCTGCTTGTACGAGACGGGTCCGCGGTTGGAGGCGACGAGGATCCGCGCGGCGTGCATGTGCGGTTGCATGTGCCCAGCCTTGCCGGGCGGGCGGCTGTTCAAACGTTTGTCCCCGGGGCGGGGGTCCGTTGCTACGGTCCGCGAAATCCAGCCCGTCCGGCGATTGAGGACGCGCCCGCTGGGGGCACCTCCCAGCGGTAGCTGGGGGAGCTCCCGCCGCAGGCGGCAACCGAGCCGCACCCAGAGAGCTACGCCGCGCGGCGGCGCGCGACGTATTCCGGGATCTCCGCCATCGGAGGGCGTTCCTCCGTGTCGACCGCGTACGTCCGCGGCGCGAAGCCCGATTCCGTGCGTTCGAACTGGGTGAGGACGGGCCGCACCAGATGTCCCCGCGCCAGGCGCAGCTGCGCCGTGCGGTAGATCGCCGCCGCCATGCGCCCGAGGGCCCGTCCGTCCTGGTGGCGATGGACGCGTACGCCCACGTCGACCTGGGCCAGCGCGTCCAGGCCCACCGTGTGGAGGGCGTCGACCAGCAGGCCCAGTTCCACCCCGTAGCCCACGGGGAACGGCAGGCGCTCCAGGAGCGAGCGGCGGGCCGCGTACTCGCCGCCAAGCGGCTGGACGAAGCCCGCCAGCTGCGGCCAGTGCAGGTTGAGCAGCGGGCGGGCCACCAGCTCGGTCACCCGGCCGCCCTGCCCGGCGACCTCGCCCAGCGGGCGGTCGTACATCGCCTTCACGAACTGCACGCCGGGGTCGGTCAGCAGCGGGCCGACGATGCCCGTGACGAAGTCCGCGGAGAAGTCGCGCAGGTCGGCGTCGACGAAGCAGACGACGTCCCCGCTCGTCGCCAGCAGCGACCGCCAGAGCACCTCGCCCTTGCCGGGCAGCGCGGGCAGGCGCGGCAGCACCGAGTCGCGGTGCACCACGCGCGCGCCCGCCGCGGCGGCGGCCTCGGCCGTGCGGTCCGTGGAGCCGGAGTCGAGGACCACCAGCTCGTCCACCAGCGGCACCGCGTCCGTCATCAGCTCGCGCCGGATCGTGGTCACGATGTCGCCGACGGTCGCCTCCTCGTTCAGCGCGGGCAGCACCACGCCGACCGTGGTGCCGGTGTCCCTTTTGGCCGCGAGCAGCTGGTCGAGCGGACGGTCTCCGACGGACCAGGACCGCCGGTCCAGCCAGCGCTCCACCTCTTCCAGCACGTGAACGACTCCTCTTGCTGTGACGTTGCCCTGTGACGTATCTCGCGGTACGGACGACTGTCTCGGGCGCCCGTGCCTTCGGTTACAGTCTGAACAACGCGGAACGCCGACGTATGTCGGGGTCGCCGCGATCACAAACGCCTGGGCCGAGCCCAGTGCCATACCGCTCATCCAGAGGGGCAGAGGGACACGGCCCGTTGAAGCCCCGGCAACCCTCCAGCCGGTCTTGCTCACAGCAGCGAGGCTCCCGGCGGGGAAGGTGCCAATTCCGTCTCGTGGCGACGTCCGCCACGGGGAAGATGAGGAGAAAGGGCCTCGCCTCCATGGCTGTGCAGTCTGTCGAAAGCTCAACCACTTCTGTCGCTCTCGGTCCCGCCGCCGCCCTCTCGTGCCGGGAGTGCGGGGAGCGGTTCGACCTCGGTCCCATCTTCGCCTGCGCCGCCTGTTTCGGCCCGCTCGAAGTCGCGTACGACCTCCCCACCGGCGACCCCGAGGCCCTGCGCCGCCGCATCGAGGCCGGTCCGGACAACATCTGGCGCTACGCCCCGCTGCTGCCCGTCCCCGCCGACGTCGCGGACAAGCCCGGCCTCAACCCCGGCTTCACCAAGCTCGTCAAGGCCGACAACCTCGCCCGCGAACTGGGCGTCACCGGCGGGCTGTACGTCAAGGACGACTCCGGCAACCCCACGCACTCCTTCAAGGACCGCGTCGTCGCCATCGCGGTCGAGGCCGCGCGTGCCTTCGGGTTCACCACGCTCTCCTGCTCCTCGACCGGCAACCTCGCCGGCGCGGTCGGCGCCGCCGCCGCCCGCGCGGGCTTCAAGTCCTGCGTCTTCATCCCGCACGACCTGGAGGCGGGCAAGGTCGTCATGGCCGCGGTCTACGGCGGCGACCTCGTCGGCATCGAGGGCACCTACGACGACGTGAACCGCTTCTGCTCCGAGCTGATCGGCGACCCGCTCGGCGAGGGCTGGGGCTTCGTCAACGTCAACCTGCGCCCGTACTACGGCGAGGGCTCCAAGACCCTCGCGTACGAGATCTGCGAGCAGTTGGGCTGGCGCCTGCCGGACCAGCTCGTGATCCCCATCGCCTCCGGCTCCCAGCTCACGAAGATCGACAAGGGGCTGAAGGAGCTGATCGCGCTGGGCCTGGTCGAGGACCGGCCGTACAGGATCTTCGGCGCGCAGGCGGAGGGGTGCTCCCCGGTCTCCCGCGCGTTCAAGGACGGCCACGACGTCGTACGGCCGGTGAAGCCGGACACGATCGCGAAGTCCCTCGCGATCGGCAACCCCGCGGACGGGCCGTACGTGCTCGACATCGCCCGGCGGACGGGCGGCGCCGTGGAGGACGTGGACGACGCGGAGATCGTCGACGCGATCCGGCTGCTGGCCCGGACGGAGGGGATCTTCGCGGAGACCGCGGGCGGGGTGACGGTGGGCGTCACCCGCAAGCTTCTCGAGCAGGGAGTGCTCGATCCTTCGCTGACGACGGTGGTGCTCAACACGGGGGACGGGCTGAAGACGCTCGACGCCGTGACGGCGGGGCCGTCGGCGGTCATCCGGCCGTCGCTGGAGGCGTTCCGCGCCGCGGGGCTGTAGCCGGCTGACGGCTGCGGGCCGGTGTGCGCCCACGATCACTTTCCTACTCACCGAAGGTGTAAACCCATGAGCATCAGCGTTCGCATTCCCACCATCCTTCGCACCTACACCGGCGGTGTCGCCGAAGTCTCCGCCGAGGGGGCGACTCTCGCCGAGGTGATCGGCGATCTGGAGAAGAACCACCCCGGCATCGCCGCCCGCGTACTCGACGACGCGGGGAAGCTGCGGCGGTTCGTGAACGTGTACGTCAATGACGACGATGTGCGGTTCGAGCAGGGGCTCCAGACGCCCACGCCCGACGGCGCCGGGGTGTCGATCATCCCCGCCGTCGCCGGGGGCTGAGCTTTACGAAAGCTTCCTGCGAAAGACCCTTGGAATCGCCCCGGCCATGAAGTGGACGGGGCGATTCCGTCTGTTGAGCGCGATACAGTTGGGGCGATCCCCCTCCGGCGTCAGTGCCGAACGCATATGAGAACCCGTCAAGTTGTGCGCGAACTGTGTGCGCGAATTGTCGGGTTGCTTGTGCTATGCCCGGCCCGACTTGCCCTGGATCCCCCGGAGTTCGCCGCATTTCGGCAATCGGCCGCGCCAGGAATTCTCGTCCGAGTGACCTGTTGCAGACGGCATCCGTGCAGATACATTCAGCCGCGGTCGACGCGTTCCGGCGCACACCACCGGGGTTCCCCCTGCCGCTGGCGGGGGAGTGTTCCGGGGGTGAGGTCTGACCCGGGTCCGCGAAGTGCGGTCCTGCGCAAGGGCCAGTAATAGGGGAGTTAGGCATGGCTCAGGGCACCGTCAAGTGGTTCAACGCGGAGAAGGGGTACGGCTTCATCGCGGTCGACGGTGGTGCGGATGTATTCGTCCACTACAGCGCGATCCAGATGGACGGCTACCGCACCCTCGAGGAGGGTCAGCGAGTGGAGTTCGAGATCTCGCAGGGCCAGAAGGGGCCGCAGGCGGACATGGTCAAGCTCGCCGTCTGATCTCGGCGCATCGACCACCGGCTCACTCAGCTCGCCGAGGGGCCCGTACCCGCGCACCGGGGTACGGGCCCTTCGTGTGCCCTCGCGCGCGTACGCGCGTACGCGTTCCGTGTGTACCCGGGCATGCCCGTCCCGGCTCGTCGTAGGAGTGCACCTTCTGCAGAGGCGCTTGCACTCTCGGGGGTCGAGTGCTAATCATTGGCGTTAGCACTCTCCGAGTGAGAGTGACAGTTTTGGACCGTCGGTGAGGTCCGTCGGCCGGGTGGGGCAAGGAACCATCAGGCCGGTGAGCCGTCCGTCGCGGGCGCCAGCGCGGTCCGGAGAAATCCACCCCGTCCTGGGAGGACCACTTCACATGGCCAAGATCATCGCGTTCGACGAGGAGGCACGGCGCGGTCTCGAGCGCGGGATGAACCAGCTCGCCGACGCCGTCAAGGTCACCCTCGGCCCCAAGGGCCGCAACGTCGTCCTCGAGAAGAAGTGGGGCGCCCCCACGATCACCAACGATGGTGTTTCCATCGCCAAGGAGATCGAGCTCGAGGACCCGTACGAGAAGATCGGCGCCGAGCTGGTCAAGGAGGTCGCGAAGAAGACGGACGACGTCGCCGGTGACGGCACGACGACCGCGACCGTCCTGGCCCAGGCGCTGGTCCGCGAGGGCCTGCGCAACGTCGCCGCCGGCGCCAACCCGATGGCCCTCAAGCGCGGTATCGAGAAGGCCGTCGAGGCCGTCTCCGGTGCCCTGCTCGAGCAGGCCAAGGACGTGGAGACCAAGGAGCAGATCGCCTCCACCGCCTCCATCTCCGCCGCCGACACCCAGATCGGCGAGCTCATCGCCGAGGCGATGGACAAGGTCGGCAAGGAAGGCGTCATCACCGTCGAGGAGTCCCAGACCTTCGGTCTGGAGCTGGAGCTCACCGAGGGTATGCGCTTCGACAAGGGCTACATCTCGGCGTACTTCGCCACCGACATGGAGCGTATGGAGGCGTCCCTGGACGACCCGTACATCCTGATCGTCAACTCGAAGATCGGCTCGGTCAAGGACCTGCTGCCGCTCCTCGAGAAGGTCATGCAGTCCGGCAAGCCGCTGCTGATCATCGCCGAGGACGTCGAGGGCGAGGCCCTGTCGACCCTGGTCGTCAACAAGATCCGTGGCACCTTCAAGTCCGTCGCCGTCAAGGCCCCGGGCTTCGGCGACCGCCGCAAGGCCATGCTCGGCGACATCGCCATCCTCACCGGTGGCACGGTCATCTCCGAGGAGGTCGGCCTCAAGCTGGAGAACGCCGGTCTCGACCTGCTCGGCCGCGCCCGCAAGGTCGTCATCACCAAGGACGAGACGACCATCGTCGACGGTGCCGGTGACAGCGACCAGGTCCAGGGCCGCGTCAACCAGATCCGCGCCGAGATCGAGAACAGCGACTCGGACTACGACCGCGAGAAGCTCCAGGAGCGCCTCGCGAAGCTGGCCGGCGGCGTGGCCGTCATCAAGGCCGGTGCCGCGACCGAGGTCGAGCTCAAGGAGCGCAAGCACCGCATCGAGGACGCCGTTCGCAACGCGAAGGCGGCCGTCGAGGAGGGCATCGTCGCCGGTGGTGGCGTGGCCCTGCTCCAGGCTTCCTCGGTCTTCGAGAAGCTCGAGCTCGAGGGCGACGAGGCCACCGGTGCCAACGCCGTGCGCCTGGCCCTGGAGGCCCCGCTGAAGCAGATCGCCGTCAACGGTGGTCTCGAGGGCGGCGTCGTCGTGGAGAAGGTCCGCAACCTGACCGTCGGTCACGGCCTCAACGCCGCGACGGGCGAGTACGTGGACATGATCGCCGAGGGCATCATCGACCCGGCGAAGGTCACGCGCTCCGCGCTGCAGAACGCCGCCTCCATCGCGGCGCTGTTCCTCACCACCGAGGCCGTCATCGCCGACAAGCCGGAGAAGGCCGCTGCGGCCGCTCCGGGCGGCATGCCGGGCGGTGACATGGACTTCTGACCCTGACGGGTCACTTGTCCTGAACGCTGTACGCCGAGGGCGGCACTCCCTGCGAAGGGGGTGTCGCCCTCGGCGCGTTCAGCGCCGCCAGCGACTCCTTCCCGAAGCCGAAGGCGTACGTCGCGGCGAAGCCCGCCGCGTAGCCCACCAGGAGGCCGAGGCCGTAGACCGCCGCCGCCCGTCCGATGCCGTGGTCGCCGTTCAGCAGGGGGAAGAGGGCCCAGCCCGACGGGCCGATGGCCGTGGCGCCGACCCTGTCTCCCAGCTGGCCGAGCAGGCCCACGAAGCCGCCGCCGAACGCGCCGCCCACGCACGCCGTGACGAACGGCCGCCCCAGCGGCAGCGATACGCCGTAGATCAGGGGTTCGCCGATGCCCAGGAAGCCGGCCGGGAGCGCGGAGCGGATCGTGCTGCGCACCGAGCCGTTGTGCGACAGCCGGACGTAGACCGCGAGGGCCGACCCCACCTGGCCCGCGCCCGCCATCGCCAGGAGCGGCAGCAGGACCGTGTAACCCTCCTGCTGGATCAGCGTCGTGTGGACGGGGATCAGCGCCTGGTGCAGGCCCAGCATCACCAGCGGCAGGAACAGCCCGCCCAGGACGAAGCCCGCGCCCGCGCCGCCGTTGGCCAGCAGCCAGTCGGCGCAGTGGCCGATGGCGGTGGCCGCCTTTCCGGCGGCGTACATCAGCCCGTACAGCGTGACCAGGCCCGTCGCCAGCACGGTGAGCGTCGGGGTGACGAGGACGTCCAGGGCCTGTGGCACCCGCTTGCGGCACCAGCGCTCGACCCGGGTCGCCAGCAGCGCGGCGGCCAGCGCGCCGAGCACCCCGCCCTGGCCGGGCGTCAGTTGCTCCCCGAAGGCGCTGACCCGGCCGACGCCCCCGTACACCGTGATCGCCGCGACGGCCCCGCCCAGGACGGGGGTGCCGCCGAACTCCTTGGCGGTGTTGTAGCCGACGAAGACGGCGATCAGCGACATGAAGCCCGAGGCGCACGCGGTCAGCGCGGGGGCCAGTGCGGGCAGCCAGTGGAGGTTGGCGAGCAGCCCGGCCAGCCCTGCCACGATGCCGCAGCCGATCAGGGCGGGGATCAGTGGGACGAAGACGGCGGCGATCCGGTGCAGGAAGAGCTTGCCCGGGGTGGCGTTGCGCTCCTTGCGCTCGGCCCGCAGCGCCGCGCCCCGCTCGGCGAGGGCCTCGGCGGTGACCGGTGCGGCCGCGCTCAGCCGCGCCAGCTCCGGGGCCACCCGGGCGACGGCGCCCGGCCCGAGCACCACCTGGTACGACGTGCCGTCCTCGACCACGCCCAGCACGGCGGGCAGTGCGCGCAGCGCCTCGTCCCGCACGAGGGAGCGGTCGTGGAGCTCCAGGCGCAGGCGGGTCATGCAGTTCTCGACGGAGGCGATGTTGCGGGCGCCGCCGAGGAGGGGGAGCAGTGCGGCGGCGGTGGCGCTGTATCTGTCGTCCGGTGCCATGGGTTCGAGTGCCTTGCTTCGGTCAGTCCCCCGCGGCGGTGCGCAGGGCCGTACGGAGGTGTCCGGCCGACTCCTCCAGCAGGCGGGCCGCCGTGGGGCCGTCGACGCCGCCGAGGATGACGAGGATGGCGTTCTTCACCTCGCCGCCGGTCTGTGCCAGCGCGGCCTCCGTCTCCTGCTCGGAGGCGCCGGTGGCCAGGGCGACGATCTGCCGGGAGCGGGCGCGCAGCTTCTCGTTGGTGGCCCGCACGTCGACCATCAGGTTCCCGTACGTCTTGCCGAGCCGGATCATGGTGATCGTCGAGAGCATGTTGAGGACGAGCTTCTGCGCGGTGCCGGCCTTCAACCGGGTGGAGCCGGTGAGGAGTTCGGGGCCGACGACGACCTCGACGGCGTGGTCGGCGGCCAGGCCGAGGGGCGAACCGGCGTTGCAGGACAGCCCGATGGTCAGCGCCCCGGCGGCGCGGGCGTGCTCGACTGCCCCGACCGCGTAGGGGGTGCGGCCGGAGGCGGAGACGCCGACGACGGTGTCGGCCGGGCCGATGCCGAGCGCGGCCAGGTCGTCCGCGGCCAGCTCCCGGCTGTCCTCGGCGCCTTCGACGGCGGTGACGAGCGCCGTGGCGCCGCCCGCGATCACGCCTATGACCTGCGAGGGGTCGGTGTTGAAGGTCGGCGGGCACTCGCTGGCGTCCAGCACGCCGAGGCGTCCTGCGGTGCCCGCGCCCGCGTAGACGAGCCGCCCGCCGCGGGCCATCCGGGCGGCGGTCGCGTCGATGGCGGCGGCGATCTCGGGCAGCCGGGCGGCGACGGCTGTGGGGACGCCGGCGTCCTCACCGTTCATGATCCTGGCGATGTCGAGGGTGGGCAGCCGGTCGATGTCCGCGAGCTCGGGGCGGAAGGCCTCGGTGGTGAGGGCGGCGAGCTCGGCGCGCAGTGCCGCGTGGGCGGGCGAGTCCATGGTGCGGCGCCTTTCCGTGACGGGGCCGGGTGGGGTCAGCGGCGCGGGTCGTGCCGGTGGGCGAGGGCTTCGTAGGAGGCGGACAGGGCGGGCGCGGCCCTGTCGTACGTCCGCTGGGCGACGCCGATGAACAGGCAGTCCACCACGAGCAGTTGACTGGTGCGGCTCGACATGGCGGCCGGGCGCAGCTCGCTCTCCCGCGCGGTGGAGGTGGTGAGCACGTGGTCGGCGTACTGCGCGATCTCCCCGTCCGGGCGGCCGGTGATCGCGACCGTCGTCGCGCCGTGCTCGAAGGCGACCCGCAGCGGCTCGATGACGTCGGTGGTGCGGCCCGAGTGGGTGATGGCGATGGCGACGTCGCCGGCGCGCAGCTGCACCGCGTTGGTGACGGCCAGGTGGGGGTCGGCGGGCGCGTGCGCGATCATGCCGATGCGCAGGAGCTTCTGCACCAGGTCCTGGCCGACGAGGTTGGAGGCGCCGATGCCGTAGACGTCGACGCGCCGGGCGGCCGACAGCGCGCCGACGGCGGCCTCCAGCTGCGCGGTGTCCAGCGAGGCGGCCGTGTCCGCCAGGCACTGGGCCTCCTCGTGGGCGAGCTTGGCGACCACTCCGGAGAGGGGGTCGTCCACCGCGATGTCGGCGGTGACGGCCGGGGCCCGGCCCGCCGCCTGCTCGGCGGCGAGCGCGGCCAGGGCCAGGCGCAGGTCGCGGTAGCCGGGATAGCCGAGGATGCGGGCGGTGCGGACGACGGTGGCCTCGCTGGTGCCGGTGCGCTCCGCGAGGCCGGTGACCGTGAGCGCGGCGGAGCCCGCCGGATCGCCCGCCACGGCCTCGGCGACGCGCTGCATGGAGCGGGTCATCGAGGGCACCAGCGTGCGGACCTTGGCGGCGAGGGCACCGGGGGCCGGGGGCGTGGCGGCGGGTGCCCGGTCGGCGGTCGTGAAAGTTTCTTTCAGTTTGCTGCTCACCTCATGAAAGGTATTTTCGGACCGGTGAACCGTCAACCCTCCGCGTCCCGGACAATGGACCATATGGAGCTCGAACAGGCACTGCACGCGGCGCGCGCCCTCGTCCTCGCCGACCTCGTGGCCGGCGATGTGGCGGAGGCCGACGTCGTCTCCCTCGTCGAGGACGCGGTCGCCCATCGCCGGTGGTGGGTCGAGCAGTGGCCGGAGGGCGTCTCGTACGTCGTCGGGCTGATCGCCCAGGACGTCCAGGACGCGCTGCTGGAGCGGCACGGCCGGTGGCCGCTGTGCCCGGTCTGCACGGATTCCGGCGATCCCCACGCGCTGGAGGTCGAGCCCGAGCTCGGCCCCGACCCGCACTGGGCCTGCGCCAAGCAGGCGGTGCTGGTGGCGCGGGTGGGGTCGCTGGGGACGGCGCTGCGGTGACCCTCTACATCGACCCGCCGACCTGGCCCGGTCACGGCCGGATGTGGTCGCACCTGGTCAGCGACGTGTCGTACGCCGAGCTGCACGACTTCGCGGAGCGGCTCGGCGCGCCCCCGCGGGCGTTCGACCGGGATCACTACGACATCCCCTCGACGTCGTACGGGAAGGCCGTGCAGATGGGTGCGCGGGAGGTGGGCAGCAAGGAGCTGGTGCGGCTGCTGGTGGGGTCGGGGCTGCGCAGGCCCAAGCACGAGCGGCCCCCGGGCGGGCTCCTCTAGCCCGTCCGGTGGATCTTCCGTGCCCTCAGGCCGTCAGCAGCTCCAGCTCCGTGGCGAGGTTGCGGCGCGCCGTCGGCTCCCAGCGGTCGTGGCCCAGCGGCGTGCGGAACAGGCGCGGCAGCCCCAGCAGCTGCCGCAGCACCGCCGCCCGGCCCTCGCGGAAGGCCGCGTCCGGCACGAAGCCGTACTCCTCGCGGACCGCCGCCGCATACGCCGCGTACTCCTGCGGCGCGCCCGCCAGCACCGCCAGGTCCGCGTCGCACAGCACCTCGCCGTTGTGGTCGCCGGGCGCCGGGTCGTGCGACACCGTCAGCCGTACGAGCCGGGCGGCCTCCGCCGTCCGGTCCGCGTCGAGACCCAGTTCGGGGAGGGCGCGCTCCGCGAGGTGCGCGCTGCGCTCCTCGTTCTCCGAGCGGTCCGGGCGGTAGACGGCGTCGTGGAACCAGGCCGCGAAGCGGACCGCGTCCACGTCGTCCGCGTGCTCCGCCAGCTCGTCGATCCGGGCGAGGACCGCCGCGAGGTGATCGACCGTGTGGTACCTGCGCTGCGGCTCCGACCAGCGGCGCAGCAGCTCCTCCGCGTACGGGCCGGGGTCCGGTGCGGGGGCCCCGCCGCGGGCCCGTACGACGGTTTCCCGCCAGCGGGCGCGCAGTGCGGGGCCGGACGGGTGCTCGGGCGTGTCTGCCATAGGCCAATTGTGGAGCACGGCTTTTGACGCCGGGTGCCGGTATGGCAGTCTGTGCTACATGTCTAGACCAATTCTTGAGGTCATCGCGCTCACCCCCGAGGACGCGGTGGCGGCCCAGGCCGGAGGGGCGGACCGCCTCGAACTGGTCACCGACATGGCCGCGGACGGCCTCACCCCCGCCGTCGCGACCTTCGCCGCCGTCCGGGCGGCCGTCTCCCTCCCCGTGCGCGTCATGCTGCGCGCCACCGACGGCTTCTCCGCCGGGACCGCCGCCGAGCTCTCCGCCCTGTGCGAGTCCGCCCGGGCGCTGGCCGCGGAGGGCGCGGACGAGTTCGTCCTCGGCTTCCTGACCGACGACGGCCGCGCCGACCTCACCGCCGTCGCCGCCCTCGCCGAGGCGGTCGGGCCGCGCGCCCGCTGGACCTTCCACCGCGCGATCGACCGCGCCGCGGACCGGGACGCACTGCGCAAGCAGCTCGTCGACTTCCCCGGCCTCGACACCTACCTGACCGCCGGCTCCGCCTCCGGCGTCGACGACGGCATCGCCACCCTCCTCGCCGAGGCCGGCCGCTCGGACGACCCCGGCTACGAACCGCGCATCCTGGTCGGCGGCGGCCTCCAGCTCAAGCACGTGCCGGTGCTCCTGGGCGCGGGCATCACGGGCTTCCACATCGGTGGCGCGGCCCGGCCCTCGGGGTGGGCGGAGGGCGTTTCCGCTGAGGCCGTCACGATCTGGCGGGAGGCCGTCGGGGGCTGAGGCTGCGCCCGCGGAACGGACTAGGCCAACGCCCCTGGCAGCGGCTCGGCGTGAAGCACCGTCAGGCCGGAGACCGCGCGCGTCAGCGCCACGTACAGGCGGCGCAGCCCCGTCCTCTCGTCCGGTTCCCCCGACACCACGGCCTCCGGTTCGTCCAGCACGACGTAGTCGTACTCAAGGCCCTTCGCCAGCGTCGCCGGGACCAGCGTCAGCCGGGCCGAGTCGCTCGTCTCCTCGCCGGGGGCCAGGAAAGTGAGACCGGCGGCGGCCAGGGCGTCGGCCAGGGCGGGGATGCGCGAGTCGGCCGCGATCAGGCCGATCGAGCCCTCGTGCGCGAGGGACGCGCGGCAGGCGGCCACCACCGCCGCGTCGAGGGAGTCGGCGGGCACGGACCGTACGGAGAAGTCGCCCGCGGCCTCGCGCACGGACGTCGCCTCGCTGAGCTCGGGCGCGATGGCGGGCAGGAGGCGGGACGCGTAGGCAATGACCTCCCGGGGCACGCGGAAGCCCTGGGTGAGCTCCTCGACGGCGGCGTCCGGCTTGCCCAGGTGGGTGAGGGCCTCGGTCCAACTGCGGGTGGCCCAGGGGGTCGTGCCCTGGGCGAGGTCGCCGAGGATCGTCGCGGAGCCGGTCGTGCAGCGGCGGCCGACCGCGCGGTACTGCATGGGGGAGAGGTCCTGCGCCTCGTCGAGGACGACGTGCCCGAGCGAGGACGTGCGGGCGACGAGGTCGGACGCCTCGTCGATCAACACGGCGTCCGCGGAGGACCACTTGGCCGAGCGGACGCTCCGGGCAGGCTTGGCCATGAGGATCTCCGCCTGCTCCTCCGGGCTGAGGACGCCGTCCGCGTGCTCGGCCAGGAAGTCCGCGTCGGACAGCAGCCGCAGCACGAGCTTCGCCGGGTCGACCTGCGGCCAGACGGTCTTGACGGCGGCCTTCACGGCTGCGTTGCGGGCCACGGCGTCCTGTACGCGGTCGTCGGGGGCCTCGCCGGCGGCCTCCATCCGCACGAGCACGGCGTGGGCGATGCGCTGCGGCAGGGCGTCGCGGGCGGCGCCGTAGCGGATGTCGCGGGCGAGCAGCTCGCTGACGATCTCCTCGATCTCGTATGCCGGGATCCGCCACCGCCGTGAACCGCGCACGACGACGAGCGGCTCCACCGGCATCGTCACGCCGGCCCGCACGGCCCGCCGCAGCACCTCGGCCATGCGGGCGTCGCCCTTGATGCAGGCGGCGGCGGGGGAGTCGGCGCCGCGGACCTCGACGTGGGCGACGAGGTCGTCGACGGTGGCCTGGGCGACGTTCAACTCGCCCAGGGCGGGCAGGACCTGCTCGATGTAGTGCAGGAAGGACCGGTTCGGGCCGATGACCAGCGTGCCGGTGCGGGCGAGCCGCTCGCGGTGCGCGTAGAGCAGATAGGCGACACGGTGCAGGCCGACGGCGGTCTTGCCGGTGCCCGGCGCCCCCTGGACGCACACGGTGCCGCCGATGCCCGCGCGGACGATCTCGTCCTGCTCGGGCTGGATCGTGGCGACGATGTCCCGCATCGGCCCGACGCGCGGCCGTTCGATCTCGGACTGGAGGAGCCGGCTCGCCCGCTCGGCGCCCGCGGTGTCGGTGAGGTCCTCGTCCTCGTACGCCGTCAACTCGCCGCCGGTGTAACCGAACCGGCGGCGCGTACAGACGTCCATCGGGTTCTTCTTGGACGCCCGGTAGAACGGCTGGGAGACGGGCGCGCGCCAGTCGATCACCATCGGATCCCCGTCGGCGTCGTGGACGTGACGGCGGCCGATATAAAAGCGCTCGCCCTCCGCGCCCTCCGCCTGCTCGGCACCGGGCGCGTGCAGATAGTCGAGGCGGCCGAAGAAGAGGGGGGTGTGCGCGAGGTCCGCGAGCGCGGTGATGCGGTCGTCGATCTGGCGTTGCAGGACCGCGGCGTTGACCCAGTTCGCGGTCACGTCCTTGATGTCCAGGGACTCCACGTCGGCACGCATCGCGCGCAGCGCGGCCCGGGACGAGGAGAGGTGGGCGCGCTCGCGGGCCAGGGGGTCGTTCGCGTTCGTTGCATGCGCGGGCACGGCAGGGCCTCCGGGAGAGTGCTGTGGACGAGCGGGGACCCGCCGGTTTCCGTCCGGACGGGAGCGCTCCCGGCGCGGGAGGCGGCAAGACGGGCGATTGTAGCCAGCGGCGAACCGCCGGGCGAATGGTTTTTCGACCGGCGTTCCGCCCGACTCTTTGCCCGGCTTTTCGCCCGGCTTTCGACCGGCACCCTGGCCCTTCTCAGGGTCGCCGTCCCACTTCCGTAGGGTGCGGCATGCGCCTTGGGTCGTACGGAGCCGCTGGTCCGTTTACACCGGCAGGTCGATGTGGCGAGGGGCCGCCGGGAACCATCATGGACGACATGACCACCGCATCCATCACCCCGGACACGACGCCCTTCTCCTTCGCCCAGGCGCTCCGAGCGATCAAGGTTTTCGCCGGCGCGGCTGTCAGTGTGGTGCTGCTCGGTGAGACCAGCGACAAACGGGCCGTCCGAGCCGTCTGATTCGGCGGGAGCGGGTGCGGGCCGTTGCCTGGGGCTCCGCCCCAGACCCCGAAGCACGCTTCGCGCGCTGTCCTCAAACGCCGGACGGGCTGGTTTCGCTGGTTACGGTCCGCGAAATCCAGCCCGCCCCGCAGTCGGCTACGCGTCCTCGCCCGCCAGCAACGAGTCCGCATCCATGATCCGGTACGCGTACCCCTGCTCCGCCAGGAACCGCTGGCGGTGGGCCGCGAAGTCCTGGTCGACCGTGTCGCGCGCCACCACCGAGTAGAAGCGCGCCTCATGGCCGTCCGCCTTCGGGCGCAGGACGCGGCCGAGGCGCTGCGCCTCCTCCTGGCGGGAGCCGAACGTGCCGGAGACCTGGATGGCGACCGTCGCCTCGGGCAGGTCGATGGAGAAGTTGGCGACCTTCGACACCACCAGGACGCTCAGCTCACCCTGGCGGAACGCGTCGAAGAGCTTCTCGCGCTGGGCGTTGGTCGTCTCGCCCTTGATGACGGGCGCGCCCAGGTGCTCGCCCAGCTCGTCGAGCTGGTCGATGTACTGGCCGATGACCAGCGTCTGTTCGCCCTGATGCTTGGCGACCAGCGCCTCGGTGACCTTCCGCTTGGTGGCGGTGGTCGCGCAGTAGCGGTACTTCTCCTCCGACTCGGCCGTCGCGTACGCCAGCCGCTCGCTGTCCGTCAGATTGACGCGGACCTCGACGCAGTCGGCGGGCGCGATATAGCCCTGCGCCTCGATCTCCTTCCACGGCGCGTCGAAGCGCTTCGGGCCGATGAGGGAGAAGACATCCGACTCGCGGCCGTCCTCGCGCACGAGCGTGGCGGTCAGCCCGAGGCGGCGGCGCGCCTGGAGGTCGGCGGTGAACTTGAAGACCGGCGCGGGCAGCAGGTGCACCTCGTCGTAGACGACCAGGCCCCAGTCGCGGGAGTCGAAGAGCTCCAGGTGCGGGTAGATGCCCTTCCGCTTCGTCGTCAGGACCTGGTACGTGGCGATGGTGACCGGGCGGATCTCCTTCCGCGTACCGCTGTACTCGCCGATCTCCTCCTCGGTCAGCGACGTCCGCTTGACCAGCTCGTGCTTCCACTGCCGCGCGGAGACGGTGTTGGTCACCAGGATCAGCGTCGTGGCCTTCGCCTGGGCCATCGCGCCCGCGCCGACGAGCGTCTTGCCCGCGCCGCAGGGCAGCACGACGACGCCGGAGCCGCCGTGCCAGAAGCCCTCGACGGCCTGCTTCTGGTACGGACGCAGGGCCCAGCCGTCCTCGTTCAGCTCGATGGGGTGCGCCTCGCCGTCGACGTAGCCCGCGAGGTCCTCGGCGGGCCAGCCGAGCTTCAGCAGCGTCTGCTTGATCTGGCCGCGCTCGGAGGGGTGCACCGCCACCGTGTCCGGGTCGATCCGGGCGCCGACCAGCGGCTGGATCTTCTTCGACCGCAGGATCTCCTCCAGCACCGGCCGGTCCGTGCACTCCAGGACCAGGCCGTGCGTGGGGTGCTTCACGAGCTTGAGCCGCCCGTAGCGGGCCATCGTCTCGGCGATGTCGACGAGCAGGGCGTGCGGCACGGGGTAGCGGGAGAAGGCGACCAGGGCGTCGACGACCTGCTCCGCGTCGTGCCCGGCCGCCCGGGCGTTCCACAGGCCGAGCGGGGTGACCCGATAGGTGTGAATGTGCTCCGGCGCGCGCTCCAGCTCCGCGAACGGGGCGATCGCGCGGCGGCACGCGTCCGCCTGGTCGTGGTCCACTTCCAGCAGCAACGTCTTGTCGCTCTGGACGATCAGGGGTCCGTTCAACGCTTCACCCATTTCTTTCGGCCAAACGTCCAGTGTGCCTGATCGCTGCGCTCGGCTGGGCGGGGTTGGGCGCGCTTTCTTCTTCGGGGTGCCCCGCCGTTGCGCCTGCGGCGGGCGGCCTCAAGCGCCGGCCGGGCTGAATCTTTGGGCTCGTCGCCGTTTCCACGGTGCGGGGCCGTGCCGCTCCGGGGAAGTACGGGACTGCTTCGCTTTACGTCCCGCACTTCCCCTGCGCGTCCCGTCCCCTCACGCCGGTGGGTGGGCATTCAGCCCGGGTGGGCAAATTCAGCCCGTGGGGGCACCTCCCAGCGGTAGCTGGGGGAGTTTGAGGACAGCGCGCGGAGCGTGCTTCGGGGTCTGGGGCGGAGCCCCAGTTTCGGGAAGGGGCGGGGTGGGGGAAAAAGCCCGCTTACGCCGGGTCGTCGGCCAGTTCCGCCACGCCTGTGATGCGGTGCAGAGGGAACGTGCGGACCTCGTCCGCCGTGTGGTCGTATGCGGTGACGAAGCCGCCTTCGACCCGCACCGGGGCGATGACGCGCTGGCTCGCCGCGCCCTCCGCGTTGACGTAGCCGATCCATACCGGCGTGCCGGTGAGGACGGCCGCCTGTACGGCGGCGAGCGTGTCCGCGGAGGTGGTGCGGGGGAGGCCGCCGGGGGCGGGGTCGGCGGAGGGCGACGGTTTGCGTTCGGCGGTCGCGGCCATGTCGCCGGCGCGGATGGCCCGTACGGCCGCGCCCAGCAGCGTCGTGTCGGGGGCGGGCGGGCCCTCGGGGACGGGGGTCGGGGCCGTGCGCGGCGGGGTGCGGTGCGCGTCGGCGCGGGAGATCAGCACGTCGCCCTCGGCGGACTCCGCGGCGGGCGCGTAGCCCATGTCGCGCAGGCCCGCGAGGAGCGCGTCGGGTGCCGCCTGCGCGGCCAGCACCGTCGGGGCGAGGCGGCGCAGCCGCAGCGGTGCGGAGCGGCGGTCGGCGAGGATCTCGGCGAGCACCGCCTCGTCGTCGCAGCGGAGGTAGGAGGAGGCCGCGCCCACCCGCAGATGGCCGTGGCGGCGGGCGATGTCGTCGACGAGGTAGGCAAGTGGCTGCGGCACCGGCGTGCGCGAGTGCGAGGTGAGGAACGCCTTGAGGTCGTCGGCGGTCCGCCCGGCGTCCAGGGCCCGCCGCACGGAGGCGGGGGTGAAGCGGTAGACCGTGGCCCCGCCCTTGGACTCGATGTCGGCGAGCACACCCAGCGTCTGCGCCAGCGGCCGGACGAGCGGGCCGGGGGCGACGGCCGTGAGGTCGGCCTGGAGCAGGATGTGGTCGAGCGGCTCGGGCAGCAGCGGGGCGAGAAGGGCGGCGGCCCGTACGCCCGCGGCGCCCAGCTCCGCGTCGGTCGGCGGCCGCCACGCGGCCCGCGCCGCGTCCGCCCCGGCGGCGGGGAGCAGGGCGCGGCCGTGGGCGGAGAGCGCGCCGCGGTTGATGACGCCGAGCAGTTCGGCCTCGGTGATCGTCCAGCGGGCGAGGCGGGTGCGGAGGTCCTCCTCGTGGCCGGTGGTGGCGCGCGGCGGGCGCTCCCAGTGCAGCCGGGCCAGGAGGGTGTCCGGGGTGACGGAGGCGCCAGGCGGCAGGGTCGCGAGGAGCGCGAGTACGCGGTGGCGGACCTCGGGGACCGGGCCGCGGTCGAGGTCGGGTCCGAGCGCGGCGAGCGTACGGGCCTTGGCGTCCCGGCCGCCGACGAGCCCCGCGGTGCGGGTGGTGGCGAGCCAGGCGGTGGCCAGCCGGGTCCAGCGCTGTTCGGTGGGCAGCTGGAGCCAGTCGTCGTAGGCGGGGGTCGGGGCGTACCGCTCGTCGACCTCGCCGTCGGAGGCGAGCAGCCCGGCCGCGTACGCCAGCTCCGCCCAGAGCGCGGTCATCTGCTCCGTGGTGTCGAGGACGGCCGCCGCGCGCTTGAGGTCGCGGACGCTGAGGCCGCCCGCGCGCAGCACCGGCGGGCCGCCGGTCTCCCACTCCTTGAGCAGCTCCTCGACGGTCGCCAGCGCCGTGAACGCCTGCCCGGCCGCCGTCGCGTCCACCGTCCGCTCCGCGTGCCCGGTCACCGGCGCGAGTTCCGGTGCCACCGGTTCGGGCGTACGGTGCGCGAGCCCGGCACGCAGGTGCAGGGCCACCTCGCGGGGCAGCACCACATTGCCGGGCCCGGCGGACAGCAGCAGGCCGCGGTCCAGCAGCCAGCGCAGGTGCGGGGCGGGGTGGGCGGTGACCGTGCCGTACGGCGGGCCCCACAGCAGCTTGCCGAGCACGGCCGTCGCGTCGGCGGGGGCCGCGTCGAGCAGCGCCGCCATGCGCGTACGGTCCTCGAACAGCTCGGTCAGCGCGCCGACGGCCGTCACCGGATCGTGCGTCGCGGGCAGCCCGGCCGCCGCGATGATCTGCTGGATCCGGCCCGGCGACATGCCGGCCGTGGCCTCCGCGACGGACGGGCCGAGGCCGGTGGGGGAGGGGTGCGCGGCGCCGGGCGCGAGCAGTTCGCGGGCCGTGCGCACCAGGCGCAGCCGGTCCTCGCCGCCCCACACCAGGGCCTGGTCGCGCAGCGTCGCCACGGCCCGCGGCAGTTCGCGCGCGACCCGCGGGTCGGTGCGCTCGTCGCCGCCCATCAGCGCGTCCAGCGTGGCGTACGGACAGGGGTCCGGGGCCACCGCGAGCGCCTCCGCGACCTGCAGCGCGAACCGGTCCAGCCGCTCCAGCGCGCGGACGACGGACGCGCGGGTGCCGGCGCGGGTCGCCAGCTGCGTGAGGTCGCCGGGCACGGGGTTGATGAGATCCGGCCGGGCGAGGAGGAGGGCGGCGAGGGCGTCGTCGGGCCGGCCGCGCAGCTCCTCCGCGAGGGTTCGGGGGGCGCCGGTGGTGCTGGTGGGACGGCGCGGGGTGGTCATTCTGCTTACGGTACCCGTCCGCTGCGCTTTGCTGCTTGGTGTGCGGGTCCGTTGCTCCCCCAGCGGCGGGCGGCCTCAAATGTCGGCCGGGCCGAATGTGCCGCACGTAGCGCGCAACCTGCCGCAAAACCCACCGGCCACCCCGAAGGGAACGGTACCTTCGGGGAAGGAGCGGTCTTAGGGGATTCGGTGGGGATCGAGAGCGATCAGCTTGTTTTTGACTACCTGAGCCGAGTCGGCGACATCGCGCAACGCACCGCGCTGACCTCCGCCGACCGCATGCGGCTCGTCTCGCGGCTGCGCACGGAGATCGAGCGCCGCAGATCGTCCGAGGGCGCGGACAGCCCCGCCGCCGTGCAGCGCATCCTGTCCGGGCTCGGCACCCCGGACGAGGCCGTCGCGGACGCGAACGGCTTCGTCACCGCCGAGACCGGCAGGGTCCCCGCGCAGCGCCGTGAGGACGAACCCGCCCGGACCGTGCCCGCGGCGGCGCCGCCGCATCTCGCGACCCCGGAGGAGCTGAGCCCCTCCGGTGAGGTGCCGGACTGGTGGCGGGTGGACCCGGGGCCGTTCGGCAAGGGGGAGGCGGTCCACGGTTTCGTCGGCGGGATCGAGGTCCCCGAGATACTGAAGCCACCGCCCCGCGAGCCGGTGGAGGCCGCGCCGGTCGAGGCCGCCCCGGCGGAGCCGGAAGAGGAGGCGGAGGAGGCCGGGGAGACCCGGCGCCGCCCCAGCCTGCTGCGCCGCCCGGACGGCGAGCCCGTCAGCGTGCTGCTGCTCCTGGTGGCCCTGGTGCTGCTGGTGGGCGCGGTGCTGGGCAACTGGTTCGTGCTCGCCGGTGGATGGGCGCTGGCTTATCTCACGCGCAAGCTCTCGCACACCGAGTCGCAGTGGGCGGTCATGGGCGTGCCGGGCCTGACGCTCGCGGCCTGGGCGGTCTGGCTGTGGGGCCGCACGGAGGGCCGCTGGGGCACGCCGGTCCCGGAGGGCGGCCTGGGCACGGCCCTGTCGGACTCCTGGCCCTGGACCATCCGCGCGGCGGCCGTCGCCTCGGCGCTGTACGTGATCTGGCGCTCCCGCCGCCCCGGGTGAGCGAATTCAGCCTGTCCGGCGTTTGAGGACGCGGCCGCAGGCCGCTCCCGCCGCAGGCGGCCATGGACCCGCGGCCGGGGGTCTGGGGCACGCGCCCCAGTTCGGGAAGGGGCGGGGTGGGGAACAAGCCCGCCGCAGGCGGAGCGGACCCGCACTCGACGACGGACCGTCACCCCGTCAACCGGTCAAAGACCACGGCGGCCCCGCCACCACCAGCGGGCTCCCCGTCACCGGGTCCGGGACCACGACCGACTCCAGGCCGAAGACGTCCCGTACGAGATCCGCCGTCACGATGTCCGACGGCGCGCCCTGGGCCACGATGCGGCCCGACTTCATCGCTATCAAGTGGTCGGCGTAGCGCGCGGCCTGGTTGAGGTCGTGGAGGACCGCGACGACCGTGCGGCCGCGCTCGTGGTTGAGGCGGCGGCAGAGGTCGAGGACCTCCACCTGGTGGGATATGTCCAGGTACGTGGTGGGCTCGTCGAGGAGCAGCAGGTCCGTCTCCTGCGCGAGGGCCATCGCGATCCAGACGCGCTGCCGCTGCCCGCCGGAGAGTTCGTCGACGGAGCGCTCGGCGAGGGCCGCCGTGTCGGTGCGGGTCATCGCCTCGGTGACGGCGCGTTCGTCGGCGTCGGACCACTGCTGCCACCAGTGCTGGTGCGGCTGGCGGCCGCGGGAGACGAGGTCGGCGACGGTGATGGCCTCGGGGGCGACGGGGCTCTGCGGCAGCAGGCCGAGGGAGCGGGCGATGGTGCGGGTGGGTATCCGGGCCAGTTCGGTGCCGTCGAGGAGCACGGAGCCGCGGGCCGGCTTGAGGAGGCGTCCGAGTGCCCGCAGCAGGGTCGACTTGCCGCAGGCGTTGGGGCCGACGATGACGGTGACGGCGCCGTCCGGGATGTCCACGTCGAGGCCGTCGACGACGGTGCGGTCCTCGTAGGCGAGGGTCAGGTCACGCGCGCTGAGCCGGGCCGGGCGCAGGCTGTTCTCGGTCTCGGTCACGCTTTTCCTCCGGTGCGGCCCCTGATGATGAGCCAGATCAGATAGGGGGCGCCGACGGCGGCGGTCAGGACGCCCACGGGCAGCTGCGTCGGTTCGAAGAGCTTGCGGCCGAGCAGGTCCGCGACGACCACGATGACGGCGCCGGTCAGTGCCGAGCAGAGCAGGGGGATCTGGGCCGTGCGGGTCATCCGGCGGGCCAGCTGCGGGGCGAGCAGGGCGACGAAGTCGACGGGCCCGGCGGCGCCGGTGGCGATGGAGGCCAGCACGACGCCGAGGAGGGCGAGGCCGAGCCGGACCCGGCCCAGCCGGATGCCGAGCGCGGTCGCGGTGTCGTCGTCCATCGACACGGTGCGCTGCGCGCGGGCCGCCCAGCAGACGAAGGGCGCGAGCAGGAGCAGCGCCCAGGTCACGGGGACGGCCTCGGCCCAGCCGCGGTCGGCGAGCGAGCCGGTCATCCACACCTTGGCCTGCTGGGCGACCAGGTAGTCGCCCTTGGTCATGAAGAGGTTGGTGACCGAGCGCAGCGCGACCGCGAAGCCGATGCCGATGAGGACGAAGCGGGTGGCGTGCAGCCCGCCGCGCCAGGCGAAGACGTAGACGAGGGCGGCGGCGAGCAGGCCGCCGGCGACGGACAGGTAGGGCAGGTACGCGTACGAGGTGACGCCGAAGATCAGCGCGCCCACCGTCAGCGCGCTCGCGCCCTGGGTGATGCCGATGATGTCGGGGCTGGCCAGGGGGTTGCGGGAGACGGTCTGGATCAGTGCCCCTGCCACCCCGAAGGCCGCGCCGACGAGCAGGCCCACGGTCATCCGGGGGAGGCGGAAGGTGCCGACGGTCAGTTCGTCCGGCGAGGGCTGCCCGAGTACGACCTTCAGGGCCTCGGAGGGCGCCACGTAGGACTGGGCCGCGCACAGGTACGTCAGGCACGCGGCGGCCAGCAGCAGGGTCAGGGCGAGGGCGACGGCGGTGGCCCGCCGGTGCACGAGGAAGGAGGCGCGTCCGGCGCGTACGAGGGTGTACCCGGCGGGGCGGGCGAGGGAGAGCGTCACGCGGCGACCGCCTTCTTGCGGCGGACGAGCGCGATCAGGAACGGCACCCCGATGAGCGACGTCATCACGCCCGAGGGGACCTCGCTCGGCGGGAAGACGATCCGGCCGGCCGTGTCGGCGACGAGCAGCATCACGGGCCCGATGAGGGCGGCCATGGGCAGCAGCCAGCGGTGGTCGGTGCCCACGATCGCGCGGGCGATGTGCGGGACGGCGAGGCCGACGAAGGCGATCGGCCCGGCCGCGGCGACGCCGACGCCGACGAGGATCGTGGCGCCGATGCCGCCGACGATCCGCACGGCGGCGACGTTCTGGCCGAGGCCCTTGGCGACGTCCTCGCCGAGCGCGAGCGCGTCCAGGCCGCGGGCCACGCTCGCCACCAGCACCACGCCGACCAGCAGGAACGGCCAGATCTGGGCCGCGATCCCGGTGTCCTGGCTCGGCAGCGAGCCGACCTGCCAGAACCGGAAGCGGTCCAGGACGGCGGCGTGGGTGGTGAGGACGGCGTGCACGACGGACAGCAGCAGCGCGTTGATCGCGGCTCCGGCCAGCGCCAGCTTCACGGGGGTGGCGCCGCCGCGGCCGCGCGCGGCGACGGCGTAGACGGCGACGGAGGCGAGGGCCGCGCCCGCGAAGGCCCACCACACATAGCCGGAGAGGGTCTGCACCCCGGCGAGGGTCATCGCGAGGACGACGCCGAGCGAGGCGCCGTGGCTGATGCCGAGGATGCCGGGGTCGGCGATGGGGTTGCGGGTGATGCCCTGAAGAACCGTTCCCGCGATGGCGAGTGCCGCGCCGACCATCAGCCCGACGACGGTGCGGGGCAGCCGCATGTCGCGCACGACGGCGGTGGCCTTCCCCGGGGTGCCGTACCAGAGCGCGTCGAGGACCTGGGACGGCGCGGTGGCGCGGGCCCCCACGGCGAGGCTGAGCAGCACCGCCGCCAGCAGGGCGACGACCGCGGCCGCCGTCCAGCCGACGCGGCGCCGGACCCGTGGGGATCGGGGGCTGCTGATCGGGACGGCGGCTGACAT
The DNA here is from genome assembly GCF_039521185.1 of Streptomyces blastmyceticus. Classification (NCBI taxonomy): domain Bacteria; kingdom Bacillati; phylum Actinomycetota; class Actinomycetes; order Kitasatosporales; family Streptomycetaceae; genus Streptomyces; species Streptomyces blastmyceticus. The sequence goes on along the minus strand of NZ_BAAABW010000002.1, from coordinate 158,821 downwards.
CGCTTCCACTTCATGGCTGGTACCGGGGGAAGTTAGGCGAGGCTAAGTGTACGGGTCGGGCATCACGGCAGAATGTGGGGCATGACCTCGCACCCGCGGCACCCGCACCGCCCCCGGTTCACGGTCGGCTTCGACCTCGACCTGACCCTGGTCGACTCCGCGCCGGGCATCAGGGCCGCGTACGAGTCGCTGGCCGCCTCGACGGGCACGCACATCGACGTCGACCTGGTGTGCAGCAGGCTGGGGCCGCCGCTGGAGCAGGAGCTGGCCCACTGGTTCCCCGCCGACCGGGTCGCCGCGGCCGCCGACGCCTACCGCGCGGTCTACCCCACGCTCGCGATCGGGGCGTCGCCCGCCATGCCGGGCGCGCGCGAGGCGCTGGCCGCCGTGCGCGAGCTGGGCGGCCGGTCGGTCGTCGTCACCGCGAAGTACGAGCGCAACGCCCGGCTCCACCTGGACCACCTCGGCCTCGCCCCCGACGCCCTCGTCGGCGACCTCTGGGCGGAGGGCAAGGCGACGGCGCTGCGCGCGCACGGAGCGGTGGTCTACGTCGGCGACCACACCGGGGACGTGCGCGGGGCGCGTACGGCGGGTGCGCTGTCCGTAGCGGTGGCGACGGGTCCGTGTGACGAGGAGGAACTGCGCGCCGCCGGGGCGGATGTGCTCCTCGCCGACCTCACGGCCTTCCCCGGCTGGCTGCGCGGCTACCGCGGCGAGCCGGCCGTGCCGGACACCGCGCCGGAGATCGCCGCCGACAGCGAGGCGCGCGCCTGACGGCGCTGCGCCGCGACGGAACGCAGCACCCCGGCGGCCGCGATCAGGAATCCGACCCCCATCAGCATGCAGACGAAGTACGCTGCCGACGGCAGCGGATCGGCGCCCAGGAACAGCGGGGCGACCGTCGCCAGGGTGGCCACCGCGCCCACGAGAAAGACGATGGCGCCGATGCGTACCAGCAGATCCCCGTCCCGGGGAGTTTCGCTACTCACCTGACCAGGGTAGATCCATAGCCGACGGTGCGGAGGCACGATCGCCCCCGGCGCCGTACGGAAAAGGACGTCTTGTCACCTGGCCCGGGACCATTAGCCTTGGGGGGAGCGGGTCTTACGACCCGCTGTAGTGCTATCAAGAGCTGTTTTTCCGTTGATTGCAGACGTTTTCCGTAATTCCGACGAGACACGAGGACGAGGACAGACGTGCCTACCGGCAAGGTCAAGTGGTTCAACAGTGAGAAGGGCTTCGGCTTTCTCTCCCGCGACGACGGCGGAGACGTCTTCGTGCACTCCTCGGTGCTCCCGGACGGGGTCGACGCCCTCAAGCCCGGACAGCGGGTGGAATTCGGTGTCGTGGCCGGCCAGCGCGGCGACCAGGCGCTCACCGTGACGCTTCTCGACCCCGCCCCGTCGGTCGCTGCCGCACAGCGCCGCAAGCCCGACGAGCTGGCGTCGATCGTCCAGGACCTCACCACGCTCCTGGAGAACGTCACCCAGCAGCTGGAGCGCGGCCGTTACCCCGACAAGGCCCATGGCTCGAAGATCGCCGGGATGCTGCGGGCGGTGGCCGACCAGCTGGACGTCTGACCACCGTTCCGCTCCGCTTCGGGAGGAGTTCGCAGGAAGTGCGAACCGTCAGGCGAACTCCAGTGCCTCCGGGCCGAGGGGCGGCACCAGCCCCTCGGCCGCGGCGCGGGTCAGCAGCCCGCGCACCGCGGCATAGCCGTCCTCGCCGAGGCCGGCGGTGAACTCGTTGACGTAGAGCCCGATGTGCTGGTCGGCGACCGCCGGGTCCATCTCCTGGGCGTGCTCCAGCACATACGGCCGGGAGATCTCCGGGTCGTCCCAGGCCATCTGCACGGACGTCCGTGCCGCCTGCGCCAGTTCGCGCAGCCTGGCCGCGCCCAGCGAGCGCTTGGCGATGATCGCGCCGAGCGGGATCGGCAGCCCCGTCGTCGACTCCCAGTGCTGCCCCATGTCGGCCAGGCAGTGGAGCCTGTAGTGCTGGTAGGTGAACCGCGCCTCGTGGATGACGAGTCCGGCGTCCACCTTGCCGTCCCGGACGGCCGGCATGATCTCGTGGAACGGCATGACGACGACCTCGCCGACCCCGCCCGGCACCTCCGCCGCGGCCCACAGCCGGAACAGCAGATAGGCCGTCGAGCGCTCGCTCGGCACGGCGATCGTCTTCCCGGCCAGCCCGGCGGCCTCGCCCGGCTCGCGGGTCAGCACCAGCGGGCCGCAGCCCCGGCCCAGGGCCCCGCCGCAGGGCAGCAGCGCGTACTCCTCCAGGACCCAGGGCAGCACCGCGTACGACACCTTCAGCACGTCGAACTCGCCGCGCTCGGCCATGCCGTTGGTGATGTCGATGTCGGCGAAGGTGACATCGAGGGCGGGTGCGCCGGGGACGCGGCCGTGCGCCCAGGCGTCGAAGACGAAGGTGTCGTTGGGGCAGGGCGAATAGGCGATCTTGAGCGGTTCACTCACGGGGTCCTCCTCGCGTGCGGTGACGGTGCTGCGGAGGCCGGCGCGCCCTGGGGGTCCGTGGGCCGGCCGTCGGGAAGGTCGTGCGGGCCGGCCGCGGCGACGTGCGGGAAGACCTCGGCACCCGCTTCCGCGAGGGCGGCGGGCAGTGCCGCGAACGCGTCCGCGAGCGCCGCGAGCGCGTCACCGATGCGCCACGCGGCGCGGTCGCGCGGGCCGACGGGGTTGGAGACCGCGCGGAGCTCCAGCACCGGCACCCCGTGCGCGGCGGCGGCCTCGGCCACGCCGAAGCCCTCCATGGCCTCGATCAGCGCGCCCGGGCGCAGCGCCACCAGCGCGCGGGCCCGCTCGGCGGAACCCGTCACCGTCGACACGGTCAGCACCTCGCCGCGGCGCGCGCCGGTCGCGCGGGCCACGGCCCGTACGAGCGGCTCGGGCGGGAGGTGCTCCACGGTCCCGAAGCCCAGCTCGGTGACCGGGAGGAAGCCGTCGGGCGTCTCGGCGCCCAGGTCCGCGGCGACGATCGCGTCGGACACGACGAGGGAGCCCACCGGGGCCTCGGCCGCCGCGCCCGTGAAGCCGCCGCCGATGCCCGCCGAGACCACCAGGTCGTACGGGCCGCCGGAGACCGCCGCGGCCGTCAGCGCGGTCGCGGCACCCGCCGCGGCCGCGGCGGGGCCGACACCGGCGGCCAGCGCGTCGACGACCAGCGGGAAGGGACCGGCCGCGGTGGCCGTGCGGTGCAGGACGAAGCCCGGCACGGCCGACTCCGCGGTCTCCGCGGGGCCGTCGGCCGGGGCGGTGGCCCTTGCCGTGCCTCGGGTGACCGCGTCACGTTCGGCCGCGACGGCGGTGACGACGAGTACGCGCATCAGCGGGGGCCTCCGGGCCGTCAGTCCTTGTCGAGTTCGAGCTTGACGCTCCACACACCGTTCTTGCTGACGACCGACAGGACCGTGGACTTGTCCAGGGTGCCCATCTGCTGGTTGTAGAAGAGCTGGTCGCCGTTGAGCGAGGTGTAGGTCTGCTTCGTCTGGTTGGAGCGCGGCTGGTTGCCGGCCACCACGAACCAGCTCTCGTCCGCGATCTTGGGCTCGACGCCCACGCGGATCTTGTCGCCCTGCTTCACCTTGATGCTCTTGACCGACTTGTCGGCCAGGCACTTCTGGAGAGCGGCCTCGTCGAGCGTCTTGCTCTCGTCGAAGCACGCGGCCTCGGTGGTCACCGTGGTGGTGCCGACGGTCACCGTCGCCAGGGGCGTCGGCTTGTCGCAGGCGGAAAGGGCGACGAGCCCGAAGGCGACGGCGCCGACAGCGGCAGCGGCACGTCGGCGCTTGCCCTGGAAAAACGCATCGGTCATGCGCGCAGGCTATCGGGCCCGCCTCGTCACGCCACGCGCGGGTGCGGCGAGCCGCGCCGGGCCGCCGTCAGCAGGCCCCGTACGGCAGTGGCCACGCCCAGCGCCAGGACTCCCGAGGCCACCGCCATGCCCAGGGTGCCGTTGAGCGGCAGCAGGATGCCGATCGCCCCGCCGACCACCCAGCACATCTGGAGCAGCGTCTCGGAACGGGCGAACGCCGACGTCCGCACCTCCTCCGGCACGTCCCGCTGGATCAGCGAGTCCAGCGACTGCTTGCCCAGCGCCTGCGAGATGCCCGCGACCGCCGCCACGACCGCCACGAAGAAGGCGCTGAAGAAGGCGGCCGCGGCGACCGTCGCCCCCAGGGACAGCGTCAGCACCAGCGCGATCGTCTTCTCCGGGCCGCGGGAGCGCAGCAGCGCGCCGATCGCCGTGCCCAGGGCGTTGCCGCCGCCCGCCGCGACCGCCACGACGCCCAGCGAGAACGCCGGGCTCAGCCCCCCGATCGGGTGTACGCGTAGCAGGAAGGCCAGGAAGAAGGTGAGGAAGCCGGACAGCATGCGCATCGCGCTGTTGGCCTGCAGGGCGTGCAGGACCGAGCTGCCCACGGTGCGCAGACCCGGCCGGGGAGCCTTGGCGCTCTTCTGCTGCCGCTTCGGGCCGCCCTTGCGGCGCACGGCGCTGCGGTGCCGTTCGAGCGCGGGCCGCAGGTGGGGGCGGTGCTCGCCCGAGACCAGCTGCGCCCGCGCCTCGCCCTTCGACGAGTCCACCTTGTGCGGCAGCGAGAACGACAGCAGCGTGCCCCCGACGAACACGACGAACGCCCCGTACAGCGGCCACTGCGGCCCCAGCTGATGCAGCCCCGCTCCCAGCGGGGCCGCCACACCCGTGGCCAGCAGCCCGCCGAGTGTCACTCTCGAATTGGCCTTCACCAAGGAGATGCGCGGTGGCAGCAGCCGGGGCACCACCGCCGACCGGACCACGCCGTACGCCTTCGACGCCACCAGCACGCCCAGCGCCGCCGGATACAGCTCCAGACCGCCGCTCGCCACCGCGCCCGACATCGTCAGCGCCAGCACCGCCCGCGTGATCATCGCGCCCGCCATCGCCGCCCGGCGGCCGTGCGGCAGCCGGTCCAGCAGCGGGCCGATCACCGGGGCCAGGAGGGTGAACGGTGCCATCGTGACCGCCAGGTACAGCGCCACCCGCCCGCGCGCCTGGTCCGTAGGCACCGAGAAGAACACCGTCGACGCCAGGGCCACCGTGATCAGCATGTCGCCCGCCGAGTGCACGGCGTGCAGCTCGATCAGTTTGCCCAGCCCCGACTCGCCCGCGCCGTGCGCGTGCGTGGCCTTGCGGACGCCCCGCGCCGCCCATGCGAACGGGCTGCGCAGCACGCGGCCGGCGCCCCGGGCCGTACGGCGGAGCGGACCGCCTTCGGCTGACCGGATGGCTCCCACCACGCCATACTGCCCCAACTGCCACGGGGCGTGGCACTTTCGGTACATCCGCGGGGCGTGCCCGGCGCCCTCCCCGGCAGCCCGTCGGGGGGCTCGCCGAAGCCCGGGTATCCCCCGGGTGTCCTGGCGGGGTAGCGTGCGTAGCGCGCCACCGGTGGTCGTTCTTGGCCGCGCACCGAGTCTGGATCCCGCAGAATGGGAGTGACTAGGTGCGCCCGAGGCCGTTCGGGCGCGGACGTCGACGCGGTCCTCCGGTCCGCTCCGTCCGCCGACCCGGCCGTTCGGCTGGCGCACTCGTGAGACGGCGTGGAAGAGAGAATCGATTCTTGTGAGTGCTGCGATGCGAAGCCGTACCCCGGACCGCCTGTGCGCCGAGGCGGTCGAACTCGCCCGTACGGCCGCCGAGGAAGCGGCGCTGCCGGGCATGGTCGGCGACCACGTCGAGGTCGTCGCCGACGGGGACCGCGTCGTCACCCACTACTTCGCCTGCGAGGACCCCGGCTACCGCGGCTGGCGCTGGGCCGTCACCGTCGCCCGCGCCTCCCGCGCCAAGGTCGTCACCCTCGACGAGACCGTCCTGCTGCCCGGCCCCGACGCCCTGCTGGCCCCCGAGTGGGTCCCCTGGAGCGAGCGGCTGCGCCCCGGCGACATGGGCCCCGGCGACCTCCTGCCCACCGAGGCCGACGACCTCCGCCTGGAGCCCGGCTGGACCGGTGAGGACACCCCGCCGCCGAACTCCGCCCTCGCCGAGGAGATGGACCGCCTCGCCGAGGCCGAGGACGCCGACGTCACCGTCGGTTCCCCCGCCGCCCAGGCCGTGCCCCCCGCCCGTGGCTCCATCGCCGCCGTCGCCGAGGAGCTCGGCATGCGGCGCGCGCGCGTCCTCTCCCGCTACGGCCTCTACTCCGCGGCCGACCGCTGGGACGAGACCCACGGCGCGAAGACCCCCATGGCCCAGGCCGCCCCGGCGTCCTGCGTCAGCTGCGGCTTCCTGGTGCGGCTCGGCGGCTCCCTCGGCCAGGCGTTCGGCATCTGCGCGAACGAGTTCGGGCCCGCGGACGGTCATGTCGTGTCGCTCGCGTACGGGTGCGGTGGGCACTCCGAGGCGGCGGTCATGCCGAAGGCTCCGCGGCCTTCGCTTCCGGTGATCGACGAGACGCTGGTGGATCCTTTGCAGCTGCATCCCGCGCGCGAGGGTTCCGTCTCGGCGGATGGTCCGGATGAGGAGCTCGGGCACTCCTAGGCTGCGGCCTGGCGGCTCTTGGTGCGGGTCCGTTGCGCCTGCGGCGGGGCGCCCTGCGGGCGCGGCCTCAAGCGCCGGCCGGGCTGGGTTGTGGGTGGCCGGGGGCGTGGCCTCCGGGGCAGGGGTCCTGGACCGTATATTTACGGCGCGTTGCCCTCTTGGGCATTGAGTGCCCGGGGCCTGCGCCGCAAATACACGTCAGCGTCCAGGACCCCCGCCCCTGCGGCCCCACCCCCTCCCGCCGTCGCTCGCCGACGGTGAGTCAGTGGTACGAGAAAGTCCCGGCTTTCACCTTCGGAGTATCCGGTGGTGCGGGTGGGTGAAACCCGCCGCGGCAGCGGCGGGCGGATGGCGTCGGCGGGGCATGACCAGGCACCCTCATTAATGGGTTAATCCGATACCCGCAACCGCACCCGGCGGAAAGCGCGGAAGACGTAGCGGTACGTTCGGCCATACAACCCCCAAGGTCAGGGAGAACACGTGAGCGGCATCCGATCCGCGCCCCGCGAAGCCGATGGGACGGACCCGTTCGGGACCGCGCGGCTGCGACGCAACGCGCTGGACTCCTGGATCACCGCCCCCGCGCGGTTCCGGGAGGACGCCAACGCCGAGGAGGACCTGGTCCTCGGCGGTTACCGCGACCGCCTCGTCGTGGAGCTCGCCCAGAACGCCGCCGACGCGGCCGCCCGCGCCGGGGTGCGCGGCAGGCTGCGTCTGACCCTGCACCCCGCCACGGCCGGGGCGCCCGCAGTGCTGGCCGCCGCCAACACCGGTGCCCCGCTGGACTCCGCGGGCGTCGCGTCCCTGGCCACGCTGCGGGCCTCCGCGAAGCGGGACGACGCCCGGGAGGCGGTCGGCCGGTTCGGCGTGGGCTTCTCCGCGGTGCTGGCCGTCAGTGACGAGCCCGCCGTCGTCGGCCGCTCCGGCGGCGTCCGCTGGTCCCTCGCGGAGGCGCAGGCCCTCGCCGCCGGGGCCGCCGCGGGCAACCGCGACCTCGCCGAGGAGATCCGCCGCCGCGACGGCCATGTGCCGCTGCTGCGGCTCCCGCTGCCCGCCGAGGGCTCCGCGCCCGACGGCTACGAGACCGTGGTCGTCCTCCCGCTGCGCGACGGTGCCGCCGAGGACCTGACCAGGCGTCTGCTGGCCGGGATCGACGACGCGTTGCTGCTGGCCCTGCCCGGTCTGGCCGAGGTCGTCGTGGAGCTGCCCGGCGAGCCCGTGCGCATCCTGGACCGGCGCGACGAGAGCCCGTACGTCCTCGTCCGCGACACCGCGCGCGGCGCCACGACCCGCTGGCGCGTCGAGCGCGCGGGCGGCCGCCTGGACCCGGCGCTGCTCGCCGACCGGCCGGTGGAGGAGAAGCTGCGCCCCCACTGGTCGCTGGCCTGGGCGGTGCCGGTGGGCCCGGACGGGGCGCCCGCGCGGCCGCAGACCGCGCCCGTGCTGCACGCGCCCACCCCGACCGACGAGCCGCTGGGCCTGCCCGCGCTGCTCATCGCGACGTTCCCCCTCGAACCCACCCGCCGGCACACCGCCCCCGGCCCGCTGACGGACTTCCTCGTCGAGCGCGCCGCCGAGTCCTACACCGCGCTGCTGCGCGACTGGCAGCCCGTGTCCACCGGCACCATCGACCTGGTCCCGTCGCCGCTGGCCAGCAGCGCCGTGGACGCGGAGGTGCGGCGGCAGGTCCTGGAGCAGCTGCCCCGCGTCGCCTTCCTGCCGCGCGCCGTGCGGCCCGCGGACGTGCCGGAGGAGGCGCGGGACGCGTACGCCCAGCCGCTGCGGCCCGTCGAGGCCGAGGTGGTGGAGGGCGCCGGGTCGGAGACCGCCGCCGTGCTCGGCGAGCTGTTCCCGAGCCTGCTGCCCGCCGGGCTCGAGCGCCGCCCAGAACTGCGCGCCCTCGGCGTCACGCGGGTCCCGCTGGGCGAGGTCGTCGACCGCCTCGCGGGCGTCGAGCGCGAACCCTCGTGGTGGCGGCGGCTCTACGACAGCCTCGCCGGCGTCGACCCCGACCGGCTCAGCGGACTGCCCGTGCCCCTCGCCGGAGGGGGGCGTACGGCCATCGGCCCCCGGCAGGTCCTGCTGCCGCCGCCGGGCGGCACGGAGCGGCTGTCCAGGCTCGGCCTCAAGGTCGTCCACCCCGACGCCGCCCACCAGTTGCTGGAGAAGCTCGGCGCCACGCCCGCCTCGCCCCGCGCGATCCTGACGACCCCTCAGGTGCGGGCCGCCGTCGCCGGGTCGCTCGACGCCGACGAGATCTGGGACGAGGGCACCCTCGACAGCGAGGCCCTCGCGGAGACCGTCCTCGCGCTCGTGCGGGACGCGAACCTCGCCCCCGGCGACGAGCCCTGGCTCGCCGCGCTCGCCCTCCCCGACGAGGACGGCGAACTGGCCCCGGCCGGTGAACTCGTCCTGCCCGGCAGCCCGTTCGAGAGCGTCATCCGCCCCGGCGAGCTCGCCACCTGCGACGCCGCGCTGGCCGAGCGCTGGGGCGAGCAGCCGCTGACCGCGGTCGGGGTGATGGCCACCTTCGCGCTCGTGCGCGCCACGGACGTCGTCCTCGACCCGGACGAACTGGAGCCGCGCGACACCGACTTCGCCGAGCCCGACGACGTCGGCCTGCTCGAAGCCGTCGACGTCTGGTGCGAGGACGTCCTCGACCAGTTGCCCGACACTCCCGTGCCGCCCGTCGCCACCGAGATCGTCGCCGTGCGCGACCTCGACCTCGTCGACGACGACGCCTGGCCGCGGGCGCTCGCGATGCTGGCGCAGCCGCCGCTGCGGGACGCGCTGACCGCGCCCGTGCGCGTCCTGCTGCCCGACGGCACGACCGAGTCCGTACGGCCCTACACCGCGTGGTGGCTGCGCGGCCACCCCGTCCTGGACGGCCGCAGGCCCGCCGGGCTGCGCGTCGCGGGCGGCGACCCGCTGCTGCGCGGGCTGTACGAACCGGCCGACGCGGCCGGGCTCGCCGACGACCAGGTGCTGCGGGCGCTCGGCGTGCGCACCTCCGTGGCCGCCCTCCTCGACGAGCCGGGCGGCGCCGCGGAGCTGCTGGCGCGGCTCGCCGACGAGGACCGCCCGGTCGACGCGGCCCAACTCCACGCCGTCTACGGCATCCTGGCCGAGCTCGACCCCGACCAGGTCACCCTGCCGGACGAGCTCCGCGCCGTCGTCGACGGCGAGGTCCGGGTCGTCGACGCCGCGGACGCGCTGGTCGCCGACGCCCCCGACGTGCTCCCGCTCGCGGCCGGCCACCCGCTGCTCCCCGTACGTCCCGCGCACGCCGCGGAGCTGGCCGAACTGCTCCAGGTGCGACGGCTGAGCGAGGTCTTCGCGGTCCGCGTCCCCGACGGCGAGGGCGCGCCGCGCACCGTGCCCGAGGGCGTCCGCGCCCTGCTGCCGGGCGCGCCGGCCACGTACGTCGAGCACGAGGGGCTCGTCGTCGGCGGCGTCGAGCTCGACTGGTGCTACGGCCAGGACGGCGTGCTCCACGCGACGACGCTGGAGGGGGTGGCGGCGGGCCTCGCGTGGGCGTCCGGCGCGTGGTCGCGCCGCTTCGAGGCGGCGGCGTTGCTGGAGGATCTGTCCCGCACGACTGAATTGGCCAGGGCGCGCTGGTTCGACTGACCCCCGGGTGCGCAATTCAGCCCGTCCGGCGTTTGAGGACAGCGCGCGAAGCGTGCTTCGGGGTCTGGGGCGGAGCCCCAGTTCGGGAAGGGGCGGGGTGGGGAACAAACCCCGCCGGAGGCGCCCTACCCCGGAACTATCCTGGTAAAGGCAGAGGCATTTACCAGGAGGCCGTCATGACCAGAAAAGTCGCCGACTGCCGCAGATTCCCCAGCGAAACCAACTGCACGCTCACCATCACCGGCGAAGAGGACGAGGTCCTCGAAGCCGCCACCCAGCACGCCGTCTCCGTGCACAAGCACCAGGAAGGCCCCGAGCTGCGCGAGCGGATCAGGGAGTTCCTGGAGGACGAGAAGGCGAAGGCTTAAGCAACGCCCGGACGTCAGGCGGGGAAGCGGCGTCCCACCAGGCGCCACACCAGCTCCAGAGCCACGGCCGCCATCGCGGAGATCGCGACGGCGGTCCACGGCATGGTCGTACCCACGAGTTTCAGCGCGAAGAAGCGCTGGAGCCAGGGCGTGGCCAGCACGACGAGGAAGCCCAGGCCCATGGCGAGGACGAGGGCGATCCGCCACCACGTGTAGGGGCGGGCGATGATCGCGAGGACCCACATCGAGATCAGGAACAGCGTCAGCGTCGCCACGCTGGTCTCGGCGGCGAGGGTGTCCGTCCCGGTGTAGTAGGCCCGGGAGACGAGGTACGCGGCGAAGGTGGCCAGGCCCGCGATCAGCCCCGCCGGGACGGCGTACCGCATCACCCGGCGCACGAAGTGCGGCTTGGCGCGCTCGGTGTTCGGGGCCAGGGCCAGGAAGAAGGCCGGTACGCCGATGGTGAGTGTCGACAGCAGGGTCAGATGGCGCGGCAGGAAGGGATACGGCACCCGGGAGCAGATGACGAGGATCGCCAGCAGCACGGAGTAGACGGTCTTGGTCAGGAAGAGCGTCGCGACCCGGGTGATGTTGCCGATGACGCGGCGCCCCTCGGCGACGACCGACGGCAGGGTGGCGAAGCTGTTGTTCAGCAGGACGATCTGGGCGACGGCCCGGGTCGCCTCGGAGCCGGAGCCCATGGAGACCCCGATGTCGGCGTCCTTGAGCGCCAGGACGTCGTTGACGCCGTCGCCGGTCATGGCGACGGTGTGGCCGCGGGACTGGAGGGCGGCGACCATGTCGCGCTTCTGCTGCGGGGTGACGCGGCCGAAGACGGCACCGCCCTCCAGGGCCTCGGCCATGGACTCCTTCTCGGCGGGCAGCTTGCGCGCGTCCACGGGGGCCTCCGCGCCGGGCAGGCCGAGCTTGGCGGCGACGGCGCCGACGGAGACGGCGTTGTCACCGGAGATGACCTTGGCGGAGACGTCCTGCCGGGCGAAGTAGCGCAGGGTCTCCCCGGCGTCGGGGCGCAGCCGCTGTTCGAGGACGACGAGGGCGGTGGGCCGTACGTCCTCGACGACGCGCGGGTCGTCGAGCTCGCGCTCCGCACGGGCCAGGAGCAGGACGCGCAGCCCCTGGGCGTTGAGCTGTTCGACTTCGGAGAGGGAGGGGTGGCCGTCCGGCAGCAGCACGTCGGGGGCGCCGAGGAGCCAGTTGCTGCTCTCGGCGTCGGGGCCGTTGAAGGCGGCACCGCTGTACTTGCGGGCGGAGGAGAAGGGCAGCGACTCGGTGCAGCGCCAGCCCGAGCCGTCGGGGTAGGCGTCGATGATGGCCTGGAGGCTGGCGTTGGGCCGGGGGTCGGACTCGCCGAGGGCGCCGAGCACCTGGCGTACGTACGCCTCGTCCGCGTTCTTCAGCAGCACCCGCAGCTCGCTCACGTCCATGCCGCCCTCGGTGAGGGTGCCGGTCTTGTCGAGGCAGACGGTGTCGACGCGGGCGAGGCCCTCGATCGCGGGCAGCTCCTGGACCAGGCACTGCTTCCGGCCCAGCCGGATCACGCCGATCGCGAAGGCGACCGAGGTCAGCAGCACCAGGCCCTCGGGGACCATCGGCACGATGCCGGCGACCATCCGCCGGACCGCTTCCTTCCAGTCGTGGCCCTGCACGACGAGCTGGCTGATGACGAGGCCGACGGCGGTCGGGAGCATCATCCACGTCACGTACTTGAGGATCTGGCTGATGCCCGTGCGCAGTTCGGAGTGGACGAGCGTGAAGCGGGACGCCTCCTCGGCGAGCTGGGCGGCGTACGCCTCGCGGCCGACCTTGGTGGCGGTGTGGGCGCCGCCGCCGGCGACGACGAAGGACCCGGACATCACCTTGTCGCCGGGCTTCTTCAATACTGGGTCCGCCTCGCCGGTGAGCAGCGACTCGTCGATCTCCAGCCCGTCGGCCTCCACGACCTCGCCGTCGACCACGCACTTGTCGCCGGGGCCCAGCTCGATGAGGTCGCCGAGGACGATCTCCCCGGTGGCGATCGCGGTCGGCACGCCGTCGCGGCGGACGGTCGGCTTCGCCTCGCCGATCACCGCGAGGGAGTCGAGGGTCTTCTTCGCGCGCAGTTCCTGGATGATGCCGATCGCGGTGTTGGCGACGATCACAAAGCCGAAGAGGCCGTCCTGGATCGGCCCGACGACCAGGATGATCAGGAAGAGGACGCCGATGATGGCGTTGAAGCGGGTGAAGACGTTCGCCCGGACGATCTCCGCCGTCGAGCGCGAGGAGCGCACGGGAACGTCGTTGACCTCACCTCTCGCCACGCGCTCGGCGACCTCGGCCTTGGTGAGACCGGTGTGCGGTGCCGGGGGGTGGGCGGGATCGCTCATGAGTCCGACGGTACGGGCGGTTCGGCAGATCTACCCGCCGAACCGACCTTTCGGGCTGGGCCGAGCTCCGTTGCCGCCTGCGGCGGGAGCGCCCTGCGGGCGCGTCCTCAAACGCCGGACGGGCTGATTTCGCTGGCTACGGTCCGCGGAAATCAGCCCGTCCGGCGTTTGAGGACAGCGCGCGAAGCGTGCTCCGGGGTCTGGGGCGGAGCCCCAGTTTCGGGAAGGGGCGGGGCTGGGGAACAAGCCCGCCGCAGGCGCAACGGACCTCAGCCCGCTACGCCATCGCTCCGCGCCGCCGCGTGCCTCTTGATCGCCGCGTCCCGTTTCCGGACGTACCAGACGCCGATCAACCCCAGCCCGCCCCCGGCCGCGCACGTCCACACCCACCACAGATGCCCGTGGTCCTCGAACCAGCCATAGAACGGCAGCTGCGCCAGGAAGAGGACGAACCACAAGATCGTGCCACCGGTGATCGTGGCCACCACCGGCCCCTCCAGCGGCTCCGGTGCCTCGTGCGTGGGTGTCCACTTCGTCATGGCGCAAAGCCTAGTCCGTGCGGTGCGACGCGCCCGTGGCGGCCACGGGGAGAGGCCTTGCCCTATAGGGGTCTACGCGCGGAGATAGCAATTCCGCGTTTGTTTATTCATACTGAATCGAACCGGATCTGATGGGATTCTTTCGTTCGATCGTCCAATCAAGATCCTTTCCGTTCCCCCCAGCTGTCCCCACGCCTTTCCCCAGGCCCGTACGACTGAGGTCTCGTATGCCCTCCTCGGCCACCTCCCCGGTCGACGCCCAGCAGTCGCCCCCCACGCCGCCCGGCAATCCGCTCGACCGGTACTTCCGGATCACCGAGCGGGGCTCGTCCATCACGGGTGAGCTGCGCGGCGGACTGGCCACCTTCTTTGCGATGGCGTACATCATCGTGCTGAACCCGATCATCCTCGGGGCCGGTCACGACAAGTTCGGGCACCAGCTCGACAACGGTCAGCTGGTCACGGCGACCGCGCTGATGGCCGGTCTCTCCACCGTCCTGATGGGCGTGATCGGCAATGTGCCGATCGCCTGCGCCGCGGGCCTCGGCATCAACGCCGTCGTCTCGCTCCAGCTCGCGCCCAAGATGAGCTGGCCCGACGCGATGGGCATGGTGGTGCTGGCCGGCCTGGTGCTGATGGTGCTGGTCGCCTCCGGTCTGCGGCAGCGCGTGATGGACGCGATCCCGGGCGGGCTGCGGCGTGCGATCGCCATCGGCATCGGACTGTTCATCTCGCTGATCGGCCTGGTCGACTCCGGCTTCGTCACCCGCAACCCGGACGGCGCGCACACCACGGTGCCGATGGGTCTCGGCGAGGGCGGGCAGCTGCACGGCTGGCCGGTGCTGGTCTTCGCGGTCGGCCTCGCGCTGACGTTCATCCTCGTCGTCCGCAAGACGCGGGGCGCGATCCTCATCGGGATCGTGGTGATGACCTTCGTCGCGATCGTCATCAACTCGCTGGCCACGATCCCGGACGCGAACTGGGGCCTGAGCATCCCGCAGGTGCCGGACAGCGTCGTCGGCACCCCCGACTTCGGCCTCATCGGCAACGTCAGCCTCTTCGGCGGCTTTCACGAGGTGGGCTGGCTGACCGGCTGCCTCTTCGTCTTCACCGTGCTGCTGTCCGGCTTCTTCGACGCGATGGGCACGATCATCGGCGTCGGCGAGGAGGCCGGGCTGACCGACGAGAACGGCCAGCTGCCCAACATGGGCAAGATCCTGATGGTCGACGGCGTCGCCGTCGCCGCGGGCGGCCTCGGTTCGGCCTCCGCCAACACCTGCTTCGTGGAGTCCACGGCGGGCGTCGGCGAGGGTGCCCGCACGGGCCTGGCGAACCTGATGACCGGCGGGCTCTTCCTGCTGGCCCTCGTCTTCACCCCGCTCGCCAGGATCGTCCCCTCGCAGGCGGCGACGCCCGCGCTGCTGGTCGTCGGCTTCCTGATCATGGCGGCGAACGTCAAGGAGATCGACTGGAGCGACTTCACGATCGCGATCCCCGCGTTCCTGACGATCATCTCGATGCCGTTCACGTACTCGATCACCAACGGCATCGGCATCGGCGTCCTCGCCTTCATCCTGCTGCGGATCGCCGACAAGCGGGCGCGGGAGATCCCCTGGCTGCTGAACGTGGTCGGGCTCTGCTTCCTCGTCTACTTCCTGCTCAACCCGATCGAGCAGATGCTGGGCGTGAAGTAGCGACAGCGGCAGTACGCGCGTGAGGGGCGGCCGGGTGCACAGTGCACCCGGCCGCCCCTCATGTCGTGGGGCCATCGCAGGGACGGCCGGAACCGCGCGGGCGGGAGCGCGGCAGGGCGCGCGCGTTCCGCCCCAGGGTTCCCTGCTGCCGGACGCCCCCGTCCCGCCCCGAGCGCCCCTGCCTCCCCGCTTTATTTAGCGCGGGTAATGAGTTAACCTAAGGAACATGTCGGACCCTGACCCCAAAGACAACACCGCCGCAGTGGACTCCCTGCGCTCCGGTGTCATGCGTCTGTCACGTCGGCTCAAGCACCAGAGGGTCGACGAGTCGCTCAGCCCCACCGAGATGTCGGTGCTGGGCACCCTCGCCCGCTGTGGCCACGCCACCCCGGGTGAACTCGCCCGCAAGGAGCACGTGCAGCCCCCGTCGATGACCCGCATCGTCGCCCTGCTCGAGGCCAAGGGCCTGGTCCGGCTGGAGCCGCACCCCGAGGACCGCCGCCAGAAGGTGGTCACCCAGACCGAGCGGGCCGAGGCCATGCTCGAGGAGAGCCGGCGCAAGCGCAACGTCTGGCTCAGCGAACTGGTCGGGAAGCTCGACGAGGACGAGTGGGCGACGCTGCGCGCCGCCGCACCCGTGCTGGAGAAGCTCGCGCACCTGTAACACCCACACAAGTGAGGAGGCGAACCCACTTTGAGTACGGGACCCGGAGCAGACTCCGCACCCGCACCGAACACCCCCGACGACATACGCACCACCGCCCTGACCAAACCCAAGGGCGGCACGTTCAGCTCACTGAGGATCCGTAACTACCGGCTCTTCGCCACCGGCCAGGTGGTCTCCAACACGGGCACCTGGATGCAGCGCATCGCCCAGGACTGGCTGGTCCTCAGCCTCACCGGCTCCTCCACGGCCGTCGGCATCACCACGGCCCTGCAGTTCCTGCCCATGCTGCTCCTCGGGCTCTACGGCGGCGTCATCGCCGACCGGTGCCCCAAGCGGCGGCTGCTCCTCATCACCCAGAGCGCGATGGGCGTCACCGGCCTCGCGCTCGCCGCCCTCACCCTCTCCGGCCATGTGCAGGTCTGGCACGTCTATCTGACCGCCCTCGCCGGTGGCCTCGTCACCGTCCTGGACAACCCCGCCCGGCAGGCGTTCGTCGTCGAGATGGTCGGACCGGACGACCTCCGCAACGCCGTCAGCCTGAACTCCGCCAACTTCCAGTCCGCCCGCCTCATCGGCCCCGCCGTCGCCGGTGTGCTCATCACCGCCGTGGGCAGCGGCTGGGCGTTCCTGCTCAACGGCCTGTCCTTCATCGCCCCCGTCGCCGGTCTGCTGCTCATGCGCACGGCCGAGCTCCACAAGGTCGACCGCGCGCCGCGCGGCAAGGGCCAACTGCGCGAGGGCCTGCGCTATGTCGCCGGGCGCCCCGACCTGATCTGGCCGATCGTGCTCGTCGGCTTCATCGGCACCTTCGGCTTCAACTTCCCGATCTGGCTGACGGCGTACGTCAACGACGTCTTCCACGCCGGGGCCGGTACCTACGGCCTGCTCAACACCCTGATGGCGGGCGGCTCCCTGGTCGGCGCCCTGCTCGCCGCCCGCCGCGGCACCTCACGGCTGCGCCTGCTCGTCGGCGCCGCCCTGCTCTTCGGCCTGCTGGAGATCACGGCCGCGCTGGCACCCGAGTTCTGGCTCTTCGCGCTGCTGCTGGTGCCGATCGGGATGTTCGGACTGACCATCAACGTCACCGCCAATTCGAGCATCCAGCTCGCCACGGACCCCGCGATGCGGGGCCGGGTGATGAGCCTGTTCATGATGGTCTTCATGGGCGGCACCCCGCTGGGCGCCCCCCTGGTCGGCTGGGTCACCGACGCGTACGGCGCCCGCGTCGGCTTCTGCGCGGGCGGCGCGGTCTCCGCGCTGGCCGCGGTCGGCGTCGGCGTCGTCCTGGCCCGCCTGGGCGGACTCCGCCTGAAGATCGATCTGCGCCGCGGCCGTCCGCACGTCGCGTTCGTCCCCAAGGAGGCGGCGCGCGTGCTGACGACCGCCGCCTGAGGCCGCCGTCACGGCCGACCTCACGCGCCGGACGGGCTTCGCGAAGCCCGTCCGGCGCCGGGGGAGCACACTGGGCCCATGCGACTTTTCGCCGCCGTGAACCCCCCGTCGGAGATCGTCGCGGAACTCGCGGCCGCCGTCGCCCCGCTGCACTCGCTGCCCGGCGCGGAACACCTGCGGTGGACCGAGCCCCGCACCTGGCACTTCACCCTCGCCTTCCTCGGCGAGGTCGACGAGGCGCTGCTCCCCGAACTCACCGAGCGGCTCGCGCGCGCCGCGCACCGGCACCCGCCGCACGAGCTGAGGTTCGCCGGCGGCGGGCGGTTCGGCGACCGGATCCTGTGGGTCGGCGCCGACGGCGAACGCACCGTCCTGCGCGACCTCGCCCGCTCCACCGCCGCGGGCGCCCGCCGCGCCGGGGTCGCGGTGGACAGCACGCACGACTTCCGCGCCCACCTCACCCTCGCCCGCGCCACGGGCCCGGTGCACCTGCGGCCGTACGCGGAGGGCCTCGCGGACTTCGCCGGTACGCCCTGGACGGTCGCCCGCCTCGAACTCGTCCGCAGCGTCCTCCCCGCGTCCGGCATCCGCGGCGAGCGACCGCGCTACGAGACGGTGGCGGGGTGGGGGCTGGGGCACTGAGCGGTTACGCGTGGCGGTTACGCTCAAGGGGTGGACCCGAAGACCAGGAACCGGATCATGACCGGTGTGCTTGCCGTGATGCTTGTTGTTGTTGCCGTGGTGGCTGCGGTGCGGTGAGTTGTGCCCCTTGTGGGTGCGGGTCCGTTGCCGCCTGCGGCGGGCTTGTTCCCCACCCCGCCCCTTCCCGAACTGGGGCTCCGCCCCAGACCCCGAAGCACGCTCCGCGCGCTGTCCTCAAACGCCGGACGGGCTGGATTTTCCAGCCCGTCCGGCGTTTGAGGACGCGCCCGCAGGGCGCCCCCGCCGCAGGCGGCAACGAACCCGCAGCCGGGGGCCTGGGGCACGCGCCCCAGTTTCGGGAAGGGGCGGGTAGGGGAAAAACTCCCGCCGCCTACCAGGCGAACGCCTCCGGCGACGGGCCCGGGCCCGGGAAGATCGCGTCGAGTTCGCCGAGCAGCTCCTCGGAAAGCTGAAGCTCCACCGCCCGCAGCGCGGATGAGAGCTGCTCATCCGTCCGCGGCCCGACGATGGGGCCCGTCACCCCGGGCCGGGTGAGGAGCCAGGCCAGAGCGACTTCACCCGGCGCAAGACCGTGCTTGTCGAGCAGATCCTCGTAGGCCTGGATCCGCTCGCGGACCTGCGTGTTGGCGAGCGCGTCCGCCGACCGCCCGGACGCCGTGCGGGCGCCGCCGCCCTCGCGCTGCTTGCGGAGGGCGCCGCCCAGGAGGCCGCCGCCCAGCGGCGACCAGGGGATGACACCGAGCCCGTACGCCTGCGCGGCCGGGACGACCTCCATCTCGGCGCGCCGCTCGGCGAGGTTGTAGTGGCACTGCTCGCTGACGAGGCCGAGCCCGTTGCGGCGCCGGGCCGCCTCGTTCGCCTGGGCGATGTGCCAGCCGGCGTGGTTGGACGAGCCCACGTAGAGGATCTTGCCCTGCTGGACCAGGACGTCCATGGCCTGCCAGATCTCGTCCCACGGCGTGCCGCGGTCGACGTGGTGGAACTGGTAGAGGTCGATGTGGTCCGTCTGCAGCCGCTTGAGGCTGGCGTCGACGGCGCGGCGGATGTTGAGGGCGGACAGGTGGTCCCGGTTGGGCCAGACGGGACCGTCGGGGCCCATGTGGCCGAAGACCTTGGTGGCGAGGACGACCTTGTCGCGCCGCTCGCCGCCCTTGGCGAACCAGGTGCCGATGATCTCCTCGGTGCGGCCCTTGTTCTCGCCCCAGCCGTAGACGTTGGCGGTGTCGAAGAAGTTGATGCCCGCGTCGAGCGCGGCGTCCATGATGGCGTGGCTGTCGGCCTCGTCCGTCTGGGGCCCGAAATTCATCGTCCCCAGAACGATCCTGCTGACCTTGAGCCCCGTGCGTCCGAGCTGCGTGTACTCCATGGCCACCAGCCAACGCCTTCGAGTGCGCTCCGATCAAGAGCCACACGCCTGACGGGGCGTCGGAGTCGC
Organism: Streptomyces blastmyceticus; assembly: GCF_039521185.1. Lineage (NCBI taxonomy): Bacteria > Bacillati > Actinomycetota > Actinomycetes > Kitasatosporales > Streptomycetaceae > Streptomyces > Streptomyces blastmyceticus. The sequence continues at coordinate 139,509 of NZ_BAAABW010000002.1, read as the reverse complement.
GGTGCCGTACGCCGCTACGGGCGGCCCTCGTACGGCCCGCCCACATCCCACGCCTGGTGCATCGCGTCGGCGAACGCGGCGGCGATCCGGTGCTCGCCGGACGCGTTGGGGTGCGTGCCGTCGTACGTGTCGCCGTCGATGTCCCAGCCCTGCGGGTGGGAGGCGAGGAGCAGCGGCGAGCCGGGGGCGTCGAGGTCGGCGACCGCCTTGCCGAGCAGCTCGTTGAACCGCTCGACCTCGGAGGCGAAGTCGGGGTCGGCCAGCGCGCGGACGTTGGGGATGACGGGCATCAGCACGGCCCGTACGCGCGGGTTCGCCTCGCGGGCCGCGGCCAGGAAGCGGCGGACGTTGGCGGCGGTCTGCTCGGCGTCGGTGTAGAAGCCGAGGTCGATGAGGCCGAGCGAGACCAGCAGCGTGTCGGCCCGCCCGGCCCGTACGGCGTCCCCGACCAGCGGCGCCATGTGCTGCCAGCCCTCGCCCCAGCCGGCGAGGTGCGCGCGGGCGCGGACGGGGAAGTCCGGGTCGCCGTAGTCGAGGGAGACCGGCGCGTCGGCGGCCGGTTCGTACAGCTCCTCGCGCGGCCCGACGATCTTGTACGGGCCGCCGTAGGAGGCGTTGAGGTGCTGCCACATGCGGTAGCGCCAGGTGAAGTCACCGGCGCTACCGATCGTCATGGAGTCGCCGACGAACATGATCCGCATGCCTCCATCATCCCGCACGGCCGGGACCGGTCGGACGCGTTCGCCGCGAAGACCGTGAGTTTCACCTGCTGCTCCCCTCGTCGCTCTCTATGACGGACCGCACCGGGCCGATGTGACCGCACGACGCGCACCGCCGCGCGGGCGACTCCCTCTCCGGTCCCTCTCCGGAGCGAATCGGCACGGCCATTCCGCCGGGCCGCCGCGGTTCGGCGGCGGCCCGCACGCGCGCGGCCCGAAGACTCGTACCGCTGACCATCCACTGATCATCCGCGCGGTACGAGGGAAGGAACGCGACCCATGTTCAAGGACACCGAGGCATTCAGCAGCTTCGCGGTGGACGACACCGAGCGCGCCAAGGAGTTCTACGGCGGGACGCTCGGCCTGGAGGTGTCCGAGCGGTCCATGGAGGGCCACCGGCTGCTGACGCTCCGGCTCGCGGGCGGCGGGGTGGTCATGATCTACCCCAAGGGCGACCACACCCCGGCGTCGTTCACCGTCCTCAACTTCCCTGTGGACGACATCGACCGGGCTGTGGACGAACTCGGCCGCCGCGGCGTGACCTTCGAGCGCTACCCCGGATTCCACCAGGACGACAAGGGCATCGCCCGCAACGGTGGCCCGCAGATCGCCTGGTTCACCGACCCCGCGGGCAACGTCCTGTCCGTGCTCCAGGGCGGCGCCTGATGTCCTCGGTCGGCCCGCCCGCCCAGTGGCGCGGCGGCCCGCCGTCCGCCCCCGCCCCGCGGGCCATGTGGTGGCGCTGCCTCCTCGGCGGACTGGCGCTGTGGGTGCTCGCCCTCGTCGTCACCTACGCGACGCAGAACACGAACCTGCTGCCCACCCTCATCCTGCTGGGCAGCTTCCTCGTCCCCTTCTGCTTCGCGCTGTGGGCCTACGAGAAGGAGCGCGGCCTCGGGCTGGACGTGCTGCTCGGCTGCTTCGTCGTCGGCGGCGTGCTCGGGGTGCTCGGCGCGTCCGTCCTGGAGTACTACCTGCTGCACCCCTCCCTCTGGCTCTTCCTCGGCGTGGGCCTGATCGAGGAGGCGGTCAAGGCGGCCGCCCTGATGTTCGTACTGCGCCGCCACCGCGAGATCCACGGCCTGCGCGCGGGCCTGGTGCTCGGCGCGGCGGTCGGCTTCGGCTTCGCCGCCTTCGAGAGCGCGGGCTACGCCTTCAACGCGCTCTTCACCCTGCACGGGATGTCGCTGCGCGGCCTGGTCGAGACGGAGATCCTGCGCGGTCTGCTGGCACCTTTCGGCCACGGGCTGTGGACGGCCATCCTCGGCGGCGCCCTGCTGGCCGACCGCGAGGCCGGCCGCTTCCGCCTCACCGGCCGCGTCGTCGGCACGTACGTGGGCGTGTCCGTGCTGCACGCGCTCTGGGACTCGGTCAGCGGCATCGCCGTCTGGCTGGTGTACGTCCTGACGGCGAGCCCACAGCAGCACGCCTTGTTCGACCGCGGCTACATCCCGCGCCCCACGGGTGAACAGAAGCATCTCTACACGCTGTTGTCCGACGGAGGCCTGATCGTGGTGGCCCTGCTGGGGGTGGCGTGGCTGCTGTCGGTGGCGCGTCGGGGGCGCCGGTAACGGTGAGCGGGCGCGCGGCGATGACGCGCGCCCAATTCGCAACCCTGTGCGCCCTATTGACAAGTCTGTCCTAAACCCTGCGGCCGGAGAGACACTCCGAGCACTGGGGAGCCACACGCAAGTCGTCGCACATCAGGCTCCGCAGGCAGGAAAGGAACAGGCAATGCGCACCGTACGCCCCCGCCTCGCCGCCCTCGCGGTCCTGGCCCTCGCCGCCGCGAGCCTGGCCACCGCGTCACCGGCCTCCGCCGTGGACAGCCTCACCGTCAGCCTGGACAAGGTCACCGTCGCCGACCACCGCCCCATCGCCTTCACGGACACACTCAGCCACACGATCTCCGGCGCCAGCGAGACCCTGCTCGGAACGCTCACGGTCGGGGGAGTGGACGAGGGTGACGGAGTCGCCCACGAAACCGGCAACGGCGGAACCGAGTCGATCGACATCCCCGTCGCCCTGAACATCGGCACCATCAACAACGGGGACCACGCCCTGGCCACGATCACCGACACGCAGGTCAACGGCGGCGTGGACGTCGTGGCGCGCACGTTCCCGTTCACCTGCCACCTCGACTCGTCGGGTACGGGGTCCTGTAACTGAGGACGCCCGGGTCATGGGGGACGCGGTCACAGCAGCGCGGCGAACCGCTCGTTGCTCGGGCGGGCGCCGCGTACCCCTACCCTCGCCGACCACTGCCGGCACGTCGCCTCCACGAACACCGCGACCGCGCGCGGGTCCGCGGCCCGCCAGCAGGGGAAGGCTCCGGCCCAGGCGAGGGCGTCGCCGGGAGCGTGGCCGCTCTCCATCAGCCGTACCGCTGTGTACGCGACGTCGACCCACGCGGGGCCGGACGCGGGCATCGCCCAGTCGATCAGCCACGCCCGCTCCGGGCCGACCAGGAGGTTGTGCGGGTTGGTGTCGGTGTGCAGCAGGGTCTCCCCGGCCAGCAGGGCCCGGTCTTCATCGCCGAGATCGGGCCAACGATCGGCCAGCGGCGGGAGGTTCGCGGGCGCGCGCAGTGCTTGCGCCTTGCGCAGGACGTCCGCGACGAGCGGCAGATCACCGGACCCGGGCGCCAGGTCGGCGTGCTGCCCGTCCACCCACGCGAACCCGACCACGTCCCAGCCGCCTTTTATCACCTGCCACAGAAACCGCGGCCCGACCGAGCCGGGGACGGCACCGCTCACGGCCACTTCCTGCGCTTGAGCCGCTTGCCCCCGCTTGTCGTCGACGGGCACGCCTTTGACGAAGACGGACCCGGAACGGGTGCGCAGCGCGGCGGCGAACCGGCAGGTGATCCCGTGGGGGATGTCCTGGACGGCCCGCACGGCGCCGCTCCGCTGCTCGATCGCGGCGCGTAGGGCTTCGGGAAGGGTGGCCCAGTCGATTCGCATCCGTGTCACAGCCTTCCTTGACGGAACGGGGCCGCGGCGACGGCGTGTCGGGTGCGTCCGCCGGACAACAGGGCTATCTCGCCTGCCCGTTCCCGCCCGTGCCGGGCGGAAGGGTCATGCCGGGGCGGAGAACGAGAAGTGCGGACTGCGGCTGGCCTTCGTAGAAGTCCTCGATCGACTTGATCTCTTCCGGCAGACACCCGAAGAGAATCTTGATCTCGGCATTCCTCTTGAACGGGTCGAGGGTCGCGACCACGCCGACCACATGGGGATCCCCGGTGCCACGCCAGACGTCGATGCCTTCGCCGTCGCCGCCCTGGGTGCCGTCGAGGTACCCGTAATCGACGGGGTAGACGTACTGGGGGAAGCGTGGGTGCGAGGTTGCCTTCGGCCGGTCGATCCTCAGTTCTGCCTCCTGGGTGAAGGCGTCGAGCTTCCGCCAGAACTCGACGCCGCGGGCGGCTGCCCATGAGGTCCCGGGCATCACACCGTCATCCTTGTCGCTCCGCGCCATGGCGCTGCATCGTACGCGTGCCGCACGCACGTCTTCACCACTCGCACATCACCGTAGGAGTGAAGCCGGTCCCCGGGGCCGGGCAGCTTCGTCTTGCGGAACCGGGAGAAGTCCGTTGCCCCATCGGCGTTCTGGATGGTGCTGATCATGTCTCTGGGGTGGGTGCCGACCTTCCGGGGGGTTTTCTTCAGGTACTCGATCTGCAGGATGATGCAGTAGCTGCAGCCGAGGCAGGTGTCGATGTTTTCCGACCACTCCATCCAGCTGGACGTGCACTCGTACGGGCGGTCACCGCTGGGGACGGTCAGCAGGTTGTAGTTGCTGATGATCGACCCGGCCCTGATCTCCGACATGGTCAGGATGCGCAGGAAGTTCAGGTCGCCGGTCGAAGCCTCACCGAGAACGACACTGCCTTCTTCGTCGAGGGTGTGGGTGTATCCGAGTTCCGGCAGGGCATCCAGGTTCCTCGGAGTGCCCATGTCGTGGTTCCAGCACTCCAGGCCGTAGAGGTAGGCGCCGAGGCAGCTGGATTTGTGGAAGGCCCGTACGTCCGCGGCCCGACACATGTCGAACAGCATCTGCTCGACGTCGTTGTCCATGCGTTTGCGCTTCTTCGCGTCATGGATGCCGCCGAGGACCATGATCCGGCTTCCTTCGGCGGCCACACGGACGAGGCGGGCAAGGTTGTCGGGGTGGTCGTTGCGGCCGGCGATGATCGGCCGGGTGAGGATCACGACGTCGCCGAAGATGGCGCCCATGGTGTCGATCATGCGGCGCCGGTGGTCGAAGTCGTAGCCACCTTCACCGAGGCCTGTCAGAGAGTAGAACGGGATCACCATCGGGTTGGCGGCGATGTCACGCAGGTAGGGCAACACTGCGGGGTTCAGGGGTGCTTTGGTGAACAGCGCGATGGGCGCTGTCTGGTCCATCAGTTGCTGGACCTTGTCCAGCGTGCCGGGGACCTGCTCGATGATGAACGGATCGCCGTAGCAGTCGTTGACCGCGACCGGGATGCCGCGCGGCCAGTCGGAGGTGTAGGTCATGGTCGTGCTTCCTCCAGGCTGTGTTGCGGGAAGAGCGCGATGGGTGTCTCTAGTCGTCCGACCACTGAATGGTGCGCTGTGCGGCCACGGCGTCCGCGGCGAGGAGGTTGAGCCGCTCCACTCGGTCGGCGGGCCGGACGGTGCAGGCTCTCCAGGCGTGGCCGTTGGGGTGCTGGATGCTGACCATTCCGTTGCCGTCCACGGCCGTTACTCTTCCGGAGCCTCCGGAGACGGTGTCGACGACGAACGTTCCGACGACCGGCGCTTCTTGGGGTGCGGGCGGCTGATGGCGCGGCTTGAGGTCGATGCCGTGTGCGGTCACCCATAGGTAGGTCTCGTCCGTGGCGCTTTGTGGCGGGCTTGAGCGGTACGCGCTCGGTGGGCCGGGGGTGGACACTGAAGGCGCTACGGGGGTGGCGTCACCGGCGCGTTGATCCCGTCCGGGCGTGCCGGGTACGAAGGGTGCCCGTACCCGTGCGAACCACCGGGAGATGAAACCAAGCATGTCGACGCTCCTTCCGCGGACCGGGCGTTGCTCGCCCATGGCTCAAGGTTTTCGCGGTGGGCCAGGATGGCCCAGGGACGGAACGTCCTAGTTTTGCCTCGCTAATCGGCGATGCTCAGGAAGTCGGCCAGCTTGCGCAGCCCCGGGGTCCCAGGGGACTCGGCTCGGAGATCCTGGACGATCGCCACGGCCAAGGTGTGGTGGCGCATCCAGGCGGGGGCCAGGCGATGGAGCTTCGTCAAGGAGTCGGCGGCGCCCTGTGCGTTACCGGTGTCCGCGTACGCACGGGCCACGTCCAGGAGCAGCCACGTGCGCCAGGAGAGCGGAGTGTCCGTGCTCAGCCGCATGCCGCTCGCGAGCCGCAGGGCCTCCTCGGGGTGGGCGTGCTGGACGGCCAGGCGTACGCGTTCGATCCGTACGGATGACTTGCTGAAGACGCTCACCAGCCTGCCGTCGGCCGGCGGAGGCAGGGCGGACAGCCGATGGGTGGCGCGTTCGGCTGTGCGCATCATGTCGTTCGCGGTGTCGTAGTCACCGGAGCGGGCCGCGCTGGTGGCGGCGGACATGAGCAGTCCGCCCCAGACGCGTACGCCTTCCGCGCGGTGGAGGTGACCGCGCTCCACGCCGTCGGCCGCGTGGACCGCGAGGTTCCCCGCGTCGTCCAACCGGTTCTGGCGTTGGTACGCCCACGCCACCGAGCCGCAGATCATCGGGGCGAGCAGCGGGTCGTCCGAGGCGTCGGCAGCGGTGAGGGCGCGTTCGAGGCTCGACAGGGCCAGGTCCGTCTTGCCCAGCCTGACGGTCAGATGGCCGCCCAGCTGAAGAGCCTTGGCCAAGGCGCCTTGCCCAGTGGCACGTTGCTCGATATTGCCCACGACAGAGGTGAGGCGAGCGTCGGCGATGATACCCGGGAGCATATCCATCACCCGGGCGAAGTCCGCCGCGTGGTACAGCGTCCACGCCGCCGCGATCTCGGCCCGGAGCAGGGGAAGCGACAGGGTCTCCACTCCGCTCGGTTCGACGGGCGGTGCGAACAGCGGCGGCATGATGGCGCGCCGTACGGCGACCAGCGCGGGCGGCTCGGCCTCCCCGGTGGAGGGCACGGCGGGTGGATCGCCCAACAGTGCGGTGACCTCGACTCCCAGCCCCTTGGCGAGGGCGTGGAGGGTGGGCAGCCGGGCGGAGCTCTTGCGCTTCTGCTCCAGCTTGCGCACTACGTCCACCGAGATACCGGACCGCCCGGCCAGACCCTCCTGGGTGAGACCGGCCGTTCGGCGAAGCCGGTACACACGATCGCCCAAGTGCTCGCTGCTCATGCCTTCGACGCTACGCCGCATCGGAGCGAAGTGGACGCGTAAGCACGGACCTTCATCCTGCTGTTCGGTCGACGGGGGCATCAGTCCCGTGATGCGTTGTCCGGCCACAGAACGCGCACAGGCACGCCGGTGCGGATGGCGTGGGCGACTACGTCGGCGGTGCCTCCGTAGCCGCGTGCGGGCCGGCCGTCCCATACCGCGAGCACTTCGTCGACCAGTGCAATGAGCAGTTCGCTGCCTGCCATATGCGCCTGTGAGTCGGACTCCTCTATGCCCGTACGGTGGACGTCCGAAGCGCGGCGGAGCAGCTCGTCGTAGGTCTCGTGGTGCCAGTCGGGCAGGCCGTTCCGGTACCCCTCCGCGGGGACGACGACCTCGATCCGGCCGCCGTGATCGAGCACGGCCTGTGCGAACCAGGCGTCCGGCCCGTCCGCGATGCAGCTGACGCCTACGAGGTCTTCGGGTGTACGGGCGCTCACCGCCTCGACGAGTTGCTGCCGCACAAGCCGTTCGACGTCGTCGGGCAGGCCCCGGTGCCCGGTGATACCGATCCTCATGCGTCCCTCTCGCTCACAGGCACGTTCGGTCACACGCCCGGAGCGTAGTCGCAGACCGGTATCGCATGCCCCCGGGCGGAGACGGTGGCGGCGCCCCGGCATGCGGGTGGGGGGAGACGGTGCCAACGTGGAGAGTGGCAGGGTGTGCGGCCGGTGGTTAAGGAGCCCACTCATGAGCGGTGCGAAGTTGTGGACGGTGGAGATCACCATCGAGGAGCACGACCACACGGTCACGGCCGAGGCCCGGCTCACGGGCAAGAAGCCGGGGCAACTGGTCGGTGAGGGGACGGCCCGCTGCCATCCGGCGGACGAGAACGTTCCGGAGATCGGGGACGAGCTGGCGGTGGCGCGGGCCCTGTCGGGGCTGACGCACCAGCTCGTCCACAGCGCCGTGGAGGACATCGAGGCGCACACCCAGGAGCACGTCACGGGGCTGGACTCCTAGAGCCTCCTAGAGCGTGTCTTGACTTGTGATCAGCGGGCTCGGAGGAGGCCGCCCTTCTTCTTCGAGCAGTGGACGAAGTGCTCGTTCACTGTCCGCTTCTGTGGACGCAGGGTGATCCGCCATGCGTTCACGGAGGCCGTCTTCGGTCCCGTCGACGCGATCGTGGACAACGCCGGGACGATGCTGCTCGGCGAGGTCGCCGCCCAACCGGCGGGCGAATGGGACCAGATGGTGGATGTGAACGTGCGCGGCCTGCTCAACGGCATCGCCGCGGTACTGCCCGGCATGGTCGACCGTGGCACCGGCACGGTGATCAATGTCGGGTCGGTGGCAGGTCTCAAGAGCTACCCGAACCACACCGTCTACAGCGGCACCAAAGCCGCGGTGCACGCGATCTCCGAGAGCCTGCGCGAGGAGGTCGCCGCGCACGGAGTGCGGGTGGTGACCATCGCCCCGGGTGCGGTCCGCACGGACCTGCTGTCGCACACCACCGACGAGGCAGCCAAGGCCGATTACCAGGCATTCAAGGACGCGGTGGAACTGCCGACGGCCGACGAGGTCGCGGAGGCGGTCCGCTGGGTCTACGAGCAGCCGCAGCGGATCACCGTCCGCGAACTGGTACTGGCCGCGACCGGACAGGCGGCGTGACAGGCCGGGGGTGCCCCTGTCTCTTTCGTCAGTGCCGGGTCGCAGTGGTCGGCCGGTAGCCGTACTTCGTGGACCATGGCGTGGAGCCGAGAGAAAGCCGGCGGTGTCGCTGTCTGCAGGAGGTACGCGGCGCCGGGAAAACCACTTGATCCACTGGCTTACGGTTCCCGCATGACGACTACGCTCCGACTGGCAAAGGTCACCGCCGCCAACTTCGACGCCGCGATCGGCCTGAAGGTCCGCCCCGACCAGGAGCACCTGGTCGCGCCGGTCGTGAAGTCCCTCGCCGAGGCATACGTATGCCCCGACATGGCTTGGCCCCGCCTCATTCTCGACGGCGACCGGCTCGTCGGCTTCCTCATGGCCTTCCTCGACATCGACTTCGCGGGCGACGGCAGCGGCGCCGACATCCGCTCGGGCCTGTGGCGGCTCAACATCGCGGCCGGCGAACAGGGCCGCGGCTATGGCCGCTTCGCGGTCGAGTCCGTGGCCGCTGAAATCCGCCGCCGCGGCGGCACCCGCCTGACCACCACCTGGCATCCGGGCGAGGACGGTCCCGAAGGTTTTTACCTGGGGCTCGGATTCCAGCCGACGGGGGAGATGAGCGGGAATCAGAAGGTCGGGGAGCTGGAGCTGGGCCAGGCAGATCCGCCGGACGTTGCGGTCGATGCAGTTGATCTGTCAAGCGGCAGCGCCTGTTCATCACAAGTCGAGACAACCGCTAGGGCTGCGTACGCCCTGACCATCCGCTCCAGCGTGTCACCTCGACGGCCACGACCGGGCCCTCCGGTGGGTGGTCCGCGTACTGGGGGTACTTCTCGCGCAGCAGGGTGACCGGGACGTGGCGTTGCGCGGGGTCCGTCCAGATCTCGGCGCGGCCGTCGGCCCGTGCCCACCACAGGGTGGTCCAGTCGGCCGCGTAGTGGTCGACGAGGACGGAGACCTGGGGGTTCTGCCGGATGTTGCGCAGGCGGCTGAGGCTCTGCGTCGTCTTCGGCTTGTGGTCGACGGCGAAGTACAGCAGGTTCTCGCCCAGGGCGAAGGCGATGGGCACCACGTGCGGCCGCCCCGTCACGTCGGCCGTGGCGAGCCGGGCGACCGGTGACTCCTCGAAGCGGCGGCGGGCCTCTGCGGAAGCGAGCTGCATGGGGCGAATGTATCCCCGAGCACCGCTGTGTCCCGCCGACCGGTCGGCGGGACACAGCGAAAAGGGAGAATCTCAGGGAGCGATCAGCTGTCGGTCCAGCCGTAGTTCACCACGTAGCCGTGGCCGCCGCAGTCGCCTCTGAAGATCCAGTAGCCCGTGCCGACCCACGCGCCGTACAGCCAGGTGCCGTCGGAGCACTGGGTCCAGGACTGGGTGCTGCCGTAGTCGACGCGGCAGTTGGCGGTCCAGACGGTGCCCGTGTTGCGGAAGCTGTCGCAGGACGAGACGTGGGCGGGCGCGGCGGAGGCGGCGGTCGCGCCTCCCACCAGCCCGCCGGCGGCGAGGAGCGAGGATACGGCGGCGTACGTCAAGCGGCGTTTCATGAGCTTCATTGCTTCCCCTCCCAAGGATCGCTGCACTGGTCGGACGTGAACCTATAGGCGGCGGGCCCTGGTCGAAGCGTTGAAATTCGCCAACATGTTCCCCCGGGAAATGGATCAGGCCCGGATCCTGGGGATCCGGGCCCGGTCAAAGGAGTTGGCTATGGTCGGCTGTCGGGATCTTCTTCCTCCAGCCGGTCCAGTTCGCGCAGGAGTGCCGCGACGGCCTCCGCCTTTTCGGATTCCGAGAGCTTCCGGTCCGAGCGCGCAATTTCGATCTTGTTTTTGAGAAAGGCGCGTTCCGCTTTCCGGTCCCTTGACGCACGTGCGGATTCGCGGGCGAATTCTTCACGCACGTCCGCGATCGGTGCCGGCTCCTCCGCTTCCCGGTCGTCGCCCGGTCGGTGGTCGCTCGGCGGGCCGGGAGGCCGGGACATCGCGGCCCGCTCAGCTCTCTACGGCGAAGGCGTAGTTCGGGTCGAGGAAGACCGCGCGGAACCCGGCGTTGTCGGTGCGGATGTAGCTGTCGTCGCTGCTCAGGAGCTGCCAGGAGCCCCAATTGCCGCCGCTGTCCCGGGTGATCAGCATCGTGCGGAGGGCGCCGAAGCGGTTGGTGTGGCTGTACGACGGCTGGAAGGTCTCGACGATCGGACCCCAGGAGCCGGTCCACCCTCCGGTCTGATCCGCGAGCGTGGCGGCGTAGTCGTACTGATAGATCAGGTCGTACCGCTGGGCGGCCTGATTCCACAGCAACGCCTGATTGCGCCAGAGGCCGGGGGAGAGCTGCCAGGTGCTGTTCCACACGCCGATGGTCTGGTAGTTCTGGCCGTGGGCGGACCTGGTCATCAGATAGCCGCCCAGGGACGACCATGGAATGTCGATCTGCCAGTGGTCGTCGCGCGCCCAGTCGAAGACCTTGAAACGCGGAGCGTCCTGGGCGTAATAGGAGACGAATGCCTCAAGGCCCTTGCCCGCCCTGTTCATGGCGGTGAGATAGAGCCACGTATTGACGTTGCCGCCGGGCGCGGTCGGGCAGATCACTTCCCAATAGAGGGAAGTGCCCTGGGCGAAACCGGTCTTGAACGGGGCGTTGTAGAAAACGCCGTAGCCGACGCCGCCGGGCGTCGGGGCGTCCTCGCGGTCGCGCAGCCCGAGCGCCGGCTCGCCGAGCCGCTCGGCCAACTCGGCGAGCGCGGCCTGCCGTTCGGCGGGGTGCAGCGTGGGGTGCGTACGGGCGATGTGCACCTTGCTCGCCAGGAAGGCCTGCTCGGCACGTTCGTCGGGCCGGTGGCCGACGGCGGGGCGGAAGGTCTCGCGCTCGTCCGAGTGCGGGGCGGACGGCTCCTGGCCGGTGTTGGGTGTGGGGACGGGAGAGTCGGGTGAGTTGGTCATCGACGCGCCTCCTCTTGTGTGCGAATGCTTGCGACGCGCCCGCGGCTATACAAGAGGAATGGTGGAGATTCACCCGAATGAGGCGCTCCGTCCCTGAATGGGGATTTCCCTGAACAAGGACGGAGCGCCCGAGAGCACCCAACGGTCAGAGGCGCTCGATCACATAGTCGATGCACACCGTCAGCGCCTCGACGTCCGACGGCTCGATCGCCGGGAACATCGCCACGCGCAGCTGGTTGCGGCCCAGCTTCCGGTACGGCTCGGTGTCCACGATGCCGTTGGCACGCAGCGTCTTCGCGACCGCCGCCGCGTCCACGTCGTCGGAGAAGTCGATCGTGCCGATGACCTGCGAGCGCTTGGCCGGGTCGGAGACGAAGGGGGACGCGTGCGCGGACTTCTCCGCCCAGGTGTAGAGCCGGGAGGAGGAGTCGGCGGTCCGCGCGACCGACCAGTCCAGGCCGCCCTGCCCGTTGAGCCACTCCAGCTGCTCGTTGAGCAGGAAGAGGGTGGAGAGGGCGGGGGTGTTGTACGTCTGGTTCTTCAGGGAGTTGTCGATCGCCGTCGGCAGCGAGAAGAACTCCGGGATGTGCCGCCCGGACGCGTGGACGCGCGCCGCGCGCTCCAGGGCCGCCGGGGAGAACACGGCCAGCCACAGCCCGCCGTCGGACGCGAACGACTTCTGCGGGGCGAAGTAGTAGACGTCGCTCTCGGCGATGTCCACGGGCAGCCCGCCCGCGCCGGACGTGGCGTCCACCAGGACGAGCGCGCCCGCGTCCGCACCCTCGACGCGCCGGACGGGTGCGGCGACACCGGTGGAGGTCTCGTTGTGGGTGAAGGCGTAGACGTCGACACCCGCCTCGGCGTACGGCTCCGGGTGCGTACCGGGCTCCGAGGCGACGACCGTGGGCTCCTGCAGCCACGGCGCGAGCTTTGCCGCCTTCGCGAACTTCGAGGAGAACTCGCCGAAGGACAGGTGCTGCGACTTGGACTCGATCAGCCCGTGCGTCGCGATGTCCCAGAAGGCGGTGGACCCGCCGTTGCCGAGGATCACCTCATAGCCCTCGGGCAGCGAGAAGAGGTCACGGACACCGTCGCGCACCTTGCCGACCAGGTTCTTGACCGGGGCCTGGCGGTGGGACGTGCCGAGCAGAGAGGTTCCGGTGGCAGCCAGGGCGCCGAGCGCCTCCGTACGCACCTTGGACGGGCCCGCGCCGAAGCGACCATCGGCGGGCTTGATGTCAGCGGGGATCTGGATATCAGCCACGCGCTTGAGCCTAGCGGCACGGTGAGTGGGGCTCGGGGGTGGTCCACCGGGTGAGATGGGTGCGGGTCCGTTTCCGCCTGCGGCGATCTTTGTTCCCCACCCCGCCCCTTCCCGAACTGGGGCGCGTGCCCCAGGCCCCCGGCTGCGGGTCTGTTGCCGCCTGCGGCGGGAGCGCCCTGCGGGCGCGTCCTCAAACGCCGGACGGGCTGATTGCGCACCCCCGGGGGTCTGGGGGCGGAGCCCCCAGTTTCGGGAAGGGGCGGGGCTGGGGAACAAAGATCGCATGAAGGAAACCCGCGATCTTCAGCGTGCCCTGAGAGCCGTCATCCAAGGAGATGTCGCCTTCGACGACGGGAGCCGCGCCCTGGTCACGATGGACGCCTCGAACTACCGGCGCGTCCCCCTCGGTGTCGTCGCGCCGTGCGACGAGGAGGACGTGGAGGCGGCCCTCGCGGTCTGCCGGGAGCGTGGGGTGCCGGTCGTGGCGCGGGGTGGGGGGACGTCGATCGCGGGGCAGGCGACCGGCGTGGGCGTGGTCCTGGACTTCACCCGGCACATGGACGCGATCGTCGGCATCGCCCCGGAGGCCCGCACGGCCGTGGTGCAGCCGGGGGTCGTGCTGGACGCGCTGCGGACGGCGGCGGGGGCGTACGGGCTGACGTTCGGGCCCGACCCCTCGACGCACGCGCGGTGCACGCTCGGCGGCATGATCGGCAACAACGCGTGCGGCGCGCACTCCGTCGCCTGGGGCACGACGGCCGACAACGTACGTGAGCTGCGGGTTCTCACCTACGGCGGGGAGCGGGCCCGGCTCGGACGCGGGCTCGGCGGGCTGCCGCCGCGGCTGGCCGACGGGCTGCGGGCGTTCGCCGACGGGCAGTTGGCGCTGCTGCGCACGGGCTTCCCGGAGCTGCCGCGGCGGATCTCGGGGTACGCGCTGGACCAGCTGCTGCCGGAGAAGCGCGTCGACGTGGCCCGCGCCTTCACGGGGAGCGAGGGCACGCTCGGGGTGCTGACGGAGGCGACGGTCGGCCTGGTCGCGGCGCCCCGCGCCCGCGCCCTGGCGGTGCTGGGGTACGGACACGAGAGCGCGGCGGCCGACGCGGCGCACCTGCTGCTGCCGTACGGGCCGCTGACCATCGAGGGCATGGCCGCCGACCTCGTGGGCGACGCGTCCGCCCTGCCGAAGGGCGCGGCCTGGCTGTTCGTGGAGACCGGCGGGGACTCGGCGGACGAGGCGGAGGCCCGCGCGCGGGAGATCGTACGGGCGGCGGCGCCGGAGACGACCGGGCACACCGTGCTCACCGACCCGGCGGCGCAGCGCGCGCTGTGGCGCGTACGGGACGACGCCGCCGGCACGGCCACCCGCATGCCGGACGGCACCGAGGCGTGGCCCGGCTGGGAGGACTGCGCGGTGCCACCGGCCCGGCTGGGCGCCTATCTGCGGGAATTCCGGGCGCTGTTGGGCCGCCACGGGCTGCGCGGCGCGCCGTACGGGCACTTCGGCGACGGCTGCGTGCACGTACGCGTCGACTTCGACCTGGTGAGCGCGGACGGGGTGCGGCGCTTCCGGGAGTTCTCCGGCGAGGTCGCGGAGCTGGTCGTCGCGCACGGCGGCTCGCTGTCGGGCGAGCACGGCGACGGGCAGGCGCGGGCGGAGCTGCTGCCCAAGATGTACGGGCCGGAGCTGGTACGAGCCTTCGAGCGCTTCAAGGATCTGTGGGACCCGGAGCACGGCCTCAACCCCGGCATGCTGGTCCGCCCCCACCGCCTGGACGAGAACCTCCGCTTCGCACCCCTGCCCAAGGGCCCGGTGCCCGTGGAGTTCGCCTATCCGGGTGATGGCGGGGACTTCACGGCGGCGGTCCGGCGGTGCGTGGGCGTCGCCAAGTGCCGGGAGACGTCCGCGAGCGGCACGGCCGTGATGTGCCCCTCGTACCGCGCGACGCGCGAGGAACGCCACTCCACGCGCGGCCGCGCCCGCCTGCTGCACGAGATGCTGGCGGGCGAGGTCGTACGCGACGGCTGGCGCTCGGAGGAGGTACGGGAGGCGCTCGACCTGTGCCTCTCGTGCAAGGGGTGCCGCAGCGACTGCCCTGTGGGCGTGGACATGGCCACGTACAAGGCGGAGTTCCTCCACCACCACTATGCGGGGCGGGTGCGGCCTGCGGGGCATTACTCGATGGGGTGGCTGCCGGTGTGGTTGCGGGGGGTTTCGGCTTTGCGGTTGGGCGGGTTGCTCAATGCGTTGGCGCGTGGGCCGTTGGGTGCGGTGGCCAAGCGGGTTGGGGGGATCGCGCGGGAGCGAGCGTTGCCGGCGCTGCCGCCGATGACGTTCCGGCGGTGGTGGGCTTTTTCCCCTACCCGCCCCTTCCCGAACTGGGGCTCCGCCCCAGACCCCGAAGCACGCTCCGCGCGCTGTCCTCAAACGCCGGACGGGCTGGATCTTCCGGATTGCGCCCACATCGTGCTGTGGCCCGACACCTTCACCAACTACCTCGCCCCGAACGTCGGCCGCGCAGCCGTCGCCGTACTCCAGGACGCCGGTCTCAACCCGACGCTCCCGCCGAAGGCGCCATGCTGCGCCCTCACCTGGATCTCCACAGGCCAGCTCAACACCGCCCGGCGCAAGCTGAAGCAGACCCTCGACATCATGGCCCCCGCCCTCGACGCCGGGCTCACCGTCACCGTTCTCGAACCGAGCTGCGCCGCCGTGCTGCGGACCGATCTGCCCGAGCTCCTCCCCGACGACCCGCGTGCGCACCGGCTCGCCGCCTCCGTGCGCACCTTCGCCCAGACGCTCGAAGAGCTCGCACCGGACTGGGAGCCGCCGCGCCTCGACCGTCCCGTCGTCGGTCAGACGCACTGCCATCAGCACGCCGTGCTGGGGGATGAAGCGGAGCGTCGGCTGAGGCAAAGAGCGGGGCTACGCGGAGAGTTGAGCGGCGGGTGCTGCGGCCTCGCCGGGAACTTCGGTTTCGAGCGAGGTCACTACGACGTGTCCGTGGCCTGTGCCGAGGAGCAGCTGCTGCCGTCGGTGCGCGGGGCGGAAGAAGGGGCGGAGGTGCTGGCCGACGGGTTCTCCTGCCGTACGCAGCTGGCGCAGTTGGCGGGGCGGCGCGGGCGGCACCTGGCGGAGGTGCTCGCGGAGGGGATCGTGGACGGGATCGCCGGCAACTCCCGTCAGCACGGCGAAAAATAAAGGCAAGCACGCTTGCTTGTTTCTCCGGGTGCTGGGACGCTCGGTGCCGGCGGAAACGTCAGGCACGGGGGTAGGCGCAGCCGTTCGTCACATCACCTGTCCCAGAGGAGTACGCGGTGGTCAACCCCGTCGAGGCAGCCGAGGACCTACGGATGGCGGGGGACCGCTCCCCGCTCCGCATCGGCAACGCCTCCGGTTTCTACGGAGACCGGTTCGACGCCCTGCGCGAGATGCTCACCGGCGGCCCCCTGGACGTGCTCACCGGTGACTACCTCGCCGAGATGACCATGCTCATCCTCGGCCGGGACCGGCTCAAGAACCCCCAGCGCGGCTACGCCAAGACCTTCCTCGGCCAGCTGGAGGAGGGGCTCGGGCTCGCCGTCGACCGCGGGGTGCGGATCGTCGCCAACGCGGGCGGGCTCAATCCGGCCGGGCTCGCCCAGGAGATCCGGGCCCTGGCCGAGCGCGTCGGCGTGCCCGTGCGGGTCGCGCACGTCGAGGGCGACGACCTGCTCGCCGAGCGGGAGTGGGGGCCGGGCGTGCTCACCGCCAACGCCTATCTCGGCGGCGCCGGGATCGCCGCCTGTCTGCGGGCGGGCGCCGACGTCGTGGTGACCGGGCGCGTCACCGACGCCGCGCTCGTCACCGGCCCCGCCACCGCGCACTTCGGCTGGCTCGCGGAGGACCTGGACCGGCTCGCGGGGGCGGTCGTCGCCGGGCATGTCCTGGAGTGCGGCGCCCAGGCGACCGGCGGCAACTACTCCTTCTTCCGGGAGATTTCCGGGCCGCAGGGCATCCACCACCCGGGCTTCCCCATCGCCGAGATCCACGCGGACGGGTCCGCCGTCATCACCAAGCACCCGGGCACGGGCGGCGCGGTGACCGTCGGCACGGTCACCGCGCAGCTGCTGTACGAGACGGCGGGCCCCCGCTACCTCGGGCCGGACGTGACGGCCCGGCTCGACACCGTACGGCTCACGGACGACGGCCCGGACCGGGTGCGGATCGATGGGGTGCGGGGCGAGGCGCCGCCGCCGTTCCTCAAGACCGGGCTGACGCGGGTGGGCGGCTGGCGCAACGAGATCGTGTTCGTCCTCACCGGCCTCGACATCGAGGTCAAGGCGGGTCTCGTCCGCGAGCAGCTCGAAGCGGCGCTCGCCCGGCGGCGCCCGGCGGAGGTCCGGTGGACCCTGGCCCGTACGGACCGGGCCGACGCGGACGTGCAGGAGGAGGCGAGCGCCCTGCTGCGGCTCGTCGTGCGCGACCCCGACCCCGAGGTGGTCGGCCGGGCCGTCAGCAGCGCGGCGATCCAGCTCGCCCTGGCCAGCTATCCGGGCTTCCACGTCACGGCCCCGCCGGGGAAGAGCATGCCGTACGGGGTCTTCGAGGCGGCGTACATCGACGCGTACGCGGTGCGGCACGTGGCGGTTCTGCCCGATGCGACGCGGGTGCGGATCCCGGCGTGCGTGCCCGACGGCCACGGTCCGCAGGATCCGGCCTGCCCGGTGTTCGGGGACGGGACCTCGGACCCCGTTGTCACACTGCCCCCGCCCCTTCCCCCCGGCCCCACCCGTCGCGTTCCGCTCGGGACGATCGCCGGGGCGCGCAGCGGCGACAAGGGCGGGTCCGCCAACGTCGGCGTCTGGGTCCGTACCGACGAGGCCTGGCGCTGGCTCGCCCACGAGCTGACCGTCGACCGGCTGCGCGAACTCCTCCCGGAGACGGCCAGGTTCACCGTCGAGCGGCATGTGCTGCCCAACCTCCGGGCGCTCAACTTCACCGTCGACGGGCTCCTCGGCGACGGCGTCGCCTCCCAGGCGCGCTTCGACCCGCAGGCCAAGGCCCTCGGCGAGTGGCTGCGCTCACGCCACCTGGAGATACCCGAGGTGCTGCTGTGACCACCCTGGCGTCCGGGCTCGATCCGGCCGGTCCCGAATACCGCGACCGCCGCGAGGCGATGCTCGCCAAACTCGCCGAACTCGACGCGGAGCACGCTAAGGCCATCGCCGGAGGCGGCGAGAAATACATCGCCCGGCACCGCGCCCG
This sequence comes from Streptomyces blastmyceticus, assembly GCF_039521185.1. Taxonomy (NCBI): domain Bacteria; kingdom Bacillati; phylum Actinomycetota; class Actinomycetes; order Kitasatosporales; family Streptomycetaceae; genus Streptomyces; species Streptomyces blastmyceticus. Next base: position 121,368 of record NZ_BAAABW010000002.1, on the reverse strand, counting down.
CGGCAAGCTGCTCGCCCGGGAGCGCATCGAATTGCTCCTGGACCCCGACACCCCTTTCCTGGAACTTTCCCCGCTGGCCGGCTGGGGCAGCGATTACGCGGTGGGGGCGTCCGTCGTCACCGGCATCGGCGTGGTCGAGGGCGTGGAATGCCTCGTCACGGCGAACGACCCGACCGTACGCGGCGGCGCCAGCAATCCCTGGACGCTGAAGAAGATCCTGCGCGCCAACGAGATCGCCCACGCGAACCGCCTGCCCTGCATTTCGCTCGTCGAGTCCGGCGGCGCCGATCTGCCGAGCCAGAAGGAGATCTTCATCCCCGGCGGTGCCCTGTTCAAGGACATCACCCGGCTGTCCGCCGACGGTGTGCCGACCGTCGCGGTCGTCTTCGGGAATTCGACCGCCGGTGGCGCGTACGTCCCCGGAATGTCCGACCACGTCATCATGGTCAAGGAGCGGGCCAAGGTCTTTCTCGGCGGGCCGCCGCTGGTCAAGATGGCCACCGGGGAGGACGCGGAGGACGAGGCGCTCGGCGGGGCCGAGATGCACGCGCGGGTGTCCGGGCTCGCCGATCATCTGGCCGTCGACGAGCTCGACGCGCTGCGGCAGGCACGCCGGGTCGTCGCCCGGTTCAACTGGCGGAAAGCGGAAGCCGGTTCGGAATTCTTCGAGCCGCCCGTATTCGACGAGGACGAGCTGCTGGGGATCGTGCCCGGCGATCTGAAGGTGCCGTTCGACCCCCGGGAAGTCATCGCCCGCGTCGTCGACGGCTCCGACTTCGACGAGTTCAAGCCGCTCTACGGCACCAGCCTGGTGACCGGGTGGGCGCGGGTGTACGGATATCCCGTGGGCGTGCTGGCCAATGCCCAGGGCGTCCTCTTCAGCGCCGAGTCCCAAAAAGCCGCGCAATTCATCCAGTTGGCCAACCGGCTCGACACCCCGCTGATCTTCCTGCACAACACCACCGGCTATATGGTCGGCCAGGAGTACGAGCAGGGCGGCATCATCAAGCACGGCGCGATGATGATCAACGCCGTGTCCAATTCCCGGGTCCCGCACCTCTCCGTGCTCATGGGCGCTTCGTACGGCGCCGGGCACTACGGAATGTGCGGGCGGGCGTACGACCCCCGGTTCCTCTTCGCCTGGCCGAGCGCGAAGTCCGCCGTCATGGGCCCGCAGCAGCTGGCCGGGGTGCTCTCCATCGTCGCCCGCGCCTCCGCGGCGGCCAAGGGGCAGCCCTACGACGACGAGGCCGACGCCGCGCTGCGTGCCGTCGTGGAGCGGCAGATCGAGTCCGAGTCGCTGGCCGCGTTCCTCTCCGGGCGGCTGTACGACGACGGCGTCATCGACCCGCGCGACACGCGGACCGTGCTGGGGCTCTGCCTTTCCGCCGTGCACACCGCGCCGGTCGAGGGCGCGCGTGGCGGCTTCGGCGTCTTCCGGATGTGAGGCTCTCGTGACGATTCATTCCGTGCTGGTCGCCAATCGGGGCGAAATAGCCTGCCGCGTCTTCCGTACCTGCCGTGAACTCGGCATGGCCACTGTCGCCGTGCATTCGGACGCCGATTCCACCGCCCGGCACGTAAGGGAGGCGGACGCCGCCGTCGCGCTGCCCGGAGCCGCCGCCTCCGAGACATATCTGCGCGGCGACCTGGTGGTGAAGGCCGCGCTCGCGGCCGGGGCCGACGCCGTGCACCCCGGATACGGCTTCCTGTCCGAGAGCGCCGCCTTCGCCCGCGCCGTCCTCGACGCCGGGCTGGTGTGGGTGGGGCCCCCGCCGTCCGCGATCGAGGCCATGGCGTCGAAGACCCGGGCGAAGGAGCTGATGGCCGCCGCCGGGGTCCCCCTGCTCGCGCCCCTCGACCCCGCCGCGATCCGCGCCGCCGACCTGCCCGTACTGGTCAAGGCCGCGGCCGGCGGGGGCGGGCGCGGGATGCGGGTCGTACGGACGCTCCCCGAGCTGGAAGCCGCGCTGGCCTCCGCCCGGGCCGAGGCGCTCGCCGCGTTCGGCGACGGCGAGGTGTTCGTCGAGCCGTACGTCGAAGGCGGGCGCCACGTCGAGGTGCAGGTCCTCGCCGACGCGCACGGCTCCGTATGGGCCCTCGGGACCCGGGACTGCTCGCTCCAGCGGCGCCACCAGAAAGTGATCGAGGAGGCGCCCGCGCCGCTGCTCCCCGAGGAGCTGCGATCCGGGCTGCTGTCCGCCGCCGTCGCCGCGGCCCGGGCCGTGGGCTATGTGGGGGCGGGAACGGTCGAGTTCCTGGTGGGACGGGACGGGCGGCCCGCGTTTCTGGAGATGAACACGCGGTTGCAGGTGGAACATCCGGTGACGGAATGCGTGTACGGGGTGGACCTGGTCGCGCTCCAGATCCGGGTGGCAGAGGGATTTCCGCTGGGGGAGCCGCCTTCGCCCTCGGGGCACGCGGTATCCGCCCGGCTGTATGCCGAGGATCCGGCGCGGGAATTCGCCCCCCAGAGCGGGGTCGTGCGGTGCCTGTCCGTCGGGGACGGCGGCACTCGCGTACGTGTCGATGCCGGTGTCGAGAGCGGCGACGCCGTCAGCGTGCATTACGACCCCATGCTCGCCAAGGTCATTGCCTGGGCGCCCACGCGCGACGAGGCCGCCCGGCGGCTCGCCCATGCATTGGAGCGTGCCCGCGTCCACGGGCTCGTGACCAACAGGGAATTGCTCGTGCGCTCCCTCCGCCATCCGGAATTCCTCGCCGGGAAGATGGACACCGGTTTCTTCGACCGGCACTTGGCCGCACTCACGGCGAAAGGCGACGGCAAAGCCGTACGACTCGCCGCCCTCGCCGCCGCCCTCGCCGATGCCGCCGCGCGGCGGACAGCGCGATCGCCCGCCGTACCCCGCCATATCGGCGGATGGCGCAACCTCCCCTCCCAGCCGCAGGTCAAGCGCTATCGCGCTGAGCCCGACGGCGAGGAGACCGAGGTCCGCTACCGGCTCGCGCGGAGCGGGCTCGTCGCGGAATCCCACGACGGGGTGCGGCTGCTGAGCGCCGATCCCGATCGGGTCGTACTGGAGGCGGACGGCGTGCGCCGGGCCTTCGACGTGGCGGCCTACGGGTCGCTGATCCACGTGGACACCCCCGGCGGCACGCACGCGTTCACCGCCCTGCCGCGCTTTCCCGAGCCCCGCACCCACGCCGTGCCCGGCTCGCTGCTCGCGCCCATGCCCGGTGTCGTCGCGCGGCTCGCCGACGGGCTCGCGGTCGGCGAAGCCGTGCGCGCCGGGCAGCCGTTGGTGTGGCTGGAGGCCATGAAGATGGAGCACCAGGTGGTCTCGCCCGCCGCCGGCACGCTCACCGCCCTGCACGCCGTCCCCGGCCGTCAGGTCGAGGTCGGCGCCCTGCTCGCTGTCGTCACCGAGGAGCCGACGCCATGACCCTTGTCGAGAGCACGGAACACGCCGATCTCCGCGCCGCCGTCGCCGCTCTCGGGCGGCGCTACGGGCGGGAGTACGTCTCCCAGGCCGTACGGGAGGGCAAGCACACCGACGAGCTCTGGGCGGAGGCCGGCGAGCTCGGCTATCTGGGGGTCAACCTGCCCGTCGAGTACGGCGGCGGCGGTGGCGGCATCGCCGAACTCTCCATCGTCCTGGAGGAATTGGGCGCCGCCGGAAGCCCCCTGTTGCTGATGGTCGTCTCGCCCGCGATCTGCGGCACCGTGATATCCCGCTTCGGCACGGAAGAGCAGAAGCGCCGCTGGCTGCCCGGCCTCGCCGCCGGAACGCTCCGGATGGCCTTCGGCATCACCGAGCCCGAGGCCGGGTCCAACACCCACCGCATCACCACCACGGCCCGCCGGGACGGCGACGGGTGGCTGCTCAGCGGGCGGAAGGTCTTCATCTCGGGTGTCGACGCCTCCGACGCCACCTTGATCGTCGGGCGCACGGAGGACGCGCGGACGGGGAAGCTCAAGCCCTGCCTGTTCATCGTCGACCGCGAGGCGCCCGGCTTCTCGTACCGCCGGATCCCCATGGAAGTCGCCTCCCCGGAGCTCCAGTTCGAGCTGGTCCTGGACGACGTCCGGCTGCCCGGGGACGCCCTGGTGGGGGACGAGGACGCCGGGCTGCTCCAGCTCTTCGCCGGGCTCAACCCCGAGCGCATCATGACCGCCGCGTTCGCCATCGGGATGGCCCGTTACGCGCTGGGGCGGGCGGTCGACTACGCCCGTACGCGTCAGGTGTGGCAGCAGCCCATCGGGGCGCACCAGGCCATCGCGCACCCCCTCGCCCAGTCGCACATCGAGGTCGAGCTCGCCCGGCTCATGATGCAGAAGGCCGCTCATCTCTACGACGCCGGTGACGACATCGCCGCGGGGGAGGCCGCGAACATGGCGAAGTACGCCGCCGCCGAGGCCGCCGTCCGCGCCGTCGACCAGGCCGTGCACACGCTGGGCGGCAACGGCCTGTCCACCGAATACGGGCTCGCACAGCTGATCACGGCGTCCCGGGTGGCGCGGGTCGCGCCGATCAGCCGCGAGATGATCCTGAACTATGTGTCGCACCGGACGCTCGGACTCCCCAAGTCCTACTGAACAAAGTCCCGATGAATGAAGGTGGTTTGCCGGATGCTGGTCCGTCGTTCCTCCGAGCAGGGAATAACCACCCTCACGCTCGATTCGCCGCACAATCGCAACGCCCTGTCCGCACGGCTCGTCGGTGAGCTGCACGACGCCTTCGCCGAGGCTGCGGCGGACTCCGGCGTCCGGGCGGTGCTGCTGACGCACACCGGCAACACGTTCTGCGCCGGTGCCGACCTGAGCGAGGCGGGGTCGGACGCGTCGGCCCCGCTGGGGCTCGTACGGCTGATGCGCGCGGTGGTGGAGCTGCCCAAGCCCGTCGTCGCCGTCGTCGACGGGCACGTACGGGCCGGTGGGCTAGGGCTGTTGGGGGCCTGCGACATCGCCGTGGCGGGGGAGAAGTCCTCGTTCGCCTTCACCGAGGCGCGGCTGGGGCTGGCGCCCGCGGTGATCTCCATGGTGCTGCTGCCGAGGCTGGACCCCCGTGCGGCCTCGCGGTACTTCCTGACCGGGGAGCGCTTCGGGGCGCGGGAAGCCGCCGGCATGGGGCTGATCACGCTCGCCGGGGAGCCCGGTGACGTGCTCGGGCCGGTGCTGGACGGACTGCGGCGCGGTTCGCCGCAGGGGCTCGCCGAGTCCAAGCGGCTGGTGACGGCGGAGCTCCTGCGCGTCCTCGACCGTGACACGGAGGAGCTGGCCGCGCGGTCCGCGCGGCTGTTCGCGTCGGAGGAGGCGCACGAGGGCATGACGGCGTTCCTGGAACGGAGGGACCCCGCATGGGCACGGTGAGCGCGCCCAAACAGGACCGCAGCAGAGCCACCCGGCAGCGGCTGCTGGAGGCCGCCGTCGAGTGCCTCGCCGAACACGGGTGGGCCGGTTCGACGGTCTCCGTGGTCGCCGAGCGGGCGGGGGTGTCGCGGGGTGCCGCGCAGCATCATTTCCGTACGCGGGAGGACTTGTTCACGGCGGCCGTCGAATACGTCGCCGAACAGCGCCTGACCGCCCTGCGCAACGCCCTCGTCCCCGTGCAGCTGATCTCCGGCCCCGCGCGGACGTACGGCGCCGTCCAGGAACTCGTCGGCCTGTTCACCGGCCCGCTCTTCCGCGCAGCCCTCCAACTGTGGATCGCCGCCACGAACGAGGAACAGCTCCGGGCCCGGGTGACCGACCTGGAGACACGCGTCGGCCGCGAGGTGCACCGCATGGCCGTCGAACTGCTGGGCGCGGACGAGCGCCGTCCGGGCGTCCGGGAGACCGTGCAGGGCTTCTTGGACATGGCCCGGGGTTTGGGCCTGGCCAACCTGCTGACGGATGACAGCGCTCGGCGGGAGCGGGTGGTGGCGCATTGGGAAGGGGTGCTGCGGGAGCTGTTGGAGCGCCCCACATCCTGACCGGGTGAACGAGGCGCGCACCCGGCGTGCCAGGGCTTCCGGATCGGGGTTTCCAGGACCCGGTTCACCGCGAACCGGCTCTCCCCGACGTCCCGTTGAAGAATCGGGGGAAAGAACCGAATCCTTTCCAAACCGCATTCGTCACCCCATCGGGTGACAAGGTGGCAGGCATGGGCACCGGCGCGGTACGTTCGCGCCAACAACCCCCATACAGACGACGGCCCCCGCCGGGACGGGCATCCCGGACGAGGGCCTGATCATCAAGGAAGTCAGACCTTCCCCATGACTGACGCGCAGTTTAGCGCGCGTGTATCCACGTGCGCCGAGTCCCCGAAGGCCGGAGTGGTCCACATCCGGCACCGTCACGACGCCAAGTTCACCGTCGTCGGCAATCATCTCGCCCAGCACGCCACCCTCTCCGCCGTGGCGATCGGCATCGGCGTGTACATCCAGTCGCTCCCCGACGGCGCCTCCATCGGCATCAAGGACCTCACCCGGCGTTTCCGGGAAGGCGAGATCGTCCTGGCCCGCGCGTTACGCGAGCTGGAAGCGGCCGGATATCTGGAACGGCGGCGGGTACGGTGCGCGGGCGGACGGATGGTGACGCGGACCGCCTGGTTCGAACACCCCGATCACCGCGAGGTGAGCGCGCCGCGGCCCCGCCGCCGACCGGTCGACCTGGTGAAGCGACGGCGCACTGTTGACGTACCCCTGCCACCCGTCGATCAGCAGGCAGCCGAACTGCTCGCCGGACTACGCCGCCGCGACCCGCGGCTGATCCTGTCGGAGCGGGATGTGCGGCTGCTCGCCCCGGCGGTACGGGCCTGGCTCGACCGCGGCGTGGGCTCCGTGCAACTCACCCGCACCCTCAGCGGCGAACTCCCTATCGGCGTCATCCCCCGCCCGGCCGGCCTCCTCGGCTACCGCCTGAAGGAGTGGCTGCCACCCGCACTCCCCACCCAGCCGCTGGAGCCCGCCCCGGAGCCACCTCGCCGCCCGCTTCCCTTCCGGACCTGCGACGGCTGCGAACGCGCCTTCCGCTCCGCGGAACCCGGCAGATGCCGCGACTGCCGCGAGGCGAGCACGACGGGCACGGCCGCGTGAGCGGCCACAGCCACCCTCCGGGGCGGCTGTGGCCGCGTCGGCTGGTCTCGGTGCTCTCGTGGGCTCTCTCGGAAGCCGGGTCCGTGGTCCCAGCCGGCACCACGACCAAAGTCCCAACCTCGTCGGAACTTAACGAAGTTACTGAACTTACCCTCACCCCAGCGGGCAGGACAGCTCAGGCGCAGCGCGGTTCGGGGAGCACGTCACCAGCGCTACCGACAGGAACAAGGTCCCTCGGAGGTAGAACCCGAGCGAGGCATCCCCGCCGAGGGCCAGACGCTCAGCGGCGGAGGCGACGAGGACGGCAAGCCGGGTCGTGTCCTGATCGTGGTCCGACGCGAACCGGGGCGCATGTTCAGTCAGCCGTTCCCCCAGCCATTCCGCAGCTTCCTTCGGCTCGTCCCATGTGCCCTTGATGAGGCGGGACGGCTTCATCAGCCAGTACGCCGTTTCGATCGGCGGAACGTCAGTGGTCTTCCACTCTGCCACGGCTTCCCGGTAGCGCTGCGGCTCGGCGTTCGGCCGCTTGCTGTCGCCCATGGCCCAGGCGTCCACGCCGATGCGGGCGAGCGTCACGCACGCTTCGCCGTCGGGGTGGGTGTTGCCTCCGCATGCCTTGGAGAACTGGGCGTTGTCGATGGTGAGGCTGTACAGGTCGGTCATGATCTGCCTTCCTGGTTGAGGTGGGTACGGACACCGCGCTAGGCGCCGTGGTCGCGGCCAGCGCCGTTGTCACGCTGGTACCGCTTCTCCGACTCCGCACAGATCAGGGCGTCGATCAGCTTCTTGGCCGTCGGCAACGGAACCGTCCCGAGGAAGACGGACGGCTCACCGGAGAGGGACGCGCGGCCCTTCAGCAGTGGCCACGAGTCCGTGTCCCCGACCCTGATGCCCATCTCCGCCAGCACACGACCCAGCATGAAAGCCATGTCGTCGGCCTTCTTCTTGGCTGCCAAGAAGGCGTCGGCTTGCTGTGCGGCTGCTTCGATGTCCGTGGTCATGGAGAGAGATTGTGGTGCATAAATCGAGTGAACACGAACCACATTCCCGTGATGTACTAAAGATCATGAACGGTAGATGTCGGCCCATGCAGACAGGCGTTCCCGTGCGTCATCCTGGAATAGCGCCCGATCTTCGTAGCTCGCGAATTCTTCAAGGTATGCAGTCACGTCGCGAGGGTCACGGAACATCATTACCCCAGTGGAAGCTTCTACCGTTGCCATGTGTTCGTCATAGACCGTGAACGTGGTGAGCGGGCATCCCGGCAAGTAAGTGTCTACGGGAATGACCCCGAGCCTCACGGTGGGCAGGTGGGAAAGCGACACCAGGTGGTCAATCTGGATAGCCATGGCATGCGGGGGAATCTTCAGGAAGCGCACGGCTTGCTCGGTGAGAATGAACGTGAACGACTTCGACTCGTCGTAGAACACGACCTGTCGTTCAAGCTTCTTGTTCATCACTTTCCCGAGGTCGCCTTCGACGTCGTCAAGGCTGGCTTTGATGTATTCGGGCGTCGACAGCAGGCCGGTAATCATGGACAGCAGGAAGAACCGGAACTCTTTGGTGATCTTCTCTACCTCGGCCAGCTCGACCTGCCCCTTGTCGAGACCTCGGCGGAGGAGTGACCGGGAGTCCTGCCACTCGGTGTTAGCGATCCTGGCCAGGGCCATTACCTCAGCGATGAGGCTGGGCGGTGCCTCCAGTGCCCTCAAGATCCGTTCAACGTCCATGAGCGACGGGGTTCGTCTTCCCGTCTCAATCTTGCTGATTTTGGATTGGCTCATGGTGCAACGCTGAGCGAGCCGGTCCCCTGTGAGGCCGGCTCGCTTGCGTAGCTCTCTCAGTATCTCCGCCAGGTCAGCCTTGCTCTGCCCTAGCTCTACGGGTTCAAGCGTCAAAGCTGTTTCACGTACTCCGAGAATGGCACAGCCTCGGCGAGGGCGATTCGCTGGTATTCCACGAACGAGGCGGGGTCGCCGTCGAATAGTTCCCGGTCGATCTGCTTTCCGTCCGGCTCATAGTTCATGAGCACGACCGTTGACCGGTCGAACATCCAGAAGTCTTGAACGCCTTCCAGAGGGTTAGGCCGGTCCGTTACATCAAGGATTCGGATGTCTTCGCCTACGTCGGACTGCGGGGCGTAGTACTGCGCGAACTCGAACCGGATATAGTCCGAGAGTGGCCGCGTGACGATGTGCACTCGCCCGATGGTGCCGCCGGTTTCCCGATGAGTCTTGATCAGGTCAGCCCATTCGTCATCTTCTTCGGGAGCCACCGGTTGGCCGGAGAGGAATCGAGAGTATTCCTCGGCTTCCTGCGGGACGATGTACTGCGGCAGAGTTTCGAGCCGCCACGCTTCCTTTGTGAAGTTCCGGAACTTGGCGTCCCAGGCGTCACCAGCCAAGAGCACGGAATGCCTCCCTCAGTACGCTCTCGGGGATCTTGACGAGTGCCTCACCGGTCGGAGGCTGGAACGCGTTGGAGTGCTCGCCCTGGACGACGAACCCGCCGTCCGACTCGTCGCGGTAGACGTTGGGGCAGTCCTTCTTGCCGCACTCGCCCTGTCCGCTGCCCGTGAGCCGCGTAAGCGCCATGTGCCAACTCCCTTGGAGTCTGACCCGGGTTGGGCCGTCTGGTCACGACCGTATGCAGGCCGGACAGGGGGCGTCCATGCCGCCTTGGAGATATTCCCGTGATGGACTAAAGATCAAGCTGCGGAGTGCCCCTGCGCCCCTGTGTCGCTCCCTTGGGCTCTCAGGCCACTTGGGGTCGCCCTGCTGGCTCAGTGGCTCTCAGCGGGCCGTGTTCCCCTACCCCGCCCCTTCCCGGCTGTGTCAATTTGCGGCTCCGCCGCGTGGGGGGAGACCCCCGGCCCCCCCGGCGGGCTGGTGGTGGCGGGAGGGGGCGGGACGCGCAGGGGTGGTTCGGGACGTAAAGCGAAGCAGTCCCGAACCACCCCGGAGCGGCACGGCCCCGCACCCGACAACGAAGGCCGACAACAACCAGCCCGGCCGGCGCTTGAGGCCACGCCCGCAGGGCGCCCCCGCCGCAGGCGGACGGCTAGCCGGCGATGTCGGCGTAGCCGGTGACCTCGCGGGGGTTGCGGGGCCCGGGCCCCACATAGCGGGCCGACGGCCGGACCAGTCGGCCCGTCCGCTTCTGTTCGAGGATGTGCGCGCTCCAGCCCGCCGTGCGGGCGCACGTGAACATCGACGTGAACATGTGCGCCGGAACCTCCGCGAAGTCCAGCACGATCGCCGCCCAGAACTCGACGTTCGTGGCGAGCACCCGGTCGGGGCGGCGGTTGTGGAGCTCCTCCAGGGCCGCCTTCTCCAGCGCCTCGGCGACCTCGAAGCGGGGCGCGGCCAACTCCTTCGCCGTGCGCCGCAGGACGCGCGCGCGGGGGTCCTCGGCGCGGTAGACGCGGTGGCCGAAGCCCATGAGGCGCTCGCCGCGGTCCAGGGCCTGTTTCACGTACGCCTTCGCGTCGCCCGTGCGCTCGATCTCCTCGATCATGCCGAGGACCCGGGACGGCGCCCCGCCGTGCAGCGGGCCGGACATCGCGCCGACCGCGCCGGACAGGGCGGCGGCGACGTCCGCGCCGGTCGACGCGATGACGCGCGCGGTGAACGTCGAGGCGTTCATGCCGTGTTCGGCGGCGGACGTCCAATAGGCGTCGACGGCCTTGACGTGCCGCGGGTCCGGCTCGCCGCGCCAGCGCTTCATGAAGCGCTCGACGACGGTCTCCGCCTTGTCGATCTCCCGCTGCGGCACCATCGGCAGGCCCTGCCCGCGCGCCGACTGGGCGACGTAGGAGAGCGCCATGACGGCGGCGCGGGCGAGGTTGTCGCGGGCGGTCGCCTCGTCGATGTCGAGGAGGGGCTTGAGGCCCCAGACGGGGGCGAGCATCGCCAGCGCCGACTGCACGTCGACGCGGATGTCGCCCGAGTGCACGGGGATCGGGAACGGTTCGGCGGGCGGCAGGCCGGGGTTGAACGAACCGTCGACCAGCAGACCCCAGACATTCCCGAAGGACACCTGACCGACCAGGTCCTCGATGTCCACGCCTCGGTAGCGGAGAGAGCCGCCTTCCTTGTCGGGTTCTGCGATCTCCGTCTCGAACGCGACGACTCCTTCGAGTCCGGGTACGAAGTCGGACATCAGGCGGCTCCTCATGATGTGTGCGACAAGCGGGTGCCGGGCCGGTTACACGGCCGCTCGGCGCGGCTCGCGGTCCGGATCGGTCTACCCGGTCATGCCCCGTGCGGCTGGCTTTCACCCGGCCTCCGCGCCCGGCCCTTCGCGGGCGCCGGGTACCGGATTCAGGCCGGACACGATAGCTGGTGATGTGCGGGTCCCACAGCCTCCCGCCCTGCGATTTTGGGGTGTCCGGACAGACGCGGGGAAGGGTGATGTCCGGCACACCGCGGGATTCGCCGATCACGGGGTTGGCGAGGGGCCGCACCGGGCACACTGAGCGGCTACGCCCGAGTGGGGGAAGCGGGCGGATGTTGGAAGATGAGCGCGTGACCCACGCCGATGAGTTCCACGCACCGGAGTTCCACGCGGGCGCCCTCGACCCGGCCGCCATGCGCGAGCAGTACGGCTCCACGGGCCTGCTGGAGGCGGACCTGGCCGCGAGCCCGTACGAGCAGTTCGCCGTCTGGTTCGCCGAGGCCTTCGCGAGCGGGCTCCAGGAACCCAATGCCATGATCCTCTCGACCGCGGACGCCGAAGGGCGGCCCAGCGCACGGACCGTGCTGCTCAAGGGCTACGACGACCGCGGCTTCGTCTTCTACACCAACTACGGCTCGCGCAAGGCCGGTGAGATCGACGGCAATCCGCACGTCTGCCTGCTCTTCCCCTGGCACCCGCTCGCCCGGCAGATCATCGTCACGGGCACCGCGGAGCGCGTGAGCCAGGAGGAGACCGCCGCGTACTTCCACTCCCGCCCGCACGGCTCGCAGCTCGGCGCGTGGGCGAGCGCGCAGTCGACGGTCGTCGGCTCGCGCGCGGAGATCGACGCGGCGTACGAGCGGCTCGCCGCGCGCTATCCGGAGGGCGAACCGGTGCCGGTCCCCACGGGGTGGGGCGGTTTCCGGGTGACCGCGCAATGCGTGGAATTCTGGCAGGGGCGGGAGAACCGGCTGCACGACCGCCTGCGGTACGTGCGGTCGGACGACGGCTGGCGGGTGGAGCGCCTCTGCCCGTAGGGGCACCGGAAACCCGCGGGGCCCGCGAAACGCAGCGATCCGTGGGCCACTGTTCGTCGTGATGACGAACGCCGAGCGGACGACTCGGCAGCCCACGGATCGGGTGACTGCTCGGGATTGGCCGGCGACGCCGGCGCTGCGCAATGCGCGACGACGGGCGTCTAGCCCGCAGTCACCTCACGCGTCCGGATTGAAATCATTGGCCGAACCACCTCCCTTCTCGTGTGCGCACCACCCTAGGAAGCGCGCCGTAGGCCCACAACCCAATTTCCTGTGGGCAACGATTTCTCCGAAGACGGTGTGGTGCCCAGCACGGTCGAGTTGAATGACCCGTCGTGCAGGACATGCAGACGCGTCCAGCTGGGGGTACCTCGTGACCGCACCACACCAGTCCGGGCCTGCCCGCCCGGAAGCACTCGCCGGGCCCGGGTCCGGCTCCGTCCCCGGCGCCGACTGCGACGACTCGGACCTTCTCGCCGCGCTCCTCGACGGCATGGACGCGGCCCTGTGCGCGTTCGACGCCGACGGCACGGTGACCCACTGGAACCGCGAGGCCGAGCGGATACTGGGCTGGACCGCGGCCGAGGCCGTGGGGCGGCAGGGGCTGGCCGGCTGGGCGGTGCGCTCGGCGGACGCCGAGGAGGTCACCGCGCGGCTGATGGCCGCGATGCGGGCGCACGGCCGCCAGGTGCACGAGTTCGCGCTGCTGACCAAGGACGGCGGGCGGGTCCTGGTCCGTACGCAGCTGTCGGCGGTGCCCGGCGCCGACGGCAGGCCCGCGGGCGCGTACTGCGCCTTCAGCGAGGTGCACACGCAGATCGACCTGGAGCGGTCGATCGCCCTGAGCGAGGCGCTGTTCGGGGACGCGTCGTGGGGCGTGGTCCTCGTGGACGCCGACCTGCGCCCGGCGCTCGCCAATGCGCACGCGGCGCGCGCCCTGCGCTCGGGGCGCACGGCCCTGCTGGGGCGCCCCCTCGGCGAGCTGCTCGACCAGGGCGTGGAGGAGATCGAGGGCGCCCTCCAGCACGTACTGGCGGCCGGTGCGCCGCCCGCCCCCACCGATCTGTGGGTGACACTGCGCGACCAGGGCGGGGCGCCGCCGGAGCGGCGCTGCTGGCGCAGCGGCTTCCTGCGGCTGGCCTCGCCGCTGGCGGAGGAGCCGGTGCCGCTGGGGGTGGCCTGGCTGTTCCTGGACGTGACGGCGGCGCGGCTGACGGAGCAGGACAGCGCGCGGCTGCGCTTCCGCAGCAGTCAACTGCACCGGGCGGGCCGGGCGGTCGCCGAGTGCGAGGACCCGATGGAGGCCGCCACCCTCTATCTGGACTTCGCGCTCGCGGGCTTCGCCGACCACGCCCTGGTCGACCTGCTGCCGGAGCCGGAGGCGACCCCGCGCGAGCCGGTCAGGCTCGTACGGGCCGCGGCCACGCCCGCCGGCACGCCCGGTCCGACCGCCTCCCCTGCGACCGTCCGGGGCGGCATCCCGGTCCCGTACGCGGAGGGCCACCCGGCGCTCCAGGCGGTCGAGCGCTGCGGCAGCGTACGGGCGGTCTCGGACTGCTCGGAGGGGTGGGCGGCGGCCCGCAAATGGCCCGACGGCACCCTGCACGCCCTCTCCACGACCCTGCGCAGCCGGGGCCGGACGGTCGGCGTGGTCACCTTCCTGCGCGGCCCGTCCCGCCGCCCCTTCGACCGGGCGGACGCGACGTACGCGGAGGACATCGCGTCACGGGTGGCGGCGTCGGTCGACCTGGCGGTGGCGACGGGGGAGTAGGCGCTCGCGGAAGCGGTCAGTGGCGGAAGAAGATGCGGTCGCCGTACTCGTCCATGACGCGGCCGTTCCACTCGTGGCCCCCGTCGACGTTCCCGGACCGGAGCATCGGCGGGTCGATCCCCCGCGCGGCGAGCTCGCCGGCGGCGGAGGCCACGACCGCCTGCATCAGCGCGCTCGTGACCACCGTGGACGCGGGCCCGAACGGCGCGGCGATGCCGTCGGCGGTCAGCTCCGCGTCCCCGATGTCGATCTTGCTGTCGATGACGAGGTCGCAGTGGTCCTTGAGGAACGTCCCGGACGTGTGCCGCGACCTGGTGTGCTCGGCGTACGCGAGCGACGTCACGCCGATGACCGTGAGCCCGAGCGCGCGGGCGTTCACGGCCATCTCGACGGGCAGCGAATTGCGCCCGGACAGGGAGATGACGATCAGTACGTCACCTGGACGGGCCGGACTGGTGTCCAGCACCGCCCCCGCGAGGCCGTCGACCCGCTCCAGGGCGCTGCCGAGGGTGGCGGGCATGACGTCGAGGCCGATGACGCCGGGCACGGCGAGGAGGTTGATCAGGGCGAGGCCGCCGGCGCGGTAGACGACGTCCTGCGCGGGCAGCGAGGAGTGCCCGGCGCCGAAGACGAAGAGCCTGCCCCCGGCCGCCACGGCGTCTGCCAGCAAGGATCCCGCCTCGGCGATGTGCGCCGCCTCTTCGTCGCGGACCCGCTGGAGCAGCCCGATCGCGGCGTCGAAGAACTGCCCGGCCAGCTTGTTCTCGCTCATCGCTGCGGGGCTCCTTAGCTAGGGATCCGGTGGCGCGTACCGTCTGGGCGTACGCTCGTGGCGCGGATCACGTTGCGGTCTGGACCTGGGCCCTGTCAATACGGCGGCGGCGGGCGTGGCCGTCCGCGGCACCGTTGTCAGTGATATGCGTCAGAATTGAGTCCAGGGCCAGCGCACGACTTATCAAGGGGCACGCATGTCCGGACTGATCGACACCACGGAGATGTATCTCCGCACCATTCTCGAGCTCGAGGAGGAGGGTGTGATCCCCATGCGTGCCCGCATCGCCGAGCGGCTCGACCAGAGCGGCCCGACGGTGAGCCAGACGGTGGCGCGCATGGAGCGCGACGGCCTGGTCTCGGTCGCCGGCGACCGGCACCTGGAGCTCACCGAGGAGGGCCGCCGGCTGGCGACGCGCGTCATGCGCAAGCACCGGCTCGCGGAGTGCCTGCTCGTCGACGTGATCGGCCTGGAGTGGGAGCAGGTGCACGCCGAGGCCTGCCGCTGGGAGCACGTGATGAGCGAGGCGGTGGAGCGGCGCGTGCTGGAGCTGCTGCGCCACCCGACGGAGTCGCCGTACGGCAACCCCATCCCGGGCCTGGAGGAGCTGGGCGAGAAGCCCGAGCCGGACCCCTTCCTCAACGACGGCATGGTCAGCCTGATGGACCTGGAGCCGGGCACCGAGGGCAAGACCGTCGTCGTCCGCCGCATCGGCGAGCCCATCCAGACGGACCCCCAGCTGATGTACACGCTGCGCCGGGCGGGCGTGCAGCCGGGCGCGGTCGTCAGCGTGACGGAGTCCGCGGGCGGCGTCCTCGTCGGCAGCGGCGGCGAGGCCGCGGAGCTGGAGGCGGACATCGCCACGCACGTGTTCGTGGCGAAGCGGTAGTTCCGGCGGCGGTGCGACCGCTGCCCGCCACCCCTCCCCGAGGCTCCGCCCCGAGCCGTCAACTCGGGCCCGGACTCCGCGTATAGGGCGCGAAGCGCCCATTCGCGTGCCACGCTGGCGCTGACGCATATGCGCGGCGCGCCGTCGTCCTGGGGAGGGGCTCCGATGAGGTCGGTGGACGGTCATGGCGAGGGCCCCGGCGCCCTTGCGAGCTGCCGGGGCCCTGCCTCCCCATGTACCCCCGTGGCGACCCGGAGCCCCGAGCTCCCAGGGTCCGCCCCGTGGACCTTCTTCCCCGAGCGGTCCACGCCCAGGTCGATTACTCCCCTGGGCTCCGCCGGTCAACCCTTCTGCAAGGTCACTCGAACGAGGGGTGTTGCGCGCCACGACCGAGTGTTCGAATACCAGTTCTATACAGTGGAGCTGCTCGGGGGAGAAGAGGGGGTGCCAGGCTCATGGCGCGGCGTATCGACGTGAGGGGAAGCGGCGGAGTGCGGCTCGCCGCCTGGGAGTTCGCCGACCCGCCGAAGGGCGGCGACGGCGCGGGCGGCCCCGGCGCGGTGCTGCTGCTCCACGGCCTGATGGGCCGCGCCGCCCACTGGGCGGAGACCGCCCGCTGGCTCTCCACCCGCCATCGCGCGGTCGCCCTCGACATGCGGGGCCACGGCCGCAGCGAGCGCCCTGTCGACGGCCCCTTCACCCGCGAGGCCTATGTCGCCGACGTCCAGGCCGCCGTCGAGCGCCTGGGCCTCGCGCCCGTCACCCTCATCGGTCACGCGATGGGCGCCCTCACCGCCTGGCAGCTCGCCGCCCGCCGCCCCGACCTCGTGCGGGCCCTGGTGATCTGCGAGATGCGGGCCTCCGCGCTGGGGGTGGCCGGGCGGCGGGAGTGGGGCGAGTGGTTCAAGTCCTGGCCCGTGCCCTTCGCCACGCTCGCGGACGTCCGCAAGTGGTTCGGGGAGGACGACCCGGCCCTGGAGCGCCCCAAGCCCGCCCGCGGTGATTTCTACGCCGAGGTGATGGCCGAGCGCTCCGACGGCTGGCGCCCGGTCTTCTCGCGCCGCCAGATGCTGATCGCCCGCGAGACGTACGCACGTGACGCGCACTGGGAGGACCTGGCCCTGGTGCAGTGTCCGACGCTGGTCGTCCGGGGGCTCGACGGCGAGCTGGGGCGGGCCGAGGCCCACGAGATGGTGCGGGTGCTCCCGCGCGGGGTCTATGCGGAGGTCCATGACGCGGGGCACTTCGTCCACTACGACCAGCCGGACGCCTGGCGGCGCGTGGTCGAGCGCTTCCTGGAGACGGCGCTCCCGGCGTAGGCGACATCCCGCCCTCCGGCCCGGCCCGGATTAATTCAACGAGCGTTGACATAATTCGGCGGCGGGTGTGCACTGGAGGTACGGCTCACCGAGCACCGACCGTGCGCACCCGAGGAGACGCCATGTCCTCCCAGCTGCCTTCCACGTCCCTGTCCGCCGATGTCCTCGTCGTCGGCGCCGGCCCCACCGGGCTGCTGCTCGCGGGCGACCTCGCCGCCGCCGGAGTGCGGGTCGCGCTGCTGGAGCGGCGGGCCGAGGAGTCCAATCTGACCAGGGCGTTCGCGGTGCACGCGCGCACCCTGGAGCTGTTCGACGCCCGGGGGATCGCCGAACGGCTGCTGGCCACGGGGCCGTTCACCGGCACCCTGCGCCTCTTCGGGCACGGCCGGATCGACCTGAGCCGGCTGCCCACCCGCTTCCCCGGCGTCCTGTTCACCCCGCAGTACGAGACGGAGCGCGTGCTGGAGGAGCGCGCCGTCGCCCTCGGGGCCGAGATCCGGCGGGGCGCCGAGGTGACCGGGCTGCGCCAGGACGCCGACGGCGTCGACGTGGACGTACGCGAGAAGGGCGGCGAGCCCCAACGGCTGCGCGCCGCCTATGTGGTGGGGGCCGACGGGGTGCACAGCGCCGTGCGGCGGGCGCTGGGGATGCCCTTCCCTGGGAAGTCCGTCCTGCGGTCCGTGATGCTCGCGGACGTCCGGATCGACACCGAGCTCTCCGGACTGCCCGCGTTCGAGGCGGGATCCGGCGGCTTCGCGTTCCTGGTGCCGTTCGGCGACGGCTGGTACCGCGCGATCGCCTGGGAGCGCGGCAGCAGCCTGCCGTCGGACGTCCCCGTCGACATGGACAATCTGCGGGCCGTCACCCGCGACGCCTTCGGCACCGACTTCGGTATGCGTGACGCCCGTTGGACTTCGCGCTTCCACAGCGACGAGCGGCAGGTGCCGCGCTACCGCGTCGGCCGGGTCCTCCTCGCGGGCGACGCCGCGCACGTCCACTCGCCCGCGGGCGGCATGGGCATGAACGCCGGGCTCCAGGACGCCGCCAACCTCGGCTGGAAGCTCGCCGCCGTCCTCCAGGGGCGGGCCGCCGACGCGCTGCTCGACAGCTACCACGACGAACGCCACCCGGTCGGCAAGCTGGTGCTCCGCGTCAGCGGAGCCATCCTGCGCGCCGCCCTCATCGGCTCGCCCGCGGGGCGCGCCCTGCGCGATGTCGCGGCCGGTGCCGTCGGCGCCCTGCCCTTCGCCGTCGACCGCGGCGCCGGCCTGGTGTCCGGCATCGGCATCGACTACCCCGCGCCTCCCGGCGCCCACCCGATGACCGGCCGCCGCGCCCCCGACCTGCCGCTGGCCGAGACCGCCGACGGCCCGTCCAGGCTGTACGAGGCACTGCGCGCCGGTACGTACGTACGCGTCCTGCCGCGCGGCGCGAAGACGGAGCCCGAGCCGGACGTCACCACGGTCACCCGGGCCGACGCGCTCGCGCAGACGCTGCTCGTGCGGCCGGACGGGCACGTGGCCGAGGTGTCGTGACACGCACCCGGCGCAAGTGCGGCGGAACGGGGGCGTCCGGGCGGGGTCACCTGCGCCGGGCGTCCGCCGCGTCCCGGCCGCACGCGTACGCCAGTGAGCTGACCAGCTCCTCCGCGTCGGGGAGCCAGCGGTTGGCGGCGGTGGGTTCGCGCGCCCACAGCACCGAGCCGCGCGAGCCCATCCGGGTCGGCGGGGCCACCACGTAGTCACCCTCGCCGCGGGCGATCAGGTCGAGCGATGAGGGGTGCCAGCCCAGCTTCCGCGCGAGGTCGCCGACCTTCAACGCCCCACCGGGCAGCACGAAGAACAGCATCCGGCCGTACGGAGTGCAGGTCACGGGCCCCAGCGGGGTGCCCATCCGCTCCATGCGGGCGAGCGCCAGGCACCCGGCCGTATCCGGCACGTCCAGCGCGTCGAACGTGCGCCCCGTCGGCAGCAGGACCGAGGAGTCGGGCTGCCTGGCCCACATCCGGCGGGCGGCGACGGCGCTCCCGGTGGCCTGGGTCGCCCAGTCGGGGCGGGCGGGGTGCGCACCCGGGGCGGGGCAGCCGAGTTCGCCGCACGAGCAGCGCTCCCGGCCCTCCTCGGCCTCCAGCCAGGTGCCGGCGAAGACGTCCCAGTGCCGTTCTTCCGCATACCGGACAGCCGCGTCGAGCAGCCGCTCGCCGCGCTGTTGGGGGACGAGCGGTGCTCCTACTACTCCGATGGTCTCTTCCACGTCCTTCACAACTCCCCTCGTCACGAGGGGTTACGGCTCAGGGTCGGGCTTGTCGGTGGCGGTCGGATATGCACATGGGGCGCACGGATGCATGTACGGGGGCGCAGGCGCGGGTTCCCCGCCCAGGTGGGTAGCCACCTCCAGGCGAAAGGGCGAGACAGTCATTGTTTGGCCATTACCGCCTTTGCTGTCATTACCGTTAAGTCCGCATTCTCCGGACATTCAGGGGGCAAAGATCACAGGGGAAGGCGCTCTCAGCAGCTGTCTCAGCTTCTCCGCACCTCGCGGCGCGAGCCGCGAACGCTTAGCAGTCTCAGGGGGTACAGCATGGCCGCACGGCCACTCGTGGCGCGGCAGCCGAACGAACGGCTGCAGGCGCTCATCCAGGAAGCAGCCTGCTCCAACGCCGGGTTGGCGCGCCGCGTCAATATGTGCGGCGCCGAGCACGGCCTCGACCTGCGGTACGACAAAACATCCGTAGCGCGCTGGCTCCGCGGCCAGCAGCCCCGCGGCCGCGCTCCCGGCATCATCGCCGAGGCGCTCGGCCGCAAGCTCGGCCGTACGGTCACGATCGACGAGATCGGCATGGCCAACGGCAAGAACCTCGCGTCCGGCGTCGGCCTCCAGTTCTCCCCGACCGTACTGGGGGCCATCGAGCAGGTCTGCGAACTGTGGCGCAGCGACGTCGGACGGCGGGACTTCCTCAGCGGTACGTCCGTGGCGTCCTCCGCCCTCGTCGAGCCCAGCCGCGACTGGCTGATCACCGGCGCCGACCCCCAGGTCGCGCGCAACGCCGGGGCCCGCGTGGGCGCCTCCGACGTCGAGGCCGTACGGGCCACCACCGACGCCCTCGTCGAGCTCGACCACCGCTACGGCAGCGGACACGTCCGGCCCGTCGTCGTCCACTACCTCAACAGCGTCGTCTCCGGGCTGCTCGCCGGCTCGTACCGGGAATCCGTCGGACGGGAACTCTTCGCGGCCGTCGCCCGGTTGACGGAGCTCGCCGGTTACATGGCCGTCGACACCGGCCAGCCGGGGCTCGCCCAGCGCTACTACATCCAGGCCCTGCGGCTCGCCCAGGCCGCCGGGGACCGCGGCTACGGCGGATACGTACTGGCCGCGGGCATGAGCCACCTCGCCGCGTCCCTCGGCAACCCACGGGAGATCGCCCAACTCGCCAAGGCCGCACAGGAAGGGGCACGGGGGCAGGTCACCCCGCGCGCCGAGGCGATGTTCTGCGCGGCCGAGGCACGGGGGCACGCGCTCATGGGCGACGCGCGCGCCTTCCAGACCGCCGCCGGGCGGGCCCTGAACCACCTCGAACAGGCCGGCACCGGCGTCGCCGCCGGCAAGGAGACCGGCGACGACCCGCCGTGGATCCGGCACTTCGACCACGCCTACCTCGCCGATGAACTCGCCCACTGCCACCGCGACCTCGGCCAGGCCGACCAGGCGCGGCGCCAGGCGGAGGACGCCATCGCGGGCCACCCCGAGGGGCGGGTGCGCCGCCGCGCCATCGGGATGCTGCTGCTGGCGACGGCACAGGTGCAGCAGCGCGACGTGGACGAGGCGTGCGCGACGGGCACGAGGGCCCTGGAACTGCTCGGCACGCTGCGCTCCAACCGGGGGGCGGAGTATCTCGACGACTTCCAGCAGAGGCTGGCGCCGTACCGGGAGGAGCCGGTGGTTCGGGAGTTCGGGGCGCGCTTGGAGGTTGTGGCGGCGTAGTTGTGGGCTGAGCTTTCCTTTGAGTGCGGCTTGTTCGCGCCTGCGGCGGGTGGCCTCAAGCGCCGGCCGGGCTGGGTTGTGGGTGGCCGGGGCGTGGCCTCCGGGGCGGGGGTCCTGGACCGTATATTTACGGCGCGTTGCCGTAGGGCGCATTGAGCGCCCGGGGCCTGCGCCGCAAATACACGTCAGCGTCCAGGACCCCCGCCCCTGCGGCCCCGCCCCTCCCGCCGGAGTTCAGCCGTCGGGGTTGGCCTCCAGGCAGGTCAGTTCGATGCTGTCGATGACGGCCTCGTTCGTCTGGTGGGTGAGGTGGGCGACGTTCTCGATCCCGACCGCCATCCACCCCGACAGGCTCATGATGAGTACGCGCAGACCGTCGGTGCCGTGCTTGGCGAGCACCTCGTCGGCGACCCGCATGGCCTCCTCGGGCACCCGCTCGGCCGGTTCGAGTCCGACGACCTTCCGCATCAGGCCGATCGTGGTGTGGGAGATCTCCGGTGCGATCGCCCGCAGCCGCCGATCCTCCTCCTCGTCCACGCTTCCCTCCTTCTGCCCATGTTTTCCTGGCTACTTGGGAGCACGCTAGGGCACTCCACAACCCCACGCACACGCGCTTGACAAGCGGCCCTCGTGGATGCAAGTACCCTGGCCACGCATTCAGCCCGTCCGGCGTCTGAGGACGCGCCCGAAGGGCGCTCCGCCGCAGGCGCGTACAAAGCTGCACTCATGGGACGAGGCTCACCCGATCCAGCCTGGCCGGCGTTTGAGGCCGCCCGCCGCAGGCGCGAACAAGCCGCACCCACCAAAGCAACCGCATCCAGCGGACGTGGCATAGGCGAACAACGACCGGTAGCGTGAGCCGACGCTTCCGTAAAGTCCCGTACAGCTAGGAGTCCCGGTGACGCAGAGCGGACAGGGAAACGCGCCGCAGCCTCCCGCGCAGGCGCCGCGCGAGGGTGTCGTGCTGCCCGCTCAGCAGGAGTCGTGGGGCGCCGACGGGCACCAGGCTCCGGCGCCGGGCCGCCCGTGGGGTCAGCCCTGGGGGCCGGACGCGCAGCACGCGCCGGACGCGCAGCGGGCGCCGCTGCCGCCGGAGGTGCCGCCGGGTGCGCCGCGTCCGCCCGCCCATGCGCCCGGTGCTGCTGAGGCCACGCAGTATCTGCCGCCGGTGCGGGAGTCCGCGTCGGAGGCGACCCAGTACTTGCCGCCCGCCTCGGCGAACGAGGCAACTCGGTACATACCGCCCGTGGGTGGCGGGCCGCTGCCCGACGCGGCGTCCGCGGCGACGCAGTACCTGCCGCCCGTGCCCGCGAGCCCGCACGGTGAGGCCACGCAGCTCATTCCCCCGCAGCCGGGCGGGCCCGAGTACCTGCCGCCGGTCGACAACGGCGCGGCCACGCAGTATCTGCCGCCGGTGCAGGAGAGCGCCGCGACGCAGTACCTGCCCCCGGTGACCAACGAGGCGGCCACGCAGTACCTGCCGCCGGTGCCCTCCGGCCCGCACATACCCCCGGCCGGTGGCGCGGCCTTCGCTCAGGCGGGGGAGCGGCCGCCGCCGGCCGAGTTCGACGGGCTGTTCCGGGAGAGCGGCGGCACGCCCGGGCCCCGGCAGCAGGTGCCGCCGCCGCGTGGCCCCCACGCGGGCCCGCCGCCGCGACCGCAGCCCCAGGAGCCCCCCGCGCCGCGCAAGAAGCTGCCGACCGCCGCGATCGTCGGCATCGTCGTCGCGGCCTGCGCCGCGGCCGGGCTCGGCGCCGGTGCGCTGCTCAGCGGTGGTGGTGACGACAAGAAGAGCGACCAGCAGAACACGGCGGTGAGCTCGACCGCCCCCGACTCCGGGCAGTCGGCAGACGGCGACAAGCAGGAGCCGGCGCCCAAGGCCGACGACCCGGCGCTCGCGCAGGCGAAGGCGCTGGACGCGCTCCTCAAGGACAGCAACAACAGCCGTGACGCCGTCATCAAGGCGGTCGACTCGACCCGGAACTGCAGGGACCTCGACAAGTCGGGGAACGACCTCCGGGACGCGGCGAAGCAGCGCGACGGCCTGGTGACCCGCCTTCAGCAGACCCCGATCGACAAGCTTCCCGACAACGCGGAGCTCTCGGCGCAGCTGACGAAGGCCTGGCAGTCGTCGTCGTCCGCGGACAGCCACTACGCGGCGTGGGCGGGGCAGGCGGGCGCCAAGGGCGGCTGCGTCAAGGGCCGTCCCAAGCCGACGGGTGACAGTACGGCGGGCGACAAGGCGAGCGACGACGCGACGGCGGCCAAGAAGAAGGCGGCCGATCTGTGGAACCCGATCGCGAAGAAATACCACCTGTCCCAGCACAAATGGACCCAGCTGTAGGAGCGGGTGGCGGGCCGCCGTGCCCGGACCCCCGGCCGGGGGCCCGGGAGGGGAACGTACGATCGGACGCGTGCAAGCTTCGGAGAAGTCTCCCCGCCGCGGCCGCCGCTCGACCACCATGGACGGCATGCCGCTCAATGACATGCCATGGTGGCGCTGGCGCGCAAACGTACGCTCCGCGCTGCACATGCTCTCCGACCCGGTGTTCCAGCAGGAGTGCTGGCTGACCGGGCACGCGGGGTTCGGGGACGTGACCGACGCCGTGTACCGGCTGGTCGAGGACACCTGGCTGGACAACTGGTCGGCCGAGAAGTACCTCGGGACGATCTTCCGGGACTCCGCCGAGGTCGCCGTCGTCGACGTCGCCGTGCTGCGGGTGCTGCGGATCATGCACCAGGTGGGGGCCGACGCCCCGGTCTCGGCGTATCTGGAGCACCACGGCTGGCCGGACGCCGTACGGGCCGCCCGTGAGGCGCACGTCCGGCTGGCGGCGAACGACGGTGACGACCCGGACGCGCCGCCCCGTTCGCTGGAGATCCTGGCCCTGGCCACCGGCGCCCGCTGAGCGGGCCGCGGCCGGCGCGGTCAGGAGGGGTCGCCGGGTGTGCGACGCTATTGGGCTATGAACGCCTCGCAGTCCCCTGTCACCGAAGGGGCCCCGGAACAGTACGTCCTCACCCTCTCCTGCCCGGACAAGAAGGGCATCGTGCACGCGGTGTCCAGTTATCTCTTCATGACCGGTTGCAACATCGAGGACAGCCAGCAGTTCGGCGACCGGGACACCGGGCTCTTCTTCATGCGCGTGCACTTCGGTGCGGACGCGCCGGTGACGCTGGAGAAGCTGCGGGCCAGCTTCGCGGCGATCGGTGACTCCTTCCAGATGGACTGGCAGATCCACCGGGCCGACGAGAAGATGCGCATCGTGCTGATGGTGTCCAAGTTCGGGCACTGCCTCAACGACCTGCTGTTCCGCTCGCGGATCGGCGCGCTGCCGGTCGAGATCGCCGCGGTCGTCTCCAACCACACCGACTTCGCCGAGCTGGTCGGCTCGTACGGCGTCCCCTTCCACCACATCCCGGTGACGAAGGACAACAAGGCGGAGGCCGAGGCGCGGCTGCTGGAGCTCGTCCAGGCGGAGAACGTCGAGCTGGTCGTGCTGGCGCGCTATATGCAGGTGCTCTCGGACGACCTGTGCAAGGTGCTCTCCGGGAAGATCATCAACATCCACCACTCCTTCCTGCCGAGCTTCAAGGGCGCACGCCCGTACCACCAGGCGCACGCGCGTGGTGTGAAGCTGATCGGTGCCACCGCGCACTACGTGACCGCCGACCTCGACGAGGGCCCGATCATCGAGCAGGAGGTCGAGCGCGTCGGTCACGGCGTCACCCCCGACCAGCTGGTGGCGATCGGCCGCGACGTGGAGTGCCAGGCGCTGGCCCGCGCCGTGAAGTGGCACAGCGAGCACCGCGTGCTCCTCAACGGGCGGCGGACGGTCGTCTTCGCCTAGGCGGACGCCCCTTTTCCTCCCTCTCCGGTCACAGCCGGGAGAGGGAGGCGGTGGCCAGGAGGACGTCCTCGATGGCCTCGCTGTCGCCGGTCCGGCCGACGGCCGCGTCCTGTGGAGGTATGTGGCCCGCGGCCAGCCTGCAGAACTCGACGCCGTCCAGCGCGACGTGCGCCACCGTCCCCTCGGGCGAACCGAGGGCGCCCGGGGAGTCCAGCGGGACGTACCAATGGCCGCCGCCGCTGCCCTCGACCTCCAGATGGAGCGTGCGGCCCGGGGTGCCCGCCGCGACCAGGGTGCGGGCCGGCGGGGCGAGCCCGGCCCGGCGGCGCCCGGCCAGAGCGGCGGGCAGCATCCGCGCCGCCAGGCCCACCATGTGCCGGAGGTGGCCGGGCGCGGGCGGGTCGTACGGATAGTCGACGGCTTCGGCGATGTCCGAGGCGTGCACCCAGCACTCGAAGGCGCGGTCCACGAAGGAGTCGCGCAGGGGCAGGCTGAACGCGCCGTAGGACACGGGCAGCTCCGCCACCTCGTCGGCGGCGAACGACGCGCCGCGGATCAGCGCGGTGCTCTGCTCGCGCCAGGCCGCGTGCGCCGCGCCGGGGCCGTGCCGGTCGGGCGCGCCGGAGGCCGCCTGATGTGCCCAGAGCGCCTCGGTGCGCTCCGTGGGCGAGTCGGGGGCGCCGGGGCCCACGGGGTCGGGGAGGCCGAGCGCGGTGGCGGCGAGGCCGTCCACGGCCATGAGATGGCCGATCACGGCGGCCGCGGAGAGGTCGCGGGCCATGGGCCGCTCGCCGTCGAACCACCTCAGCCGCACCGGCGCCCGCCACTCCGCCTCGCCGATGTCGCGCAGCAGGGCGTCGAGCCGGGCCGTCTCGGCGTCGTAGGGCGCGGCCCAGTCCGGCACGGGGACGCGGGCGGGGCGGCGGCCCAGACAGGAGGCGAGCACCCGGGAGCGCAGCCTCGGGTCGAGGTCGAGGCTGTCCTCCGGGTGCAGCAGCGCGACCGCGTCCCGCAGCCGCACGGCCTCGTCCGCGCAGGTGGCGCAGTCGGTCAGGTGCTCCTCGACGGCGGCCGTCTCCTCGCTGGAGCAGGCGGCCAGCGCCCAGGCGCCGAGCAGCGACTTGAGCACCTTGTGGGTCGCCTGGGGGCGGCGGGTCTCCGGTGCGGTGCCGCTCATCGTGCGCCTCCGTGGGTGCGAGGCGCGGTCACGCGGGGCCCGTGGTGCGCGGTGGACAGCAGTTGCAGCCCGAGCCGCAGCCTGCGGCGGGCCTCGTCCTCGGTGACGCCGAGGTGGGCGGCGGCCTGGCGGTAGTCGAGGCGGCGCAGATAGGCGAGGTCCAGGGCGGCGCGCAGCGGGGCGGGCATCGAGGTGACGATGTAGTCGGCGCGGGCGGCGGCGGAGGCCGCGCGGACCTTCTCCTCGATCTCCTCCGGGCTGCTCCTGCCGTCGCTCTTCGCCTGCCGGAGCCGCTCGACGGCCTGCTGGTGGGTGAGGGCGGCGATCCAGGAGCGCAGGGAGCCCTGCTTGGGGTCGTAGGCGCCGGGGTGCTCCCAGACATAGCCGAAGACCTCGCGCGTGACGCGGTCGGCGCCGCTCTCGTCGCCGAGCACCCGGTGGGCCTGGGTGTGCACGAGGGAGGCGAAGCGGTCGTAGAGCTCGCCGAGCGCCGCCGCCTCACCGTGCGCGAGCCGCTGTTGCATCTTGCGGTCCCACTTGGGTGGTGCGTCGGTCGCCATGCCGCCCCCTCCGTGCGTCCCTGTCGTCGTCGCGTGGCCCGTGCCGTGGCTCGTACTGATGATCGCTCGCGCTTGTGCTCGGCGTCACATGCTTCTCGAATCTAGTCGCCGGGTGTGACAACGCAGACGCGTTTGCGGCAAAGCAGGCCCCCCGGTGGCTGCGGATGGTATTGCCCCGGTCACTTTCCGCACCATTGTCCGATCGTTATAGATCGTACGTGCGCGAATGTGCCGATGTGTTATGCGTGTGTGACCGGATCCAGGAGAATTCGGGGTTCGAGCTGGGCATAGGCTCGTTGAGGGCCGGTTGGCGCTGTGGCGTTTCACGGAAGAGCGGTCGGGCAGCCGCAACCGAGGAAGGGTCCGTTCCGGGGAACGAGAACCGAGCGAAGGGGCTTCGAGCGCGTGACGCTGAAGGTGAAGGACGCCGAGCAGGGAGACTGGGCAGTCCTCCTGGTCTCCGGTGAGATGGACCTGGTGACGTCGCCGGTGGTCCGGCAACGCGTGCACGACGCGGTCGCGGAGGGCCGCCGCAGTCTGGTGCTCGACCTGGCCGAGGTGCGCTTCTGCGACTCCAGCGGCGTAGGCGTGCTGATCGCCGCCCGCCGTCTGATGCGCTCCTGTCAGGGCAGGCTGAGACTCATCCTGCCGGCGCAGGGCGGTGCGGACGGATCACACATCAACAGGGTCCTCGCGGCGCTCGGGGTGCGCCGTCTCTTCGACATCTACCCCGACCTGGCCGCGGCGACGCACGAAGAGCCGCTTTCCGCCTAGCGGTTCCCCGGGCGCCGGCCGGGGCTCCGCCGGGCGCCTAACTCCCCAGGGGGAGTTCCGCCCGTACGACGAAGCCCCCGTCCTCCGTCCGGTGCGCCCGGAGCGTTCCGCCGAGGCTCTGTGCCCGCTCGCGCAGGCCCACCAGACCGTGCCCGCCCCCCGGCAGGTCCGGCGCGGGCGCGGCCGCGTCCGGCGGGCCGTTGCGGACCTCGACCAGCAGCCCGGGCGCCGTCGTCCCCGTACCCGTCCCGGCCACGCGCACGCGTACGCGCGCGCCCGGCGCGTGCTTGCGGGCGTTGGTCAGAGCTTCCTGGACGGTACGGAAGGCCGCGCGCTCCACGGGCTCCGAGCGCTCCGCGGCCGGGTCGCACTCGTTGTCGTACGTGACGTCCAGCGCGCTCAGTTCGATCAGCCGCGGCAGGTCGGCGAGGCTCGGCTGCGGGGTGAGCTCCTCGGTGTCCGCGCCCGCGGCGCGCAGGATGCCGACCATGTGGCGGAGCTCCTCCAGGGTGCGCACGGACAGTTCGCGGATCTTCGTGGCCCCGTCGCGCGCCTGCGCGTCCCGCGTGCTGATCTGCACGGCGCCCGCCTGGAGGCTGATCAGGCTGACCTGGTGGGCGACGACGTCGTGCATCTCCCGTGCGAGCCGGGCGCGTTCGGTGGCCAGCACCTGGTCGGCGAGGAGCCGGTCCTCGCGGGCGCGGCTGCGGGTCAGTTCGTCGAGCCGGGTGGCGAGTTCGCGGCGGGTGCGGGTGAGGAGGCCGAGCGTGACGGGGGTGGCGGCGGTGACCAGCGCGTCGACGAGCAGGAGTGCGGTCTGACGGCGGTCGGAGAGGGAGAAGTCGGAGACCGGGTACGGCACGAAGTGCGCGACGGCCAGCAGCAGTCCGGCGGCACCGAGCAGCCGGCGGTCCGTGCGGTGGGTGGCCACGGTGTAGAGGGCGATCATCGGGGCGAACCAGATGTAGCCGATGTAGATGCCCGGCAGCGTGGCCAGGAAGACGGGGACGGGGAACCGCCGCCGCCACAGCAGCGCCACCGCGGCGAGCAGCGACATGCCCATGCCCAGGCCGAACCCGGCGCCGTTGACGAGCAGCGCGTCCACGGTCGCGAGCAGCGCGGGCACGAGGACGGGCACGGCCGCCCGCACCCTCGCGGGCAGCCGTCGCCCCGCCCTCCCGGTCACCGCGGGCTCCCGGGCGGGGCCGCCGGGCGGTCGCCCGGGCGGGTCGGGGCCGGACGGGGTGTCGCCACCAGGCCCGCGCGGTCGGCGATGATCGCGGCCTGCACGCGGTTGAGGCCGCCCAGCTTGCCCAGGACGGCGCGTACGTGGTCCTTGACCGTGCTGGGGGCCAGCCCCATGCGTTCGGCGATCTGGGGGTTGGCCAGGCCCGCGCCGAGGTGGGTGAGGACCTCGCGCTCGCGCGGGGTCAGCGTGGCCACCGCCCGCGCGGCCGTCGACTCGGCCTCCGCGGCGAGGTAGCCGCCGATGACCGCGCGCGTCACGCCCGGGTCGAGGACGCTGCCACCGGCGGCGAGGGTGCGCACGGCCTGGACGAGCTGCTCCGGGTCGGTGTCCTTGAGCAGGAAGCCGGTGGCCCCGCCGCGCAGCGCCGCCGCGAGGTACTCGTTGGCGTCGAAGGTGGTGAGCATGGCGACCGCGGGCGGCCGCGGAAGGTCGCGCAGGCCGCGCAGCACGGTCAGGCCGTCGACGTCCGGCATCCGGATGTCGAGCAGGACGACGTCCGGGGCGGATCCGCGCACGGTGTCCACGGCCTCGCCCCCGCCGCAGTCCGCGACGACCTCGATGTCCGGGGCCGTGCCCAGGATCATCCGCAGCCCGGACCGGACGAGCTGCTCGTCGTCCACCACCGCAACACGGATCACCGATCGCTACCTCTTCCTGTGCGCTCCGACCGCCGGTCCGGACCACCCGGCGGATCTCCGGCCTTCCGCACCGCTCCGGCGCGGAAGGCTAGAAACGGAGCGTAAGGCTCCAGTCGTCGGTTTGTCCGCTCCGTGACGCACCCCCGCCGACCGGAGGGGGTGCCGCTGGGACCCGGGACGGATACCGTCCGGGCACACCGCCCGGCAGAGTGACGTCCATGCTGCACCATGCCGGGACCCGCGTCGGTACGCCCGGCCGCCCGCGGCGCGCCCACGCGCCCCACCGGTGACGGCACGGGCAGCTCGCGGTCGCAGGCCGCCGCGTCCCCCACAAGCGGCGGCCTGCGACGTGAGAACCCCGACCGGAAAACATCGGGGTGAAAATATGCGGTCCGCAAGGCCCCGCTACAGCGCCCCGCCCCGGAAGGGCGGCTCCGTGGGCGCGGGACCCAGCGTCGTCGTCCCCGGCGCCGCGCGGTGCCCCAGGCCCGTGCGGTACGCGTCGAGGGCCGCCTCCGTCCGGCCCGTGCGCCGCAGCAGATCGCCCAGCAGCCGGCACAGGTCGGCGAGGTCGCCCGCGGCTCCCGTGCGCTCCAGGAGGGACAGGGCGGAGCAGTAGTGCTCCTCCGCGGTCTCGGTCTCGCCGCGCTCCTCCGCGATCAGACCCAGCAGCCGGTGCGCGCCGCCCGCGTGGACGGCGCCGCGCTCGGCGCCCAGCGCCGAGGGCGACAGGAGGGGCCGCAGCAGCCGCTCCGCCTCGCCGGTCTTGCCGCGCCGCCGCAGCACGTCCGCCAGCTCCACCTCGACCTGCACGGTGAACAGCGCGGCCCGCTTGGACGCCAGCATGTCCCGGGCCGTGCGCAGCTCGCTCTCGGCGCCCTTCAGATCGCCGTCCTGCGCGCGGACGTAGCCGCGCATCCAGTGGCAGTGGGCGAGTTCGGTGCGGATGTGCAGCTGGAGATAGAGCTCCTGCGCCTTGGCCAGGGACGCGTCGGCCTCGGCGATGCGCCCCTCGGCGATGAGCGTACGGGCCACTCCCCGGTGCATCCCCGCGACGAGCGCGGGGTCGTCCACCTTGGGCGCGAGCGCCAGCGCGAGCTCCGCGGCGTGCGCGGCCCGTGCATGCGCCCCCATGTCCATATAGGGCGCGATGGAGGCCGTGTAGAGGAGCAGCAGCGCGTCCGGGTCGTGCATCCCCGAGGCGTTCAGCTCGTCGACGGCGGTCTCCAGCAGATAGCAGGCGTAGCGCAGTTCACCGGCGAGCAGGTGCGCGGTGGCGCGCCCCCGGAGGGCGGGGACGCGGCGCGGCAACGGCTCGTCCGCCAGGAGCTGTTCGGCGGCGGCGAAGTGGTCGCGGGCCTCGACCAGGTCGCCGGTCTCCAGGGCGCAGTCCCCGAGCCCGCGGAGCGCGGCGCTCCGCTCCGTGCCGAGCGCCAGCCCGGCGGCCTCGTCGTGCAGCGCGCGGAACTGCTCCGCCGCGTCCTGCGCCGCACCCGTGGCCAGCGTCCGCCGGGCGTCCGTCAGGCGCATCCGAAGCCCGGTCGCCAGGTGCGGCGGCCGGCCGGTGGCGAGTTCCTCCACCGTGGTGCCCAGGCGCTCGGCGAGGTGGCGCAGGGCGTTCTCCGAGGGGCGCACCCGCCCGGCCTCCAGGGTGGAGACGTACGCGGCCGTATAGGCGGGCTCGGCCAGCTGGCGCTGGGTGAGGCCCTTCTCCGTGCGCAGCCGCAGCACGCGCCGCCCGATGTCGGCGGGCTCGTCCGCCCGTATGCCGTGGGTGCTGTTCTCCGCCACTGGTGCCCCTCGGTAGGTTACGCCGTGCGATGCACGCGGTGAGTCAAACCCGTCCGGGACCGCTCACGGCTGTCCGATGTCTTACTGATGCCTGTCCGATGTCCGGCCGACATCCGACGGGCCCGTTCACATGAGGGTGGAGAACCATGCCGGAGACCGTTCGCGAGGCGGCCGCCACGACGAGAGCCGCCGGGACGGCCACCTTCCGGCAGCCCGGACTCGTCCTCACCGACCACCACTTCGACGTGCCGCTCGACCACGCCGACCCCGGCGGCGCGACGATCCGGCTCTACGCCCGCGAGGTCGTCGCCACCCGCCGCGAGCACGACGACCTGCCCTGGCTCGTCTACCTCCAGGGCGGGCCCGGCTTCGCCGCCGGCCGCCCGGTCGGCAGGGAGCACTGGCTCGACCGCGCCCTTGAGGACTACCGCGTCCTCCTCCTCGACCAGCGCGGGACCGGCCGCTCCACGCCCGCCGACCGCCAGACGCTCCCGCTCCGCGGCGCGCCCGCCGAACAGGCCGACTACCTCGCCCACTTCCGGGCCGACTCCATCGTCCGCGACTGCGAGCTGATCCGCCCCCGGCTGACCGGCGGGCGGCCCTGGACCGTGCTCGGCCAGAGCTTCGGCGGCTTCTGCGCGGTCACCTACCTCTCGTACGCCCCCGAGGGGCTCGCGCAGGTGATCATCACCGGCGGTCTGCCCTCGCTCGACGCCGACCCGGACGCCGTCTACCGCGCCGCCTATCCGCGCATGGAGCGCAAGAACCTCGCGCACTACGCGCGTTACCCCGGCGACGAGGCGGCCGCCCGGCGCATCGCCGCCCACCTCGCCGGGCGCGAGGAGGTGCTGCCCGACGGCACCCTGCTCACCGTCGAGGCGTTCCAGCAGCTCGGCATCCTGCTCGGCACCGGCGACGGCTCGCACCGGCTGCACTACCTCCTGGAGGACGCCTTCGTGGACACGGTCGCGGGGCCGCGGCTGTCCGACGCGTTCGCCGAAGCGGTCGCCGCGGTGCTCTCCCGCGCCCACTGCCCGCTCTACGCGATTCTCCATGAGGCAATTTATGCCCAGGACGGGCGTGCGACGCACTGGTCCGCCGAGCGCGTACGGGCCGAATTCCCGCAGTTCGACCGCCACTTCGAGCCCGGCGCGCGCTTCCTGTTCACCGGTGAGACCGTCCACCCCTGGATGCTGCGCACCCACCCCGCCCTGCGCCCCCTGCGCCACACCGCGGAACTCCTCGCCGAGCGCAAGGGCTGGACGCCCCTCTACGACCCCGACCGCCTCGCCCGCAACACCGTCCCCGTGGCCGCCGCGATCTACCACGACGACCTCTACGTCGACACCGAACACTCCCTGCGCACCGCCCGCGCCATCGGCGGCCTGCGCACCTGGGTCACCGACGAATACGAGCACGACGGCGTACGGGCGAGCGGTCGCGTGGTGCTGGACCGGCTGCTGACGCTCGTACGGGACGACGGGTGACCGTGGCTCGGGGCGGGTGGTGGTGACCGTGGTGCTCCTGGCCGGCACGGACCGGCGGGTGGCCGTACCGGAGTGATAACTCCCCGTGACGCACCGGAAGTTCCCGCCCCTTTCCGAGTCGCCACTTGCGCCACGACCATTGCCCAGTTCCTCCCGAGCCCCTACGTTGAGCGGCGCCTTAACTCGACTTGACCCGCCGCTTACACCGCGGCGGGGATTCGGGAGGAACCCCCCATGCATAGACGAATATCCCTCGCGGTCGGCGCGGCCGCCCTGACGGCGGCACTGGCCGCCACGGCCGCACCGGTGGCCTCCGGCGCCACACCGGGACCCGAACGCACCCAGCACGTCGAATACTTCACCGGCCCCGACGGCCACCCCCGCCACACCACCGTCCCCGCGTCCCCCGCACCGCCCAAGTCCCTGCGGCCGTCGGTCCGCGGCGACGGCGACGTCACATCGATCGTCGAGAACGGCCCGGTCGGCAGCAAGCTCGACGTCGTCTTCGTCGGTGACGGCTACACAGCAGGGCAGCAGGGCGACTTCCACACCGCCGTACGCGCCAAGTGGGCGAAGATGTCGGCCGTCGAGCCGTACGCCTCGTACAAGAACCTCTTCAACGTGTGGGCCGTGGACGCCGTCTCCCGGGAGTCCGGCGTCTCCGGCGACTCGGGCAAGGGCGTCGTCAAGGACACCGCGCTGCGCTCCGCCTTCTTCTGCGACGGCGTCGAGCGGCTGCTGTGCGTCGACACCGGCAGGGTCGAGTCGTACGCCGCCAAGGCGCCCGCCGCCGACCTCGTGGTGGTCCTGTCCAACTCCACCAAATACGGCGGGGCGGGCTACAACGACGTCGTCTCCAAGGTGGGCTACGACGGCATCGCCACCGCCTCCTCGGACCATCCCAAGTCCGACCAGATCGCCGTCCACGAGACCGGCCACTCGCTGGGGAAGCTCGCGGACGAGTACCAGTACGACGAGTACGGCACCTACACCGGCGCCGAACCGGCCGAAGCGAACATCACCAAGCTGAGCGCCGGCGAGATGACCGCGCAGCGGCAGAAGTGGTACCGCTGGATCGGCCGGACCTCGCCGGACGGCGGCACGGTCGGCGCGTACGAAGGCGGCGGCTACTACCCCAAGGGCCTCTTCCGGCCCACCGACAACTCGATCATGCGCACCCTGGGGCGCGAGTTCAACCTGCCCGGACGCGAGGCGATGATCGCCGGGTTCTACCGGCACGCGAGCGTGCTGACGAGCGACCGCCGCGCGGACAGCAGGATCGGCCGGGGCGAGCGCATCACGGTGCGGCTGTCCGCGAGCAGCGCGGTGCTGCGCTGGTACGTCGACGGGCGCGAGGTCGCCGACGCGCGCGGACGGGTCTCGGTGACCCCCCGCTCCCTCGGAGTCCCCGCGGACGGCCGGGCGCACGCGATGTCGGCGAGGGCTGTGGACGGCACGGACGCCGTACGGGACCCGCGGCTGCGCGAGCGGATGCGGAGCTCGCTGACGTGGGAGACGGCGCGCTGAACCCGGTGCGCCGCCCGGGCTCCCGCGCGCCGTAGGACAGGATCCGTCCTATATCCCTCCTACCCTCACCCCATGAGCAGCCTCCGCCCCCGCATCACCGATGAACAGCGCCGCGCCCGCCTCGGCCGTCGGCACCTCCTCTCGCCCGCGCACCGCGTCACCGCCGTGGAAGACGTGGCGGACGCCCTCGTGGGGCTGCACGCCACCGACGCGGCGACCGTGTATCTCTCCGCGTGCGCGCGGCTGGTGGAGCCGTCGACGGCGGAGGTGGAGCGCGGGCTGTACGACGACGTGACGCTGGTGAAGCTGCTGTC
Source organism: Streptomyces blastmyceticus (assembly GCF_039521185.1). NCBI lineage: Bacteria > Bacillati > Actinomycetota > Actinomycetes > Kitasatosporales > Streptomycetaceae > Streptomyces > Streptomyces blastmyceticus. The sequence goes on along the minus strand of NZ_BAAABW010000002.1, from coordinate 87,017 downwards.
CATGCGGCGCACCATCTTCGCCGTGAGCTCCGGGCTCGCCCCGTACGTCGACGCCTCCACCGCCCGGGCGATCGCGGCGCGGGAGCGGGCGGCGTTCCTGAAGTTCCTGCAGCAGGGCACCGAGGGCAGTTGGGACGAACAGCGGCTCGTGCGGACCGAACGGGAGGTGCTGGCCGCCCTCGCCGCCCGCGGTGAGGCGACGACGGCCGAACTCGCCAAGGACGTGCCCGCCCTGCGGGAGACGATCCTGGTCTCGGCGGGCAAGCCGTACGCGGCGCGGCAGAGCGTCGGCAGTCGGCTGCTGCGGCTGCTGGCCTCGGACGGTCACGTACGCCGCAGCCGCCCGCGCGGATCGTGGACCAGCAGCATGTATGCATGGGCGCCCGTGGACCAACTGCCCGAACTCCCCGTGCGGGAATCCAAGGCGGAGGTCGCGCGGCGGTGGCTCGCATCCTTCGGACCGGCGACCGAAGCGGACCTGAAGTGGTGGACGGGCTGGACGCTCGGCGACACGCGCCGGGCACTGGCCGACGTGGGCGCCCGGGACGTGCAACTGGCGCACGGCCCCGGCTTCGTCCTCCCGGACGACCTGGAGGACGTCGCCCCCGCGGAGCCGTGGGCGGCGCTCCTCCCGGGCCTCGACCCCACGGCCATGGGCTGGCGCGACCGCGACTGGTACCTCTCCCCGGACCACGTGCCCGCCCTCTTCGACCGCGCGGGCAACATCGGCCCCACCGTGTGGTGGAACGGTCGCATCGTCGGCGGCTGGGCCCAGCGCCCGGACGGCGAGATCGCCTGGCGCCTGCTGGCGGACGCGGGTCCCGACGCGACCTCCGCGATCGAGACGGAGGCCGCGCGCCTGTCCTCATGGCTCGGCGACGTGAGGGTCACTCCACGCTTCCGCACACCGCTGGAACGGGAGTTGGTGGGTTAGTGGGGGGCCGGGGCCGGAGCCCCGGGCGGGGTCACATACGCCCGGGGTGCTTGACCTCGGGCGACGGCGTCTCACCGTACGGCTTGGTGATGAACTCGACCACACACGTGCCGCCCGGGTCCAGGACGTAGACGCCCCGCCCGCCGTAGTGGCGGTTGATCTCGCCCTCGCGGGACATCGCGGGGTCCGCCCAGTACCGCACGCCCCCCTTCTCGATCCGCCCGAAGATGGCGTCGAACTCCTCGTCCGTCACGAGGTACGCGAGGTGGCTGCCGTTGATGGCGTCCGGCGCCACGTGGTCGTCCGCGAAGTCGATGCCCACGCCGTTGGAGCTGGTGATCTGCGTGAACGGGCCCCAGTCGAGCGGAGCTTCGGTGTCCATCAGCTCCGCGACGAACGCGGCGCTCCGCCGGCGGTCCTTGACGTGGACGATGATGTGGTTCAACTCGTTGGCCATGATGGATCCTTCCTTCATGAGGTGACCCTGCGCGCCCTGGCGGGCACGGCGAGCGCTCCGAGGGCCGCGCACGCCGTGAACGCGGCGGCGATCAGCAGGGCCCTGCCGTATCCAGCGGTCAGTGCCTGCTGGATGTCATGGGGGTGGGCGGCCAGTCGGCCGGCCGTGATGTGCGTCGCGACGGTTGCCAGGAGGGCGAGGCCGAGCGCGCCGCCGACCTGGCGGGAGGTGTTGACGAGGCCCGAGGCGAGCCCCGCCTCGGCGCGGTCGGTGCCGCTGGTCGCGGCGACGGTGGCGGGCATCATCGCGAGTCCCGCACCGAAGGTGGCGAGAACGAACGGTGCCACCACATCAGTTGCATAATTCCCGTCGGCCCGGATCCGGGAGAGCCATATGAAGCCCACGGTGCTGAGCGCCATGCCGATGACGAGCAGTGGGCGCGGCCCCGTGCGGGCGATGATCCGGGTGGCGAGCTGCGCGCCCGCGATGATGGCGAGCGAGCCGGGCAGGAAGCACAGGCCCGCCTTGACCGCGCTGTAGCCGAGGATCTGCTGGAAGTAGAGCGACAGCAGGAACCACATCGCGAAGGTGGCCGCGCCCATCCAGATCACGACGAGGTTGGCGGTGGCCAGGCTGCGGCGGCGCAGGATGGCGAGCGGTACGAGCGGATGGGCCACCTTCGACTCGATGGCGAGGAAGGCCAGGAGCAGCAGCACCCCGGCGGCGAGCGGCGCCCACACCGTGGGGGAGCCCCAGCCGTGGGTCTCGGTGGAGATGATCCCGTAGACGAGCGCGGTCAGACCCGCGGTCACGGACACGGCGCCCGGAAGGTCGAGCCGGCGCAGTCCGCCGCCGCGCCCGGAGGCGGTGGCCGGGACGTACACCAGGGCCGCGGCCAGCAGTGCGACGCCGATGGGCACGTTGACGAACAGTACCCAGCGCCAGCCCGCGTACTCGGTGAGCACTCCGCCGATGACCGCACCCGCCGCGCCGCCGGCCGCCATGACGGCGCTCCAGGCGCCCATCGCCCGCGTACGGGCCGCCGGTTCGGTGAACGTCGTCATGATCAGGGTGAGCGTGGCCGGGGCGAGCACCGCGCCGCCTATGCCCTGCACGGCGCGGGCGGCGATCAGCAGCGCGCCGTCGGTCGCGAGGCCGCCCGCGAGGGAGGCCAGGGTGAAGGCGGCGAGGCCGGTGAGGAAGGCGCGCTTGGTGCCGACGAGGTCGGCCGCGCGGCCGCCGAGCAGCAGGAGCCCGGCGAAGCCGAGCGTGTAGGCGTTCACGATCCACTGCTGGCCGGCGCCGCTGAGGTGCAGTTCGGCGCGGATGGAGGGGAGGGCCACGTTCACGATCGACACATCGAGGATGACCATGAACTGGGCCGCGCAGGCGATGAACAGGATCGCGGCGGTGGACCGGGGGCCTCGGGCGGGCGCGCCGGACGCGGGGCCCGTGGGGGCCTCGGCCGGGTGGAGCGCGTCCGGCCGGGCCGGGGTCCTGGTCGTCGGTGCTGATGGGTCGGGCATGGGAAGCCGTCCTCGCAAAGGTTGTCCACATCTCAGAATTAGAGGTGCTCTAAAAATGTAGCACCTCTAATTTTGGTTTCGCGGGGACGTATCCTTGATCCCATGACCACGCACGTCACCGCCGACGCCTCCGCCGCAGCGCCCGCCTGCGCGCCCGCGACCGGGCTGCGCGGCCGCAAGCGGGAGCGCACTCGCCGCGCGATCTCCGAGGCGGCCTTCCGGCTCTTCGCGGAGGAGGGGTTCGACGCCGTCACCCTCACCCGGATCGCTGCCGAGGCGGACGTGGCACCGGCCACGGTCTTCACCCACTTCGCCTCGAAGGAGGACATCTTCTTCGGCCGCCGCGAGGAGTTCGACGCACGGCTGTGGGAAGCGGTGCGGCCCGGTTCGACCGGTGCGGAGCTCCTCGACGGCCTGATCGACGCGTGCGCGGCCGCCTGTGAACTGGCGCTCAGCGACGAGGACTCCATCGCCCAGGGGCGTGTCTTCTCCCGGGTGCTGCTCGGCAGTTCCACCCTCGGCCGCAGCTATCTGCCCTTCATGCAGCGCCGCCAGGAACGGCTCCTGGAGATGCTCGTCGAGCGCGCGGGCCCCCGCATGCGGGCCGAGCCCGGACTCCGCGCGGAGCTGGAGCTCTTCGCGTCCTTCGCCGTCGCCGCCCGGCAGTTGGTGTTCGACGTGCTGCACGTGACGCTCGCGGCGGACGAGCCGCCCGCCCGCGTCCGCGCGGCGGTCCGCGGGACACTCGACCGCGCCGCCGACCGCCTCGGCCGCGCGTACGCGGACTCGGACGTGCTGGACGCGGGGGCTTGAGGGCGGAGCCGCCGGCATCTGCGGGGCATACGGCGCGGCAGTAATTCGCGTGCGGTGACGCGGCGCTGCTGAGACCGTGCGCCGCATGGATGACAACACCGCCCACGAGGCGATCATTCGGCGGGCCGGAGCGCTGGACGCGGCGCAGGTGGCCGAGGTCTGGCTCCGTTCGTACGACGCGGCGCTGCCCACGGTCCGGCGGGCGCACTCCGACGACGAGGTCCGTGACTACTTCCGGGCGGTGGTGATCCCGGAGCGCGAGACCTGGGTGGTGGAGGAGCCGGGCGGGCCGGTCGTCGGCGTGCTGGTCCTCCAGGAGGGCCGCATCGACCAGCTCTACCTGGCGCCGGACCGGCGTGGCCAGGGCCTCGGCGACCGCTTCGTGGCCCTGGCGAAGCGACGCCACCCCACCGGCCTCGACCTCTGGACCTTCCAGGTCAACACCCCCGCCCACCGCTTCTACGAACGCCACGGCTTCACGGAGGCGGAGCGGACGGACGGCAGCGCGAACGAGGAGGGGGAGCCGGACATCCGCTACGTCTGGGACGGGCGGGGCGCGGCAACGCAAAACCGCCCCGGACGATGATCCGTCCGGGGCGGTGAGTGTGCACTCGGCAGGATTCGAACCTGCAACCTCTTGATCCGTAGTCAAGTGCTCTATCCGTTGAGCTACGAGTGCTCGGCGCTTCCGGTGGCCTTCGAGAGGCTGCCGGGTCGGCGTTGCGGGAGCAATATTACCCGAACATTTCCGTGATCCTTCCCGTCCGGTCGGCGGGGCGCCGCGTCCGGCAGGTCACTCCGGTGTGAATTCGTACTGCAGCTCGTACAGGTGCCCGGCCTTGACCATCACGGCGGCCTCGACGGGTCGCTCGTCGTCGCTGTACACGACCCGGAGGGTCCGGAGCACCGGGAGGCTGGTGGGCAGCCGGAGCGCGTTGTACTGCTCCTGGGTGGGCACCCGCGCGGAGACCTTGTCCACGCTGAGCCGGGGCGGGAATCCGAGGCCGGCGAGGAGGGTCGGCGTCCCGCCCCTGATCCTGCGGCGCTCCATGATGGGCGTGCCCTGGGCGATGTCCAGTGGGTAGTAGCACTTCACGAGCTCCACCGGCTCGTCATCGATCAGCAGCACCTGGCGGCGGAGCAGCGCGGTGCCGTTCCCGGGCAGCCCCAAGGCCGCGGAGACGTCTGCGGGAGGTGCGGCTTCCGAGACGCCGAGGAGTCTGCTCCGGGCCCGCCGGCCGTGACCGGCCGCCTCGGTCAGCCAGCGGTACGGTTCGCCCGCCGCCGACGGCGCCATGTACGCGGCCGGTCGCATGGTCCGCTGCCGACGCTCGCGCACGGTGACCGCGGTGCCGGGCCGACCGATGATCAGGCGCTCGTCCTTGAGTAGTTGCAGTGCTTTCTGCACTGTCGCGTTGGAGGCGTCGAACCTGGCCTTGAGCTGCATGGTGGAGGGCAGGTCGGCCCCCGGGGCCAGGTCGCCGCTCATGATTTCGTCACGCAGATCGGCGGCGATCCGCTCGTGCAGGCATCGGCGGTCGGAGGTGCCGGGTTCGGTCATGGGCGGGTTCATCCGATCGTGAGCTCGTACCGCAGGTGCTGGCGGTGCGCGGGCATGGTCATCATGTCGACCTGGAACGGCCGGTCCTGGCTGTCGACGGTGACTCGGGTCAGACGCAGGACCGGCTCGTCCTGCGCGGTCCGAAGCAGCGCACGCTCTTCCGGATTCGGCATCCGCGCGACCACGTCCTCGCGGACCCTCGCGCCCACGTACCCGAGCTCGGCGAGCAGTCGGATCGCACCACCGGGGATCTTGGCCGTCCCGGCAAGACGCGTGCCGCGGGCGATGTCGGCTGGGTAGTAAGTGTCCGTCAACTCATTGGGCTGGTCGTCCAGATACATGATCCGGCGGCGTACGACCACGGCACCTCCCTCGCGCAGTCCGAGCTGAAGTGCGATGTCGGGCGGTGCGGGAACTTCCTCGGCGCGGATGATGCGCTGGGTCCCCTTGCGCCCCTGAGCAGCGGCTTCGGCGCCCCAGGCGTCCGGTCGGGCGGCGTCCGGCGTCAGATACGGCATCGAGCTGCTGACCCACCGGCTGTTGCTCACGATGTCCTCCCACTGGCCGCTGACCTCCACCGTGTTGTCCCACACGGTATGCGACCCCTCGGAGAATGCCACCCTTTCGTGGCATGGCTGCCTTTCGCGAATAGCAGTACGGTCGATCCAGGAGGTGTGAGGGATGACCTACAGGAACGGCGCGTTTGTCGTGGACACCAGGGACGGCCGCATCGCGCAGGTGATCGGCGGCCGCGGGCAACGAGTGAACGTGCGGGAGCCCGGCGGCGGGGGCGAGTGGGAAGTGCCGTTCGGCGCGCTGCGGTTGGCGACCCGGGAGGAGCGGGGCGCGGTGGGGCTGTGGCCCGAGGGGTCACCAGCGCGTTGCGCGGAGTGCGAAGAGTCGAAAGTGGCGCTGAGGGAGGCCCAGGCCAGAGGGGACAGGGCCGACATGGACAACGCCCTCGTCGCGCAGCGCATGCACTGGACGAACGCGCACATGCTCGCAGGGGAGGCGCGATGAACGCGTGCCTGCACCGCACGGGATGGGCGCGGACGCGCGGCGCGGCGCGGTGCGAGGGCTGCGGTGTCGTGCGGTTCACGGACTACGGCGCGCTGCGCCCACCCGGCCTGCCGCAGGCGGTGACCGTCTCACGGGGGAGCGCCCACCGTGCCGACCGCGCGGCCGCGCGACAGCTTCGCCCGCGAACCCGGAACCTTTGCCCAACGGCCAGCCAACGCCCCGCTCCACGCCACTAGCGTCCACCTCATGGAAGCGATCAAGGTGAGAGATCTGGCCGCCGTCCTCCCCGGTGCGTGGCGCTCGCGGGTGCTCGGTGACGTGGACGGGGTGGCCGTCAAAGCGCTGCGGATGGACGGGTTGCCGCTCGAAGAGGAAGCGCACGACTGCGCCGAGGTCCTGTTCGTGGTCGACGGGCGGCTGGAGCTCGACATACGGGGCACGCATCTGACCGTGGGGGCCGGTGAGCTCTGCGTCGTGCCGGCGCACACCCCGCACGCCGTACGGCCCGGCAGCGAGGGCGTGCTGCTGATCGTGGAGGGCTCCCGGTAGGGCGGTTCCGGGGGCGTGTCATCCGTATGCGCACAACCGGCCGGTACGCACGCGGTGAGGTGGTGGGAGGAGGGGCAAGATGTGTTCATGGGGACCTTCGCCGCGCACGATGGTCTGATCGTCGGCCGCTACCGCCTGAGGGAGAAGATCGGGCGCGGTGGCATGGGCACCGTCTGGCGTGCCACCGATGAGCTGCTCGCCCGCGAAGTCGCGGTCAAAGAGCTGCACATGGACGACGGTCGTCCGCTGTCCGGAGCCGCCACCCTTCCCGCGACCGGCGTCGACCGCACCCTGAGAGAAGCCCGTGCGGCCGCGCTGATCAACCATCCGAATGTGGTCGCCCTGCACGACATAGTGATCCAGGAGGGGCGCCCGTGGATCGTGATGGAGCTGATCGAGGGGCGCGCGCTGTCCGATGTCCTGGCGGTGGACGGGCCGGTGGGGGCGCGGGAGGCGGCCCGCATCGGGGCCGCGCTGCTGGGCGCGCTGCGGGCCGCGCACGCCCGGGGCGTCCTGCACCGTGACATCAAGCCGCCGAACGTCCTGCTGGAGGCCGGTACGGGGCGCGTCGTGCTGACGGACTTCGGCATCGCCCGGGTCTCCGGAGCCACGACGATCACGGAGTCCGGCGCATTCGTCGGCTCGCCCGAATACACCGCGCCGGAGCGGATCGCGGGCCGCAGCACCGGACCGGCGTCGGACCTGTGGTCACTGGGAGTGCTGCTCTGCGTGGTGCTCAGCGGTGAATCCCCCTTCCGCCGCGACTCGTTGGGCGGCATCCTGCAGGCCGTCGTCCAGGACGAGATCCGGCCACCGGCCGCGGCCGAACCGCTGCTGCCGGTCGTACGGGGGCTGCTTGAGCGCGACCCCGAGCGCCGGATGGGCGTGGACGAGGCGGAGTGGCTGCTGCTGACCTATCTCGCTTCGGGGCGCATGCCGGAGGCGGCCACCCCCTCCGGGGCCGGCGACCGTACGGCCGGGCGGCCCCGCCGCCGGGGGAGGCTGCGCGCCCGGAGACGCGCACACGACACCCCCGCGAACCCACCGCCCGCCGCCGCGGCCTCGCTCCTGCCTTCGCCGTGCGAGCCTCCGCCCTTCGAGCCCCCGCCCCAAGGCCGCGCCCGGCTCGCCCTGATGACCGGGGTCGCCGTGATGACCCTGGCCGGAATGGGCGCCGGGCTCGCCACCCTGCTGACGGACTCGCACACCACAGGGATGGACGACAAACCCACCCACGTCACAAGCGGCCCGCTGACACCCTCGCCCCGCTCGCCCTCCGAGCCGCCCGCCACCGCAGTCGTCGACGCCCCGGCCGGCTACCGGGCGGTCCAGGACCCCGCGGGGTTCGCCCTCGCCGTCCCGGACGGCTTCACCCGCTCCTTCGAGCCGCCGCGCGTCCTCTTCCGCTCGCCCGGCGGGAAGTTCGTCATCGGCGTCACGATCCAGGACCGGCAGGAGGACGGCCCCATGGGCGCCCTGCGCACCGCCGCCGAGGAGGCCCCCGACCGCTATCCGGGATACCGCGACGCCACGGTCGCGCCGACCGGGCACAAGGACGGCTTCGCCGCCCGCTGGGAGTTCACCTGGAACGAGGATCCGGACGACGACGGGAGCGCTCGGCATATGTACGACGTCTGTTGGGACGAAGGCGACAGGAGGTACGACGTGTGGGTGGCGTCGCCCGCCGACCAGGCCGACGAGGGGCGCCGCTACGCGCAGACGGCGCTCGACACCTTCGTACGCGTCAGGCCCGTATCGGTTCCCTGACGGCCGTCACGGGACGTCGTCCGCGACAGCCGTCGGGAATTTTGTGACGGCCGTCGACGGTCGTCACGGAAGCGACGCAGCCGCCCGTCCCGGTCCGGCGGAAAGTGGTTACTGCCGGGTACCCAAAGTGTGCGAGCCCGCCTACGCTCGCCCTCATGACCGACTCGCGGCATGGCGCAGCAGCAGAGGGAACGGCACAAGCGGCGATACCCGTGGAGGGCGGCAACCCGGTCGCCCCGCCCGGAGCCCGTACCGCCGCGGACGTCGTCACGCCCGAGCTCGTCGCCCGGCTGACCCGGGGGCTGACCGGATCCGGTACGACCGTCAGCCACACGCCGTTCACCGGGCGGAAGCTGGCGGACCTGCCGGAGTCGGGGCCCGAGGACGTGGCGGCCGCGTTCGGGCGGGCGCGCGAGGCGCAGCGGGCGTGGGCGGCCGTGCCCGTACGCGAGCGCGCCGCCGTCCTGCTGCGCTTCCACGACCTCGTGCTGGCCCGCCAGTCGGAGGTGCTGGACCTGATCCAGGTGGAGACCGGCAAGGCCCGCCTGCACGCGCACGAGGAGGTGCAGGCGGTGGCCGTCGCCGCCCGGCACTACGGGCGCAAGGCACCCGCGTATCTGCGGCCCAAGGGGCACACCGGCGTCGTGCCGACGCTCACCAAGGTCACCGAACTGCGCCAGCCGCGCGGCGTCGTCGGCCAGATCTCGCCGTGGAACTACCCCTTCGAGCTGTCCGTCGGCGACGCGCTGCCCGCGCTGGTCGCGGGCAACACCGTGGTCACCAAGCCCGACACCGAGACCGCGCTGACCGCCCTGTGGGCCCGTGAGCTGCTGATCGAGGCGGGGCTGCCCGCGCCCGTCTGGCAGATCGTGCTGGGGGAGGGGCCGGTCGTCGGGCCCGCCGTCGTGGCGCACGCCGATTACGTCTCGTTCACCGGCTCCACCCGCACCGGCCGCGAGGTCGCCGAGGGCGCCGCCGCCCGGCTGGTCGGCTGCTCGCTCGAACTCGGCGGCAAGAACGCCATGCTGGTCCTGCACGACGCCGACGTCGAGAAGGCTGCGGCGGGCGCGGTCCGCGGCTGCTTCTCGTCCGCGGGCCAGCTGTGCATCTCCATCGAGCGGCTGTACGTCCACGAGTCGGTCGCCGACGCCTTCGTGGAGCGCTTCGTGGCCCGCGCGCGCGCGATGCGGCTCGGTACGGGCCTCGCGTACGGCGCCGACATGGGGTCGCTCGTCTCCGGCAGGCAGCTGGAGACCGTGACCCGGCACGTCGAGGAAGCCGTGGCCAAGGGCGCCACCGTCCTCGCGGGCGGCCGCCCCCGGCCCGACATCGGCCCGCTGTTCTACGAACCGACCGTCCTCGAAGGCGTCGAGGCGCCGATGGCGGTCTGCGCGGAGGAGACGTTCGGCCCGGTCGTCTCCGTATACCGCTTCCGTGACGAGGACGAGGCGGTCGCACTGGCCAACGCCACCCCGTACGGGCTGAACGCCTCCGTCTGGACCAGGGACGGGCGGCGCGGCCGCGCGCTCGCCGCCCGGCTGCGGGCGGGCACCGTCAACGTCAACGAGGCGTACGCGGCGGCGTACGGCAGCGCGCAGTCGCCCATGGGCGGCATGGGCGACTCGGGGCTCGGCCGCAGGCACGGCTCCGAGGGCATCCTGAAGTACACCGAGTCCCAGACCGTCGCCCAGCAGCGGATCATGCCGCTCGCACCGTCCTTCGGGATGACGGACGAGAAGTACGCGGAGTTCATGACCCGCAGCCTGCGCGCGCTGAAGGCACTGCGCCTGCGCTGACCGGAAGCTCTCACGGAGGTATTTGGTGCCGGCGTCTGCTCACGAAAAGGACCGCGAGGGCGGCTACGACTACGACGTGATCGTCGTCGGCTCGGGCTTCGGCGGCGCGGTGTCCGCCCTGCGCCTGACCGAGAAGGGCTACCGGGTGGGCGTGCTGGAGGCGGGCCGCCGCTTCACGCGCGACACCCTGCCCAGGAACTCCTGGGACCTGCGCAACTACCTGTGGGCGCCCGCCCTCGGGCTCTACGGCATCCAGCGCATCCATCTGCTCGGCCATGTGATGGTCCTGGCGGGCGCAGGCGTCGGCGGCGGATCGCTCAACTACGCCAACACGCTGTACGTCCCGCCGAAGGCGTTCTTCGACGACCCGCAGTGGGCCGGCATCACCGACTGGCAGGAGGAGCTGAAGCCGTACTACGCACAGGCGCAGCGCATGCTGGGCGTACGGCTCAACCCGACCATGACCCCCTCGGACGTCCATCTGCGGGCGGCGGCCGAGAAGATGGGCGTGGGGGACACCTTCCACCGCGCGCCGGTGGGCGTGTTCTTCGGGGACGGGCAGGACGCCGACGGCGCGGCCCGGGCGCGGCCCGGCGAGGAGGCCGCCGACCCGTACTTCGGGGGCGCGGGACCGGCGCGCAAGGCGTGTGTCGAGTGCGGCGAGTGCATGACCGGCTGCCGGCGCGGCGCGAAGAACACCCTCAACGAGAACTACCTCCACCTCGCCGAACGGGCCGGGGCGGTCATCCACCCGATGACGACGGTCGTCGCCGTCACGGAACACCGGGACGGCGGCTACCGCGTCGTCACCCTCCCCACCGACAAGCGCCGCAAGGCCCGCCCCCGGGCGCTGCGCGCGGAACGGGTGGTGATCGCGGCGGGCACGTACGGCACGCAGACGCTGCTGCACACCATGAAGGACAAGGGGCTGCTGCCCCGCATCCCGGACGGGCTCGGGCGGCTGACCCGTACGAACTCCGAGGCGCTGGTCGGCGCCCAGACCGACGACCGCCGCTACCGCGCGGCCCACGGCGTGCCGGAGGTCGACTTCACCCGGGGCGTCGCGATCACGTCGTCGATCCACCCGAACGCCAACACGCATATCGAGCCAGTCCGTTACGGCAAGGGCTCCAACGCGATGGGCGCGCTTTCGATCCTCCAGGTGCCGGTGGGCACGCGCGCGCCGCGGGCCGTCGCCTTCGCGGCGCACTGCGCGCGGCACCCGGTGCAGCTGCTGCGGTCGCTGTCCAACCACCGCTGGTCCGAGCGCACGATCATCGGGCTCGTCATGCAGTCGCTGGACAACTCCCTGACGACGTACCGGAAGGAGAAGGGCCTCGGCAAGGGACTGCTCACCGCGCGGCAGGGGCACGGCGCGCCCAACCCGACGCAGATCCCCGAGGCGGCGCAGGCCGCGACGCTGATCGCGCGGGAGATCAACGGCTTCGCCGGCAGCAACGTCGGCGAGCTGATGGGCACCCCGCTCACCGCGCACTTCCTGGGCGGCTGCCCGATCGGCGCGGACGCCTCGCAGGGCGTCATCGACCCGTACCACCGGCTGTACGGACACCCGGGGATCTCGGTCGTCGACGGCGCAGCGGTCTCGGCGAACCTCGGCGTCAACCCGTCCCTGACGATCACGGCCCAGGCGGAACGCGCGATGTCCTTCTGGCCCAACAAGGGCGACCCCGACACGCGCCCCGCGCAGGGCACCGCGTACGCGCGCGTGCCGGTGGTGCGCCCACGGCACCCGGCGGTCCCGGAGGGGGCGTTCGCGGCGCTGCGGCTGCCTTAGCCGGGAGCGGGTCAGCGGCCGCGCGCGCACGGCGAAGGGCCCCGGGCCGCCTCCGCGGGGGCGTGCGGGCGGCCACGGGGCCCTTGACTGCCGGCACCGAGGGGCAGGGCGGTCGGTGCCGCGGAGCGGCGCCGGGGGGAGCGCCGCGGGCTTCGGGGTGGTGCGTCGCTTGCTGCGGGTCCTGAGTGCGCCTCGGCGGCGGTCCGTGCGCCGCGGTGGTCGAAGCAGTGGTCGAACCAATGGCGGTACGGAACCGGGGCTTTGGTGTCCCTTGGCATCGTGCGGGATGCGCCGGGCCGAGCGCAACCGTTTCGACCGGATACGGTCGGTTCCAGGCGTCCCCGGAACCGACCGTCCTTCGAGTGGCGGCCGGGCTGCTGTCCCCTGCTGACCGGTCGCCGTGCCACCGGAAGGCGGTCCCACGACGTACGTACGCGTACGTCTCGCATTCCGGTGGATCCGCCCTGTCGTTGCCGGGCGCCCAGGTGAACAGGGACGGAAGCCACATGTGGATCTGGTGGGCCGCTCCTGGCTGGCGCGACACCGGGTCCAACGAAGGCATCAGGGCGCGGTCACGCGTCGTACGAGTGACGAGGGGGTGGTGCGGGAGCGGACCACCGGCTCAGACGCGCCCCCTGCACAGCTCCAGCAGCGTCATGGCCAGCGTCGTGCCCGGCTTGCCCAGCTGATCGCTGTAGTGGGTGAGGATCTCCATCTCGCGCGCCAGGTTCACGCGCCGTCCGCCGGAGGCGATGCGCTCGCGCTGGATCACCGCCGAGACGGCCATCCGCTCCTGCACGAGCCCGATGATCCGGCCGTCCAGGTCGTCGATCCGCCCGCGCGCGTCGGTGATGACGCCCGCGGCCTCGTCGGTACGGGCTCCGGTCTCCGCGACGGTCTGGGTGCTCATGTGTGTTCCTCCAAAAGGGGCGCGGCCCCCCGGAGCGACAAGGTCCGGGAAAACGACAGGCGCCCCGGGCCTTGTCGGCCCGGGGCGCCTGTCGAAGTCGCTTGTCAGTGGCTCAAGCAGCACGACCATGGCAGCCGGACGGGCCGGTTGCCATAGGTAAAGACGTAGGTCAGGTGCTTGCGCATGGCGGACAGTATGGCCCGGGAGAGGCCCCGGGGCCAACGCGGATTCGGATGGTGAGACAAAAGCAAGCATCCGCGCCCCGGTAGAATCGACAAATAGAGACCCCCTCACCGACCGCCGGAAGGCCGCTCCCGTGTCAGCAGCACCCCCCGCCGCCGCCCACGACAACACCGCGGAACCGGTGCTCGTTGTCGACTTCGGTGCGCAGTATGCCCAGCTCATCGCCCGTCGAGTCCGCGAGGCGCGGGTCTACAGCGAGATCGTCCCGTCCACCATGCCGGTGGCGGAGATGCTCGCGAAGAACCCGAAGGCGATCATCCTCTCCGGCGGCCCGTCGTCCGTCTACGAGGAGGGCGCCCCCCGCCTCGACGACGCCCGCGGCCTCTTCGAGGCCGGCGTCCCGGTCTTCGGCATGTGCTACGGCTTCCAGCTGATGGCCACCACCCTCGGCGGCACGGTCGACAACTCCGGCGCGCGTGAGTACGGCCGTACGCCCCTGACCGTGACCAAGCCGGGCTCGACGCTCTTCGAGGGCACCCCGGTCGAGCAGTCGGTGTGGATGTCGCACGGCGACGCCTGCTCGGCCGCCCCCGAGGGCTTCACGGTCACCGCGTCCACGGACGTCGTGCCCGTCGCCGCCTTCGAGAACGACGAGAAGAAGCTCTACGGCGTCCAGTACCACCCCGAGGTCATGCACTCCACGCACGGCCAGCAGGTGCTGGAGCACTTCCTCTACCGCGGCGCCGGGATCGAGCCCAGCTGGACCACCGGCAACGTCATCGAGGAGCAGGTCGCCGCGATCCGCGCCCAGGTCGGCACCAAGCGCGCCATCTGCGGCCTGTCCGGCGGCGTGGACTCCGCCGTCGCCGCCGCCCTCGTCCAGAAGGCCATCGGCGACCAGCTCACCTGCGTCTACGTCGACCACGGCCTGATGCGCAAGGGCGAGACCGAGCAGGTCGAGAAGGACTTCGTCGCCGCGACCGGCGTCCAGCTGAAGGTCGTCGACGCGCAGGAGCGCTTCCTGACCGCCCTCGCCGGCGTCTCCGAGCCGGAGGCCAAGCGCAAGATCATCGGCCGGGAGTTCATCCGCGTCTTCGAGCAGGCCCAGGCCGAGATCGTGGCCGAGGCGGGCGCCGAGGGCGAGGACGTCGCGTTCCTCGTCCAGGGCACGCTCTACCCCGACGTGGTCGAGTCCGGTGGCGGCACCGGCACCGCCAACATCAAGTCCCACCACAACGTGGGCGGCCTCCCCGAGGACCTGGAGTTCGAGCTCGTCGAGCCGCTCCGCCAGCTCTTCAAGGACGAGGTCCGCATGGTCGGCTCCGAGCTCGGCCTGCCGGACGAGATCGTCCAGCGCCAGCCCTTCCCCGGCCCGGGCCTCGGCATCCGCATCGTCGGCGAGGTCACCAAGGAGCGCCTGGACCTGCTCCGCGAGGCCGACGCCATCGCCCGCGAGGAGCTGACCGCCGCCGGTCTCGACCGCGAGATCTGGCAGTGCCCGGTCGTCCTGCTCGCGGACGTCCGCAGCGTCGGCGTCCAGGGCGACGGCCGCACCTACGGCCACCCGATCGTGCTGCGCCCGGTCTCCTCCGAGGACGCCATGACGGCCGACTGGTCGCGCCTGCCGTACGACGTCCTGGGCAAGATCTCCACCCGCATCACCAACGAGGTCGACGACGTCAACCGCGTCGTCCTCGACATCACCAGCAAGCCGCCGGGGACCATCGAGTGGGAGTAGTCCTCCCCTGAGACCTCTTGAGGTCAAACGCCAGTGCCGTCGCTCATTCGTTTGGGCGGCGGCATTGTCATTTGGGGTGGGTACGCTGACCGTACGGCCCAGAATCCCGTTTATGGGAGGACTCATGACCGCTGAACCGCTGCCCGAATCGCTGCCCGGGCCTGCGCAGCCGACCAAACCGCGGTGGCCGATTCCGCCGCCCGGTGGCTGGACCGTGGACCATCTGTTCAGCCTGCCCGACCTCCCGCCGCACACTGAGCTGATCGACGGGAGTCTGGTCTTCGTGAGTCCTCAGCGGGATTTCCATGCGCTGACACTCTTCTTGCTGGAGAGGGGGGTGCGCCAGACGGTGCCCGACAGCCTACGGGTCAAGCGGGAGATGGCTGTGGTGATCAATAGCCATAATGCTCCCGAGCCCGATCTGTCCGTCGTGCGGGCAGAGGCTGTCACCGGTCGCCGCCAGACCCGCTACGACGTGAAGGATGTCGTGCTGGCTGTAGAGGTGGTCTCCCCGGATTCGGAGGCCCGTGACCGGGATACCAAGCCGCGCAAGTACGCCCAAGCCGGCATCCGGCATTTTTGGCGTGTCGAGATGGTGGGCGAGGAGGACCGGCCCGTGGTCTACGTGTACGAGCTCGATCCGGCGACGAAGTCCTATATCGCCACCGGCATTTACCACGACCACCTCAAGCTCACCGTTCCCTTCGACATCGATATCGACCTGTCGGAGATCGATCAGCTGTAGCCGACGGCGGCCTGGCGCACACGGCGGGTGTGATCCCGAGGCGCCAGGACCCTGTTCTCCTCGCGTACCCGGAGGTAGCTTCCGTGGCGTACGGAACCGCGTGCGCATCGTAAGGAGAAGCTCATGTCGCCAAGGCCCGAGCCCGTACCCGCGGATCAGCTCCGGTTCGCGCTGCCGCCCCAGCACGAGAACGTCGAGGACGAGCGGCGGCACCGCAAGGAGCGGCTGGCCGCGGCGCTGCGGCTCTTCGGGCGGTTCGGCTTCGAGGAGGGTGTCGCGGGGCATATCACGGCGCGGGACCCGGAGTTCACGGACTGCTTCTGGGTGAACCCCTTCGGGATGTCCTTCAAGCACATCACCGTCAGCGACCTGATCATGGTCAACCACGACGGGCAGGTCGTGGAGGGGCGTCACCACGTCAACGAGGCGGCGTTCGCGATCCATTCGCAGATCCACCGGGCCCGCCCCGACGTCGTGGCCGCGGCGCACAGCCACTCCACGTACGGGCGCGCGCTGTCCGCCCTCAGGGAGCTGCTGGAGCCGATCACGCAGGACGTCTGCCCCTTCTACCAGGACCACGCCCTCTTCGACGACTACACGGGAGTCGTCGTGGACCTGGAGGAAGGGCGCCGCATCGCGACCGCCCTGGGGCCGCACAAGGCCGTCATCCTGCGCAACCACGGGCTGCTCACGGTCGGGGACTCCGTGGACGCGGCGGCCTGGTGGTTCATCACCATGGAGCGCTCGTGCCAGGTGCAGCTCCTGGCCAAGGCCGCGGGGAAGCCGGTGCACATCGATGCCGCGCACGCCGAGGAGACGCGGGAGAGGCTGGGCAGCGACCTGGCGGCGTGGATCAACTACCAGCCGCTCTACCAGCAGATCACACGGAGCGAGCCGGAGCTGCTGGGCTGAGGGCGGCGCCGGCGGCCGGCGGCCTGACCCCCTCCGACAGGCGGGGGTCGCTCGTTCTTCCGGGCGCCTTTTCGGGGTATTCGCCCTGCTTACGATGGTCGGGAGCCGGGGCGCAGCCGCCTCGGCTCCGCCATGCCTGGAAGCAATGAACCGGTTGGAGAACCATGCGCCTCTCCCGTTCCGTCGGGCTGTCCGCCGCCCTGGCCCTGGCGGGCCTGGCCGTCACCGGCTGCGGTGGTGGCGCAGAGGCCGAGGAGCGGCCCGCCGCGAAGTCCTCCTCGGCGGCACCGTCCTCGCCGGCCCCTTCCGCCACGCCCGTCACGGAGAAGCCCGCTCCGCCCGCCCGGACGCTGACCAACGCGGCCAAGGTCGTACGGCCCGAGATAGCCCCTGCCAACGGCGAGAAGGTCGGCGTCGGCCAGCCCATCGCCCTGGTCTTCAAGCAGCAGAAGGTCCCGAAGGAGCTGCGCGCGGGCATCGAGGGCCGGCTGAAGGTCTCCACCTCGCCGAACGTCCCCGGTGCCTGGCACTGGAACGAGACGAAGGGCGACACCCGCGTCCACTTCCGCCCCGAGAAGTACTGGCCCGCCGGGACCAAGGTCACGCTCGACGCGCGCCTCGCGGGCGTCCAGCTCGCCGACGGCACGGCCGCGGGCGGCGGTGACCGCACGGTCTCCTTCACCGTCGGCGACTCGATGATCAACACCGTGGACCTCAAGGCCCACAGGATGACCGTCGTGCGCAACGGTAAGACGCTGCGCTCCATCCCCATCAGCGGCGGCGACGAGTCGAAGAACTTCCAGACCCGCGACGGCGTCAAGACCATCCTCGCCAAGGAGGGCCGGGTCGTCATGGACTCGCTGTCCATCGGCATCCCGCGCAACCACCCGGACGGGTTCTACGGCTCGTACGACTTCAGCATGCGCGAGACGATCAGCGGCGAGTACGTGCACGCGGCCCCCGACAACGCCGAGTCCTTCGGCAAGGAGAACGTCAGCCACGGCTGCATCGGCATGTCCACCGACGACGCCAAGTGGCTGTACGGGCTGAGCCTCAAGGGCGACGTCGTCCAGGTCACCGGCAGTTCGAAGCCGAAGCCGATGGACAACTTCGGCAACGGCTACGGCGACTGGAACCTCAGCTGGCAGGAGTGGCTGGACGGCAGCGCGCTGGGCGTCCGCACGGGCTGAGAAATCCGCCAGCCTTGTGAGTGAAGCCGATGGGTTGTCCACAGGCGGGTTGTCCACAGGGCTGAACACGCACCGCCTCCCGTACGTATGGTCGGATGACGACAGAGACGGAGAGGCGGCGGACGGTATGACACTCCTGGGTCGCGGGGAGGCGGTGGGCGGCGGCGCGGGCGGCCGGCGGCCCGCCCTGTCCCGGTACGCCCTGCTGCCGCTGAGGATCTTCCTCGGCGTCACCTTCATCTACGCCGGGCTCGACAAGCTCACCGACTCCGCCTTCCTCGCGAGCGGCGGGCCCGGCTCCCTCGGCGAGCTGCTGCGCTCGGTGCGGGACACCAGCGCGGTCCCGGCCCTGGTCGACCTCGCGCTCAAGAGCCCGGTCGGCTTCGGCTACGCCATAGCCCTGGGGGAGCTGGCGGTGGGCATAGGCACCCTCTTCGGCGTGCTCGCCCGCGTCGCGGCGGCGGGCGGTGCCCTGATCTCGCTGAGCCTGTGGCTGACGGTGAGCTGGTCCTCCACGCCCTACTACTACGGCAACGACCTCGCCTATCTGATGGCCTGGCTGCCCCTGATACTCGCGGGCGCGCCGTATCTGTCGCTGGACGCGATATGGTCCCGCGGCCGCCGGGGCCATGCGCGGCGGGGCAGGCTCTTCGGCTGACCCACCACCGCGCGGGAGGCCGCAGGCTCTGTCGCCCCGGCGGCCTCAGCGCAGGGCCCGGTCCACGGGCTCGGCCGCGTCGCCGCCGCGGGTCCGGTGCCGGCGCACCGCGAAGGCGAGGGAGGAGACCAGCCCGGCCACGCAGAAGCCGATGCCCAGGGCGGGCAGCACGGCGTAGGAGGGGAAGCGCCAGGTGCCGTGGGCCATGGCGAGATAGGCGAAGCAGCCGCCCAGCAGCACCAGTCCGACGACGAGCTTGCCCGGCTCGAATTCATGCCGCCGCACGGTCCACCTCCACCTGGCCGATGCCGACCTTCAACCGGATCTCCAAGGTGCCGCGCGAGGACTGCCCGACGCGTGGCTCCAATGTCAGATGCTGCTTCTGGCCCGGCCTGATGTCGACGTCGTCGCGGCCCTCGCCGGGCATCCGGATGTCACCGACGCCCACGTCGACGGTCAGCTTCGTCGTCACGTCCTCCGGGACCACCAGCCTGAGCTGCCCCGCGCCGACCTCGGCGGCCGTACGGACCGGGGTGTCCTTCGGCCACTGAAGTCCCGTCAGATCGAGCACGCCCACGCCACTGCCCACCTTGTAGGTGCCCTGCACGGCGCTCGCGCTCGCCGGGTGCCAGGTCGACCGCCTCCATTCGGTGGTGACCGACTTGGGCAGCGCGGCCGCGCCCGCCAGCAGCGCCGCCGTCAGTACGGCCATGACGACCGTGCCGCCGCCCGTGCGCCCGTACAGCGAGCTGATCGCGATGCCGAGGCCGTAGACCCCCAGAGCGCAGGCCAGGCCGATCTCCAGGCTGGTGCCCAGCGGCTGGTGGTGCCAGGACAGGCCGGTGCCGAGCGCGAAGAGGAGGCAGGCAAGCAGGAACGTCCAGCCGCCGAGCGGGCGGGGGCGGCGGACCGGGCGGGACCGGGTGCGCTTGGCGGTCTCCTTGTCGTACGGACCGTCGTCCGGGCCCCACAGATAGCCGGTCTCCGCGCCCATGGGGCCGGTGGTGCCGTCCTTGACGATCGGGTCGCGCCACCACGACGGGGTGCCCGGGGCGGGCGGCGCCTTGGTCTCCGGAGGGGCCTCCACGGTCTTCTGCGGCTTCTGGGCCTTCTGATGCGGTTTCTGGTCGGTGGCGGCCGTCTCCTCGGCGGCCTCCGGCCGGTGGCGGTGGATCGACCAGTAGGCCGCCCCGGCCATGGCGAGCGTCAGCATCAGCGAGAACGACATCACCGCGCTGTTGTTGAGCATGGAGAGGAACAGGCCGCAGCCCACCAGCGCGCACAGCACGGCGGTCAGGGCCGGGCCCTCGACCCGCCCGGACAGCAGCCGCTTGCCCTCGTTCTCCTCGTCGCCCTCCAGAGGGATCAGCAGCCAGGCGAAGCCGTAGACGATCAGGCCCAGGCCGCCCGTGGCCGCGAGCACGCCCAGCACCACCCGGAAGATGACGGGGTCGAGGTCGAAGCAGCGGCCGAGACCGCCGCACACGCCCGCGACCACCTTGTGCTCACGGCTGCGCCGCAGCGGTGGCCGGACATCCGGCGAGAAGCCGTGAACCGCGCCCGCCTGCTGCGCGTCCTCGGTGGTGGGTGTGTCGGTCATACAGAACATGGTGTCAACCGGAACGCGCTTTCGGCACACCTCACAACCCTGGCCGTTCCCTGAGATCACCCCTGAGACGGTGCCCGATATCGTGGCGCATCGAACACTTACGGGGGAACCGGAGGGGTGCACGGTGTCTGAGTCAGTGTCCGAGCCCGCGGCGGCGGGGCCGGGGTCGGACCGCGGCCGGCTGGTCGCCGGCCGCTACCGGCTGCTCGAGCGGATAGGCCGGGGCGGCATGGGCACCGTCTGGCGCGCCGAGGACTCGCTGCTGGACCGTCAGGTCGCCCTCAAACAGCTGCACGTCTCGCCCTATCTGGACGAGGACGAGCTCGCCACGCTCTACGAGCGCACCCGGCGCGAGGCCCGCAGCGCCGCCCGGATCAACCACCCCAATGTGGTCGTCGTCCACGACGTGGTCGAGGACCGGGGCCTGCCCTGCATCGTCATGGAGTACGTGCCGTCGACGACGCTCGGCGACGTCCTCAAGGACGGCACGATCACCCCGGACGAGGCCGCCCGGATCGGCCGCGGCATGATCGCCGCCCTGCGCGCGGCCCACGCGGCCGGGGTGCTGCACCGCGACGTCAAGCCCGGCAACGTCCTGCTCGGCGACGACGGGCGGGTCGTGCTGACCGACTTCGGCATCGCGCACTCCACCGGCACCTCGACGCTCACCAAGACCGGCGAGATGGTCGGTTCGATCGACTACATCGCGCCCGAGCGGGTCAAGGGCGCCAAGCCCGGTCCGGCCTCAGACCTGTGGGCGCTGGGCGCCACGCTGTACCAGGCGCTGGAGGGCCGCCCGCCGTTCCGCAAGGACACCGCCGTCGAGACGGCCTACGCCATCGCCATGGACCCGCTGCCGCCGCCGCGCCACGCGGGACCGCTCACCAGGCTGATCGAGGCGCTGCTGGCCAAGGACCCGGCGATCCGGCCCCCGGCCGAGCTGGCCGAGCAGATCCTGCGCGAGCCCGCCGCCGAGTCGGAGACGGCGGCGCACCCGACGGTGTCGGAGGCGGCTTCGCCCGCCCGCGAGGAGGAGCGGACGCCCGGGACCCGTACGGACACGCAGGTGCGCACCGACGGCGCCGGTGCCGCGCACGGCGGCCGACGCGCCGCGAGCGAGGCGGCGACGGAGGTCAGGACGGAGCCCGCCCCCGTCGCCCCGCCCACGGACGGCGGCAGCGGGGCCCGCAAGGGGCGCGCGCTCCTGTGGAGCGCGGTGGCCGTGGTCGCGGCCGCGGGGATCGCGGGCGGCCTGTACTTCGCGCTCCAGGACGGTGGCGGGTCCTCCGAGGAGACCGTCGCCCAGAAGGAGCCCGGCAAGGAGGCCGCGTCCGGCGGGCCCCGGCCGTCGGCGCCCCCGAGCCCCTCCGCGCCCTTCTCACCGGCTCCCGTGCCACCCGGCTACCGCCTGGTGGAGGAGAAGAAGCTCGGCGTGTCCTTCCCCGTCCCCAACGGCTGGACCCGGCAGGAGAAGTCGGCGGTGGAGGTCGACTACATCGACCCCACTGGCCGGGTCGACCTCAAGGTCAACGTGCTCGACTTCGCGGGACCCGACCACCTCCAGCACTGGAAGGACGTCGAGGGCCAGCTCAAGACGGAGCTCAGCGGCTACAGGCTCAAGCGCATGCAGCGCACGCTCTTCCGCGACGAGCCAGCGGCGGTCTGGGAGTTCACGTTCAAGGGCCGGGCGCGCGACTACCGCGCGATCGACCTCGGATTCGGGCGGGAGGGCGGCAAGGAGTACGCCATCTACCTCTCGGCCCCGGCGGCCGAATGGGACCGCCACCTGCCGGTCTTCGACGCGGTGAGCGAGGGCTTCAGACCCAGGCGGTAGTCCGACCCCGGGTCTTGTCAGGGTCGACCCTGATGCCCCCTGCCGCCCCCGCGTGTGACGATCGGACCATGACCACCGCCACCCCCCACACCGACGACCGACCCCTGCGCAAGCTCTACCGCAGCGCCGAGGGGCGGATGCTCGGCGGCGTGGCGCGCGGCCTCGCCGGGCACCTGGGGGTGCCCGTGTCGTGGGTGCGCATAGTGTTCCTGGCGCTGCTGCTCGCCCAGGGCATGGGCGCGGTGCTCTATGC
This sequence comes from Streptomyces blastmyceticus, assembly GCF_039521185.1. Lineage (NCBI taxonomy): Bacteria > Bacillati > Actinomycetota > Actinomycetes > Kitasatosporales > Streptomycetaceae > Streptomyces > Streptomyces blastmyceticus. The sequence goes on along the minus strand of NZ_BAAABW010000002.1, from coordinate 64,767 downwards.
CGTCTTCTGGTTCGTCGTGCCGCTCGGTGTCGGCGGCGTCGACGCGCCCCGCCCGGCGCCCGTGGAGACCTACCCCGACGGGCGGCGGCGCCTTTTCGCCCGCAAGCCCGACCGGGGACAGGTCTTCGCGCTGATCGCGCTCGTCATCGGCGCCGCCATCTTCGTCGACAACCTTCACCTCGGCCGCGCCAACGCCTACATCTGGCCGCTGCTGCTGGTCGGCGCGGGCGTCGCCCTCGTATGGCGGCAGGCCGACAACGCCCGGCGCGCGCACTGGATGGAGGTCAGCCGCCGCAAGCGCGTCCTGCCGCTGGCGCGCGGCGCGGCGGGCGTCGTGCTTGCCGGCGTCGGCGTCACCGGCATCGTCGTCCTCCAGGGCTCGGCCGAGCACCTGGGCACGGTCCTCCAGGCGTCGCTGGCCGTCCTCGTCGGCATAGCGCTGCTGGCGGGCCCCTCGGTCGTCCGCATGACCCAGGACCTCTCCGCCGAGCGCACCATGCGCATTCGGGCGCAGGAGCGGGCCGAGGTCGCCGCCCACGTCCACGACTCCGTCCTGCACACCCTCACCCTGATCCAGCGGAACGCCGAGGACCCCCGTGAGGTCGCCCGCCTCGCCCGGGCGCAGGAGCGCGAGCTGCGCGCCTGGCTCTACAGGCCGGAGGGCCGCGGCAAGGACGAGGCCGAGGAGCCCACCACCCTCGCCGACGCGGTCAAGGCCGCCGCCGCCGAGGTCGAGGACCACCACGGCGTGCCCATCGAGGTCGTCGTGGTCGGCGACTGCCCCCTGGACGAGCGGCTGGCCGCGCAGATGCAGGCCGCCCGTGAAGCCATGGTCAACGCCGCCAAGTACGGTGGCGAGGGCGGCGCCGTCCAGGTCTACGCCGAGGTCGAGGGGCGTACGGTCTTTGTCTCCGTGCGCGACCGCGGCCCGGGCTTCGACGTGGACGCGGTGCCGGACGACCGGATGGGCGTCCGCGAATCCATCATCGGCAGGATGCAGCGCAACGGCGGCACGGCGAGACTGCGCTCCGTGCCCGGTGGGGGAACCGAAGTGGAGCTGGAAATGGAGAGGGCGTCATGACGACCGAAGAGACGGCGGAGCGCCACGTGCGGGTGGTCCTGGTGGACGACCACCGGATGTTCCGGACCGGGGTGCAGGCGGAGATCGGGGCAACCGACCGCACGGGCGTCGAGGTCGTCGGGGAGGCCGCGGACGTCGACCAGGCGATCACGGTCATCACCGCGACCCGCCCCGAGGTCGTCCTCCTGGACGTCCACCTCCCCGGTGGCGGCGGCGTCGAGGTGCTGCGCCGCAGCGCTCCCCTGATGGCCGACCCGGAGAACCCGGTGCGCTTCCTCGCGCTGTCCGTCTCGGACGCCGCCGAGGACGTCATCGGGGTCATCCGCGGCGGCGCGCGCGGCTATGTCACCAAGACCATCACCGGCACCGACCTGGTCGACGCCGTCTTCCGGGTCAAGGACGGCGACGCCGTGTTCTCCCCGCGGCTCGCGGGCTTCGTCCTCGACGCCTTCGCCTCCACCGACGCCCCGCCGGTCGACGAGGACCTCGACCGCCTCACCCAGCGCGAGCGCGAGGTGCTGCGCTTGATCGCGCGCGGCTACGCGTACAAGGAGATCGCCAAGCAGCTCTTCATCTCGGTGAAGACGGTGGAGTCCCATGTGTCGGCGGTGCTGCGCAAGCTCCAGCTGTCCAACCGCCACGAGCTGACCCGCTGGGCGACCGCCCGCCGGCTGGTCTGAGGTGTCCTTCGGGCCCGGCCGCTCCGTCCGGCGGCCGGACCCGACGGGAACCTGCGCGGCCCCCAGGCCATCTAGAACGGACGAGAGGCTCTCACTCCCGCAGGGCCGAGGCCCCGGACGGGCCCTTCGATCCGAAACGAGAGCCCGATGAGCCTGACGGGGACGCCCTTCCTCCTCACCACGATCGTGCTGGTCGTGGTGGCCCTCGCCCTGCCGCTGACCCTGTGGGGCAAGGTCGGCGGCCCCAAGGCCGTACGGCACGTCACCCGGTTCTTCATGCTGCTGTTCGCGCAGGCGACCGCGATCACCCTGGTGTTTGCGATCGTCAACAACGCCAACGGGCTCTTCGACAACTGGGCCGACCTCCTCGGCACCGGCAACCACGTCCGGGTCGCGGCCGACCTCGGCCCCGACGGCACCGGCGGCAAGTCGGTGAAGGACGAGCCGAAGGTGCTCCAGAAGTTCACGCCCGCGTCGGACAAGCGCATGGGCGCCGGGGTCCAGGAGACCCAGCTGAAGGGCCACATATCGGGCGTGGAGGGTGAGGTCTACGTCTGGCTGCCGCCGCAGTACGACGACCCCGCGTACCAGGACAAGAAGTTCCCCGTCGTGGAGGTGCTGCCGGGCTTCCCCGGGTCGGCGAAGGCGTGGTTCGGGTCCCTTGAGGTCAATACGCAGCTCAAGCCGATGATGGAGAAGGGCGAGGTCGCGCCCTTCATCATCGTGGCGCCCCGCACCACCCTCCTCGGCGACGTGGACACCGGCTGCGCCAACATCCCCGGCAAGGTCAACGCCGACACCTGGCTGAGCGTCGACGTCCGCAAGATGGTCGTCGACAACTTCCGCGCGGAGGACAAGCCGGACGGCTGGGCCGTCGCGGGCTACTCGGCGGGCGCGCACTGCGCCGCGAAGCTGGCCATCGCCCACCCCGACCGCTACCGCGCCGGTGTCAGCCTGTCCGGCTACAACGACCCCTCGGGCGAGCCGGCTTCCCTGACTGCCAAGACGCCCGAGCTGCGTGACGAGAACAACCCCTGGAAGATGCTCCAGCGGGCCAAGACGCCGCCGCGGGTGGCCCTGTTCATCTCCGGCGCGGAGGGCGACGGCTACCAGGGCGGGATCGCGATCAAGCAGGCTGCGAAGGCGCCGACGACGGTGGACGTGGTGAAGGTCCCGGCGGGCGCGGGCGGCCACGGCACGGTGGTCTGGGAACACCAGGTCCCGGACGTCTTCAGGTGGCTGACGAAGCAGGTCAAGCACTAGGCGGTGGGTGCGGGTTGCTTGCGCCTGCGGCGGGCTTTTTCCCCACCCCGCCCCTTCCCGAAACCGGGGGATACCCCCGGACCCCCGAAGCGGCTGCGCCGCTTGTCCTCAAGCGCCGGACGGGCTGAATTTCACGGACCGTAGCCAGCACATCCAGCCCGTCCGGCGCTTGAGGGCGCTCCCGCAGGGAGCTCCCGCCGCAGGCGGCAACGAACCCGCACCCGGCAGCAAACGCTCACCCTCAAGCCGGCCGCGCCGCCCCGGCGAACGGCATTTCGTCGACCGGAGCCAGCCGCACCGGAGCGCCCGGGTGCGGGGCGTGGATCATCTGGCCGTTGCCCACGTAGATGCCGACGTGGCTGACGCCGGAGTAGAAGAACACCAGGTCCCCGGGGGCCAACTGGCCCCGGGCGATCCGCCGGCCGGAGTTGATCTGGGTGTAGGTCGTGCGCGGCAGTGACACCCCCGCCGCCTGCCACGCGGCCTGCGTCAGCCCGGAGCAGTCGAACGCCGACGGCCCGGTGGCCCCCCAGACGTACGGCTTGCCGAGCGCCGCGTAGGCGAAGGCCACGGCCTTGGCGGCGCGCCCCGTGGCGGAAGCGGTGTGGACGGCCTGTGCCGCGGTGGGGACGACGGCGGCGACGGCGTGCGCGGGGGCTGAGGTGATGTCGCCCTGCTCGACGGCCGTACGGGCCGGGGCGGGCATCCGGTCCAGCAGCTGCCGGGCCTCGTTGAGCTTCGCCTCGATGGTGTGCTTGTCGCGCGCGATCGAGGACTGCTGGCGCCTGAGCTCGGCGAGCCGGGTGTCGGCGGTGGTCCGCACCTGCTGGACGTCCCGCAGCTCGTGCCGGAAGCGGTCGACCGCGACGGCCTCGCGGCTGCCCGCCTGGTCGGCCAGGGACGCCCGGTCCAGGTACTGGCCCGGTGTGGACGACAGCAGGAGCCGCATGCTCGTCGGGACGCTGCCGTCGCGGTACTGCGCGGTGGCCACGGAGCCCAGCGCGTCCCGGGCGGCGTTGAGCCGCTGGGTCTTGCGCGCCGCCTCGTCCTGCAGGCCGTCGAGGGCGGTCTCCGCGGCGGTCGCCTTCTCCTTCGCGCCGTTGTAGCGCTCGGTGGCGACCTCGGCCTGCTGGTAGAACAGGTCGACCCGGTCCCGCAGCTGGGCGGTGGTCAGGCGGGGGGCGGCATGGCCGGTGCCGTCGAGCAGGGTGGCGGTGGCGGCGCCCGCCAGGGCCAGTGTGGCCGCGGTCCGCACGGTGTTGCTGGCGAGCGGATGCTGCTTGGGCTTTCGGTGCGATGCCACGTCGGCCGTCACTTCCTTCCACACCGGCTGGTGCCCGTGGTGCGGTTCGCGCTGGTGGTGCTGACTTGTCCCTGTCCTGCCGTACGGCTTGTCGCGGCCGTGCGGCCCAGACGGCGGCGGCCCGCCAGGAGGGGGGAGAGCGCGGACCGCCGCCGTCTGGGGCAGGACGCTAAACCGAGGGGTCACGCCCGAGAACGCACATGACCGCTACTGGCTGGAATCGGCCATGGTGCGACTGCCGTTGATCGAGCGGAACGCGTCGGTACGGATGGATATATGCCGTGCGTGATCGAAGTGACGATTGAGCCCTACCTCGCCGTCGAGGGGTGCTATGGCCCCGGCTAGGGTCGGTCCTCATGGACGTACTCATTCACGCCGTCGTCGGCCTCCACATCATCGGCATCGCCGCCCTGCTCGGCGGCTTCATGACCCAGATGAAGGCCATGGGCAAGGGCGAGGCGCGCATGGTCCCGGCGATGCTGTACGGGGCCCTGACGATGCTGGTCACCGGCATGGCGCTGGTCGGCCTGAACCAGGCCCAGGGCTACACCCTGGACACCTTCAAGATCGGCGTGAAGCTGGCGTTCCTGATCGTGATCCTCGGGCTGGTCTATGTGAAGCGGGACGACGAGAAGGTCGAGGCGGCCGCCTTCGGCACCGTCGGCGCGCTGACCGTGGCCAACATCTTCATCGCGCTGCTCTGGACGTAGGTCCCGGCGGTCCCCGGGCCCGGCGCGGATCATGGCCGATTCCGCGGGTGCCCGGGGAAGTGGGACCGGCTGTCAGTGGGGCGGCCTAGACTCGGGAGGCGATGAGCAGCCTCTTTGACGACAGCTTCCTGGCGGATCTCGGCCCCAGCGGCGAGGAGCCCCCGCCGCCCCCGGAGGACGCGGCCCCGGAGCCGGTGCCGCACGACCTCTTCGGGGGCGCTTTCGACGCACCCGTGCCCCGGGAGGCGTATTACCGCGACGGCGCGGCGCGGCCCGCCGTCGACCCCGCCGCCCTGCTGGAGGGGATGAACGACCAGCAGCGCGCCGCCGTGGTGCACACGGGCTCGCCGCTGCTGATCGTCGCGGGCGCCGGGTCCGGCAAGACGCGGGTGCTCACCCACCGCATCGCGCACCTGCTGGGCGCCCGCCACGTCCACCCCGGCCAGATCCTCGCGATCACCTTCACCAACAAGGCCGCGGGCGAGATGAAGGAGCGCGTCGAGGAGCTCGTCGGCCCGCGCGCCAACGCGATGTGGGTGATGACCTTCCACAGCGCGTGCGTGCGCATCCTGCGCCGCGAGAGCAAGAAGCTGGGCTTCACGTCCTCCTTCTCGATCTACGACGCCGCCGACTCCAAGCGGCTGATGGCGCTCGTCTGCCGGGACCTCGACCTCGACCCGAAGAAGTTCCCGCCGAAGTCGTTCAGCGCGAAGATCTCCAACCTCAAGAACGAGCTGATCGACGAGGAGGACTTCGCGGCGCAGGCGGCCGACGGTTTCGAGAAGACGCTGGCCCAGGCGTACGTGATGTACCAGTCGCGGCTGCGCGAGGCCAACGCGCTCGACTTCGACGACATCATCATGACCACGGTCCACCTGCTCCAGGCCTTCCCGGATGTGGCCGACCACTACCGCCGCCGCTTCCGGCATGTGCTGGTCGACGAGTACCAGGACACCAACCACGCGCAGTACACCCTCGTGCGCGAGCTCGTCGGCACCCCCGACAACGCCCCCGAGGACGGCGTCGCCGAGCTCTGCGTCGTCGGTGACGCCGACCAGTCGATCTACGCCTTCCGCGGCGCGACGATCCGGAACATCCTCCAGTTCGAGGAGGACTACCCGGACGCCACCACGATCCTGCTGGAGCAGAACTACCGCTCCACCCAGACGATCCTCAGCGCCGCCAACGCCGTGATCGAGCGGAACCAGAACCGCCGCCCGAAGAACCTGTGGACCGAGGCCGGGGCGGGCGCATCCATCACCGGCTATGTGGCCGACACCGAGCACGACGAGGCCCAGTTCGTCGCCGACGAGATCGACCGGCTGACCGACGCGGGCGACGCCAAGGCCGGCGACGTCGCGATCTTCTACCGCACCAACGCCCAGTCGCGTGTCTTCGAAGAGATCTTCATCCGCGTCGGCCTGCCCTACAAGGTCGTCGGCGGAGTGCGCTTCTACGAGCGCAAGGAGGTCCGCGACGTGCTCGCGTATCTGCGCGTGCTCGCCAACCCCGAGGACACCGTGCCGCTGCGGCGCATCCTCAACGTCCCCAAGCGCGGCATCGGCGAGCGCGCGGAGGCGATGATCGACGCGCTGTCGCTGCGCGAGAAGATCAGCTTCGCGCAGGCGCTGCGGCGCGTGGACGAGGCGTACGGCATGGCCGCGCGCTCGGCCAACGCGGTCAACCGCTTCAACGTCCTGATGGAGGAGCTGCGCACCGTCGTCGAGTCGGGGGCGGGGCCCGCGACCGTCCTGGAAGCGGTGCTGGAGCGCACGGGCTATCTCGCCGAGCTCCAGGCGTCCACCGACCCGCAGGACGAGACCCGCATCGAGAACCTCCAGGAACTGGCGGCCGTCGCCCTGGAGTTCGAGCAGGAGCGGGAGGGCGAGGACCAGGGCACGCTCGCGGAGTTCCTGGAGAAGGTCGCGCTCGTCGCGGACTCCGACCAGATCCCGGACGAAGACACTGAAGGCACCGGCGTCATCACGCTGATGACCCTGCACACCGCGAAGGGCCTGGAGTTCCCCGTCGTCTTCCTCACCGGCATGGAGGACGGCGTGTTCCCGCACATGCGCGCCCTCGGCCAGACGAAGGAGCTGGAGGAGGAGCGGCGGCTCGCCTATGTGGGCATCACCCGGGCGCGCGAGCGGCTGTATCTGACCCGGGCGAGCATGCGCAGCGCCTGGGGTCAGCCCGCGTACAACCCGCCGTCGCGGTTCCTCGAGGAGATCCCCGAGCAGTATCTCCAGTGGCGCCGCACCGGTCCCGCGACGCCGTCCGCGTCGATGGGCGCGGTCTCGGGGCTCACGTCCGGCTTCTCGTCGTCGCGCACCGGCGGCGGCAAGAAGGCGGGCCCGAGCGGCTTCGCCACGCGGCGTGCGAAGGACCGGCAGGTGGTGGCGCTCGCCATCGGCGACCGGGTCACGCACGACTCGTTCGGCCTGGGCACGGTCGTCGGCGTCAAGGGCAGCGGTGACAACGCGGAGGCGACGGTCGACTTCGGCGCGGAGAAGCCGAAGCGGTTGCTGCTGCGGTACGCGCCGGTGGAAAAGCTCTAGCCCTGACGAGGCGCGCTTGTTCCGGCTGAGCTCAGCCGGAACAAGCACGGTGCGTACGCCTAGGTCGGATCCAGGTCGTGCGCCCGCAGCCACGGCAGGGGGTCGACCGCCGAGCCGCCCGGGCGGACCTCGAAGTGGAGGTGCGGGCCGGTGGAGTTGCCGGAGTTGCCGGAGTAGGCGATGACGTCACCGGCCTTGACCTGGCCGGATCGGAGCTTGGTGCTGCTGAGGTGGCAGTACCAGGTCTCGGTGCCGTCGGGCGACGTCACTATGGCCATGTTGCCGTAGGCGACGTTGTACTGCGTACGGACCGTGCCGTCGGTCGCGGCCATGACCGGCGTGCCGTAGCTGACGGGGAAGTCGATGCCGGTGTGCACGGACATCCAGTTGACGCCGGCCTGTCCGAAGTACGCGCTCAGCCCGTGCTGGTTGACGGGGAGCGCGAACTTGGGGCGCTCGGCCTCCTTGCGCGCCGCCTCCTCCGCCTTGCGCTTCTTCTCCTCCTCCTGGCGCGCCTTGAGGTCGAGGCGTTCCTGGGTTCGGGTGGCGCGGGTGGCGAAGTCGTCGGCGCCCCGGCTGAGCCCGGCGAGCTGGGTGTCCAGCTTGCTGTTGGCGATCGAGGGCACGGCCGCGGCGTCCGGAGCGGCGGCCGCCTGGGTCTGTTTGGAGTCGCTCTTGCCGCCGGAGACGGAGGCGGCGGCGATGCCCGCGACGCCCATGACCGCGACCGACGGCACGGCGACCGTCAACAGGGCCTTGCGGCGCGGCCGGTAGTTGGTCCGGGAGGGGGCGCCCTTGCGACGGCTGCGGCTCTGCGCCGGGATGCCCGGTCCCAGCGGCGCGTCCTGCTCGTCCCCGGGCTCCGGCGGCTCGATCACCGGCATGGTCCGGGTCTCGGCGTCGGCGACGGACGGGGCGCCGGGCACGGGACCCAGGTCGGCGCCGGAGAGGTCGACCATGAGGGTGGGGGTGCGCTGCGCTTCGGGCTCTTCCACGGCCGCGTACGCGCCGGCGTCCCAGGTCTGCGTCTGCTGCTCGCTGACATCGCCCCAGCCTGCGGCGGCCTGCTGCTGTCCCCAGCCGGGGGCCGCCCCGGTCGCGTGCTGTCCGGTGGTGTCCCAGCTCTGGGCGTGGACGGAGGTGCCGTCGGCCCAGCCGCCGTCGGCGAGGTGTCCCCAGCCGGAGCCGGAGGTGTCGTACGCGCCGGCCGTGTTCCAGGAGCCCGTGTCCGGGACCGGGGCGCCGCCCTGGTGGCCCCACGCGGAGGTGTCCCACTGGCCGGTCTGCCCGGTGTCGTAGCCGGTGAACTCCCAGGTCTGGGTCTGCCCGGTGGCGCCCTGGTCCCAGCCGCCGTCGGCGAACTGGCTCCAGCCGGAGGTGTTGCCGCCCCAGGAGGCGTCGGGGGAGTGGCCCCAGGCGGAGGTGTCCCACTGGCCGGAGTCCTGGCCCTCGTAGCCGGGGTAGCCGTGCGGGGTGGCCTGCTGCTCGTACGACGTGTAGTGCCCGTAGGAGATGTCCTGAGCGGGACCGGCCGGGCTCGAGCCCGCCGACGGGTGACGGTCGTTCACCACCACTTCTCTTTCGCCTCGGGAGCAGGAGAATTAGCGGCGACTGTACCCGTCGGTTCGGGATGGCGACAATCTTCGTCACGTTTCAGGTGGTCCTGGGGCGGGCATTTGGCCGCCTTTCGGTGGACTGAATCCCGGGAAACCGATTTGACGTTCGATACTTGTTCGGTTTTCTGTCGGGCGGATTCGAGTTTGTGCCCCCCAAGGGTGAACGAACGGGGATGCGTGCGCCGTACGGGAGTGGCCGGGGATCAGGCGACCGACGCCGCACCGGACGCGTCAGCTGCGGTTTCCTCCGTGGTCAGGGCCTGGCGGATGCCCGCCGCCACCGCTCCGTGCACCGGCAGCGCGAGATGGCCGACTCCGGTCACGCGGACATTGCGGGTGATCAGATCCGGGTGGTCGATGCGCGCCGTCTCGACCGGCACCATTATTTGGTCCAAGTCGCTCCAGAAGCTGATGAAATGCGTTCGGCAATCGGGGGCGGGGGCGGCGAGTTCGGCTATGACATCCGACCCCGGGCGCATCTGCCGGACAAGGGGATGCGCGGACATCAACGGCGCGACGCGGGTGCCGCCGTGCGGCGTGCCGAGGGTGACCAGGGTCCTCACCCGGGCGTCGCCGCCCAGGCGTTGGACGTAATAGCGCGCGATCAGCCCGCCCAGGCTGTGTCCCACCACGTCGACCTCCGCCCGGCCCGTCCGCGCGCAGAGCTCCTCCACGTACCGGGCCAGCAGCTCGGCCGCGGCCCGGGCGTCGCAGGTCAGCGGGGAGTAGTTCAGGGACTCGACCTGCTGCCAGCCGTGCCTGCGGAGGGAGCGGCGGAGGAGGACGAAAACCGAACGGTTGTCGATGAAACCGTGCAGGAGGAGCACGGGCGGGTGGGACCCCTGTTCTGTTTCCTGTTCTGTTTTTCCTTTTGTTCCCGATTCGGATTCGGCGTCGGGCGTGTCGTTGCGCCCTGTGGGTGGTGGGGGCGGAGGCGGCGGGCGGCGCTCCTGGGCCAGGCCGGTGGGGTAGAGCAGCGCGTGGCCGGTGAGGATCGCCAGCTCCAGCAGCGTGGACCGGACGAGCAGCGCCGAGGGGCGCAGCAGGGCGGAGAGGATGGTGAGCAAGCGAAGGGCCACCATGGCCGACCTCCTGAACGGCACACAGAAGGCGGCTTGCTCCCCCCGTGCGCATTCACGGGCAGCTGTGCGCCGCCGGCCGCACCGCTGTGCCGTGCGGCTGTCGGCACAGTGGTGCGGCGAGCTCGCCGCGGCTCCCCTCGCGACCGCCCGCTGTCCCGCCGCTCCGGTGACACGAGAGGCTCCATGGCCCGTGAGATACGGAAGCGCGAGGGCGGTGCGTAGCGAACGTGTTGTCCCACGTGTGATTTCCCCCTCCCTCTCCACCGCGAAACGGCCGCGTGCGGGATGCTGGGGATAACGTTCGTTCACATCCCCGCCCCCCAGGGTGGGGGGAATCCTCTCGGCCGGTCGCCGGCGTCGTACTTGTCGTACTTGGAGGCAGTGATGGGAGTGACCGGTCCGATCCGCGTAGTGGTGGCCAAGCCGGGGCTCGACGGTCACGACCGCGGGGCCAAGGTCATCGCCCGTGCGTTGCGCGACGCCGGCATGGAGGTCATCTACACCGGCCTGCACCAGACACCGGAGCAGATCGTGGACACCGCGATCCAGGAGGACGCCGACGCGATCGGCCTGTCCATCCTCTCCGGCGCGCACAACACGCTCTTCGCCAAGGTGATCGAGCTGCTGCGGGAGCGCGACGCGGCGGACATCAAGGTCTTCGGCGGCGGCATCATCCCCGAGGCGGACATCGCCCCGCTCAAGGAGCAGGGCGTGGCCGCGATCTTCACCCCGGGCGCGACGACGGCGTCGATCGTGGAGTGGGTCAACGAGCACGTCAGGGCGTGAGGGGCGCACGGCCTCGGCCCGTCAACTCCGCGGCCATCACCGCACGCAGGCGCAACGTACCGACGAGCCGGCCGAACGCCTCCGCCCAATAGGCGACCGCGCCGGGTGACGCGGAGGGCGGCTCGTCGGAGAGCGCCGTGAGCACCTCCAGCCGGTCCGCCTGCGCCGGGTCCAGACAGCGCTCGGCCAGGCCCATCACCCCGCTGAAGCTCCAGGGGTAGCCGCCCGCGTCCCGGGCGATGTCGAGCGCGTCGACCAGGGCCGTGCCCAGCGGCTCCGCCCACGGCACCTCGCACACGCCCAGCAGCCGGAATGCCTCCGACAGCTCGTGCGCCGCGATGAACTCGGCCACCCACTCCGCCCGTTCCCCCGGCGGCAGCGCCGACAGGAGCTTGGCCGGATCCCGCCACGACGACCCTTCCTGGGGCGCCGTGGCCGGGCCGAGCAGGGCCCGTGACCACTCCGCGTCCCGCTGACGCACGGCGGCCCGGCACCAGGCCGCGTGCAGCTCCGGCTGCCAGCCGTCGGCGACCGGCAGGGCCACGACCGCCTCGGCGCCGCGGCCCCCGAACCGCTCCCGCCACAGGGCCAGCGGTGCCGCCTCCACCACCTGGCCCAGCCACCACGACCGCTCGCCGCGGCCGGACGGCGGAGTGGCGACGACGCCGTCCCGCTGCATGCCCCTGTCGCACTCGTGCGGTGCCTCGACCACTATCCGGGCGGCACCGCCCGTCCGCTCCAGGGCCACGCACGTACGCGCCCGCTCGGCCATCCGCCGCGCGAGGGCGGAACGGGGGAGGGCCGCCAGCAGCTCGGCCGCCGTGCTCCGGACGTTGCGGCTCCGGTCGGCCAGGGCCCGCTCCAGGAACGGCTCGTCGCCGGGGGAGAGACCCTCGCGCAGCGAGTCCAGGAACATCAGCCGGTCCTCGGCCCGCTCCGTCTGCCAGGTGCTCGTGAGCAGCTCCCGCGCGGCCGCCGGATCGCGGCGCCGCACCGAGACGAGGAGGGCCACCCGCTCGGCGAACAGCCCCTCCTCCCACACTTGGCGTGCCTCGTCGGCGCCGGCCCGGCCCGCTGCCGCCGCGTGGCCGGACACCGTGGCCGGCCCGGCGCGGAGCGCGTACTTCCACTGCGGGTTGAGCCCGGCCAGCCACCGCGCCCGGGGGCCGCCGAGCGCGAGCGCCGCGGGACGCAGATCCGTACGGGCGCGGGCCGCTTCCAGCAGCGCGGGCAGCAGCTCGGCGGGCGCCTGATAGCCGTGCGCGTTGGCGGTCGACAGCCACTGCGGCAGCAGCTCCGTGAGATCGGGCGCGCCGACCCGCCGCCCTCCGCCGCTCCCGGACCCGGAGCGGTCGGCGAGCAGCAGCGCCAGCCGCCGCCGCGCCGCGGGCGGCAGCGCGGGCCGGGGGTCCGCGGGCGCGGGCTCCGGCCGGGCGCGGGCGGTGGCGGGCACGAGCCCGGCACGCCGCCGGACGGTGTGCAGGGCCGCGGCGTCCAGCAGGGCCGCGGTGGCGTCCCGGCCATCCCGCGGCAGCGCGGGCGGGGTGCGCCGCTCGGTGCCGAGCAGGGCGGCGGATACCAGCTCGTCCCAAGTGGTGTTCATGCGCTTGCCCTTTCGTGTGGTCGTACGGGCGCCGGTCCCGGACCTCCTGCCCCTCAGGGGCCGGACGGTCCGGGTGACAGTGGGATCGGTTCCGGGGCCCACGTGGACAGCGGGGCGAAGCCGCGGTGGCCGCATTCGCCGAAGACCGTGACGGGGCGGCCGCCGGATATCGCGGCGAGCTGCCACAGGCTCGTACGGTCCCGGTGGCGGGGGTCGACGGGGAGCGCCGAATCGCCCTGGGCGTCGGCAAGTTGCCAGCCGCCCTCCGCGTCCGGTATCGGGACGACGGAGGCGAGGAGCACCGGCCAGGCGTCCAGCCACGGGTCGTCGCGCAGCGCCTCGCCGTACGCCGCCAGTGCTTGGCCGACATCGCCGCCTGGCGGCGGCCCGGGGCTGGGCCCGGGGTCGGAGTGGCGGGTGCCCAGGGCGGCGCGCAGGGGGCGGGCCGACGGGTAATAGGCGAGGTCCGCGTCCAGGGACAGGCCCGTGGGCAACGACAACTCCGGTGCCCGGCCCGCTGCTCCGTAGGACAGGAGCAGCGCCATGCGGCCCGTACGCCGGCCGCGGAGCCAGATCCGGCGGGTGATCAGGCGGCCGTCGTCGCCGTCGGACTGCGCCAGGACCAGCCAGTGATCGCGGACGGGCGTGGCGGAGGCGAGCAGCGCCGCGGAGTCGGAGGTGATGCCGACCCGCGTCCGCACCGTGGCGGCCAAGGGCTCGGGGAGCCCGTCCAGGCGCAGGAAGCCCTGGTTGAGCGTGTGCAGCAGGGCGCACTCGGCCAGCAGCCGCGAGGCCCAGTCGCCGCCGGAGCCGCGCACGGACGCCAACTCCCGCACCCGCGCGGCCAGTCCGGGAGCCTGCGCGTCGACCATGCGGGCGGCCGTCTCGTCCCACGGCCCGTGCTCCGAACCGTCCGCGGCCGCGAGACCGCCGCGCAGCAGATCGCCGAGCCGCTGCTCCAACTCCCTCGCCCCCGAGGCGATGCGCCGCACCCGGAGCTCCGCGCGGCGCCGCGCCGCGTCGGCGTCCGTGGGTCCGGAGGGCGGCGCCGCCGACTCCGCCCGCTGCCGTCTCCGGTCCAGCCACTGCCCGGCCCAGTCCGGCGGCGGCCCGTCCGTGACCGGAACCGATTCCTCGTCCGCCGACCACAGCAGCAACAGGCCGAGGGCGTGCTTGCACGGGAACTTGCGGCTCGGGCAGGAGCAGTGGAAGCCGGGGCCGTCGGCGCCGTCGAGATCCACGGCCGTCCGGTACGGTTCGCCGCCGCTGCCCGCGCACTCCCCCCACACCGCGCCCGCGCCCCCGCCCGTGCGAGCCCCCGCGCCCGACCACGGGCCCGGCGCCGCGAGCCTGCCGCCCGCCTTGCGTGATGGTTCGTCAGGCGCCAGTGCCAGCACCCGATCCTCCGTCCAGCGTTCCCCCTGCGGATTCATGTCCCAAACGCTACGACTCCCCACTGACAATCGCCCTGACCTGCGGCTTCCCGGCGCCGGGGCCGATTGTCAGTGGTGTGGTGCAGGGTTGTTCACGTGACCCGGAACCGCACGAACGAGGGGGACTTGTGACCGTGCCCGGAATCGAGACCGAAGCTCTGCGCCCGCACGCGGAGGACGCCTTCGCGGGGGAGCTCAAGGCCCTCGCGGCGGCCGACGACCGGCCCCGCCCCGAGCGCTGGCGGCTGTCACCGTGGGCCGTCGCCACCTATCTGCTCGGCGGCACCCTGCCCGACGGCACGGTGATCACCCCCAAGTACGTGGGCCCGCGCCGCACCGTCGAGGTGGCCGTGGCCACCCTCGCCACCGACCGTGCCCTCCTCCTGCTCGGCGTGCCCGGCACCGCCAAGACCTGGGTCTCCGAGCACCTGGCCGCCGCCGTCAGCGGCGACTCCACCCTGCTGGTGCAGGGCACGGCCGGCACCCCGGAGGAGGCCATGCGCTACGGCTGGAACTACGCCCGCCTCCTCGCCGAAGGCCCGAGCCGCGCGGCGCTCGTGCCCAGCCCCGTCATGCGCGCCATGGCCGCGGGCACGACCGTCCGCGTCGAGGAGCTCACCCGCATCCCCGCCGACGTGCAGGACACGCTCATCACCGCGCTGTCCGAAAAGACCCTGCCCATCCCCGAGTTGGGGGAGGAGGTGCAGGCGGTGCGCGGATTCAACCTGATCGCCACCGCCAACGACCGCGACCGCGGGGTCAACGAGCTCTCCAGCGCCCTGCGCCGCCGCTTCAACACCGTCGTCCTGCCCCTGCCCGCCACCGCGGAGGCCGAGGTCGACATCGTCGCCCGGCGCGTCGACCAGATCGGGCGCTCCCTCGGCCTGCCCGCCGTCCCCGACGGCGCCGCCGAGATCCGGCGCGTCGTCACCGTCTTCCGCGAGCTGCGCGACGGGGTCACCGCCGACGGCCGAACCAAGCTCAAATCCCCTTCGGGGACGCTCTCGACGGCCGAGGCGATCTCCGTCGTCACCGGCGGACTCGCGCTGGCCGCCCACTTCGGCGACGGCGTCCTGCGCGCGGGCGACATGGCCGCCGGGATACAGGGCGCCGTGATCCGCGACCCGGCGGCGGACCGCCTCGTGTGGCAGGAGTATCTGGAGGCGGTCGTCCGCGAACGGGACGGCTGGAAGGACTTCTACCGCGCGTGCCGGGAGGCCGCCGCATGAGCGGGACCGGCCCGGCCCTGCTGGGCGTCCGCCACCACGGCCCCGGGTCGGCGCGGGCCGTCCGGGCGGCACTCGACCTGTGCGCGCCGCGGGCCGTGCTCGTCGAGGGCCCGCCCGAGGCCGACGCGATCGTCCACCTCGCCGCCGACGAGGGCATGCGGCCGCCCGTCGCCCTCCTCGCCCACGCCGTCGACGACCCCGGGCGGTCCGTGTTCTGGCCGCTCGCCGCGTTCTCCCCGGAGTGGACCGCGATCCGCTGGGCCCTCGCCCACGGCGTGCCCGTACGCTTCATCGACCTGCCGGCGGCCCACACACTCGCACTGCGCGACCAGGAGCAACTGCCCGGCGACACAAGCCGGAAGGAGAGGGCCGATCCGCTGGCCGCGCTCGCGGAGGCCGCGGGCCACGACGATCCCGAGCGCTGGTGGGAGGATGCCGTCGAGCACCGGGGCACCCCGCGCGCGGGCGACGCGCTCGCGCCGTTCCGGGCCCTCGCCGAGGCCATGGCCGAGCTGCGGTCGGCGCACGGTGACGACGGCGGCCGGGACGCCGCGCGCGAGGCGCACATGCGGCTGAAACTGCGGGAGGCGCGGCGGGAGTTCGGCGACGCGGTGGCCGTGGTCTGCGGCGCCTGGCACGTCCCGGCGCTCACCGGGAAGCGGACCGTCGCCGCCGACCGGGCCGAGCTCAAGGGGCTGCCCAAGGCCAGGACCGAGCTCAGCTGGGTGCCCTGGACCCACAGGCGCCTCGCCCGTCACAGCGGTTACGGCGCGGGGATCGAGTCCCCCGGCTGGTACGGCCATCTCTTCCACGCCCCCGACCGGCCCGTCGAGCGCTGGATGACCGAGGTCGCCCGGCTGCTGCGCGCCGAGGACCACCCCGTCTCCCCGGCACACGTCATCGAGGCCGTACGGCTCGCCGACACCCTCGCCGCCCTGCGCGGCCGCCCGCTCGCCGGGCTCACCGAGACCCTCGACGCCGTCCGGTCCGTGATGTGCGACGGCTCCGACGCGCCCCTCGCCCTGGTGACGGAGCGCCTCGTCATCGGCGACGACCTCGGCGAAGTGCCCGACTCCGCGCCCGCCACCCCCTTGCGGCGGGACCTGACCCGCCTCCAGCGCACGCTGCGGCTCAAGCCGGAGGCCGCCGCCCGGGACCGCGAGCTCGACCTGCGCAAGGACACCGACGCCACCCGCAGCCGGCTGCTGCACCGGCTCCGGCTCCTCGGCGTCGACTGGGGCGAACCGGTGCGCCCCCGAGGCGGCACGGGCACCTTCCGGGAGACCTGGCGGCTGTGCTGGGAGCCAGAGTTGTCCGTACGGGTCGCCGAGGCGGGCGCGTGGGGGACGACCGTCGAGGCCGCCGCGACGGCGAAGGCCGAGGCCGAGGCGGCCCGCACACCGGCGCTCGCCGGTCTCACGGCCCTCGCCGAACGGTGCCTGCTCGCCGGGCTCCCCGACGCCCTCCCCACGGTGATGCGCGCCCTCGCCGACCGCGCGGCGCTCGACACGGACGTCGCGCACCTGGCCTCGGCCCTGCCCCCGCTGGTCCGCTCCGTGCGGTACGGCGACGTGCGCCGTACGGACACCGCCGCCCTCGGCGAGGTGGCCGCGGGCCTCGCCGAGCGCGTCTTCGTCGGCCTCCCCGCCGCCTGCGCCGGCCTGGACGCGGACGCGGCGGCGGACATGCGCGCCCATCTGGACGCGGTGCACCACGCGGTGGGCCTGCTCGCCGGACCGGAGCCCGCGGTGGCCCCCGGCATACGGGAGCGCTGGGCCGGAGTGCTGCGGCTCCTCGCCGGGCGGGACAGGCTGCCCGGCGGGATCCGGGGACGGGCCACGCGGCTGCTGCTGGACGACGGCGGGCTGACGCAGGACCGCGCCGCCCTGCTCATGGGGCTCGCTCTCTCGGGCGCGGTCGCACCGGTGGAGGCGGCCGCGTGGATCGAGGGGTTCCTGGGCGAGGGGGACTCCGGCGGGATGCTGCTCGTCCACGACGAGCGGTTGCGCGGGCTGGTGGATGCGTGGCTGGTGTCCGTGCCGCCGATCTCCTTCACCGGGGTGTTGCCGCTCTTGCGGCGCACGTTTTCCGCGTACGGGGTGGGGGTGCGGCGGGCTCTGGGTGAGCTCGTTCGTCGGGGCGGGGCGGTGGTTTCGCGGGGTGCGTCCGGATTTGGAGCGGGGGTGGATGAAGCGCGGGCGGTGGCGGTGGTGCCTGTGCTGCGCGTGCTGTTGGGCGCGGGCGCGGGGGGCGCTGACGCGGGTCTTTTCCCCACCCCGCCCCTTCCCGAACCGGGGCTCCGCCCCGGACCCCGGTCCTCAAACGCCGGACGGGCTGAGTTCGCGGACCCGGGATGTGAGCCCTGGTCGCCCTCAGGCTCTCAAGCCGAGCGGCTGCGGCGGTGGCGGCTTGTGCTCGGGGGTGACGCGGGTGGCGGCAGTCCGGCGCTTCGGGGGGATGACGTTCATATGGACCGGACCCTCGACGCGCTCTACGGGGACGCGCGCGGGGGCGCGGGGCTCGGGGGGTCCGCGCCGTACGTGGCCCGCTGGCTGGGGGACATCCGCTCGTATTTCCCGGTGTCCGTCGTTCAGGTGATGCAGCGTGACGCCATCGACCGGCTCGGGCTGTCCACCCTGCTGCTTGAGCCGGAGATGCTGGAGGCCGTGGAGGCCGACGTGCATCTCGTCGGCACCCTGCTGTCGCTCGGCAAGGTGATGCCGGAGACCACGAGGGAGAGCGCGCGGGCCGTCGTCCGCAAGGTCGTCCAGGAGCTGGAGAAGCGCCTGACGCAGCGCACCCGGGCGGTGGTCGGCGGCGCCCTCGACCGGTCGGCCCGCGTCGCCCGGCCCCGGCACCGGGACATCGACTGGGACCGCACCATCCGGGCCAACCTCAAGAACTACCTGCCCGCTCACCGCACGGTCGTCCCGGAGCGGCTCGTCGGCCACGGGCGGGCGGCGCGGTCGGTGCGCAAGGAGGTGATCCTCTGTATCGACCAGTCCGGTTCGATGGCGGCCTCGGTCGTGCACTCCGCCGTCTTCGGCGCGGTCCTCGCCTCGATGCGGTCCCTCGACACGCGGCTCGTCGTGTTCGACACGGCCGTGGTCGACCTCACCGACCAGCTGGCCGACCCGGTCGAGGTGCTCTTCGGCACCCGGCTCGGCGGCGGCACCGACATCAACCGGGCGCTCGCCTACTGTCAGTCACGGATCACCCGCCCGGCGGAGACCGTTGTCGTCCTCATCAGTGATCTCTACGAGGGCGGGATACGCCACGAGATGATCGGGCGGGTCGCCGCGATGAAGGCGTCCGGTGTGTCCTTCGTGACGCTGCTCGCGCTGTCCGATGAGGGCGCCCCTGCCTACGACCGGGAGCACGCGGCGGCCCTCGCCGCCCTGGGCACGCCTGCCTTCGCCTGCACTCCCGACCACTTCCCGGAGGTGATGGCCGCCGCGCTGGAGAAGCGTCCGCTGCCCGTCCCGGAGCCCTGACGGGAGGCGGCTCCGCGTGCGATCCGCGTGCGATCCGTGAGCGTGCCGTGTGCGATCTGTGAGCGTAATCACGGCCGGAGTGTGACCTGCGATTTAGGGACCTCCGTCCCTCGGGGATAACCTGCGAGACGGACATGCCGCGTCAACGGTGAACGTGTGCCGCCCTCGTAAAAGATCGCGTCGTCACGCTGGCCTGCGGCACGCCCGCGCAGACAACGAACCGCGATATCCATGGAAAAGGGACGGACGCGCGTGGACCTGTTCGAGTACCAGGCGAGGGACCTCTTCGCCAAGCACGGTGTACCGGTGCTGGCCGGTGAAGTCATTGACACGCCTGAGGCGGCGCGCAAGGCCACTGAGCGGCTGGGCGGCAAGTCGGTCGTCAAGGCGCAGGTGAAGGTCGGCGGCCGCGGCAAGGCCGGCGGCGTGAAGCTGGCCGCCACCCCTGACGAGGCCGTCGCCCGCGCGACGGACATCCTCGGCATGGACATCAAGGGCCACACGGTCCACAAGGTGATGATCGCCGAGACCGCTCCCGAGATCGTCGAGGAGTACTACGTCTCGTACCTCCTCGACCGCACCAACCGCACCTTCCTGGCCATGGCCTCGGTGCAGGGCGGCATGGACATCGAGGAGGTCGCGGAGAAGACCCCCGAGGCCCTCGCGAAGGTCCCGGTCGACTCCAACGAGGGTGTGACCATCGAGAAGGCCCGCGAGATCGTCGCCCAGGCGAAGTTCCCGGCCGAGGTCGCCGAGAAGGTCGCCGAGGTCATGGTGACCCTGTGGAAGACCTTCGTCGCCGAGGACGCGCTCCTCGTCGAGGTCAACCCGCTGGCCAAGGTCGCGGGCGGCGACGTCCTGGCCCTCGACGGCAAGGTCTCGCTCGACGAGAACGCCGACTTCCGCCAGCCGGAGCACGAGGCGCTCGAGGACAAGGCCGCGGCCAACCCCCTCGAGGCCGCCGCCAAGGCCAAGGGCCTCAACTACGTCAAGCTCGACGGCGAGGTCGGCATCATCGGCAACGGCGCGGGTCTCGTCATGAGCACCCTGGACGTCGTCGCGTACGCCGGTGAGAAGCACGGCAATGTCAAGCCGGCCAACTTCCTCGACATCGGTGGCGGTGCCTCCGCCGAGGTCATGGCCAACGGTCTTGAGATCATCCTGGGCGACCCGGACGTCAAGTCCGTCTTCGTCAACGTCTTCGGTGGCATCACCGCGTGCGACGAGGTCGCCAAGGGCATCGTCCAGGCCCTGGAGCTGCTCAAGGCCAAGGGCGAGGACGTCAGCAAGCCGCTCGTCGTCCGCCTCGACGGCAACAACGCGGAGCTGGGTCGCAAGATCCTGTCCGACGCCAACCACCCGCTGGTGCAGCGCGTGGACACCATGGACGGCGCGGCCGACAAGGCCGCCGAGCTGGCTGCGAAGTAAGGGACGAGGACTCCACAACCATGGCTATCTTCCTCACCAAGGACAGCAAGGTCATCGTCCAGGGGATGACCGGCGCCACGGGCATGAAGCACACCAAGCTCATGCTGGCCGACGGCACCAACATCGTCGGTGGCGTGAACCCGCGCAAGGCGGGCACGAGCGTCGACTTCGACGGCACCGAGGTGCCGGTCTTCGGCTCCGTCGCCGAGGCGATGGAGAAGACCGGTGCGAACGTCACCGTCGTCTTCGTGCCGCCGGCGTTCGCCAAGGCCGCCGTGGTCGAGGCGATCGACGCCGAGATCCCGCTGGCCGTCGTGATCACCGAGGGCATCGCCGTCCACGACTCCGCCGCCTTCTGGGCGTACGCGGGCTCGAAGGGCAACAAGACCCGCATCATCGGCCCGAACTGCCCCGGTCTCATCACCCCGGGCCAGTCCAACGCCGGCATCATCCCGGGCGACATCACCAAGCCCGGCCGCATCGGTCTGGTGTCCAAGTCGGGCACGCTGACCTACCAGATGATGTACGAGCTCCGTGACATCGGCTTCTCCTCGGCCGTCGGCATCGGTGGCGACCCGGTCATCGGCACCACGCACATCGACGCGCTCGCCGCGTTCGAGGCCGACCCCGAGACCGACCTGATCGTCATGATCGGTGAGATCGGCGGCGACGCGGAGGAGCGGGCCGCGGACTTCATCAAGGCCAACGTCACCAAGCCGGTCGTCGGCTACGTGGCCGGTTTCACCGCGCCCGAGGGCAAGACGATGGGCCACGCCGGTGCGATCGTGTCCGGTTCGTCCGGCACCGCCCAGGCGAAGAAGGAGGCCCTCGAGGCCGCGGGCGTGAAGGTCGGCAAGACGCCGTCCGAGACCGCTCTGCTGGCGCGCGAGGCGCTCTCCGCCTGAGTGTTCGTCTGAACCGTACGGTTCCAGGCCGTGGGCCCGCATCCCGTCAGGGGTGCGGGCCCACGGCCGTTCCGCGGGGCCGCCCGGGTGAACTCGCGCGCCCGCCAGGGTTAAAAGGTGCATAAACGAATCCGGGCGACACGACGGCTATTTGCCTGCTACCCGTACGAAAGCCATCTTGTTGGCAGCATGGCCCCGTGACCCCTTTTGCCGATCACAGCCCGTTGCCTTCGCGGAGCAGGTCCACCGCCGCGGGGCCACCGGCGGGCGCGGTGTTCCTCGGCGGGATGGTCGCCGCGGGCCTCGGGCTCGGCACGCTCGCCGTGGTCGTCCTGGCGCTGTGGATCTCCTCCCCGTACCCCGACAGCGGCCCCGCGACGGCCCTGCGCGTCGCCGCCGCACTGTGGCTGCTCGCGCACGGCGCGCACCTCGTACGCACCGAGACGCTCTCCGGCACGCCCGCGCCGATCGGCCTGACGCCCCTGCTGTTCACGGTGCTCCCGGGCTGGCTGCTCTACCGGGCCACCCGGCACGCGCTCGACCCGGTGGAGGACCCGCCGCCGGACGACGCGCCCGACGGCCTCCCCGGGCCCGGCCCGGACGGCCACGCCGGGCTGACCCCGCGCAAGGCGATCGCGGTCCTGCTCGGCGGCTACTTCCTGGTGGCCGCGGCCGCCGCGCTCTACGCCTTCTCCGGCCCCCTCCCGGTGGCGCCGCTGAGCGCCCTGCTGCACCTGCCGCTCTTCGCGGGCGTGACCGTGGGCGCCGGGGCGTGGGCCGCGGCGGGCTTCCCCGGCATGACGTCCCCGCCGTTCGCGCGCCGTGCGCTGGAGGGGCTCCCCAGGGGCGTACGGCGCTGGTTCACGCGCCCCCGGCTGGCGGAGGTCGTACGGACCGGGGCCGTCGGCACCGGCGCCCTGCTCGGCGGCGGCGCGCTGCTGCTGGCGGGCTCGCTCGTCCTGCACGCGGCCGTGGCCCAGCAGTCGCTGCTCCAGATGACCGTCGCGTGGTCCGGCCGCGTCGCCGTCCTCTTGCTGTGCCTGGCGCTGCTGCCGAACGCGGTCGTGTGGGCGGCGGCGTACGGGCTGGGGCCCGGGTTCACGGTCGGCGTGGACGGCGCCGTCGGCCCACTGGGGGTGGCCGGCTATCCGCTGATGCCGCGCTTCCCGCTCTTCGCGGCCCTGCCGCCGCCCGGCGCGTCCGGGCCGGTGGCCCTGGCGCTGGCGTCGGCGCTGTCGGCCGGCGCGGGGGTCGCGATCGCCTTCGCGACCGTACCGCGGGAGCCGAAGGCGCTGCGCCGCTCGAAGGCCGGCCGCACGGCCGCGACCGCCGCGCTGGGCGCGGTGCTCTGCGCGGTGCTGATGGCCGTCCTGTCCTTCGCGGCGTCCGGCCCGCTCGGCCGCGCCACGCTCGAGGACTTCGGCCCGCCCTGGTGGCTCGTGGGCGCCGCGGCGCTGGTCTGGACGACGGCACTCGGCGTGCCCGGCGCGCTGATCCTGCGCTGGGTACGGCGGCACGCCCGGCGGAAGCCGGCCGCGGCCCCGGCCCCGGTCCGCGCGCCGCGCCACCGGGCACGGCAGCCGGAGCCGGTGCCCGCGTGGTGCAAGGGGGCCGTGGCGGCCCTGGGGATGGTCCCGCCGGGGTCCGGCGAGGCGCCGTGCGCGACGGAGGACCCGGCGGAGGCGGGGCCCGAACCGGCCGCGCGGCCGCGCCGGTGGCCGGGTGGCGCGGCCGTGCGGGCGGCCGGGGCGTGGCTGGGGTTCTGCGCGAGCTCCGCCCCTCCGGAGGAGGCGGAGCCGCCGGTGGAGAGCGCGGAGCCGGAGCCGTCGGAGCGTCCGGCCGCCGAGGCCGCGCTGGTCCGTGAGGCTCCGGCCCCCGAGGCGGCGAGGCGTGAGGCGGCGGCTCGTGAGCCGTCGAGGCGCGCGGGCGCGAGGCGGGAGACGACGCGGCGTGAGCGTCGGATCCGTGAGGTCCGGGCGCGTCAGTCCGGAGAGCGTGAGCCCGAGGTGCTTGAGCCCGAGGTGCTCGAGCCTGAGGTGCTTGAGCCTGAGGTGCGCGAGCCCGAGGGGGCCCAGGCCGTGGAGGAGCTGCCGGTGCGGCCCGCGCCGTCGCCCGCCTCCCTGGTCCTGCCCGGGCCCGCCGTCCGGCAGCGGGCCGGGGCCGCGGTCCTTGAGGCCGAGCGCGAGCCGAAGTGGCCGTGGGCGCGTGGCTGGTGGCGGCCCGCGGCGAAGAAGGGGCGGGGGCGGCACGCGGCGGCCGCCGAAGCGGTGCGGGTGCCGGTGGAGGGGGTGGTCGTGGGGGCGGCGTACGACGCGGGGGTGGCGGCCTGGCACGAGACGGGGGCGCGGCAGGTGCGGTGGGCTGCGCTGCGGGATTCCGGGGGCGGGCTCGTGCCGGAGTTCGAGCCGCGCGATCTGAGCCGGCCGTCGGACGGGGCGTGAGCGCGGGTCCGTTTCCGCCTGCGGCGGGCTTGTTCCCCAGCCCCGCCCCTTCCCGAAACTGGGGGCAAGCCCCCAGACCCCCGAAGCACGCTTCGCGCGCTGTCCTCAAACGCCGGACGGGCTGGATTTTCCAGCCCGTCCGGCGTTTGAGAAGCCCCCTCAGTCCTGAGCCCCCAGCAATGGGCGCAGTTGCTTCGGCAAGTGGGATTCGCAGGACTGGCGGGAGGTTTGGGTCAAGGCGTCGTCCACGCAGGTGTAGTAGTCGCTGTAGACGATCTGGAAGGCGAACGTCGACGCCACGATCGCGAGGGACAGGGCGCCCATGACCAGGCCGCTCACGGCCGCCGTGGTCTGGGGGCGGGCCGTGCCGGGGGCGGGGGGCGGCGGGGGCGGGGTGTCGGGGTCCGGGCGGCGTTCCGCCTGCGGCTTCGCGCGCAGGGAGCTGATGGCCCAGTACACGGACAGGGCGCCCAGGAGCAGTGCGACCTGCGGAATGCTGAAGAGGGCGAAGAAGAATCCCCACAGGCCCGCGAGCAGCGCGTAGCGCGCCCGGCGCTGTGCCGGGTCCGTCGGGTCCCAGCGCAGGCCGCCGCCCTGGCCGCCCGGGCCGCCGGGCTGCGGGCGCTGGCCGCCCGGGCCGCCGCCGAAGCCGCCGTCGTGGCGGCCGGGCTGCCTGCTGCTCCACTGGCTGCCCCAGGCGGGCGGCTGCCCGCCCTCCCGGCCGGAGCCCTCCCCGGTGTCGTCGCCGTTCTCGCCGCCGCGCCCCTCGGGGTGCTCGCGCGGCTGCCAGGGCTGGTCGGCCCGGCCCTCCGGCGGCGGTGCGAAGGGATTGTCCTGGTGCTCGTCCGAGGGCGGCTGCTTGTCCAGGGAGGGGTGGTCGTGGGACATGCGGGCGGTCCTCCCTGGATGAACAGCCGCCCCCCGGAGGGCCTCGGAGGGCAGCGGGAAGCGGTGAGCCGCGTGGAGGCGTCGGTCCGGCATGTGGAGTGTGTCTTCCCCTTGTGTCGTCGTCCTGTACGTCGCAGGCGTGCCCCGCACGCCATGACGTACTGCACACCGAACGTACGGCGTCGCGCTCGGATTCCATGCGCGTGGCCCGCGCTTTCCGTGCGCTGCTTCCAGACGCTACCTCCCGTGCGTGCCCCCGTCCCGTGGGGGCCGTTCCGCGTGCCGGTATCGTTGCTGGCGGTCGGCGGCTTCGTAGAGTCCCCCGTATTCGGGGACCCCTCCGGCTTGTACGACCATACAAACCGCACCACCCGCGAGAAAGGGCCCCACCGTGGCCTCCCCGCCTCCCGCGCTCCCCGCCCGGCTCGTCGTGCTGGTCTCCGGCTCGGGCACCAATCTCCAGGCCCTGCTCGACGCGATCGCCGCCGACCCGGACGGCTACGGCGCGCGGATCGTGGCGGTGGGCGCCGACCGGGACGGCATCGCCGGGCTGGAGCGCGCCGAGCGCGCCGGCCTGCCCACCTTCGTCTGCCGGGTGAAGGACCACCCGACGCGCGACGCCTGGGACCGGGCGCTGACCGGGGCGACGGCGGCGTACGCGCCGGACCTCGTGGTCTCCGCCGGGTTCATGAAGATCGTGGGCAAGGAGTTCCTGGCCCGCTTCGGGGGGCGGATCATCAATACGCACCCCGCCCTGCTGCCCAGCTTCCCCGGCGCCCACGGCGTGCGCGACGCGCTCGCGTACGGCGCGAAGGTGACCGGGTGCACCGTCCACTTCGTCGACGACGGCGTCGACACCGGGCCGATCATCGCGCAGGGCGTGGTCGAGGTCCGGGACGAGGACGACGAATCCGCGCTGCACGAGCGGATCAAGGAAGTCGAGCGAGAGCTGCTCGTCGATGTCGTGGGGCGTCTGGCCCACAACGGCTACCGCATAGAGGGACGAAAGGTAAGAATCCCGTGACTGCCGAAGGCACCAACGGTACGAACGGCGCGAAGCGGCCCATCCGCCGCGCGCTGGTCAGCGTCTACGACAAGACGGGGCTCGAGGAGCTGGCCCAGGGGCTGCACGCGGCCGGCGTCCAGCTCGTCTCGACCGGTTCGACGGCCGGGCGGATCGCCGCCGCGGGCGTCCCGGTCACCAAGGTCGAGGAGCTGACGGGCTTCCCCGAGTGCCTGGACGGCCGGGTGAAGACCCTCCACCCGCGCGTCCACGCGGGAATCCTCGCCGACCAGCGGCTCGCCTCGCACCGGGAGCAGCTCGCC
Organism: Streptomyces blastmyceticus; assembly: GCF_039521185.1. Taxonomy (NCBI): domain Bacteria; kingdom Bacillati; phylum Actinomycetota; class Actinomycetes; order Kitasatosporales; family Streptomycetaceae; genus Streptomyces; species Streptomyces blastmyceticus. Next base: position 38,941 of record NZ_BAAABW010000002.1, on the reverse strand, counting down.
GAGCTGGGCGTGGAGCCCTTCGATCTCGTGATCGTCAACCTCTACCCCTTCAAGGAGACGGTCGCCTCCGGCGCCTCGCCCGACGAGTGCGTGGAGCAGATCGACATCGGCGGCCCCTCCATGGTCCGCGCCGCCGCCAAGAACCACCCCTCGGTCGCCGTCGTGGTCAACCCCGGCCGCTACGCCGAGGTGCTCAAGGCCGCCGCGGACGGCGGGTTCGATCTGACGGCGCGCAAGCGGCTCGCGGCCGAGGCGTTCCAGCACACGGCCGCGTACGACGTGGCGGTGGCCAGCTGGTTCGCCGACGGCTACGCGGCCGACGAGGGCCCGTGGCCCGACTTCGCCGGTGTCGTCCTCAGCCGCAAGCAGGTCCTGCGCTACGGCGAGAACCCGCACCAGCCCGCCGCGCTCTACACCGACGGCACGGGCACCGGTCTGGCGGTCGCCGAGCAGCTGCACGGCAAGGAGATGTCGTACAACAACTACGTCGACACCGAGGCCGCGCGCCGGGCGGCGTACGACCACGAGGCGCCCTGCGTCGCGATCATCAAGCACGCCAACCCCTGTGGCATCGCGGTCGGTTCGGACGTCGCCGAGGCGCACCGCAAGGCGCACGCCTGCGACTCGCTGTCGGCGTTCGGCGGCGTCATCGCCGTCAACCGCCCGGTGTCGGTGGCGATGGCCGAGCAGGTCGCGGAGATCTTCACCGAGGTCATCGTCGCGCCCGGTTACGAGGACGGCGCGGTCGAGGTGCTGGCCCGCAAGAAGAACATCCGCGTGCTGAGCTGCCCCGACGCCCCGGGCGCGGTCGGCGAGTACCGCCCGATCGAGGGCGGCGCGCTCGTCCAGGCCAAGGACCGCCTCCAGGCGGAGGGCGACGACCCCGCCAACTGGACGCTCGCCACGGGCGAGGCGCTCTCCGCCGACGAGCTCGCCGAGCTGGCCTTCGCCTGGCGCGCGTGCCGCGCCGTGAAGTCCAACGCGATCCTGCTGGCCAAGGGCGGTGCCACGGTCGGCGTCGGCATGGGCCAGGTCAACCGCGTCGACTCGGCGAAGCTCGCGGTGCAGCGCGCGGGCGAGGAGCGCGCGGCCGGTTCGTACGCGGCCTCCGACGCCTTCTTCCCCTTCCCGGACGGCCTGGAGGTCCTCCTGGCGGCGGGCGTCAAGGCCGTGGTCCAGCCGGGCGGTTCGGTCCGTGACGAGCAGGTCGTGGAGGCCGCGAAGGCGGCGGGCGCGACGATGTACTTCACGGGCACGCGCCACTTCTTCCACTGACGGCAACTGACGGAAAACGGACGAGGCCGCGCCCCGGAATCCCGGGGCGCGGCCTCGTCCTGCCGTGAGCGGCCGGTCACTTGGTGCGGACGACCACCGTGCTGACGATCTTGTCGGCGAAGGTCTGCTTCTTCTCGTCCCACAGCGGCCACAGGTAGCCGAGGTAGAAGAAGCCGTCGGCGATGTGGCAGAGGTTGCGGACGAAGGCCATGCCGAAGCCGGTCGGCATGCCGTCGCGCTCACGCAGGACGCTGATGCCCACGATCTTCTTGCCCCACGTCTGGCCGGTCTTGCCCTGCTTGTAGAGCATCACGAGGCCGATCACGAGCGCGGCGACGGTGCCGATGAGGAACATGATCACGCCGGTCGTCATCGCACCCGTGTCGACCGAGTCGACCGTGCAGGTTCTCTGGTACGCGGAGGAGCTGGAGTAGCTGTCGCAGGTGGTGTCCTTCGCGGCCGAGACCATCATGACGAGGCCGACGACGAACAGGACCATCGGGATCAGGCCGCCGATCAGGCCGTCGAGCAGGGAGGCGCCCACGCGCGAACCCCAGCCGGCGAGCGGCGGGCGCTGCATGGCGTACGGGTCCTGGCCGGGGTAGCCGTAGCCGGCGCCGGGGTACTGCTGCCCCGGGTAGGGCTGGCCGGGGTAGGGCTGCCCCGGATACGGCTGTCCCGGGTGCGGCTGCTGCGGGACCTGCCCATACGGCTGGCCCGGCTGCTGCTGGGGGTAGGACGGGTACTGGCCGGGCGGGTTCGGGTGGGTCACCTGGGGTCCTTCGAGCGGTCGGTGCCGGGCTGAACTGGGGACGGCCGTGGCATCCGCCACGGCGCGGATCATCGTAGGCACAGGGAACGCGTGATATACGGCGCGCGTAAGGACGTGACCTGATTGGAACGAGCGCCGGTCCATCCGGGAGTATGGGTGGCATGACCGCCCAGATTCTCGATGGCAAGGCCACCGCAGCCGCGATCAAGTCCGAACTCATCACCCGCGTGGAAGCGCTGAAGGCCGAGGGCGTCACGCCCGGTCTCGGCACGCTCCTCGTCGGCGACGACCCCGGCAGCAAGTGGTACGTGGCCGGCAAGCACCGTGACTGCGCCCAGGTCGGCATCGCGTCGATCCAGCGCGAACTTCCCGACACCGCCACGCAGGAGGAGATCGAGGCGGTCGTACGCGAGCTCAACGACAACCCGGAGTGCACGGGTTACATCGTCCAACTCCCGCTCCCCAAGGGCATCGACACCAACCGCGTGCTGGAGCTGATGGACCCGGCCAAGGACGCGGACGGCCTGCACCCGATGAGCCTGGGCCGTCTCGTCCTGGGCGTGCCCGGACCGCTGCCCTGCACCCCCAACGGCATCATCGAGCTGCTCCGCCACCACAAGGTGGAGATCAACGGCGCGCACGTCGTGGTCGTCGGCCGCGGCATCACCGTCGGCCGCTCCATCGGGCTGCTGCTGACCCGCCGTTCCGAGAACGCCACCGTCACCCTCTGCCACACCGGCACCCGTGACCTGCCGGCCCAGCTGCGCCAGGCGGACATCATCGTCGCCGCGGCGGGCGTCGGGCACCTGATCAAGCCGGAGGACGTCAAGCCGGGCGCCGCGGTGCTCGACGTGGGCGTCAGCCGGGACGGCGAGGGCAAGATCATGGGCGATGTGGACCCGGGCGTCTCCGAGGTGGCCGGCTGGATCTCCCCGAACCCCGGCGGCGTCGGCCCGATGACCCGCGCGCTGCTGCTGGTCAACGTCGTGGAGGCCGCGGAGCGCGCCGCCGGGATCGGCAATGCGGGCTGAGACGGGCCCGGGCCCCGGCAAGTCGCGCCGCTTCCAGCTCACCCGGGACACCGCCCGCCCCGAGGGGGGCGGGCGCGCGGCCCCCGGTGACGCCCCGGCGCCCGCGCGCCAGTGGCCGCTGCTGGCCGTGCTGGGGGTGACGGGCCTGGGCCTGCTGCTCGTCGCGTTCGACGTCTTCCGGGTCGGGACGCTGCTGGTCGGCTTGGCGATGCTCGGCGGCGCTGCGCTGCGCTGGGCGCTGCCGTCGGTGGGCATGCTGGCCGTGCGCTCGCGGTTCACCGACATGCTCACGTACGGCGGTCTCGGCCTGGCGATCGTCCTGCTGACGCTGATGGCGCAGCCGCACGCCTGGGTGAAGATCCCGCTCCTGGAGGACGTACTGCACTTCACGGTGTGAGTCGGCGGTCGGTGTCCGGGCCGCGTCGTCGTCTGCGGGCCGCACTGTTCCGCACCACCGCTGCGCGGCGGTGTCCTCAATCGCCGGACGGGCTTGAGGCGGCTGATGCGGCCGCGATCCCCGCACAGGCCGAAAGCCACCGCCCCACCGAGCCCGTACGGTGCAGGGACGGCCGCACACAGCGGAAAGCGCGCGCGTGGGAGACGTGACTGGGCGGGCGTGCGGGACGAAGATCTCCCCATGGCCAAGATCAAGGTTGCCAACCCCGTCGTCGAGCTCGACGGCGACGAGATGACCCGCATCATCTGGTCCTTCATCAAGGACAAGCTGATCCTTCCGTACCTCGACGTCGAGCTGAAGTACTTCGACCTGGGGATCGAGCACCGCGACGCCACCAGCGACCAGGTGACGGTCGACGCCGCCAGGGCCATCGAGGAGTACGGCGTCGGGGTGAAGTGCGCGACGATCACGCCGGACGAGGCGCGGGTCGAGGAGTTCGGCCTGAAGGCGATGTACCGCTCGCCCAACGGCACGATCCGCAACATCCTCGGCGGGGTGATCTTCCGCGAGCCGATCCTCATGGCCAACGTGCCGCGGCTGGTGCCGGGCTGGACCGAGCCGATCGTCGTCGGCCGTCACGCCTTCGGCGACCAGTACCGCGCGACCGACTTCAAGGTCCCCGGCCCCGGCACCCTCACCATGACCTTCACCCCGAAGGACGGCTCGGAGCCGACCGAGCTGGAGGTGCACGAGTTCCCGGGGCCGGGGGTGGCGCTCGGGATGTACAACCACGACGACTCGATCCGCGACTTCGCGCGCGCCTCGTTCCGCTACGGCCTGGACCGGAACTACCCCGTCTACCTCTCCACGAAGAACACGATCCTGAAGAAGTACGACGGTCGGTTCAAGGACCTCTTCCAGGAGGTCTTCGACGCCGAGTTCCGGGCGGACTTCGAGCGGGCGGGGCTGGCCTACGAGCACCGGCTGATCGACGACATGGTCGCCTCGGCGCTGAAGTGGCCGGGCGGCTACGTCTGGGCCTGCAAGAACTACGACGGCGACGTGCAGTCCGACATCGTCGCGCAGGGCTTCGGCTCGCTGGGCCTGATGACCTCGGTCCTGATGTCGCCCGACGGCCGCACCCTGGAGGCCGAGGCCGCGCACGGCACGGTCACCCGCCACTACCGCCACCACCAGCAGGGCAGGCCGACCTCGACCAACCCGATCGCGTCGATCTTCGCCTGGACCCGGGCCCTCGCCCACCGGGGGAGGCTGGACGGCACGCCCGAGGTCACCGGGTTCGCGCAGACGCTGGAGCGGGTGTGCGTCGAGACCGTCGAGGGCGGTCAGATGACCAAGGACCTGGCGCTGCTGATCTCCAAGGACGCCCCGTGGCTGACCACGGAGCAGTTCCTGGACGCGCTGGACGAGAAGCTCAAGAAGCGGGTGGCCGCCGCCCGCTGACCCTTGCCGCAAGCGGAGGCGGTCCGCCCGTCCCTGGCCG